>DASPHG010000021.1:0-50929 GCA_035629775.1 Thermoleophilaceae bacterium | reverse complement strand
CGCCCGCGTTCGCCACGACCGCGTCGCAGCCGCCCAGGCCCGCGATCAGCCCCGCGACGCCCGTCTCAACTGCGGCGCGGTCGCGCACGTCGAAGTCCTCGATGTCGCAGCCGGCGACGGTCCAGCCGGCCTGCTCCAGCTCGGCCACGATCGCCCGGCCGAGGCCGCCGCCGGCGCCTGTGACGATCGCGCGTCGCGAGCCGTCAGCGCTCACGCGCGAGCCCGTACCGCTCCCAGTGCTCGTCCGGGATGTCGGCCGGGTCCTTGTACCAGTACCAAGTGCACGGGTCGTGGTCGAAGTCGCCCGGCGGCTTGCTCGGATAGACCGGATAGCCGATCCACTGGATCGGCAGCATCTCGTTCATGAACGTGCAGTGGGTGCAGTAGATCGGGAACCCCTTGCGGTTGTACGCCCAGTCGTGTTCCTCCTCCATTACGGCGTGGGCGTTCTCGCCCCGATAGCGGCCGTTTCGCCACAGCCGCTGCCCGGAGCCGCACGGGTTCATCCGGAAGGTCACCTTCTCGTCGTCCTCCTCGACCTCGAACGCGCCCGGGTTCGGGCCGACGCCGCTCGTCGAATGCGCTCGCCAGGTCGCGGCCAGTAGCTGGACGATCTCCTTGCGCTCGCGCGCGTCGATCGCCTCGACGCTTCGCTTCCAGTAGCGCTCCATCGCCCACCGCTGCGACTCGCCGACGGCGTCCTCGCCGAGCTCCTTCTTGATCCAAGTCATCGAGGCCGCGATGCCGTCGACCATCATGTCGTGCAGGAAGCGCCACTCGTGCTTCATCTCCTCGCACAGGCGCTTTGCCCCCTCCAGGTCGCCGGCGTCGATCGCCTCGATGACGCGGTCCATCGTGGGCCGCGACATCTCCTTCAACTCGTCGTCTGTGAACCACCGCTCGCTCATGGAGCGAGCCTAACCCGGCCCGGTCAGTCCTCGTCGCCTGCGGCGTAGTCCACGATCGACTTGTCGATCAGCCACTCGACCGGGGCCTTGTCGTCGGTATAGACGTCACCGCCCTCGAGCCGGGGCGCGAGGCGTCCCGCCTCGTCGAGCGCGAGCCGCCGAATCGCTCGCGGCAGCGACGGCACGGCGCGGCGTAGGTTCGCCGCCGATACCGGCGCCTCGCTGGCCACGATCAGCGTGTTCGTGTCCTCGATCGGGTCGCGCATCACGTTGGGGAACACCTCCGCCATCGTCGCGCTCAGGACTTCCTCCAGGTCGTCCTGGCCCTCGGGGTGGCCGGCGTTCACGATCAGCACGCCGCCGTCCGCGAGCCGGTCACGGCAGAGCTCGAAGAACTCCTCGGTCGCGAGGTAGAACGGGATGTACGGCTGGCGGTACGCGTCCACGGAGATCACGTCGTAGCGGGCATCGATCCGGCGCAGGAACGGCCGCGCGTCCTCGTGGTAGAGGTGGAGGTTCGGGTTGTTCATGTCGAAGAACCGGCGGCCGATCTCCGACAGCTCGCCGTCGATCTCGACGCCGTCCACGCGCGTGTCCGGGAAGAGCGCCTCGTACGCGCGTGCCGTCGTGCCGGCCGCGTTGCCCAGGATCGCGATCCGCTCGGGGGGCCGGTCGAGCACCGTGAACGGGAGCACGAGGTGGCCGTCCCAGACGTCGCCCGTCAGCACCCCGTCCGGCTCGTAGATCGAGTGCTGGGCCTGCCCCTCGTTCAGCTCGAGCGCCCGGCTGCCGTCCGCGTGCTCGACGACACGCGCGTACTGGTACTCGGTCTCCGCCTCGTAGATCACACGCCCGTCGTCGCTCGCCTTGAGCGTGCCGACCGGGAGCGCGATCAGCACCGCGATCGCCACCGGCGCGAGTGCGTACCGGTGTACGGGCCGCAGCCCCCACACGGCCACGATGGCGATCGCGAGCGCGAAGACGAGGAACGTGCGGCGCGTGCCCACGAGCGGGATCAGGAGCAGCGCCGACACGAGCGTCCCGAACAGACTGCCGGCCGTCGAGAGCGCGTACAGGCGCCCCGCCACCTGCCCGGCCTGCTCGACGCGCTCGACGGCCAGCCGCAGCGCCCAGGGCGACACGGCGCCGAGCAGCATCACCGGAATCGCCACCAGGATGAGCACGGCCACCAACGAGCCGAAGAAGGCGCCGGCCGATATCTCGTCGAGCGCGTCCACCGCGAGATCGAGCAGCGGATCGGCCGCGAACGGGACCACCGCGAGAAGCACCGCCGCCGTCAGGGTGACCAGGCAGAGCCCTCGCATCGTCGGATTGCGGTCGGCCCAGCGCCCGCCGAGCCAGTATCCGACCGACAGCGCCACCAGGACCACGCCGATCGTGTTCGCCCACACGACGGTCGAGGCCCCGAAGTAAGGGGCCAGCAGGCGGACGGCGGCGATCTCCGCCCCGAGAGAGCCCGTCCCGACGACGAAGACGAGCAGGGGGAGCGGCGGCATTCGCCCGCACGATAGCCGAGGGCCCGCGGCGCGGATAATGCCTGGAAACCGAACCCTTTTCGAAACGAGGCTGCTACTCTGCCGCGCGTTCGTAAGCCATCTGCCGAATCTCCGGCCGCCGCCGGTCGGAGAGCGGGGGAACCAATGGCCGCAAGGCCTGGGGCGAATCGCGGCACCACCGTCGCGTAGCGCAGCTCTTTCAGCGCGAGCCCGTCAGCTAACCCCGCAGGCGCCGGAAAGAGAGAGGTGCGACACGTATGTCAATGCATCGTTTTGCCGTACTCGGCCTGGCCGGGGTTCTGACCTTCGCCACGCTGCCAGCGGCCGACGCGGACGCGAAGCGGGGGAAGGTCCTCAGGAAGGGCTCGCACGGCGAGCTCGTGAAGGCACTCCAGCGCGGCCTCACCCGTGCCGGTTTCCGGACCGTCCCCGACGGGGCGTTCGGACCGGCAACGCGCGAGTCGCTGATGCACTGGGAGCGCTGGCGCCACCGCCGCGTGAACGGCGTCGCGACGAAGGCCGACCGCAAAGCGCTCTGGCGCTCTGCCCGGTTCGGGACGCGCACGCTTCGGGTTGGATACCGCGGCCGTGACGTGCGTTCCCTCCAGCGCCATCTCGGTCGAGTCGGCCACGGGACCGCCGTGGACGGCGCCTTCGGCCCGATGACGCGCTCGGCGGTGATGAGCTGGGAACGCTCGCGCGGGCGAGGCGTCAACGGCGTCGCGACGCGCCCCGACCAGCATGCGCTGCGCCGCGGCAAGCCGGGCGGCGGCGGGAACCAGGGCGGCGATGGTCCGCGCCCACGCGCCTGGATCTCGAGCACCGGCCTGGCGCACATCTCGAACCGCGCCCCGCGAAGGATCCAGCGCCTGATCCGCGCCGGCAACCGGATCGCCAAGAAGCCGTACAAGTACGGCGGCGGGCACGGCCGCTGGAACGACTCGGGCTATGACTGCTCGGGCTCGGTCAGCTACGTGCTCCACCACGCAGGAATGCTGCGCGGCCCCGCGCGCGCCTCGGGCGGCTTCACCAGTTGGGGCAAGCCGGGCCGCGGGCGGTGGGTGACCGTCTATGCGCACGGCGGGCACATGTTCCTGACGGTGGCCGGCCTCCGGTTCGACACGACCGACCGGGAGCGCGACGGCACCCGCTGGCACAAGGACATGCGCTCGGGCTCGGGGTACGCCGTGAGGCGGCCCGGGCTCTAGGAGGGGTAGGCCTCTAGGCCTCGTAGGGCGTGAAGTCCCGCTTGCGCGCGCCGCAGACGGGGCAGAACCAGTCGTCCGGGATGTCCTCGAAGGCCGTCCCGGGCGGCACCCCGCCGTCGGGGTCGCCCTCGGCGGGGTCGTAGATGAACCCGCAGGACTCGCAGATCCACATCTGTTGGGTCGCCGTCTCGCTCACGCGGCCGCGAAGGTTAATAGGGTGGCCGCGTGCGGATCGACCGCCCGCCCCCCGGCGAGGAGCTGAACACGGGCGAGGTGACCGAGGCGCGGCCTGCGTCCACGGTCATCCCGGTTCGCGACGCGGAAAACGGCCTCGAGCTGCTGCTCGTCCAGCGCAACCCCGCCGCCCGGTTCATGGGCGGAGCCTGGGTGTTCCCCGGCGGCGCCGTCCACGCGGGCGAAACGGAGGCGGAGACCGCCGCGCGCGAAGCGCAGGAGGAGGCGGCGCTCGACCTCGACCCCGCCACGCTCGTGCCGTTCTCGCGCTGGATCACCCCCCGGCAGGTGAAGGTCCGGTTCGACACCCACTTCTTCATCGCCCCCACCCCCGCCGACGCCCAGCCGAAGTGCGACGGCCAGGAGTGCGTCGACCTGCGCTGGATCAGCCCAGCCGACGCCCTGGCGGCCGGCGAGCGCGACGAGCTGATGCTCGTCTTCCCCACGATCAAGCACCTCGAGCAACTCACCGGGTTCGCGTCGGTCGAGGACCTGATCGAGCACGCCCGCGCCCGGCGCGTCCAGCCGGTCGAGCCGCGCGTCCTGGTGGACGGCGGCGTCGCGCAGGTCCTGCTGCCGGGCGAGCCCGGCTACGACGATGCCTGACGGGCGCCGTCCCCCGGCCCCCTAGCCTTCCCCGCCCATGTCCGTCGGGGTCCAACTCGGCCTGCTGTTGGCGCTCGCGACGGCGTTCGCGTCCGTCGTGGGCTTCCTCTACAAGCACCGCGGCGCGGTGGAGTCGCCGGCCGTCGAGGCGCGCCGGCCGGTGCGGACCTCCCTCGCGCTCTTCCGCTCGCGGTGGTACACGCTCGGGATCCTCGTCGCGACCGCGTCGTGGGGCTTCCACGTGGCCGCGCTCGCGCCGATCTCGCTCGTCCAGTCGGTCATCGCGGGCGGGCTCGTCATGCTCACGGTGGTCGCCGACCGGCTGTTCGGCCTCGAGGTGACCCGCCGTGAGTGGATCGGGGTCGGGCTGACCGCTGCCGGCCTCGCGTTCCTGGCCGCGACGCTCGACGGGGGTGCGGACAGCGCACACAGCGCCTACGACACGGCGACGCTCACGCTCTATGCCGGGATCGCCGCCGCACTCGGCGTCGGCGCCGCGTTCGTCGGCCGGGGCGGGTACCGGCACGGGATCCCGCTCGCGATCAGCGCAGGGCTCCTCTGGGGCGCGTCGGACGTCTCGATCAAGGCGCTCAGCGACCACCTCGGCGACGACGGGGTCGCCGTGCTGCTCCACCCGCTCGCACTGACGATCGCGACCCTCTCGCTGATCGGGCTCGCGGTCTCCGCGCGCAGCCTCCAGGTGGGCAAGGCCGTGCCGGTGATCGCGGTCACGAGCGCCGCCGCGAACATCACGACGATCGCCTCCGGCCCGATCGTGTTCGGCGAGCCCCTGCCCGACGATCCGGCGGCGCTCACCCTCCGGATCGCCGCGTTCGTGCTGGTGATCGCCGCAGCTGCGCTGACGCCCGCACCGGTGCGGCTCGCCGAGGCCGAGGCCGAGCCCGCCTAGGCGGGCAGCGGGACGCGCTCCATCGAGAAGCGCACGCCCAGCTCGGTCTCGCACGAGAAGGAGTCGCCGCCCGGGTCCGGGCCAGCATCGATCACGACCTCGTAGCCGGCGAAGAGATCAACGAGCGCGGCGTCGAGCAGGACCGGGATGCCGCGGACCTCTCCCACCGGCCGCTCGCCCGGCCCGGCGACATAGGCGCTGAACAGAAACGGCGCCGTCGAGTCGCAGCACCCGTTCCCGATCACGAACGTCAGGTCCTCCCCGCGCTCCGCCCGCGTGCGCTCCAGCGCGTCGCCGGCTGCGGGGGTGAGAACTACGCCGAGCCCGGACATCACCAAAGCATGGCGCAACATGCGGCCAAGCGGGCGGTTACAAGCCGTGTGAGGCGATCCGTCACAGCTCTCCTGGCACTCGGGGCCATCTGCACGCTTGCGTCGGTGGCCGCCGCGGAGAACTTCGTCGGTACCGACGAGCGCGACATCCTGCGCGGCACCCCCGAGCCCGACCAGATGTACGCGGAGGGCGGGGACGACACACTGCGCGGCCGCGGGGCCAACGACTACCTCGAGGCGGGCCCGGGGGCTGACATGGTCGACGGCGGCGGCGGGATCGACCTCGTGATCGGCGGGACCGGTGAGGACCGGATCCGCTCGGGCGGCGGCAACGACGTGGTCTACGCCGGAGCCGACGACGACGAGGTCGTGGGCGGTGGCGGCGCGGACCACCTGTTCGGCCAGATCGGGGACGACCGGCTGTTCGGCGGCCCGAAGGGCGACCGCCTCTACGCCGGCGCGGGAACGGACTTCGTAGACGGTGGCTCCGGTCGCGACCGGATAACGAGCGACGGGGACGCGAACCTGCTCGGCGGCCCGGGCGCCGACACCATCACCGCGGACGGTGGCGACGTGGTCGTGAACGCCGGCCCGGGTCCCGACCGCGTGGGCACGGGCGAGGGACGTGACGTGGTGGACGTGCGCGATGGCGAGGCCGACATCGTCGATTGCGCCGGCGGGCGCGACCGGGTGCGCGTGGACGAACTGGACCGCGCCCGGAACTGCGAAGTCGAGTTCTAGGCCGCCGATATAGGCTGCCCGCGTGGCGACCGACGGACTGAAGGTCACCGTCACGGGGCCGACCGGCGACCTGGGCATCGCGCTCGTGGACGCGCTCGAGCGCTCGCGACGCGTCAAGCGGATCGTCGGCATGGCGCGGCGGCCCTTCGACCCCGCCTCGCAGGGGTGGAAGAAGACCGAGTACCGCGAGGGCGACGTCCAGGACAAACGGAGCGTGGCCGAGGCGGTGAAGGGCGCCGACGTCGTCGTGCACCTGGCGTTCGCGATCCTCGAGTCGAGCGACCGAACCCGCGGGATCAACGTGGACGGGTCACGGAACGTGTTCGAGGCCGCCGTGGCCGCCGGGGCGGAGCGCGTGTGCTACGCCTCGAGCGTCGCGGCGTACGGCTTCCACGCCGACAACCCGGACTGGCTGACCGAGGACGTCGCCCCGCGCGGCAGCGAGGCCCACTTCTACTCCGCGCAGAAGGCGGAGGTCGAGGGCGTCCTCGGCGAGGTGCTGCTGCGGACGGAGCGCACCCAGGCGTGGGTCTTCCGCCCTTGCATCGTCGCCGGGCCGACGGCGCAGACGATGATCGAGGAGATCCCGTACGTGCGCATGTCACAGGCGATGCCAGACCCCGTACGCCGGCTGCTGTCCGGCATGCCCGTCCTGAAGCCGGTCATCCCGGATCCCGGCGTCCCGTTCCAACTCGTCCACGAGGACGACGTGGCGCAGGCGTTCGTGGCCGGCGCGCTCGGCAGGGGCGAGCCCGGCCCGTACAACCTCGCGGCCAACGGCAAGCTCACGATCTCTGACCTGGCCGACGCGCTCGGGTGGTACTCGATCCCGATCCCCGATCTCGCGGTCGGGGCGACGGCCGAGGTCGTCTCCCGGCTGCCGGCTCGGCCGCCGGTCTTCTCGTGGCTCGAGAGCGTGCGCAAGCCGGTGCTGATGAAGACCGACCGCGCGCGGAAGGTGCTCGGCTGGAAGCCGAAGCACACCTCGAAGGGCACGCTGAAGGAACTGGTCGCGGCGTACCGCGACGAGCAGCGCTTCTAGCGCACGGCCTTCTTCACGAGCGCGGCGATCTTCTTCTCCTCGGCGGCGGTCAGCTTCTTAAGCGCGAAGGAAGTCGGCCACATGGCGCCCGTGTCGAGGTTCGCCGAGTCGTTGAAACCGAGCGTCGCGTACCGCGACTTGAACTTGTCGGCGCTCTGGAAGAAGCAGACGACCTTCCCGTCATCGTTGGCGTACGCGGGCATCCCGTACCAGGTCTTCGGCGCGAGCCCCGGCGCATTCGCCTTGACGATCGCGTGGAGCTTCTTGGCCATCGCGCGATCCGACTTCGGCATCTCGGCGACCTTCTCGAGCAGGGCCTTCTCGCCGTCCGCCTTGCTCTGCTCGGCCTTCAGCTCGCGGGCGCGCTCGCGCATCGCCGCCCGCTCCTCGGGCGTGAACTTCGCTGCCACCTAGCCCCCCACGTCCTCCGGCCCGAGCGGCTCCTCCGACAGCAGCACGCCGAACATCTTCCGCTGCGGATCGCGCGTCAGGTCCACATGGACGTGCTTCACCTCGGTGTACTCGTTCAGGCCGTACGTGCCGAGCTCGCGGCCGTTGCCCGACTGCTTGTAGCCGCCGAACGGCGCGATGCAGTTGATCAGGTGGTGGTCGTTGATCCAGACGGTCCCCGCGCGGATCCGCCTCGCGGTCTCGAGGCAGCGGTCGTAGTCCTCCGACCACACGGCCGCGGCCAGGCCGTAGATCGTGTCGTTCGCGATCCGGATCGCGTCGTCGTCGTCCTTGAACTTGATCACCGACAGCACCGGGCCGAAGATCTCCTCCTGCGCGATCGTCATGGAGTTGTCGACCTCGGTGAAGATCGTGGGCTCGAAGAAGAACCCGCCGTCCGGAACGCCGTCCGGGCGGCCGCCGCCGAGTGCGAGCTTCGCGCCCTCCTCCTGGCCGATCCGCACGTAGTTCTCGACCGTGTCGAGCTGCGCCTGCGACACCAGCGGCCCCATGTCGGTGTCGTAGTCGAGCGCGTCGCCGATCTTGATCTGCTTAGCGCGCGCGACGAGGCGCTCGACGAAGTCGTCGTGGATGGACTCCGGCACCAGCAGGCGCGTGCCCGACTCGCACACCTGGCCCTGGTGGAAGAACGTCGCCCACAGGGCGCCGTCGACCGCCGCGTCCAGATTCGCGTCCTCGAACACGATGTTCGGCGACTTCCCGCCCAGCTCGAGCGTGCACTTCTTGATCGTCGAGGAGGCGAGCTGCATGATCCGCCGGCCGACGACGGTCGAGCCGGTGAACGACACCTTGTCGACGTCCGGGTGCGAGGCGAGCTCCTCGCCCACCGTCGCGCCGCCGCCCGTGACGATGTTGACCACGCCCTTCGGGATGTCGGTCTCGTCGAGCAGCTCGGCCAGCCGCAGCGCGGTCAGGGGCGTGTCCGACGCCGGCTTCAGCACCACCGAGTTGCCCATCGCGAGCGCCGGGGCGATCTTCCACATCGCCATCACGAGCGGGAAGTTCCACGGAATGATCCCGGCGCACACTCCGACGGGCTCGCGCAGAACGAAGTTGTAGGAGTGGGTGGGGAACGAGACCGGCTCGAGCGCCTCCTGGCGCGGCCGGTTCGCGTGGCGCGCGAAGTAGTCCCAGTGGTTGATGCAGTAGCCGATCACGACCGTGGCGGTCGCCCGCATCGTCATCCCCGCCTGAAGCGACTCGAGCTCGGCCAGCTCGTCCTCGTGCTCCGTGAACTTCTCGACGACAGAGCCCATGATCCGCGCGCGCTCGTCCGGATCCATGTCCGCCCACACGCCGGACTCGTAGCTCTCCTTCGCCGCCGCAATCGCGCTCTGGGCGTCCTCGCGCCCGCCCTTCGGCACCGCCGCGACGACGTCGCCGCTCGAAGGGTTGATCACCTCGAAGCTCTCGCCCGAGGATGCCTCCACCCACTCGCCCCCGATGTAGTTCTTCCAGACCTTGACGTCCTGCGTCGGCGCGACGGCCATTCGCTCTTCTCCTCGCTCGGGGGCCCTACTCCTGAATCCTACGCCCGGCGGCGATCGCCCACGCGATGAAGAGGATCTGTACCGGCAGCCGCGCGTAGAGCGCAGCCCGCCCGCCGGGCACCTTGTAGCGATCGGGGTTGAGCGCCATGTTGAGGTTCGCCGGGAACACGGCGACGAGCGTCGCGACGCTCCACCATGCGGCGGCTCGGCGCGTTCGCGGGTGCATGACGCCGAGCCCGCCCGCGATCTCGGCCACGCCGCTCGCGTACACCAGCTCGCGCTTCGAGGGCAGGGAGTCCGGCACGATCGCCTCGTAGGTGCGCGGGATCACGAAGTGCATGACCCCGGCGAAGACGAAGAACGGTCCGAAGAGCCGAGGCAGCACCCCGCCCCCTAGAGCGCGGCCCGGTAGAGCGCTTCGTAGTCCTCCTCGGAGGGCTCGCGCGGGTTCAGCAGCGTGGTGCCGTCGCCCATCGCCCCCTCGACGAGAACCGGGATGCCCGACTCCGACACGCCGACCTCGGAGAGCCGCGTCGGGAGGCCCATGCGCGACGTGAGGCCCGAGACGTGGTCGGCGAGCGCGTCCCCGACCGCCTCGTCCGTGCCGCCCGACTCGATCCCGAAGAGCTCGTTGATGTCGCGGTAGCGGTTTGCGATGTCCTGGCCGCCGGCCGCGTTGAAGCGGATGACGTGCGGCAGGTGGATCGCGTTGGCGACCCCGTGCGGGACGCCGAAGTGCGCGCCGGCCGGGTGCGACATGGCATGCACCGATCCGAGCTGGATCGTGATCGCGAGCGATGCCGCCACCAGCATGTTGCCGCGCGCCTCCTCGTTCGAGGTGTCCTCGACCGCGGGCTCCAAGTTGTCGCGGATCATCCGCAGCGCGTGCAGTGCGCGGGCGTCGCCGTGCGGGCTCCAGTCGATGCACACGTAGCCCTCGATCGCGTGCGTCATCGCGTCCATGCCGGTTGCAGCCGCGATGTTCGCCGGGAGGGTGCGCGTGGATTCCGGGTCGAGGATCGCCAGCCGCGGGATCAGGGGCAGATCGGCGATCTCGAGCTTCACCTTCTCCTCGTGGTCCTTGATGACGGCGGCCATCGAGACCTCGGAGCCCGTGCCGGCCGTCGTGGGGATGCAGGCCAGCGGCGCGATCGGCTCCGGCGCGCCCATCCCGTCGTTTCCGCGCGGCATCAGGAAGAACCCCTCCTGCTCGCGCGCGGTGCCGCCGTGGGTGAAGACCGCATCGGCCACCTTCGCGGTGTCCATCACGGAGCCGCCGCCGACCGCCAGGAACGAGTCCGCGCCCGCCTCCTTCGCGGCCTCGGCGCATTCCTCGACCACGTGCGTGGACGAATCCTGCGGCACGCCGTCGAACACCCCGGCGACCTCGAGTCCGCCGTCCTCGACGCCCGCCTGGACCTTGTCGATCAGCCCGGTGCCGCGGATGACCTCGTCGGTGACGATGAAGACGCGGTTCGCGCCCTCCTTCATGAACTCGAAGCCGGCGCTCTCGAGCAGCCCGCGGCCGGCGATCACCCGCGCGTGGTCGATGTACTGGTAGAAGTCCTTGAAGCCCGCCATCCGGCGCGCCCCAACCTCAAGCTCCTCCGCGCTCACGCGTCGAGCAGGTCCTGCCGCCCGGCGTCCTCGAGCATCTTCTTGTACCGCGGGAAGACGGGCTTGACGAGCGGTACCAGCTTCAAGATCTTCGCCACCGGCCCCTTCGCCTTCATCTGGCCGCGCGCCAGCGCGACCGTCACGTTGACCTTGCCGAGCCAGAACTTGTGCGCAGTGTCGGCGTCCATGCTCATGACGACTTCCGGGTCCATCGACGTCTCGCCGCAGTCCACGACGCCGTCCTCGCCCTCGATCATCTTCACCGTGATCTGGGAGTCGGGGTTGCGGTACTGGTACTGGACGATCGTGTTCGCCTTGCGGAACTTCGGCGCCAGCTCGTCGTCGGTGCTGAGGTCCTCGAACAGCTTGCCGATGTACTGGTAGACCTCTTGGTCGTCTTTGAAGGAAGGCATCTGGGCGATCCTACCCCCGCCCGATGAGCATTGCTATGCCTTGGCCGCCGCCGATGCAGAGCGTCACGAGCCCCACGTCGTGGCCCTCGCGCTCCATCTCGCCGAGGATCTTCGCGGTGATCACCGAGCCGGTCGCGGCAACCGGGTGCCCCAGTGCGATCGCGCCGCCGTTTGGGTTCACCTTGGCCGGGTCGAGGTCGAGATCCTTCATGACCGCGAGCGCCTGGGCCGCGAAGGCCTCGTTCAGCTCGATCACGTCGACGTCGTCGAGCGACAGGCCCGCCTTGTCGAGCGCTTTCCGCGTTGCCGGAACCGGGCCGATCCCCATCGTCGCCGGATCGACGCCGCAGTAGGCGTACGAGAGGATCCGGCCGCGCACGGGCGCGCCGAGCTCCTCCGCCTTCTCCGCCGACATGAGGACCACCGCCGCGCCGGCGTCGTTCATCCCCGAGGCGTTGCCGGCGGTGACCGTCCCGTCCGGCTTGAAGACCGGCTTCAGCTTCGCCATCGACTCAATCGAGGCCTCCGGCCGCACGTGCTCGTCGCGCACGAAGGGGACCTTCTCCTTCTTCACCTTCACCTCGACCGGCACCACCTCGTCGTCGAACCTGCCTGCCTCCTGCGCGGCATGCGCGCGGCGGTGCGACTCGATCGCGAACTCGTCCTGCGCCTCGCGGCCGATGTCGTGCGACTCCGCCAGGTTCTCGGCCGTGATGCCCATGTGCACGCGGTGGAACGGGTCGGTCAGGCCGCCGACGACCGGATCGACCATCTTCGCCTCACCCATGCGGGCGCCCCAGCGCACGTTCGGCATCCAGTACGGGCCCCGGCTCATCGACTCGGCGCCGCCGGCAACGACGACGTCGGCCTCGCCGGTCTGGATCGTCTGCGCGGCCGACACGATCGCCTGAACCCCGGTCCCGCACAGGCGGTTGACGGTGAAGGCCGGCGTCTCCTTCGGGATGCCGGCCTTGATCCCGACCACGCGCGCCATGTACATGTCCTCGGGCGCCGAGTGGATCACGTTCCCGAAGACGACCTGCTCGACCAGCTCGGGCTCGATGCCGGCGCGCTCGATCGCCGCGCTCGCGGCCGTCGCGCCCAGCTCGGTGGTGGGGATGTCCTTCAGGCTCTTCCCGTAGGACCCCACGGCGGTCCGGGCGGCTGAGGCGATGACGACTTCTTGCAACGGGCGTCCTTTCGACGGGTCAGCGCCGAACTCTAGGCTGTGGCCGATGCCCCGCGCCGTCCCAGGGTTCGCGGCGGCGCTGGCGGCCCTTGTCGGGAGCGCGACGCTCGCCCTTGCACAAGGCGGCTCCGAGCCGCCCCCCACCGGCGTGCCGGAGCCCGAGCGGCCGACCCGCAAAGTGCTGTACCGCGACGGCCACACGGGTCGCCACCTGCTGGGCGGGACGTGGCACTTCCGGCTCGACCCCGCCGAGCAGGGCGAGCAGGCCGGCTTCCACACGAACCGCGCGATCGACGGCTGGACGCCGACCACCGTGCCGAACGCGTGGAACGCCACCGACGAGTCCGATGCGAGCCACCGCGGCACGGTGGGCTGGTATCGCAAGGACTTCGTGCTCCCCTCGCGCGACGCGGCGCTCGACTGGAAGCTGCGGTTCGAGGCGATCAACCATCGCGCGACGGTATGGCTGAACGGCCAGCTCATCGCCACGCACGAGGGGCCCTACATCCCCTTCGAAGCGGAGGTTCCCGCGCGCGCGCGCCGGGGCCCGAACCTGCTCGTGGTCCGAGTCGACAACCGCCGCGACCGAAGCGACGTCCCGCGCGGCTACGACCGGGCCAACGGCCGCCCGGGGGGCGGGTGGTGGAACTACGGCGGGATCCTGCGCGAGGTCTACCTGCGCCGGTTCGAGGGCGTCGACGTGGAGGCCGTCCGCGTCCGGAGCGAGGTGTCCGGCCGCCGACAGAGGCACGGCCTGCTCCGCCTCCGCGTGACGCTCGACAACCCGGGCGCACGTGACGCCCGCGTGCGGCTGCGCACGCGCGTGGCCGACCACGAACGGATCTCGCGCCCGATCCGGGTGGCGGCCGATGGCAGCCGCCGCGTCTCCTACAGCGTGGAGGTCCCGAAGCCGCGCCTCTGGTACCCGGGCTCGCCCGAGCTCTATCCGGTCCGGATCGACGCGCTCAGCGGACAGCGAGTCGTCGCCGGGTACCGGCTGAAGGCCGGCTTCCGCGAGCTGCGCGTGAGCGACGACGGCATCCTGCTCGTGAACGGCCGCCGCGCGCGCCTCTTCGGCGTCAACCTCCATGAGGACCACCCAAGGCGCGGCAGCGCGATCACGGCAAGGGACCGCCGGCGTGACATGCGCGCCGTCGGCCGCCTCGGCGCCTCACTGATCAGGTCGCACTACCCCCTCCATCCGCGCTACCTCGAGCTCGCCGACCGGATGGGGGTGACGGTGTGGGACCAGGTGCCGGCGTGGCAGCAGGGTCACCGCGGGTTCAAGCAGCCGGGTGTGTTGGACGCCGCGCTGGCCTACCTGCGCGCGATGGTGGCGCGCGACCAGAACCATCCCTCGGTGATCGCCTGGAGCATCGGGAACGAGTTCTCGCAGCGGTTGACCTCCGACCAGGAGGACTACATCCGCCGCGCCGCGGACCTGCTCGACCGGATCGACCCGACCCGTCTGCGGGCACTCGACATCTTCGGTTACCCGCAGAACCCGCCGGCCGACGTCTACCACGAGCTCGACGCCCTTGGGGTGAACAGCTACTTCGGCTGGTATCCGGGGCCGAACGGCCAGACCGCCGATGTCGACCGCCTCGGGCCGTTTCTCGACCAGACGCGCGCTTATTACCCCGAGCTCGCGTTGTTCGTGACCGAGTTCGGCGCCGAGGCCAATCGCGACGGTCCCGTCGAGGAGAAAGGGACCTACGCGTTCCAGACCCGCCAGCTTCGCCGGCACCTCGACGTCTACCGGCGAAAGCGCTACCTGAACGGCGCCGCCGCCTGGGTCCTGCGCGACTTCCGCGCGCGCCCCGACTGGGACGGCGGCAACCCCGAGCCCCAATCGCCCTGGAATCAGAAGGGCTTGCTCGACGCGCTGTGGAACGAGAAGCCCGCCTTCGACGCGACTGCCGAGATACTCCGCGCGATCGAGCCGATCGCGCGGCGGCGCTACCGGCGCGGAACGAGCCGGTAGACCGCGCCGCTCAGCGACGTGGCGTACACGCGCCCGCGCGCGTCCTCCCCGAACGAGGACAGTGACGGTACGTCGACACCCATACGCCGCCGCGCGCGCGCCCGGCCGGGCCTGAGCCGCGCGCCGCGCACGGCGCTCTCGCAGAAGTCGCCGTAGACATAGACACCGCGCAGGTTGCGGTACGAGCGGTGGCGCAAGACGTAGCCGCCGGTGATCGAGCAGAACCCGTCGCCGCCGTGCGAGTGCTCGATCACCGGACGGATGTGGCCGGGCGCCGATCCGCCCTCGTAGCTGTGATTGCCCTCGAACGCGTCCCAGCCGAAGTTCGCCCCGCGGCCGCGGCCGCGGCGCACGAAGTCGATCTCCTCGTACTCGTTCTGGCCGACGTCGCCGATGGTGAGGGCGCCCGTCTTTCGGTCGAAGGAGAACCGCCAGGGGTTGCGCAGTCCGTACGAGTAGACGGCGCCCTTCGCCCCGCGGCGGCCACGGAACGGGTTCGAGCCCGGGATCCGGTACGGCTTCCCCCGCGGGTTGATCCGCAGGATCTTCCCGAGGAACGTGCCGCGGTCCTGCCCTGCCTCGAACGGGTCCCCGCCGCCGCCGCCGTCGCCGATCCCGATGTACAGCCGGCCGTCCGGCCCGAACTGGAGTTGGCCGCCGTTGTGGTTCGAGTAGGTGCTGTGCTCCTGCCGGAGCACGGGGCGAGCGCTCCGCCTGCGGGCGCGGTTGCGCCGGCCTCTGAACTCGACGATCCGGACATCGCCGCCGTTGTCGGTGTAATAGACGTAGAAGCGCCTGTTCTTGCGGTAGTTCGGTGCGAACGCCATCGACAGGAGGCCCTGCTCGCCGCCCGAGTCGACACGGCCCGAGATGTCGAGGAAGGGGCGGCGGAGCTTGCGCCCGCGCCGGACGATGCGGATCGTCCCCTCCTGCTCGACCACGAAGATGCGACGGCGGTCGCCGGGCGGAGCGGTCACGTAGACCGGGCTAGAGAAGGTGCCGATCTGGCGGCGACCCAGCCCCTTCACGCGCTTCTGCGCCGTCTCGCCGTCCTCGACGCCGCGCGCGGAGGGCTCCGTGACCGCCATGGGCGGGTCCCCGTCCGAGCCGTTGCACGCCGCGAGCGCCGGGAGCACCAGGAACACGGCCAGTCGCCTCCGGGCTTTCACGCGCGGCAGGATGCCAGAGTCCTCTCCGGTGAAAGCGCTGGTGACCGGGGCGACCGGGTTCGTGGGCGGGCGGCTGGCCGAACGGCTGGGTGACGACGGCGTGGCCGTGCGCTGCCTGGTCCGCGACGCCTCGCGCGCGCGCCACCTGGCGGAGGCCGGTCACGAGTTGCACGAGGGCGACGTCAACGAGCCCGACTCGCTCAGCGGCGCCGGCGAGGGCGTCGACGTGGCGTACTACCTGGTCCACGGGATGGGCCGGGGCTCGGACGACGAGGACTTCGAGGAGAGCGAGCGGCGCGCGGCGGCCGGGTTCGCGCGGATGGCTCGGCGCGAGGGCGTCGCGCGGGTCGTGTACCTGGGCGGCCTCGGCGACGAGCCCGGCTCGAAGCACCTGCGCAGCCGGCATGCGACCGCGCAGACGCTCGGCGAGGAGGGGCCGCCGCTCACCTACTTCCGCGCCGCGATGGTGGTGGGGGCGGGCAGCGAGTCGTACCGGACCTTGCGGTACCTGGTCGAACGGCTGCCGGCGATGATCGCTCCGCGGTGGCTTAAGACGAAGACGCAGCCGATCGCGATCGACGACGTCCTCGGCTATTTGGCGGCGGCGCCCGGTGTCGACGCGTCAGCCGGCCGCGAGATCCAGATCGGCGGCCCGGACGTCCTCTCCTACGGCGAGATGCTCGACCGGATGGCCGCGGCGCTCGATACGTACAGGCGTCCGAAGGTTCCCGTCCCGCTGCTCACACCGTGGCTGTCATCGCTCTGGATCGGCCTGATCACGCCGGTGGACGCCGGGGTCGCCCGGCCGCTCGTGGAGGGCCTCTCCACCGAGACGGTCGTGACCGACCCGTCGGGCGCCGGCCTCTTCGACGTGGAGCCGACGCCGTTCGACGAGGCGCTTCGCACGGCGATCGCCCAGGACGACGACTAGTTACTCAGGCGGGACCACGTAGCGGACGAAGTCGTCGGCGGGCGCATACGTGTCGTAGAGCGCGCGGGCGCGCTCGTTGTCGCGCCGCGTGTGCCAGTAGACGTTGCGCCAGCCGCGCTCCTGCGCTCGCTCCAGGACCGCGTCGATGAGCGCGCGACCCGCGCCCGCCCCGCGCACGTCCGGCGAGACGAAGAGGTCCTCGAGGTAGCAGGAGTCGGCCGTCGCCCAGGTGCTCGGGTGGAGCACGCAGTTCACGAGGCCGATCACCTCGCCGTCCCGCTCGGCGACGAGCCCGAAGAGGCGCGTGCCGCCGTCGAGCAGCCGCTTCCACGTGGTGTCGGTGATCTCCGCCGGGAGGTCGGTCTCGTAGAAGGTGCAGTAGCCGTCCCACAGATGACGCCACGCGACCTCGTCGGCCGCGGCGACCGGGCGCACGCTGACATCAGCCATGCGCCCAGCCTACGCAGCAGAGAGAATCGGGCTGCCGAGATTCGAACTCGGGACCTCTCCGACCCGAACGGAGCGCGCTACCAGGCTGCGCCACAGCCCGAACGGCCTCAGCCTAGCGTTTCGCTCACGAGGCGACGGCCTTGTAGTAGCGCACCGCGAGGCCGGTCAGCAGCGTCTGGAAGCACTCCTCGACCGATAGCCCGGCGTCCTCGGCGTAGGCGGCCAGGCCGCGCTCCTCGATCGCCTCCGCCTGCTCGATCACTTCGTCCACGAGCTCGGGGTGACGGTCCGAGAAGTAGGCGCCCATGGAGTAGAGGTTCGTGTCCATGAGCGACTCGAGGAACGAGTCGCGCTTCTTCTTCGCGGCCATCGCCGCATGAGGCTATCCGCGGATTTACCAAGGGGCCAGGCCCCGTGGTAAACGCCTACGCGACTGCTTCGGCGCGCGCGTACTCCTGCGCGAGCCGTCGGCGGGCGCGGAACAGCGCGCTCTCGACCGCCGGCCGGGTCATGTCCATCTCCTGGGCGATCTCGCGGTACGACAGGCCCTCGAGCTCGCGCAGCACGAGTACCCGATGGTGGTTCTTCGAGAGCTCGGCGAACGCGCCGCAGAGCTGGTCGAAGCGCTCCTTGTGGAGGATCGCAACCTCGGGGCGGGTGTGCGGGCGTCCGATCAGTCTGAGCTGGTCGGCCGGCCGCAGCGCTTCGTGCTCGTGGATCGAGACCTCCTCGGCCCGCTTCGTGCGCCTGTAGTGGTCGATCGCCGCGTTCTTGGCGATCTCGAAGATCCACGGCCTGAATGCGATGTCGGTGTCGGTGGCGCGCAGCCGGCGGAGCGCGGAGAGGAATATCTCCTGCACCAGGTCCTCGGCGCGGCCGCTGTCACGCACGCGCGCGCCGACGAACCGGCCGACAGCCGCGCTGTAGCGCCGGTAGAGCTGCTCGAAGGCGTGATCGTTCCCCCGCCTGACAGCGGCGATCAGCTGAGCATCGTCTACGGCGTCCCCCGCGGACGCCAGACGGTTTGTCATGAGCCCCTGCGCCCTCCCGTCGTTCCCCCTAACTACCCGGCCGTTCCGCCTCGGCCAGGCGGGGAAAGCTAACGGACGGCGGGTTATGTTTCAAGCCTGAACCCGCGCGACGAGCTGATCTCCTACCTCGACGAGCTGCTGGACTCGCCCGGGCGGGCCGACTACGGGCCCAACGGGCTGCAGGTGCCGGGCGCGGAGCACGTCGAGCACGTCGTGACCGGCGTGTCCGCCCAGCGCGACCTGTTCGAGCGCGCAGCCGCCGCCGGTGCGCAGCTCGTCCTGTGCCACCACGGGATCTTCTGGGGCGACGCGATCGGCCCGATCACGCCCCAGCTCAAGGCGCGGCTGAAGGTGCTCTTCGACAACGACATGTCGCTTGCCGCGTACCACCTGCCGCTCGACGCGCATCCCGAGGTGGGGAACAACGCGCTCATCTGCCGCGGGCTGGGGCTCGAGCGCACCGACCCGTTCGGTGAGGCGCGCGGGGCCCCCATCGGCTGGGTGGGAGCCGCGCCCGAGCCGCTGTCCGTTCAGGAGCTCACCGAGCGCAGCAGGGAACTCTTCGGCGCCGAGCCGCTCGTCTTCGACTCCGGCCCGAGCGAGATCCGCCGCGTCGGGATCGTCTCGGGCGGCGGCAGCGCGATGATCGACGAAGCGATCGCCCGCGGGCTCGACGCCTTCATCACGGGCGAGCCGACCGAGCACGTGATGGCCGACGCGCGCGAGGGCGGCATCCACTTCATCGCGGCCGGCCACTACGCGAGCGAGACGTTCGGCATCCGCCGCCTGGGCGATCTGCTGGCCGAGGAGTTCGGCGTGGGACACGATTTCATCGAGATCCCGAACCCGATATAGAGCGGGCGAAGCCCGCGGTCACGGCGGCCGGATGAAGCCATGGCGACAGGGCGCGGACATGGAAGTCCGCGCAATCAATTCGCGCAAATAGCGGGTAATTGCTTGCGATGTCCGGGGTGACGCGTAAAACTCTTGGAGAGAGCTGCGACAGCAAAGGGAGGAGAAATAGATGGCGATCCACTTGACCCCCACGGAGCTGGCACGCGAGGCAGGCATGCACCGGCGCGAAGTCATCATGAAGTGCATGGAGCTCGGGGTGCCGATATTCCAGGGTCGGATCGACAAGACGCTCTTCACCGAGTCGCTGAAGGACGCGCAGCGCCGGGCAGTACCCGCCAAGGCCTAGCGGGAAAACGGCGACCGGAGGTCGCCAGCCCTTTCAGGGCGCGCGCATGGATGTGCGCGGAGCTAGTCTTCTCCCCAGCTTTGATGGGCAAACCGGGGAGAAGAGATGGAAGCAGGAACCGTCAGCGCCGCTGAGGCGAGCACTGGCTCGCAGACGATCGCCGACATCGTCAAGCTCGCCGCGGAGCGCGCGCCCGACGGCACCGCGCTGAAGCACAAGGTCGGCGACGAGTGGCGCGACGTCAGCTACGCGCAGCTCGGCGAGGCCGTCAAGGAGATCGCCCTCGGCCTGGTGGATCTTGGCATCGAGAAGGGCGAACGCGTCTCCATCCTCAGCCATACACGTCCCGAGTGGACCTTCGCGAATTTCGGCATCCTCGCGAGCGGCGCCGCCTCGGTCTCGATCTACCAGACCAACTCCCCCGAGGAGGTCCACTACGTGGCGGACCACTCGGAGTCGACGGCGATCTTCGCCGAGGACGCCGAGCAGCTCGAGAAGATCCGGAAGATCCGCGGCGACCTGCCCCACCTGGAGCACGTAATCGCCTTCGAGTCCGACGGGCAGGACGACCACATCTCGCTCGACGACCTGCGCGAGCGCGGCCGCCAGCGCTCGGACGAGGAATACGCGGAGCGCATCGCCAACGTCACGCCGGACGACGTCTGCCTGTACATCTACACGTCAGGAACGACCGGCCCGCCGAAGGGCTGCATCCTCACCCACGGCAACTACCGGCGCGTCATCGACATGACGCAGGAGATGGGCATCCTCGGCGACGACGAGCTCGTCTACCTCTTCCTCCCGCTCGCGCACGCGTTCGCGGTGCTGATCCAGTTCGGCGCGATCGATCTGGGCTCGACGATCGCCTACTGGGAGAAGGACCCGCAGAAGATCGTGCCCAACCTGATGGAGGTGAAGCCGACCTACTTCCCGTCGGTCCCGCGCATCTTCGAGAAGATCTACCAGCTTGCTACGAGCAACGCGGGCGACCCCGAGAAGCTCAAGCAGGCTGTCCAGCTCGGGCTGAAGGTCCGCCTCGCGCAGCAGCGCGGCGAGGAGGTCCCCGCCGAGCTGATGGCCGCGTTCGAGCAGGCCGACGAGCAGCTCTACCAGAACGTCCGCAACATCTTCGGCGGGCGCATCCGCCAGTGCGTGACGGGCGCCGCCCCGATCGCGCCGGAGATCCTCGAGTTCTTCTTCGCCTGCGGCGTGCCCGTGATGGAGGGCTACGGCATGACCGAGACGTCGACCGTCGCCACCGGCCAGACGCCGGAGGAGTGCCGCTTCGGCTCGATCGGCAAGCCCCTCCCGGGTGTCGAGGTCAAGATCGCCGAGGACGGGGAGATCCTGCTCCGCGGGGACAACATCTTCCAGGGCTACTACAAGAACGATGACGCCTCGCGCGAGGCCCTCGAGGGCGGCTGGCTGCACACCGGCGACCTGGGCCGGATCGACGACGACGGGTTCGTCTACATCTCGGGCCGCAAGAAGGACATCATCATCACCGCGGGCGGCAAGAACGTCACCCCGGCGAACCTCGAGAACGGGATCAAGCAGAACCAGTACGTCTCACAGTGCGTCGTGGTGGGCGACCGTCGCCCGTACCTGGTTGCGCTCGTCACGCTCGATCCCGAGGTCGCAGCCGAGGAGACGCCTGAGATCCGCGAGTCGATCCAGAAGACCGTGGACGAGGTCAACTCGAAGGTCGGGCCGGTGGAGCAGATCAAGTACTTCAAGATCCTCCCGAGCGACCTCTCGCAGGAGACGGGTGAGCTGACGCCGACGATGAAGGTCAAGCGCAATGTCGTCCACGAGAAGTTCGCGGCGGACATCGACGCGCTCTACGAGCAGGGCCAGGCGCGGCAGGCCGGCTAGCGGTCCCCTACCCTCTCTTCTGAGTGGCCAGTAACGACCCGACGGATACGGGCGGACTCTTCGTTGGCCGGAGGCCAGGGACCGCACCTCTCAAGTACCGCGCGCAACCCGTAACCGCCGGGCAGGGTCGGCGCACGGCCGACAAGTTCCTGTCGGGTCTGATCCTGACCGTCGAGACGCTGCTCTGCCTGACGCTCTGGGGTCCGCAGCCAATAGCGTGGCTATGGGTCGGCTCTCAGGTCGACTACAAGACGGGGTCAGTCGCGCTTGGGATCGTCGTCGCGTTCGCCGGCATGCTGACGACGCTGTTTCTGACACTCGCGATCGCCCGCCGGCTCGACCACGCCTGGAAGCTCGTCCGCCGCGCCGCGGGCTACGAGCAGAAGAAGGGCGCGCTCGAGTGGATCTTCGTGATCTCGCTGGCGATCGCGGGCACCGCGTTCATGATCTGGTTCCTCCTGATCGAGGGCCCGGGCTCGTCGGTGTTCTCCGGCCAGACCAACTAGACCCCGGCGTGGGCCTGCTCGACTACTACAGGCAGTTCGACGACATGGACCAGGAGGAGGTCAACCGCCGCCTGCGCGAGAAGCGCGCCGCGGAGAAGGCGAAGGAGCTCCAGGTCGTCGCGAACCTCGACCTGTCGAGCACGGAGTGGCCCGACTTCCCGAATGCGGAAGTGATGAACATGGCGATCTTCGCCGCGCGCGGGCGGGTGAACGGCTATCCGGACCGCTATGCGGGCAAGATCCGTGCGGCACTCGCGGAACGGCACGGGATCGACCCCGAGCAGATCGTGTTCGGCAACGGCGCCACCGAGCTGCTCCAGGAGGCGTCGCATTTCCTGCTGGGCCCCGGCGACGAGTTGGTCACGCACTGGCCGTCCTATCCCCTGTTCCCCCTCATGGCGGCCCGTGCGGGTGGGCGGCCGGTGGCGGTGGACGCGGCGGGCGGGGCGGCGGACCCGGAGGCGCTGCTTGCCGCCGTCACCGAGCGGACGAAGGTGATGGTCGTCTGCAACCCCAACGACCCCACGGGCCACTACCTCCCGTCGGACTCGCTGCGCTGGCTGCTCGATGAGCTGCCCGAGCACGTGTACCTGCTGCTCGACGAGGCCTACGTGCACTTCCAGGACATCGAGCCGCTCGATACGTGCCTCAAGCTCGTGGACCAGTTCCCCAAACTGCTCGTCTTCCGGACCTTCTCCAAGGTCTACGGGATGGCGGGCCTGAGAGCGGGCTACGTGGTCGGTTCGCACGACGCGTCCCGCGAGCTCGAGGCGATCTCGCCGCCGCTCGGCGTGAACTCGCTGACGCAGGCCGGCATCGAGCACACGCTCAAGCTGGGAGACGGCGAGGTCGAACGACGGCGCGAGCTCGTGATCGAGCAGCGCCGCCGCATCCTGTCCGCGCTTCCCGGTCTGCCGGTGGACGCGCCGCCGAGCCAGGGCAACTTCCTCTGGCTGTCCTCCCCCGGGCTGAACGCGACGCACCTCGCGACGCGGCTCGAGGAGGAGGGCGTGATCGTGGCGCCCGGTGGTCCCCTCGGGGCGAGCGACCACATCCGCGTCTCGGTTCGCGGCGCCGCCGCGACCGAGCGGCTCCTGGCTGCGCTCGAGAAGCTCGCCTAGGCCAGCAGCAGGCGATCGATCGCCCGCCGGGCACGGGCGAACACCTGGCGCTCGCGAAGCAGCTGGTACTGGGCGTTCGTCCCCTGGATGAGCGAGTAGACCTCGAAGACGAGCTGGTCGGGCTCTTCCACGCCGGCCAGCTTCGCCTGCTTGGCCAGCTCGCGCATCAGGGCCTGCTGCCCGTCGCGGAGCTTGTCGCGCACGGGCCCGGGGCGGCCGTCGAACTCCGTCGACGCCGCGGAGAAGAAGCACCCGCCCGCGAACACCTCGCGCTCGAGATAGCCGATCCAGTGCTCGCAGAAGGCGCGCAGCCGCGGTGCCCCCTCGGGCTCTGACAGAGCGGGCTCGACAACCTCGCGGACGAAGACCGCGCCCGCCGCGTCGACGGTCGCCAGCTGGAGCTCCTCCTTCGAGCCGAAATGGCCGAACAGTCCGCTCTTCGACAGGCCGAGCTCGGACGACAGCCGGCCGATCGTCAGGCCCTCGAGGCCCTCCTCCGAGGCCACCTCGACGGCCCGTTCCAGGATCGCTTCACGCTTGCTCATTCGCTGTGTATGCTAACGAACGTTCGTGCGGTTACTACGAAGGAGGCCCGCGGTGGCTGACGTGACGGTCAAGAAGGTCGATGACATGGACTCCATCTTCTACGGCTCATTCAAGCGTGCCGGCGACGAGCTTGCGCTCGGTTCGTTCGGCATGAACGTGATCGACTTCCCGCCGGACGCCGGGGACGGCGTCTACCCCGACCACGACCACGCGGACGTGGGCGAGGAAGAGGTCTATATCGCCTGGCGCGGCTCGGGAATCCTCACGATCGAGGGCAGCGACGAGGTCACCCTCGACCAGGAGACCGCCGTGCGGGTCGGGCCGGAGACGAAGCGAAAGGTGCGCTCGGGGCCCGACGGGCTGAGGTTGCTCGTGCTCGGCGGCGTGCCGGGCGAGGTCTACGAGCGGCGGGAGCGCTACGTCGTCGGCAAGCCCGACCCGGCAGAGCAGCCGGCTTAAGAGGGGGCGTAGCCCCCGGTCACGGCGACTGGAGGTCGCCAGCCTTCTCAGAGCGCGGGCAGGATGCCCGCAAGATCTAACCCTCTTCGGAAGCGGACTGCCGGAGCAATGCTCCGGTGGTCTGCTCGAGGACCCGCCGCCAGGCGCGGGTCTTCTCGCGCTCTCGATCCATGTGCTTCAGCACCTTGCGGACGCGCGTGGCCGAGATCTCGATGCCGTGCTTCGCGCAGATCGCGCGCAGCTCGTCGTAGTCCTTCGCGAGGCGGAGCGTGACCGACTCGAAGCCGTGGCGAGCGATCTCGAGCCGCTTCGTGTAGTTGAGGATGTTCGTGTGAAACATCAGCTCGTCGTTCGGCTCGGGCTCGATGAGGATGATGTCCACGCCGGGGTACTTCTCCTGCCAGTTGCGCACCGCCTCGTGGAGGCGCTGGTGGGCGAGGAGCTTGAACGCCTGATAGCCGACCTGCGGGAAGCCCATGTCCGCGACCCGCCGCACCCGGCTCCCCCACATCGTCGGGATCACCTTCTGGAAGTCGTTCACGTAGGGGACGAGCGGGTTCACGACGATGATGAACTTGGCCCCCTGCTCGACGGCGACGTCGACGTTCGTCGTGGACCTGATGCCGCCGTCCACGAGGTGGCGGCCCTTGATCTCGACCGGCTTGTAGACCATCGGCAGCGCCGTCGAGGCGGCGACCGCCCGGGAGATCGGCACGTCGTCCCAGTCCTCCCCGCCGAGCACGACCCGCTCGCACGTGTCGAGGTCGGTTGCCGTCAGGAAGAGCTCGTTCTGGAGCAGCCTGAAGTCGTTCGAGCGGTCCGGGTCGGACAGGACGTCCTCGATGTAGCTCTGCAGGCTGCCCCCGTCGTACAGCCCGGGCGGCAGGCTCTCGGCGAGCCCGACCGCCAGGTCCATGACCGAGACCTGGCCGAGGTTCTGGACCATGGTGCGCAGGACGCCGACGCTGCGCAGGGGCAGCAGTGCGAGCGAGCGCACGAAATCCAGGTAGTTGGGCCTGAGCAGGGTGCCGAGATCGATGTCGCGGAAGGGGGTCGGCACCTGCTGGTTGACGACCCGCATCATCTCCTCGGGCGTCACGCCGTTGGCCGTGAGGCTGGCGACGAACGAGCCGGCGCTCGTGCCGACGTAGACGTCGAACTGGTTGACCGTGCGATTGACGGCCAGGAGGTCGAGCGCGCGCAGGGCGCCGATCTCGTAGACGCCACCCGTGAACCCGCCCCCGCCGAGGACGAGCGCCGTCCGCGACTGGCGCGGCCGCCGGCGGGAGGCGGTCGAGCGCTGCGGCTGCGCCTTGCGACCGCTCTTCGTCGGTCGCTCTAGTTTTACTACCTTCGCCATCTTGGCTCTCCGGACGATCTTAGTGACGGGTGCGGCAGCGGGCCTCGCGCTCGTCGGCCCGGCGGCGGCGAGCGCCGAGAACGCCGCGCGCCTGAAAAGCCGCATGGACAGAGCCATGAACCAGGCGACTGCGCGCTCCGGGGCCTACGTGTTCGACCTGACGGACGGGAAGAAGCTGTACGCCCGCAAGGCCAAGCGCCGCCGGATCCTCGCCTCGAACACGAAACTCTTCACCACCGCGGCCGTCCTGGACCGGTTCGGCCCGCGTGCGCGATTCCAGACCACGATCCTGGCCGACCGGCGGCCCACCCGCCGCGGCAAGATCCGCGGCGACCTCTACCTGCGCGGCGGCGGCGACCCCTCGTTCGGCAGCATCTCCTTCACCCGGCGCGCGTACGGCGGCGGCGGTGCGACGCTCCAGAAGCTCGCGCGAGCCGTCGAGCGCGCCGGCGTTCGCCGGATCACCGGCGACGTTCTCGGTGACGAGTCGCTCTTCGACTCGCTCCGCGGCGGCCCTGACTCCGGCTATGGCGTGTCGCAGTGGGTCGGCCCCCTCAGCGCCCTCGCCTACAACCGCGGCCTGGCCCGCGAGAACGGCAGCGCGTTCCAGACGCGGCCGCCTGAGTTCGCCGCCCAGAAGCTCGCCGACGCGCTCAGGCGCCGCGGCATCCGGATCGGCGGTCGTGCCGGGGTTAGCCGGGCCCGCGGGCGAGTGCGCTCGATCGCCCGCGCGCGGTCGCTCACCGTGGAGCGGTTGGTCGAGCTGACCAACACCGTCTCGGACAACTTCTTCGCCGAGACCCTCGCCAAGCGCCTCCACGCGGCCACCGGGCGTCGCGGGACGACCGATGGGGGCGCGCGCCGGGTAACGCGCTTCGCTCGCGGCCTCGGCGCGAAGGCGAAGCTGGTCGACGGGTCGGGCCTCGCGCGCGGGAACCGGGCGGGGCCGCGCGGGGTCGTCCGCCTGCTGCGCGGGATGCGCCAGCACGACGCGTTCCGGTCGTACTGGGACTCGCTCGCGCTGCCGGGCCGGCCGGGCACCCTGAGCGACCGGCGCACGAACCGCCGCTGCCGGGGCAAGACCGGCACGATCAGCGGCGTCAGCGCCCTCTCGGGCTACTGCCGGGGTAAGTCCGGCGACCTGATCGCGTTCTCGTTCCTGATGAACGGCGTGGGCTACAGCTACGACCGCGCCCGCCGGATCCAGGACGCGATGACGCACATCGTGGCGAAGTACGGCTAGCCGAGCAGCTCCAGCAGCTTCTCCTCGTCGATCACCTCGGTGCCTATCTCCTGGGCCTTGTTCCACTTGGATCCGCCCGGGTCGGCGCCGGCGACCAGGTAGTCGGTCTTCTTCGACACGGAGCCCGTGACCTTGCCGCCCGCGGCCTCGATCCGCTCGGTGGCAACCTCGCGCGACATGTTCGGAAGGGTGCCGGTGATGACGAAGCTCTTTCCGGCCAGCGGCCCGACCGTTCCGGGCGCGGGCCCCTTCTCCTCGAACTGGAGGCCCGAGGCCCGCAGGCGCTCGATGATCGTCCGCGTGCGCTCCTCCGCAAGCGTCGCGGCGAGCTGCTCGGCGAGAATCGGCCCGATCCCCTCCGTCTCCGTGATGGCCTCCGCGTCGGCCGCGAGTAGCGCGTCGATCGTGCGGAACTGGGCGGTCAGCTTCCGCGCGTTCACGCCGCCGATGCCTGCGATCCCGAGCGCCGAGAGCACGCGGTGGAAGGGCTGCTGCTTCGAAGCCTCGATCGCCTCGACCAGGTTGCGGGCGGAGATCTCGCCGAACCCCTCGAGCTCCATGAGCCGCTCACCCGTCAGGTCGTAGATGTCCGCGACGTTCTCGATGACCCCCGCCTTCAGGAACTGGCCCGCCCGCTCCTCGCCGAGCCCGTCGATGTCCATCGCGTACACAAAGTGCTTGACGCCCTGGAACACCTGGCCGGGGCAGGACTCGCGGTTCGGGCAGACGGTCCAGACGCTGCCCTCCACCTTCACGGTCTCGGTCTTGCACGCCGGGCACTTCTTCGGCGGCCGCGGTCGCCGCGAGCGCCTTTTGCGGCGCTGGGCCTGAGGGGTCGGCGAGACCACCTGCGGGATCACGTCGCCGGCCCGCATGACGATCACCTCGTCTCCGTCGCGCACGTCCTTGCGCGCGAGGTCCTCCTCGTTGTGGAGCGTGGCCAGCTTGACGGTGACGCCCGAGACCTGGACCGGCTCGAGGTTCGCGAACGGCACCATGTGCCCGGTCCGGCCGACGTTCCACATCACCTTCCGCAGCGTCGTCGTGGCGGTCATCGGCGCGAACTTCCAGGCGATCGCGCCGCGCGGCTCGCGACCCACCACCCCGAGCTGGCGCTGCAGCGCCAGGTCGTTCACCTTCACCACGACTCCGTCGGTCTCGTAGTCGAGCTTCTCGCGCCGCTCTTCCCAGCCCCGGCAGACCGCCACGACCGTCTCTATGTCGTCGTGGACCTCGATCTCGGGATTGACCTTGAACCCCCGGTCGCGAAGCCACATGAGCGACTCGTGGTGCTCCTCGAATTCGATCCCCTCGATCGCGCCCACGCTGTAGCACCACATCGCGAGCGGGCGCGCGCGCGCGACCTCGGGATCGAGCTGCCGGATCGAGCCCGCCGCCGCGTTCCGAGGGTTGGCGAAGGTGGACTCGCCCGCCTCGGCGCGCTGCTCGTTGAGCGCGGCGAATGTGGAGCGAGCCATGTAGATCTCGCCGCGGACCTCGAGCAGGGGCGGCGCGTCGTCGATGCGCAGCGGCACGGTCTTGATCTGGCGCACGTTCTGGGTGACGTCCTCGCCCACCTCGCCATCGCCGCGGGTCGCGCCGCGCACCAGCACACCGTCCTCGTAGACGATCGAGATGGCAAGCCCGTCCACCTTGGGCTCGGTCACGTACTCGATGCGCGCATCCTCGACGCCTTCCTTCTTCAGCCGGTTGTCGGTGCGTGTCACCCACGCCTTCAGCTCGTCCTCGTTGCGCGCGTTCGCGAGCGAGAGCATCGGCTGCAGGTGCTCGACCTGCTCGAACTTGTCGAGCGGCTTGGCTCCCACTCGCTGCGTGGGCGAGTCCGGGGTCCGGAGCTCCGGATTCTCCTCCTCGATCGCGCGCAGCTCGTTCAGGAGCGCGTCGTACTCGTCGTCGCCGATCTCCGGCTCGTCCGCCACGTAGTAGAGGCGGTTGTGGTGCTCGATCACACGCCGCAGCTCGGCGGCGCGGTCTGCCGGGCCTCGCTTACTCAACCTCGCGCGCGGCCGGCTGGATGAGCCTGTCGAGGTCGAAGCCGCCGAGCTCCTCGAGGCCGAGCTCAGAGGTCAGGTCGAAATGGAGCGGCGTCACCGAGATGTAGCCGTCCGCGATCGCGGCGAAGTCCGTGCCGTCCTCGTGGTGGTAGCTCGGGTCGTCGCCGTAGATCCGGTAGAGCCGGCGGTTGCCCTCCTCCTCTGCGAGGTGCAGCTGGTCGCGGTAGATCCGCTTGCCGAGCCGGCAGACCTTCGCGCCCTTCGCGTCGCCGTGGGGACTGTTCACGTTGAGCAGCGTCCCCTCGGGGATCGGGACGTCCGCGAGCTCCTCGACCAGGCGCGCGACGAAGACGGCGGCCTCCTCGAAGTCGAACCGGTCGCCCAGCCGGAAGTCCATCTCGCCCTTGCGCGACTGCTGGGAGACGGCGATCGCCGGGATGCCCAGCACCACCCCCTCCAGTGCCGCCGCGACGGTGCCGGAGTACGTGATGTCGTCGCCCAGGTTCGCGCCGTGGTTGATGCCGGAGACGATCAGCTCCGGTTGGAACTCCACCAGGCCGAGCGCGGCGAAGCGCACGCAGTCCACGGGGGTGCCGTCGGTGGCGAACCCGGTGGTCCCATCACCGAACTCGATCTCCTCGACCCACAGCGGCCGCCGCGTGGTGATGCTGCGCGCGGTCGCGCTGCGGTTCGAGTCCGGCGCGATCACGGCGAGCTCGATACCGGGCACCTCGAGGAGCGCCCGGCGCATGTGGTTGAGCCCGGTCGCCTGGATGCCGTCGTCGTTTGTGAGGAGGACCTTCATGGTGTTGCGTAGGTGACCCTTACAAGGTAGAGGCCGTGAGGTGGCGCGGTTGGCCCCGCCTCCTCCCGCGGCCGTCCCTCGAGCAGCGTCGCGAACGCCTCGGGCGTCCGCCGCCCCGTCCCCACCTCGAGCAGCGTCCCCACGAGGATCCGCACCTGGTTTCGCATGAAGCTCGGCGCTTCGATGCGGAACTCGACCAGGTCCAGGCCCGACTCGACCCACTCGGCGGACGTGACGTTGCGCTCGAGCAGGACGTGGTCCGTCTGCGTGGGGGTAAAGGCGGTGAGGTCGTGCTTCCCCACAAGAAGCGCCGCGACGGCGTTCATCGCCTCGAGATCGAGGCGGCGCGTCACCGACATCGCGCGGCCGCGTTCGAAGATGGAGGGCGGCTTGCGCGTGTGGACGCGGTACGTGTACGCGCGCGTGACAGCGTCGCGGCGGGCGTCGAAACCGCCGGGTGCCGGCTCGCTCGCCAGCACGCGCACGTCGCCCGGCAGGTTGCCGTTCCAGGCGCCCAGGGGCAGCGGATCGCCCGCGTGGCTCGCCACCTGTCCGAGGGCGTGCACGCCGGCATCCGTGCGCCCGGCGACGGTCAGGTCGGCTGGCCCACCGCGGACGGTCGCGAGCGCGTCCTCCATCACCCCCTGCACGGTCCGCTCACCCAACTGCCGCGCCCAGCCCGCGAACCGCGAGCCGTCGTACTCGATGAGCAGCTTTGCGCTCAGCCGCGCTTCCGGGCGACGACCATCAGGTACTCCGCCTCGATCTCGACGAGCCCGCCGCCGCTCTGATTGAACTCGGCGATCAACTCGCGGAACCGGCGCATGCCCTCGTCGTAGATCTCCGGGCCGAGCGCCTGCTTCGCAGCCACCTGCGGACCCGCGTTCTCCATGTGCGCGATGAGCGCCTCCGGGGAGTCGAACCGCCACGGCGCGGTCCGACGCTCCATCTCGAGCGACCCGGCCAGGCCCTCGAACCGCTCACGCACGACATCCTCGTTGCCCCACTCGACCGGAGCGGGTATGCCCTCCGGCCGCGGAAGGAACTCGCTGTAGAGCGCGAACATCCGGCCCATGAATCCGTCAGGGGTCCAGTTGGCCATCCCGACGGTGTTGCCAGGCCGCGTGACGCGAAAGAGCTCCTGAGCGACCCGCTCCGGCTGCGGGCCGAACATCGCGCCAAAGACGGTCGCGGTGCAATCGAACCGCGCCTCCTCGAACGGCAGCTGCTCAGCATCGCCCTCGACCCACTCGATCTCGACGCCGTCCGCGGCCGCGCGCTCGCGACCGCGCTCGATTAGCTTCGGCGTTAGGTCGAGCGCCGTTACGCTCGCGCCCTCGGCGGCGGCCAGCAGTGCGAGGTTTCCGGTCCCGGCGGCGACGTCGAGCACCTCCTGCCCCGCCGAGATGGCGCAGGCGTCCAGGAGCGCCTGGCTGGCGGGCAGCGTCGTCCGCTCGATGTGGGAGTAGTCGCCGAGGCTCCAGAGGGCCTTCGTGCCCTCCTTGAGCGCCCCGTAGTCCGGGCCCTCGGTCAGACCAGCTCCAGAAAGACCATCTCGGTCGCGTCGGACTGACGCGGACCGAGCTTCAGGATCCGCGTGTAGCCGCCCGGCCGGTCGGCGTAGCGCGGCCCGATCTCCTCGAACAGCTTGTACACCACGAACTTGTCCTGGCCCAGCTTCGCCATGGCCTGACGGCGCGCGTGATGGTCGCCGCGCTTCGCCAGCGTGATCAGCTTCTCGACCTCGGGCTTGACGGCCTTCGCCTTGGCCTCGGTCGTCTTGATCCGCTCATGGTCGAGCACCTCGCGAGCGAGGTTCATGAACAGCGCCTTGCGGTGCGAGGCGCTGCGCGACAGCTTCCGTCGATCCTGCCGGTGGCGCATCGGGCCTCAGATTACCCCGGCCGCAGGGACATGCCCCGCGCTTCGAGGGTCTCGATCACCTCTTCGATCGACTTGCGGCCGAAGTTCGGGATCGCGTTCAGCTCGGACTCGGACTTCTGGAGCAGGTCGCCGACGGTCTGGATGCCGGCGCGCTTCAGGCAGTTGTACGAGCGGACGCCGAGCTCGAGCTCCTCGATCAGGATCTCGTCCATGCCGTCGGGTGCCCGGCCGCCGGGTGCGCCCGCCAGCACAGCCGCGCCGTCGCCGGCCGCCGCCGCGATGCTGTCGCCGCGGAGCGCCTCGACCCGGTCGGGGTCGCTGAAGATCGCGAGCGACTTGATCAGGATCTCGGCCGCCTCGCGAAGGGCCGCGTGCGGATCGACGGAGCCGTCCGTCTCGATGTCGAGCGTGAGCTTGTCGTAGTCCGTCCGCTGCCCGACGCGCGCCGACTCGACGTTGTACGCCACGCGCTTGACGGGCGAGAAGATCGAGTCGATCGGGATAACGCCGATCGGCTGATCGGGGGTCTTGTTGTCCTCCGCCGGCGAGTAGCCGCGGCCGTGCCCGATCGCCAGGTACATCTCGAGCTTCGTCTTCTTCTCGAGCGTCGCGATGTGGGTGTCCGGGTTGAGGATCTCGACGCCGGACGGGAGATCGATGTCCTTCGCGGTGATCTCGCCAGGGCCACTGGCGACGAGCGGGGCCTCGATCTCGGCCGCGTCGGAATGCATCCGGCAGACGACCTCCTTGAGGTTGAGGACGATGTCCGTGACGTCCTCGGTAACGCCGGCGATCGTCGAGAACTCGTGTGCCACGCCCTCGATGCGGACGCTCGTCACGGCGGCGCCGGCGAGCGAGGAGAGCAGTACCCGGCGCAGGGAAGCGCCGAACGTGTAGCCGAAGCCACGATCGAGCGGCTCGATCGTGAAGGTGCCGCGGTTGTCCGCGACGTCCTCGGCGGTGATCTGGGGGGTCTGGAACTCGAGCATGGTGTATTTCCTTCGCGTTGCTTACCGCCGCGCCGGCCTCCCGCGCGCGGACTGGTGATTACTTCGAGTAAAGCTCGACGATCAGCTGCTCCTGCACCGGCGCCGCGATCTCCTCGCGCTCCGGAAGGCGCAGCACCTTCGCCGTTAGACCGTCGTGGTCGGCCTGAAGCCAGGCCGGCACCGCGGACGTGAGGTCCGTCGCCTCGCGGATGACACTGTCAGCACCGGATCCGGCCTTGACGGCGATGACGTCGTCGGGTCGGACCTGGTACGAGGGGATATTCACGCGCCGGCCATTGACGGACCAGTGGCCGTGGCGAACGAGCTGGCGCGCCTGTCGCCGCGAGGCGGCGAAGCCGAGCCGGACAAGGACGTTGTCGAGGCGCGTCTCGAGCAGGCGCAGAAGGTTCTCGCCGGTGACGCCCGACTGGCGCGAGGCCTTCGAGTAGTAGCCGCGGAACTGCTTCTCGAGCACTCCGTAGTAGCGGCGCGCCTTCTGCTTCTCGCGGAGCTGCACGCGGTACTCGGACTGCTTCTGGCGGCCACGGCCGTGGTCGCCCGGCGGATAGTTGCGGCGCTCGACGGCGCACTTGTCGGTCAGGCAGCGCTCGCCCTTGAGGAACAGCTTCTGTCCCTCGCGGCGGCACTGCTTGCACTGGGGGCTGGAGTCGCGGGCCATTAGACGCGCCTCCGCTTCCTGGGCCGGCAGCCGTTGTGCGCCTGCGGTGTGACGTCGCGGATCGACGTGATCTCGAGCCCGGCGGCCTGAAGCGATCGGATCGCCGTCTCGCGGCCGGATCCGGGGCCCTTCACGAAGACCTCGACCTTCTGAAGCCCCTGCTCCATGCCCTTGCGGGCGGCGGCGTCAGCGGTGACCTGAGCGGCGAACGGGGTCGACTTGCGCGAGCCCTTGAATCCGGCGCCGCCGGCGGACTCCCAGGCGATCACGTTGCCGTCCCGGTCGGTCAGCGAGACGATCGTGTTGTTGAAGCTGGTCTTGATGTGAGCCTGGCCGACGGGGACGTTCTTGCGGACCTTTCGGCGGCCGCCGCGGCGCGCGGGCCTCTGCTGCGCCATTACTTCTTGACCTTCTTCTTGCCGGCGACGGACATCCGCTTGGGACCCTTGCGCGAGCGGGCGTTGGTCTTCGTGCGCTGGCCGTTGACGGGCAGCCCGCGGCGGTGGCGCAGACCGCGGTAGGCGCCGATCTCCATCAGGCGCTTGACGTCCTGGGAGCGCTCGCGGCGCAGATCGCCCTCGACCGTGAGGTCGGTGTCGATCGCCTCACGCAGCTTCACGACGTCGCCGTCGGTGAGGTCCTTGACGTAGGTGTTGGGGTCGACCCCGGCCTTCTTCAGCATGTCGAGCGCCTGGGAGCGCCCGATGCCGTAGATGTAGGTGAGCCCGATCTCAACCCGCTTGTTGAGCGGAATATTGATGCCTGCGATGCGCGCCATTACCCCTGCTTCTGCTTGTGCCGGGGGTTCTGGCAGATGACGAGGACCGCGCCGTGGCGGCGGATGATCTTGCACTTCTCGCACATCGGCTTGACTGAGGCTCGGACCTTCATCGCTCCGCGGGTTGGGACACTACTGAGATTGCAGCGCAGAGCCCATGAATCGGCTCCGCGCGCGAACCGAAAAAGATAGCAGGCGTCAGGCCGCCCGCCGGGCCTCCTGGAGGTGCCACGGGGTGAGGATCCGGGGCCCGTCGGCGGTGATCGCCACGGTGTGCTCGAAGTGGGCGGCGAGCGACCCGTCCTGGGAGTACACCGACCAGTTGTCGCTTGCCATCCGGATCGGGTGCGTGCCCGCGTTCACCATCGGCTCCACCGCGAAGACCATGCCCTCCTCGAGCTCCGGGCCCGTCCCCGGCTTGCCGAAATTCGGGATCTGCGGGTCCTCGTGCATCTCGCGGCCGATCCCATGGCCGACCAGCGACCGGATCACGGCGAACCCGTTCGCCTCGACATGGCTCTGGACCGCGTTCGAGACGTCTCCCAGGCGATTGCCGACGCGGCAGGCCTCGACGGCCTCGAACAGCGCCTCGCGCGTGACCTTCAGGAGCCGCGACGCGATCGGCGTGACGTTCCCGACCGGGATCGTGATCGCAGCGTCCGCGATCCAGCCCTCGTAGACCACCCCGACGTCGACCGAGAGGATGTCGCCGCGCTTCAGCTTGTAGGGGCCCGGGATCCCGTGGACGACCATCGAGTTCGGGCTGGCGCAGATCGATCCGGGGAAGCCGCGGTACCCCTTGAACGCGGGCTCGGCGTCCTGCGAGCGGATGAATCGCTCGGCGGCCTCGTCGAGCTGGGCGGTCGTCACGCCGGCGCGCGCCTTGCCTTTCAGCAGCGTCAGACAGCGCGCGAGGATGTCGCCGGCGGCGGCGATCCGATCGATCTCCCCGGGGGTCTTGCGAATGATCACAGCGTTTCCTCGAGCTTCAGTGTGGCGAGCGTGGCGCGAATGTGCCCGTTGACCTCCTCCGGACCGCGCGTGCCGTCGAAGCGGCGGAGCAGCCCGCGACCCTCGTACCACTCGATCAGCGGCGAGGTCTGCTCGTGGTAGACGCCCAGCCGGTGCTTGACCGTCTCCGGCTTGTCGTCCTCGCGCTGGATCAGCCGTGACCCGTCCTGGTCGCAGACGCCCTCGTGCTTGGGCGGGTCGAAGTCCACGTGGTAGACGTGGCCGTTCTTCGTGCACACGCGCCGCCCGGACAGGCGCCGGATGACCTCCTCGTCGGGCGCCTCGATCAGGAGCGTGGCGGTCAGGTGGCGGGACCGGCGCTCGAGCGCGCCCTCGAGGACCTCGGCCTGCGGGATCGTGCGCGGGAAGCCGTCCAGCAGGAACCCGTCCGCCGCCTCGACCGAGTCCACCCGCTCCATGATCACCTTGCAGATCAGGTCGTCGGGGACGAGATCGCCCTTCGCCATGAACTCCTTGGCTTCCTTGCCGACCGCCGTCTCCTCCTTCACGGCCAGGCGGAGGATGTCCCCCGTGGCGTAGTAGGGCAGGTCGAAGTCGTCCACCAGGCGCTCCGCCTGCGTGCCCTTTCCGGCCCCGGGAGGGCCCAGCAGAATCAGGTTCAGTTCGGTCACGGCGAACGGGGAGGCTACCTATTACGCGCGTTTACGCTTCCCCGGATGCGTCGAGTCATAGCCGGGGTGGGACTTGCCCTCGCGACCGCGTCGGCAGGGGCGGGAGCGGCGAGCGCGGGAACGTTCGAAGAGCGCACCTACACGGGCGCCGGGGGCTCGCGGCCGTATTGGCTCTACGTGCCCGACGACCTGCGGAACAGGGCCGTCCCGCTCCTCGTGATGCTCCACGGCTGCACGCAGGACGGGCCGGATTTCGCGGCCGGGACGCGGATGAACGCGCTCGCAGACCGCGACAGCTTCCTCGTGGCCTACCCCGAACAGCTTCCCGCGGCCAACCCCCTGGGCTGCTGGAACTGGTTCGAGCGCGCGCACCAGGAGCGTGGCGACGGCGAGCCGGCGATCATCGCCGGGATCGCGCGCGAGGTCATGGCCGAGCGGCGGATCGACCGGCGCCGGGTGCACGTGGCCGGCCTCTCCGGAGGCGCGGCGATGGCGACGGTGATGGGCGCCACCTACCCCGATCTCGTCGCCTCGATCGGGGTCGGCGCGGGCCTCGAGTACCGCGCCGGCGAGGACCTGCCGAGTGGGCTCGCCGCCCAGCAGGTCGGCGGCCCTGACCCGGAGGAGCAGGGGCGGCTCGCCGTCGCGGCCTCGGACGGGCGTGCGCGCCCGCTCCCCACGATCGTCTTCCACGGCGACGGCGACATGACGGTGGCGCCAGTGAACGGGGAGCAGGTCGTCGCGCAATGGGCTCAGGTCGCCGACCTCACCGACAACGGGCGAGCTGACGACAGCGTGGACGCGGAACCGGAGGTGTCGGAGACTGTCACCGCCGCCGACCGCCTCGAGGCGACGCACGAGCTCTACACAGGCCGTCGCGGGAAGGTCATCGTCGAGAGCTGGGTCGTCCACGGCATGACTCACGCGTGGTCGGGAGGCAGCGCCGACGGCTCGTACACCGAGCCGGCTGGGCCTGATGCGTCCGAGGAGATGCTCCGCTTCTTCGCCGCCAACCCGCTCCCCACGGCGGCCGCGAGCGCCCGCCTGCGGCTTCGCCTCCGCTGCCTCGCCGGCCCGAGGCTCCGCGTCCGCCTGGTCGGCGACACCGCCCGTGTCCGCCGCGCGAGAATCGAGCTGGGCCGCCGTACGGTTCGCAGGGCCAAGGGGCTGCCTGTCATCCACGTGCTCCGGCGGCGAACCCTCGCTCGAACGCGCGCGCGAACGCTGCGCGCGGTGGTGCGGGTGCGCGGCTACCAGCGCGCCGCCGTCCTCCGCAGGCCGCTCCGCCGCTGCGGCGCTAGCGCGCCGTCCAGCCCAGGTCCATCGTGACCGGCGCGCCGGTGAACGCGGCGCCGCCCGGGCCGAGCAGGAACGCGACAACGTCGGCGACCTCCTCGGGCTCGATGAGGCGCTTGACCGCGTGCGGGGCGAGGATGACGTCCTTGAGCACGCGCTCCTCAGGCATCCCGTGCGCGCGCGCCTGATCGGCGATCTGGGCCTCCACGAGCGGTGTACGGACGAACGCGGGGCAGACGGCGGTCGCGCAGATGCCGGCGTCCGCCCCCTCGAGCGCGAGCGTCTTGACCAGTCCCAGCACGCCGTGCTTGGCCGATACGTAGGCCGACTTGAAGGGAGACGCCACCAGCGCGTGCGCCGAGGCGATTGCGACGAAGCGGCCGGCGGGCGCCTGGGTCAGCGCCTCCCAGCCGTAGCGCGCGAGCAGGAAGGGGCTCGTCAGGAGCAGCGCGACGATCGCGTCCCAGCGGTCCTCGGGGAACTCGGCGACGGGGGCCACGTGCTGGAAGCCGGCGTTCGCGACGATCGCGTCGAGCCGACCGAAGCGCTCGAGCGCGGCCTCGACGGCGCGGCGGTTGCCCTCGCGCGTCGTCAGGTCCGCCTCCCACGGCACGCCCGGCCCGTCCGCATCGGGATGGAGGTCGACGGCCAGGACGCTGTAGCCGTCGTCGGACAATCGCCCGGCGATGGCCCTGCCAATGCCGCTCGCGGCGCCGGTGACGAGCGCCGCCGGCGAGTCGTTCACCGCTCCCTCACCCCGCGAACGCTAACGCGCTTAACCTCGCTCCCGTGCCCGAGCTCGAGCTGCCGGGAGGCCGGCTGCATTTCCACGCGTGGGGCCCCCGCGACGGGCCGCTCACAATCTGCATCCCGGGGCTGACGTCGAACTGCCGTGCCTTCGAGGTGATCGGCGAGCGGCTGGCGGCCGACGGGCACCATGTCGTCGCGCTCGACCTGCGCGGCCGCGGCCACAGCGAGACGACGCCGCCCGGGAGCTACGGCTGGCCTGCACATGCCCGCGACGTGCTCGCCGTCGCACACCTGATGGGCCGTGACGAGCCGGTCGACGTCATGGGCCATTCCATGGGCGCCTTCGTCGGAATGCAGGCCGCGGCGGACGCTCCCGAGGCTGTTCGGCGGCTCGTGCTCGTGGACGCCGCGGGCAGACCTGAGGCCGCCGCGCTCGGTCCCATCGGACAGAGCGTCGAGCGCCTCGGCGCGCTCCACGAATCGGCCGCGGCGTTCTTCGCCGCGGTCCGAGCCGCGGGCGTTGTCGAGCCCTGGGGACCAATCTGGGAGCGGGCCTACCGGCACGAGCTGATCGAGGACGCCGACAGCGTGCGCTCGCGGACGAGCCGCGAGGCGGTCATGGAGGACCTGGAGCACGGCAGCGCGCGCGACCCGCGCGAGCTCTGGGCGCGCCTGCGCTGCCCGGCGCTCCTGATCCGGGCGGCCCGGCCGCTCGGCGACTCAGGCGGCTTCGTGCTTGGCGCGGCCGACCGGGACGCGTTCGCGGCGACAGTACCCGGCGCAGAGGCAATCGAGGTCGAAGCGAACCACTACGGCGTGATCGCCGACGCGGCGACGGCCGAGGCCATCGCGGGCTTCCTCACTTGAGGAAGCCTTCGTAGTTCCTCATCATCATCTGCGCCTCGAGCTGCTTCATCGTGTCCAGCGCCACGCCGACGACGATCAGGATCGACGTGCCGCCGAAGTAGAAGTTCGCCGCCGTCTGGTTGATCAGGATCGTCGGCAGAGCGGCTACCGCGGCCAGGTAGAGCGCTCCTGGGAACGTCAGCCGCGCCAGGATCCGGTCCAGGTATTCGGCCGTGGGTCTGCCTGGCCTCACCCCCGGTATGAAGCCGCCGTACTTCTTCAGGTTGTCGGCCTGCTCCACCGGGTTGAACGTGACCGCGGTGTAGAAGTACGTGAACAGGATGATGAAGATCGACTCCCCGACCAGATAGGCGGCGCCGTTCGGTGAGAAGAAGGCCGAGAAGTCCTGTGCCCAGGAGGCCTGCGACAGCTCGCCGATCGTCGGCGGGAACGCCATCAGGGACGCCGCGAAGATGACCGGGATGACGCCCGCCATGTTCACGCGCAGCGGCAGGTAGGTCGATCCGCCGCCGGCCATTCGCCGGCCGACCACCCGTTTGGCGTACTGCACCGGTATTCGCCGCTGTCCTTCCTGCATGAACACGATCGCCGCCACGCAGGCCAGGGCGATGAAGGGCATCATCACCTTGAAGATCTGGTCCGGGTTCGTCCACCAGGCGGAGATCCCGTTCGGCAGCCCGGCCACGATCGACGCGAAGATCATCAGCGAGATGCCGTTGCCGATCCCTCGTTGGGTGATCAGCTCGCCGAACCACATGATCATCACGCAGCCGGCCGTGAGGCAAGTGACAATCAGGAAGACGCGGCCGAAGGTGAAGTTCTCGACCACCGCGTCGCTGCCGGTCGAGAACGAGCGGAAGAGGAAGACGTAGCCGACCGACTGGCCGAACGCGAGGGCGACGGTCAGGTAGCGGGTGTACTGCGTGATCTTCTGCTGGCCGACCTCGCCCTCCTTGCGGAGCTTCTCGAGTGACGGCAGCACGACCGTCATCAGCTGCAGGATGATCGAGGCCGTGATGTAGGGCATGATCCCGAGCGCGAAGATCGCGAATCGCTGGAGCGATCCGCCCGAGAACAGGTTCAGGAAGCCGAGGACGTTCGAGCCACTGAAGTTCTCGGAGATCGCCTCGACGGCGTCGACGTTGATGCCCGGCGCCGGGATGTAGGCGCCGATCCGGTACAGCATCAGCATCCCCGCCGTGAAGGCCAGCTTCTTGCGGATCTCGGGAACGCGGAAGGAGTTCGCGAGGATCGCGAGCATGGCTACTCCTCCGGGGAGTCGTCTGCAGGCGGCTCGGCGGCCTCGGCTTCAGCTTCGCCTTCGGCCTCGGCGGCCTCGGGGGCCTCGGGCTCGGCGGCAACCGGCGCGGGCTTCGGCCGCGCCTTCGGCTTCTTCGGCTCGACGAGCAGCTCGACCGTGCCGCCGGCGCCCTCGATCTTCTCGCGTGCGGCCGCCGAGGCGGCGTGCACCCGCACGGTCAGCTTCTTCTTGAGGTCGCCCTGCGCGAGCACCTTCACCGGCACGTCCTTGCGCGTGGCGAGGCCCTTCTCGCGCAGCGACTCCGGCGTGACCTCGTCACCCGCGTCGAAGCGCGCCTCGAGGTCCTTCAGGTTCACCGGCTGCGTCTGCGTGCGCCCGAACTGCTCGAACGGCATCGACTTCTTCATGTGCGGACCGCGCAGCTTGCGCAGCCGCATGTGGATGGGCATCTGGCCGCCCTCGAAGTTCGCGCGCGACTTCGCGCCCGATCGCGCCCCGGCGCCCTTCTCACCGCGGCCGGACGTCTTGCCCAGCCCGGAGCCCTCGCCCCGGCCGACGCGCTTCCTGCGGTGGCGCGAGCCGGGCTTCGGCTTCAGGTTGTGGAGGCCGATCCGCTGCGCCATCAGTCGTCCACCTTCACCAGGTGCTTGACCGAGTGGATGGCGCCGCGCACCGACGGGTCATCGGGGCGCTCGACCGTCTTGCCGATCTTCCCCAGCCCGAGCGTTCGCAGCGTGCCGCGCTGCTTCGGGTTCGCGCCGATGGAGGACTTGACCTGGGTGATCTTCATCAGGGCGTCTCCTCGGCCACCGGCTCGGGAGCGGGTTCTGCAAGAACGGGCTCCGTCCCCGAACTTGCGGGCTCGCCCTTCGGCTCCGCCGGGGCCATGCCCAGCACCTCGCGCACGGTCAGGCCGCGAAGCTCGGCGACCTCGTCGGGCGAGCGCAGCTGCTGCAGCGCGGTGACGGTCGCCTTCACCAGGTTGATGGGGTTCTGCGATCCGAGTGACTTCGAGAGCACGTCGCGGATGCCCGCCAGCTCGAGCACGGCGCGGACGCCGCCGCCGGCGATGACGCCCGTACCCTCGGAGGCGGGCTTCAGGAACACGCGGGCTGCGCCGAACACGCCCGTCGTCTGGTGCGTGATCGTCGCGCCGTGCATCGGGACCTCGAACAGGTTCTTGCGCGCGCGCTCGACGCCCTTCTGGATCGCGAGCGGGACCTCGTTGGCCTTGCCGTAGCCGACGCCGACGCGCGAGCGCTCGTCCCCGACCACGACGAGCGCGGTGAAGGAGAAGCGCCGGCCGCCCTTGACGACCTTCGCAACGCGGTTGATCTCGACGACCCGCTCCTGCAGGTCCTGGCCCGGCTGGCCACCTCTGTCTCTACGGTCGCGTCCCATCGCGCTAGAACCTTAGACCGCCGTCGCGAGCGCCCTCTGCGAGCGCCTTGACGCGGCCGTGGTAGCGGTAGCCGCCGCGGTCGAAGACGACCTCGTCCACGCCGGCGGCCTTGCCGCGCTCCGCGATCAGCGCGCCCACGCGCTTCGCCTGCTCCATCGACTGGAGGGACTTCACGTCGGACTCGGTCCATGCGGCCGCTGCGAGCGTGCGCCCGGCGACATCGTCGATCAGCTGCGCGACCATGCCGCGGTTCGATCGGTGGACGGACAGGCGCGGACGCTCCGCGGTGCCCTGGACCTTCGCCCGGACGCGCCGGCGCCGGCGCAGGCGCTGTCTCGGCTTGGTGGCGACCGTCATGCCCGCTTGCCCACCTTCCGCTGGACGTACTCGCCGACGTACCGGATGCCCTTGCCCTTGTAGGGCTCGGGCGGGCGCACCTTGCGGATCTGCGCGGCGATCTCGCCGACCGCCTGCTTCGAGCTGCCCTTCACGATGATCTGCGTGGGCTGCGGGACCTCGAACTCGACGCCGTCGGGCGCGTTGATCTGGACGGGGTGCGAGTAGCCGACCGAGAGCTCGATGTTCTTGCCCTTGAGCGCCGCCCGGTAGCCGACTCCCTGGATCTCGAGCCGCTTCTCGAACCCGGAGGTGACGCCCTCGATCATGTTCGCGATCAGCGAGCGCGTCAGGCCGTGGAGCGCTCGGTGCTCCTTGCGGTCGGTCGGACGCGTCACCACGAGGTCGGCGTCCTGCTGCTCGACCACGATGTCGCGGCTCTTCCGCTCGGAGAGCTCGCCGCGCGGGCCGTTGACCCGCACGATCTCGGGCTCGATCTGGACCTGCACGCCGTCCGGGACGGCGATCGGCTGTTTCCCGATCCGGCTCATCAGCTCATTACCAGACGTACGCCACGACCTCGCCGCCGACGCCCTGCTGGCGCGCCTGGTGACCGGTCATGACCCCTCTCGACGTCGAGACGATCACCGTGCCCATCCCGCCCAGCACCTTCGGCACCTCGCCCGCGTGGGTGTAGGTGCGGCGCCCGGGGCGCGACACGCGCTTGAGGCCCGAGATGACCGAACGGCGATCCTCGGTGAACTTGAGCTTCACCCGGAGCACCTCGCCCACCCGGGCGGGCTCGACGCTGTAGCCCTCGATGTAGCCCTGCTCGTCGAGGATTCGCACGATCTCGACCTTGAACTTGGACGCCGGGATCTCCGCGTACTCGTGGTCCGCCGCGATCGCGTTGCGGATGCGGGTGAGCAGGTCGCCTATCGGGTCGGTCATCGACATGGGGTCGTTCCTGTTCCTACCAGCTCGACTTCGTCAGGCCGGGGACGTAGCCCTCGTGTGCGACCTCGCGCAGGCAGATCCGGCACAGGCCGAACTTGCGGAAGTACGCGCGCGGGCGTCCACAGCGCTTACAGCGGTTGTAGTTGCGGGTCTTGTACTTCGACTGGCGCCTCTGGCGCACGACCTGTGACGTCTTTGCCACTAGGACTCCTCCTCGGGAGCTTCTGAGCCTTCTTCGCCTTCCTCGCCCTCCACGGGCTCGGGCTTGGCGTAGGCCTCGGGGTTCTCTTCCTTCAGGGCCTCCAGCGCGGCCTGCTCGGCCTCGGCCTTGAGCCGCGCCTCCTCCTTGCGCCGTTCCTCCTCCGCGTCGACCTCCGCCTCGGCGTCGCCCGAGCCCGGCCGGCCCTCGGCCTGGAACGGCATGCCGAACGCGAGGAGCAGCGCGAACGCCTCCTCGTCGGTCTTCGCGCTCGTCGTGAAGGTGATGTCGAGCCCGCGGACCTGGTCGATCGAGTCGTAGTCGATCTCGGGGAAGATGATCTGCTCCCGCACCCCCATCGAGTAGTTGCCGCGGCTGTCGAAGGAACGCGGGTTGAGCCCGCGGAAGTCGCGCACACGCGGGAGCGCAACCGACTCGAGCCGGTCGAGGAACTCGTACATCCGCGCGTCGCGCAGGGTCACCGAGACGCCGACCGGCATCTGCTCGCGCAGCTTGAAGGCGGCGATGGACTTCCGCGCGCGCCGGATGTTCGGCTGCTGACCGGCGATGGTCGCGAGCTGCTCCTGCGCCTGCTCCATCATGCGCGAGTCCTGCTTGGCCTCGCCCACGCCCATGTTCAGGGTGATCTTGATCAGGCGCGGCGCCTCCATCGCGCTCGAGTACTTGAACTGCTTGATGAGCTGCGGCTGGATCTCGTCGTAGTAGAGCGTCTTGAGCCGCGGGACGACCTTGGCCTCGGCGACGGGAGCCATCTCAGTCGACCTCCTGCCCGGATCGCTTCGCTATCCGCACCCGGCGGCCGCCCTCGCGCTTGATCCCGACGCGCGTCGGATCGCCCGTCTTCGGGTCGAGCAGCATCACGTTCGAGATGTGGATCGGGCCCTCGCGCTCGATAACACCGCCCTCGGTCTGCTGCGTGCGCTGGGTGTCGCGCAGCATCATCGAGCGCTGGTGGCGCTTCTGGATGTTGAGGCCCTCCACGAAGACCTTCTGCTTCTCGCGGTCCACGCGCAGGACCTTCCCGGTCTTGCCCTTGTCCTTTCCGGCGATGACCTTGACCTGGTCGTCGCGGCGGATCTTCGCCCGGTGAGCCATCACAGCACCTCCGGGGCGAGCGAGACGATCTTCATGAAGTTGCGCTCGCGCAACTCGCGCGCGACCGGGCCGAAGATGCGCGTGCCGCGCGGGTTGTTCTGCGGGTCGATCAGGACCGCGGCGTTCTCGTCGAAGGCGATGTACGTGCCGTCGTCGCGTCCGAACTGCTTGCGCGTGCGCACGACCACCGCCGTGACCACCTCGCCCTTCTTCACCGCGCCCTGCGGGGTTGCCTGCTTGACGGTGCCGACGATGATGTCGCCGACGCCGGCGTAGCGGCGCTTTGATCCGCCGCGCACGCGGATGCACAGCAGCTCGCGGGCGCCGGTGTTGTCGGCGACGCGCAGGCGTGTCTCGGCCTGGATCACTAGCGGGCCCGCTCCAGGATCTCGACGAGGCGCCAGCGCTTCGAGCGGCTGAGCGGCCGGCTCTCGACCAGGCGCACGGTGTCGCCGGCGTGCGCCTCGTTGCGCTCGTCGTGGGCGTGGAGGGTCGTGGACTCGCGGACGATCTTCTTGTACATCCGGTGGCGACGGGTGACGTCGATCCGGACCGTGATCGTCTTGTCCGCCTTGTCGGAGACCACGACGCCCTGGCGGACCCGGGCGCTGCCCGGCCCGTGCTCGGCCTTCGCGAGCGGCTCGGTCTTCGGTTGCGCGCGGCGACGCTCGCGCGAGCGCTGGCGCCAGCGGCGGCGCTCGGCAGCCTTCTTCCTTCGCCCCTCGGCGCGCGCGGTCGCGCGTTCCTCAGCGGTGCGCTGCGGGAGCGCCTCGCCCGTGTGCTGCGATCGCGCACGGCGGCGGCGCTCCTTCGGCCCGAGCTGCTCCTCCGGCTCGGCCGGGGCATCGACTTTCGCCTCAGCGGCGGGGGGCTCCTCCGGCGGAGCCTCTTCCGCCGGAGCCTCCTCTTCGGCAGGAGCCTCCTCCTCGGCAGGGGCCTCCTCCGCCGGAGCCTCCTCGGCGGGCGTCTCCTCGGCCGGGGTCTCCTCGGCGGGGGTCTCCTCGTTCTTTTCTTCCTCGATCACTCTGTCTCGTCTCTCTGGCGCTTGATCTCAGTTTCGGCGTCGATGCCGCGCTGGCGCGCGACCGTCAGGCTGCGGGCGAGCTCCTTCTTCGCCTGCCGCAGCCGGGCCGTGTTCTCGAGCTGCCCCGTCGCGTGCTGGAAGCGCAGGTTGAAGATCTCCTGCCGCGCGCCCGCGACGAACTCCACGAGCGACACGTCGTCCAGGTTATGGACCTCGACCGCCTTCACTGCTGTCCTGCTCCCTCGCGCATCACGAACTTCGTCTTCACCGGCAGCTTGTGCCCGGCCAGGCGCATCGCCTCACGCGCGAGCGGCTCCGGCACGCCGGCCAGCTCGAACATCACGCGACCGGGCTTTACGACAGCGACCCAGCCCTCCGGGTTGCCCTTGCCCGAACCCATGCGGGTCTCGGCCGGCTTCTGCGTGACGGGCTTGTCCGGGAAGATGTTGATCCAGACCTTGCCGCCACGCTTGATCTTGCGCGTCATCGCGATTCGGGCGGCCTCGATCTGGCGGTTGGTGACCCAGCCGCGCTCGAGCGTCTTCAGCCCGTACTCGCCGAACTGAACCGTCGTCCCGCCGCGGGACAGCCCCGCCCGCCGGCCGCGGTGCTGCTTGCGGTGCTTGACGCGCTTCGGCATCAGCATCAGGTGCGCCCCCTCGGTGCGTTGCCGCCGCCCTGCTCGTTGCGCGCGACGCGCGAGCCGCCGGCACCCGGGCCGCCGCCGCCGCGCCCGCCGCGGCCACCACGACCGCCGCGGTCGCCGCCGCGGCCACCACGGTCACGCCCGCCACCGCCACCGCCACCGCCGCCGCGACCACCGGTGGCCTGCTGCGGCGCGTCGAGCTGGGTCAGGTCGGAGGCGAAGCCCTTCGGCATGATCTCGCCCTTGTTGATCCACACCTTCACGCCGATTCGGCCGAAGGTCGTGCGCGCCTCGTGGAAGCCGTAGTCGATGTCGGCGCGCATCGTGTGGAGCGGAACGCGACCGTCTGAGTAGCCCTCGGTGCGCGCCATCTCGGCACCGCCGAGGCGGCCGGAAACCTGCACCTTCACGCCCTTCGCGCCCGAGCGCATGGCGGAGGTGAGCGAGCGCTTCATCGCGCGCCGGAACGCCACGCGGTTCTGGAGCTGCTCGGCGATCGACTGGGCGACGAGCTTCGCGTCGAGCTCGGGCCGCTTGATCTCGAGGATGTTCACCTTCACGGCCTTGCTCGTGAGCTTGTGCAGGTCACGCCGCAGCGCGTCCACCTCGCTGCCCGACTTCCCGATCACGATGCCCGGGCGCGCGGTGTGGATGTTCACCTCGATCTCGTTCGCGTTCTTCCTGATCGTGATGTCCGACAGGCCGGCGTGCGCGAGCTTGTTCACGATGTGGTCGCGGATGCGGACGTCCTCGAGCAGGTACTCGTCGAAGTTGCGCTCGTTGAACCAGCTCGACTTCCAGTCGTGGATGTAGCCGACGCGGATTGACTCGGGGTGGACTTTCTGTCCCATGTGTCTTAGAGGTCTTCCTTGGTGGTGAGCAGGATCGTCATGTGGCTGGTGCGCTTGCGGATCCGGGTCGCACGGCCCTGGGCGCGAGGCTGGAAGCGCTTGAGCGTCGGCCCCTCGTCCACGTAGACCTTCCCGACCCTGAGCTCGTCAGCCACGAGCTCGTGGTTGTTCTCCGCGTTCGCGACCGCGGAGTCGAGAAGCTTGAGCACGTCGCGCGCTGCCGCGCGCGGCGTGGTCCGGAGGATGGCACGTGCGTCGTCGACGCTCTTCCCGCGGATGTGGTCGATCACGAGGCGGGCCTTGCGCGGCGCGCACCGAACGTACTTCGCGTGGGCGCGGACGGCGACCCGGCCGGACGCGTCGCGCGGAGCCGCGACCGTGTCGCGCTTGGCGGTCGTGGTGGTCTCGGCGGAGCCGCGCCGCCGCTTCTTCTTGGGCTCCTCCTCGGGGAGCGCCTCCTCAGCGGCCTCGTTCTCCGGCGTCTCCTTCTCGTCCTCGAGCTTCTCGTCCTTCTCGTCGCTCATCGCATCTTCGCCTTGTCAGAGCCGGCATGCCCGCGGAAGAGGCGCGTGGGCGCGAACTCCCCGAGCTTGTGGCCGACCATCGACTCCGAGATGAAGACCGGCACGTGCTTGCGCCCGTCGTGCACCGCGATCGTGTGCCCGACCATGTCGGGGAAGATCGTCGAGGTCCGCGACCAGGTCTTCACCATCTGCTTGCTGCCCGACTCGTTCATGGCCTGGACGCGCTGCATGAGGCGCTCCTCGACCCACGGGCCCTTCTTTGATGAACGGCTCATCGCTTCTTACCCCTCCGCCGTCCGCGCACGATGTAGCGGTCGGACGGCTTGTTCTTCTTGCGGGTGCGGTAGCCGAGCGTCGGAACGCCCCAGGGCGTCACCGGGTGACGGCCGGGCGTAGTGGAGCCCTCGCCGCCGCCGTGCGGATGGTCCACCGGGTTCATCGCGGTGCCGCGCGTCTGCGGGCGCTTGCCCTTGTGACGGTTGCGGCCCGCCTTGCCGATGTCGACGTTCTGGTGCTCGCCGTTTCCGATCGTGCCGATGGTGGCGCGGCAGTCCACGAGCACCATCCGCATCTCGCCCGACGGCAGGCGCAGGGTCGCGTGGCGGCCCTCCTTCGCCATCAGCTGGATCGCGGCGCCGGCCGAGCGGCCCATCTGACCGCCGCGCCCCGGGGTGAGCTCGACGTTGTGGACCACGGTGCCGGTGGGGATCCGCGCGAGCGGCAGGGCGTTGCCGACCGCAACCTCGGCGGTCGGACCCGACATCACGGACGCGCCGACGCTCAGGCGCTGCGGCGCGAGGATGTAGCGCTTCTCGCCGTCCGCGTAGTGCAGCAGCGCGATGTGGGCCGAGCGATTCGGGTCGTATTCGATCGCGGCGACCTTCGCCGGCACGCCGTCCTTCAGGCGCTTGAAGTCGACCTTGCGGTACTTGCGCTTGGCGCCGCCGCCGCGATGCCGCGACGTGATGCGGCCGTGCGCGTTGCGGCCACCGGACTTCTTCAGCCCCTCGACGAGCCCCTTCTCGGGCTCGGCCTTCGTGACCTCGGCGTTGTCGTTCCAGGTCGCGAAGCGGCGACCGGGCGACGTCGGCTTGTGTTTCTTCACGGCCATTTACTCGATGTCCTGACCCTCGAAGAGCTCGATCGAGTCCTCCGGATGGAGCTGCACGACTGCCTTCTTCCACCGGCGCGTCTTGCCGCTCGTCCAGCCGCGACGCTTCGGCTTGGGCTTGACCCAGGCGGTGCGGACGTCCTGGACGCGTACGTCGAAGACCTCCTCGACCGCCTGGCGGACCTGAGTCTTATGCGCGTCGTCGTGCACGCGGAAGGTGTACTTGTTGGCCGCGAGCAGGGCGTAGCTCTTCTCGCTCACGACCGGGCGAATCAGCACCTCGCGCGCCGTCACGACGCCCTCCGAGTGAGCTCGTCGAGCGCAGCGGGCGAGAGGACCAGCCGCTCGGCGCCGATCACGTCCGCCACTCCGACTGCGTCGGCCGGAAGCACCGAGACCTCGCGGATGTTGCGGAAGGACTTGACCGCGTTCTCCTCGTTCTCGCGCGCACACACGACGAGTGCGCTCCCCTCGCCGAACTTCGCCAGCGCGTCGGCGGCCTGCTTGGTCGCCGGCTTGTCGTAGTCGGCGGGATCGAACACCGCGAGCGTGCCGCGGTCGGCGTGCACCGACAGGGCGGCGCGGAGGGCCTTGCGGAATGCCTTCTTGTTGACCTTGACCGTGTAGTGGCGGGGCTTCGGGCCGAAGGCGACGCCGCCGCCGTAGCGCTGCGGGCTGGAGAGGGCACCCACGCGCGCGCGGCCGGTGCCCTTCTGGCGCCAGGCCTTCGCGCCGGTCATCGCAACCTCGCCGCGGGTCTTCGTGGACGCGGTGCCTCGGCGGCGCGCGTTCAGCTCCGCGCGGGCGGCCTCGTGCACCAGCGACATGTGGAACTTCTCGCTGAACACCTTCTCGTCCACGTCCGTCTTGGTGGTCTTTCCCAGCGTCGCGGCCTTCACGAGGCGCTCCTGATCTCGACGACCGAGCCCTTCGGGCCCGGGACCGAGCCGCGCAGCAGCAGCAGGTTGTCCGCGGGAATCACGTCCACGACCGTCAGGCCGCGCTGGGTCACGCGCTTGTTCCCCATCTGGCCGGGGCCGCGGATCCCCTTGAACACGCGCGACGGCGTCGCCGAGGCGCCGATCGAGCCGGGCGCGCGGACGTTGTGCGAGCCGTGCGTGACCGGGCCGCGGCTGAAGTTGTGGCGCTTGATCGTGCCCTGGAAGCCCTTGCCCTTCGACACGCCCGAAACCTTGACCTCCTGGCCCTTCTCGAACACGTCCACCTTGACGTCCTCGCCGACCTGGAGCTCGCCGGCCTCGTCGCGGAACTCGCGCACGTGACGCAGGGGCCCGGCATCCGCCTTCTTCAGGTGGCCGAGCAGCGGCTTGTTGAGCGCCTTCTCCTTGACCTCGCCGAAAGCGAGCTGCACGGCCTCGTAGCCGTCGCGGTCATGCGTGCGGATGCCGGTCACCCGGCATGGGCCCGCCTCCACGACCGTGACGCGCTCGACCCGGCCGTCCTCGCCGAAGACCTGCGTCATCCCGATCTTCCTGCCGAGCAACGCCGCCATCAGCGGTTACCCCCGCGGGGCATCCGGCCCCTCGTCCTGTTGTTCAGCGTCGACATCACGTCTCCGTTAAACAAGCTGGATCTGGATGTCGACACCCGCCGGCAGGTGGTCGAGCCGCTGGAGCGAGTCGACCGTCTTCGGCGTCGGCTGATGGATGTCGATCAGCCGCTTGTGGGTGCGGATCTCGAAGTGCTCACGCGAGTCCTTGTCCTTGAAGGGCGAGCGGATCACGCAGTACACGTTCTTCTCGGTGGGCAGCGGAACCGGGCCGGCGACGGTCGCGCCGGTGCGCTCGGCGGTCTCCACGATCTCCTTCGCCGCCGCTTCGATGGCGGAGTGGTCGTAGGCCTTGAGCCTGATCCGGATCTTGTTTTGCGTAATGGCTGCCAACTTGCGGTTCCTTGAGCGGCAAAAGGGGTCAGGCTGAAGCCTGACCCCTGGTACCGGCTGTCGGTGAAGCGTGTCTCGTTACTCGACGATCTCCGTCACAACGCCCGAGCCGACGGTGCGGCCGCCCTCGCGGATGGCGAAGCGGAGGCCCTGGTCCATGGCGATCGGCTGGATCAGCTCGATCGTCATCTGGACGTTGTCCCCCGGCATGACCATCTCCGTGCCCTCAGGCAGGTTGGCCACGCCCGTCACGTCGGTCGTGCGGAAGTAGAACTGCGGCCGGTAGCCGTTGAAGAACGGGGTGTGGCGGCCACCCTCTTCCTTCTTCAGGCAGTACACCTCGGCCTTGAACTTGGTGTGCGGGGTGATGGACCCCGGCTTGCACAGCACCTGGCCGCGCTCGATCTCCTCGCGCTTGGTGCCGCGGAGCAGGCAGCCGACGTTGTCGCCCGCCTGGCCCTGGTCGAGGATCTTGCGGAACATCTCGACGCCCGTGACAACGGTCTTGTCGGTCTGCTCCTTGATCCCGACGACCTCGACCTCGTCGCCGGTGTTGACGATGCCCTGCTCGATGCGGCCGGTGGCGACCGTGCCGCGGCCCGTGATCGAGAAGACGTCCTCGACCGGCATCAGGAACGGCTTGTCGAGGTCGCGCTCGGGCTCCGGGATGTAGGAGTCGAGGGCCTCGGCGAGCTCGACGATCTTCTGCTTGTACTCCTCGTCACCCTCGAGCGCCTTCAGCGCCGAGCCGGTGATGAAGGGGATGTCGTCACCCGGGAAGTCGTACTCGGAGAGCAGGTCGCGAACCTCGACCTCGACCAGCTCGAGCAGCTCCTCGTCGTCGACCATGTCGGCCTTGTTGAGGAAGACGATGATGTACGGCACGCCGACCTGGCGGGCGAGCAGGATGTGCTCGCGCGTCTGCGGCATGGGGCCGTCGGCGGCAGAGACCACGAGGATCGCGCCGTCCATCTGAGCGGCGCCCGTGATCATGTTCTTCACGTAGTCGGCGTGGCCCGGGCAGTCGACGTGGGCGTAGTGGCGGTTCTCCGTCTGGTACTCGACGTGCGAGGTGGCGATCGTGATGCCACGCGCCTTCTCCTCCGGCGCGTTGTCGATCTCGGCGAAGCTGCGCGCCTCGCCACCCATCTTCTCGGCGAGGACCTGGGTTATCGCCGCGGTAAGGGTCGTCTTGCCGTGGTCGATGTGCCCGATCGTGCCGACGTTCACGTGCGGCTTGTCGCGCTCGAACTTCTCCTTTGCCACTTTCGTTTCGCTCCTCTACGTCTGTCGAATGAACTGGATGAAACTACCGAATCTTGTGCGATCAGGCGGCTTG
>DASPHG010000020.1:0-47280 GCA_035629775.1 Thermoleophilaceae bacterium | reverse complement strand
ACCGGTGCGCCTGGCCGTCGAGGAGCACGATGTGACACTCGCCCTGGCCGATGTCATCCAGAAAGCTGCGGACGAGGCCGAGCTGGTGCACCTGGGACAAGCCGTCGAGGCACAGCGTGCGGTGAAGGACGACGACGAGCTCGCGCTGCTCCGCGAAGCCTGCGCGGTCTCGTGCCGAGCGCTGGAGGACCTCTATGCGGCCGGCGGCTTCGCCGGACGCAGCGAGAAGGAGATCGCGCGAGACCTCGAAGCCAGGATGTACCAGCACGGCGCCGACGGTCTCGCCTTCGAGACGATCGTCGCGTCCGGGCCGAACAGCGCCGTCCCGCATCACAGCCCCACCGGTCGGATCGTCGAGGTCGGCGACCTCCTCAAGATCGATTTCGGTGCGGTCTACCAGGGCTACCACGCCGACTGCACGCGGACCTCCGTCGTGGGCGCCGAACCGGCCGAATGGCAGCGTGAGATCTACAACCTCGTGGCCGAGGCGCAGCGAGCGGGGTGCAAGGCGCTCGGCGTCGGCACCGAGTGCATCGCCGTCGACCGGGCATCCCGCGCGCTGATCGACGCGGCCGGCCACGGCGAGCACTTCGGGCACGGTACCGGTCACGGGGTGGGGCTGGAGATCCACGAGGCGCCGACGCTCGGGTACTCGGCGACGGGTACACTGGCCAATCGCATGCCCGTGACCGTCGAGCCCGGCATCTACCTGCCGGAGCGCGGTGGCGTCCGGATCGAGGACACTCTCGTCGTCCGCGAAGCCGGCGGCCCGGAGCTGCTCACGACCACGACCAAGGAACTGCTGGTCCTCGACGCCTGAGCGGCGCCGGGGCCGGCCCGGACGCGAAGGCACAACTGCGGTGGCGACGACTAACGACCTCAAGAACGGCCTGGTGCTCAACCTCGACGGTCAGCTATGGACCGTCGTGGAGTTCCAGCACGTCAAGCCCGGCAAGGGCGGCGCGTTCGTGCGGACCAAGCTGAAGCGGGTCGAGGACGGCAACGTGATCGACAAGACGTTCCGCGCGGGTGAGAAGTTCCGCCCGGTTCGCACGGAGACGCGGCGGATGCAGTTCCTCTACTCGGACGGGACGGACGCGCACTTCATGGACACCTCGAGCTTCGAGCAGATCGAGATTCCCGAGGAATCCGTGCGGGACCCGCTTCGCTGGGTGCCGCCGAATGCGGAGGTCGAGCTTCTCTACGTGGACGAGAAGCCAGCCGACCTCCAGCTTCCGGCGTCGGTCGAGCTGGCGGTCGAGCAGACCGACCCGGGTGTCCGGGGCGACACGGCCTCGGGCGGCGGCGACAAGCCGGCGACGCTCGAGACCGGCGTCACGGTCAAGGTGCCCCTCTTCGTGAACGAGGGCGACCGGATCAAGGTCGACACGCGCTCCGGCGAGTACATGTCGCGGGCGTAGACGGGCGATGCGGCGAAGCGATCAGCGCCGGGCCGCAGTCATCGCCCTCTATCAGCACGACGTCACGAGCCGGCCGCTCGGTGATCTCCTCCCGCGCGACGCGAGCGACTTCACGAAGGAGCTGATCGAGGGAACCGAACGCGAGCGCGAGGCGATCGACGCCGTCATCGAGCGCCATGCGGTCGGCTGGACGCTCGACCGGATCGCGCCGCTCGAGCGCAGCATCCTGCGCGTAGCGCTGCACGAGATGCGCAGCCGTGAGGACGTCCCCGCTGAGGTGGCGATCGACGAAGCGATCGAGGCGGCGAAGGAGCTCTGCTCCGCGGACGCGCCGAAGTTCGTCAACGGGATCCTCGGCGCCGCCCAACGTGAGAGGGTTGGGGCCGGATGAGCGAAGTCGGACCAGAGCCCCTGGAGGTGCTCGCGGGCGAGCTCGAGGCCGCGGCCGAGCAGCTTCGCTCGGGCGAGCTCGAGCCCGAGCAGGCGGCCGAGCTGGTCGAGCGCTGCGCCGAGCTCGCCGCTCGCCTCGGTAGCGACGTCGAGCGACTCGCGCGGGAGGCTCGCGCCGACACGCCGCCCGGGCAGGAGACGCTGCTCTGACCGTGGCGGTCGCGTACCCGGCGCACCTCCAGGAGGAAGTCGAGCGGTACCTGGACGGCCTGCGGTTCGCGGACGAGCCGGCCACCGCCGGCCTCGACGAGGCGATGCGCTACTCCCTCCTCGGCGGCGGCAAGCGCATCCGCCCGGTCCTGACCCTCGCCACGGCGGAGGCGCTCGGGCGCGACCGCGCCGAGGTCACCCCGTTCGCCGCCGCCATCGAGCTGATCCACACCTACTCGCTTATCCACGACGACCTGCCGGCGATGGACGACGACGATCTGCGCCGCGGGCAGCCGACCTGCCACATCGAGTTCGGCGAGGCGGTGGCGATCCTGGCTGGCGACGGCCTGTTCGCCGAGGCGATCAGGCTCGTGACCGATCGCCAGCAGGGTGATCCCCGCCACGTCCTGGCGGCCCTCGGGCGCCTCGTGGCGGCGGCCGGGGTCGACGGGATGGTCGGCGGCCAGTACATCGACATCCGCGGCGAGACGGAGGATCTGCGCCGCCTCCACGAGCTGAAGACGGGCCGTCTGATCGCCGCCTCCGTCGAGTGCGTACCTCTTCTGTACGGATTGAGCGGACCTGCCACAATCGCGCTCGGCCGCTTCGCTGCGGAGCTTGGCGTCCTCTTCCAGATCGTCGACGACATCCTCGACGTGACGGGCGAAGAGGAAGCGCTCGGCAAGCCGCAGGGCTCGGACGAGCGCCTTGGAAAGCTCACGTATGTGAGCCTCTTCGGGCTCGACCGGGCGCGGGAGCTCGCCGCCGAATCGCACCGCAACGCCCGCGCCGCCCTGGCGGAGAGCGGATTCGAGACCGAGACGCTCGACCGGATAGCCGACTACATCCTCACGCGCACCTCATGAATCTCCTCTCGAAGATCGACGGTCCCGCGGACCTCAAGGGACTGTCCGACAAGGAGCTCCAGCAGATCGCCCAGGAGGTGCGCGAGCTGATCATCGACACGATCGGCGAGATCGGCGGCCACTTCGGCGCGAACCTCGGCACGTGCGAGCTGGCCGTCGCGCTCCACAGCCTGCTCGACTCCCCGCGCGACAAGATCCTCTGGGACGTCGGCCACCAGGCCTATCCCCACAAGGTCCTCACGGGCCGCCGCGACCGCCTCTCGACGATCCGCAAGTACGACGGCCTCGCGCCGTTCTGCTCGATCTTCGAGTCGGACCACGACATCATGGGTGCGGGGCACGCCTCGACCTCGGTCTCCTACGCCGTCGGGTTGAAGGAGGCGATGCGCCGCGGCGTGGGCGAGGACGGCAGGGTCGTCGCGGTGATCGGCGACGGCGCGCTCACCGGTGGCGTCGCGTTCGAGGCGCTCCACAACGCGGGCGGGATGGACGTGCCGATCGTGATCGTGCTCAACGACAACGGCATGTCGATCGCGCCGAACGTCGGGGCCCTGTCGCGCTATTTCAACCGGATCCGGCTCAACCCGAAGCTCTACCACGCGCGCGAGGACGTCGAGGAGACGCTGACCAGGCTGCCGATCGGCGTCGGCAAGCGCTTCGAGCGCCTCGGGCCGATCCTCAAGGAGTCCCTCAAGGCGTACTGGGCGCCCGGCCTCCTCTTCGAGGACCTCGACATCGCCTACGTCGGCGTCGTGGACGGACACGACGTGGGCGCGGTGCGCAAGGCCGTCGGCGACGCGCTCGACGCGGAGCGCCCGGTCGTCGTCCATGTCTCCACGGTGAAGGGCAAGGGATTCGAGCCGGCGGAGGAGGGCGGGCTCGCCGGCATGGAGAAGTGGCACGCCGCGAAGCCGAACTCGATCGTGGGGCGCCGCGTCGCGCAGCCGCCCGAGCCGGCGCCCAAGAAGAAGAAGGACGCGCCGCAGTACACGACGGTCTTCGGCAACGCGCTCGTCGAGGAGTGCCGCCGTGACGAGCGCATCGTCGGCATCACGGCGGCGATGAACTCGGGTACGGGCCTGAACATCCTCCAGGAGGAGCTCCCCGAGCACTACTACGACGTGGGCATCGCCGAGCAGCACGCCGTCCTCTTCGCCGCCGGCCTGGCGCTTCAGGGCGTGAAGCCGGTGGCCGCGATCTACTCGACGTTCCTCCAGCGAGGGTTCGACCAGATCGTCCACGACGTCTGCCTGCAGAACCTGAACGTCGTGTTCGCGATGGACCGCGCCGGCCTGGTGGGCGACGACGGCCCCACCCACCACGGCGCGTTCGACATCGCCTATCTGCGACCGCTGCCGAACATCGTCCTGATGGCGCCGCGCGACGAGGCGATGCTCGTGCACATGCTTCGCACCGCGGTCACCTACGACCACGGCCCGATCGCACTGCGCTACCCGCGCGGGGCCGGCGTCGGCGTGGACCTGCCCACGGCGCCCGAGCCGGTCGTGATCGGCACCGGCGAGATCCTGCGCGAGGGCGAGCGCGTCGCGCTCGTCGGCTACGGCGCCGGCGTCGGCAAGGCGCTCGAGGCGGCGGACCTGCTGGCCGAGGGCGGCCTCGAGGCCACCGTCGCCGACGCACGGTTCGCGAAGCCGATCGATACCGGCCTGATGGGCCAGCTCGCGGCCGAGCACGACCTGCTCGTCACGGTCGAGGAGGGCGTGCTCGCGGGCGGCTTCGGCACGGCGGTCTGGGAAACCCTGTCGGACGGCGGCGCCGCGCCGCGGATCCTGCGCGTGGGGCTACCCGACCGGTTCGTCACGCACGGGACGCCGAGCCTCCTTCACGAGGAGATCGGCTTCACCGGCGCGCGGATCGCGGAGCGGATCCAGTCCGCCATCCGCGACCCGGCATCGGTTGCGTAGCTAGCTGTAGCGCGCGCGGATCCGCTCCGCCTTGCGGCGGTAGTTCCGCTTGCACTTCTTGACCTTGGCCTTGCGCTTCTTGGCCTTCTTGGCCGTCTGCGCCTTGTCGATGCAGCGGGCGCGCTGCGCCTTGGCCTTCTGGATCTTCTCCTTGCGCTCGGCCTTCTTGTCGCCCGTGTCGGGCTTTGGCTTCGGCCCGGCAGGGGGCTCGGGCTTCGGCTTCGACGCCGGAGCACCGCAGCCGAAGTCGAGCGTCTTGCGCTGCCCGCGCTCGATCACGACCGTGCGCTTGTCGTAGACCTTCTTCCCGTCGGCGGACTCGCAGGTCACCGTCCACGCCTCGGACTTGCCGGACCGGACGACCTTCTGCTCGCTGTTCAGCCGCCTGACGCCGAGCTCCCAGGTGGAGCCGCTGCCCACTCGGTTGACGACCTTCGCGACGTACTCGCCGACGGGCGGGCTCTCGACGATCAGCTGCTCGGGCTGGGCGGGGCCGATGCGGGCCCCCTGGCCGTCCTCGAGGTTCCAGATCAGCGCGCCGCCCGGGGGCACGTCGTTGCGCGCGATGCCGATCGGCTTGAGCGTGCCGTTCGCCTGCTTGTAGTACAGGTAGACGTCGTAGTCCTCGACGTTCGTGGTCTCGCCGCCGCCGACCGGGTCCGCGGTCAGGTCCACCACGAGCTCGTCGGCCTTGTCGGCATTCGTCACCTTGAACGTGCGGGTCGCCTCGGACTCGGGCCCCCACTCGTCGGCGACGATGCGCGAGCCGGCAGGCTCCAGGCTCTCGCCCTCAGCCGGGCCGAACTTCTCCTCGCGCGTCACCTTCACCACCTCGTCACGCCGCGCCGCGACGAACGGGCGGGTGGACGGTGTGACGTGCCACGTGAACCGGCCACTGGCCGGGACGATCATGGTGGACTCGAGGAAGTCGTCCACCGCGATCGGGTCGCCCTGCGCCTGGCACTGGTCGACCGCCGGCTCGTCGAGCGCGATCGCGCAGACCGGGCTGGTCAGGGTCTGGAACTCCTTGCGGACGCGCAGGACGCGGCCCGCGGGCGCGCGGCCCTCGAAGACCGAGTGGTCCTTCGCGTTGCCGGCCGACTCGAGCGAGAGCATCAGCGCCTCGCGCATGCCCTTGCCCTTGCGCGGCCCGGTGCCCTCCCACTCGGCGACCACGCCGGTCTCGTACGGCATGTGGAAGAACCCGTCCTCGGGGCCGATCTCGATCGTGTAGCCGAACGTGCCGGCCGCGGCGTAGTTCCAGTCCTCCGTGCCGCCCGAGGTGTCGTAGAGCTGCCAGCCGTACTGGGACGTGTAGCCGGTCGCGGCGGCCATCTGGTCGCCCAGCTCCTTCATGCGGGGCTCGTCGGGCGCAAGGCCGTCGGCGCGGCGTCCGGGCGGGCGCAGCACGAGGGCGGCGACGTTGTGGATCGTGATCAGGTTCGTGACCTGGCGGCTCCGGGTGTACTCGTGCAGCGCCTGCGTCTCCGGCTCAGACCACGGGCCCGTGCCGCGATAGGTCTGCGCGTACGGGTTCATGGACGCGCCGATGCCGCCCCAGCCCTCGCCGTAGTTGCGATTCGGGTCGACCCCGTTCTGGAGCTCGCACGGAACGCCGACGGGGAGGATGAGCCCACGGCAGTTCTTGCGCCGGTAGGCGGCGTTGCCGCCCAGGGGAACGCCCTCCACCGTCTCGAGGTCGCCGCAGTTGTCGTAGCCCGCGAACTCACCGCACTGGTCGCGCAGCGAGTAGGTCTTGCCTGCCTCGCGCGCGGCGTGGAAGCCGTCCTTGTTGAGGATCGGCACGATCACGACGCGGACCCTGTCGAGGAGCGACGTGATGCGACCGTCCTTCCCGTAGCTCTTCGCGAGCAGGTGCGCGAACTCGAGCGGGACCTCGCCTGCGGGCCACTCGCGCGCGTGGTGCACGCCGACGATGAAGTAGACGGGCCGGCCGTCCTCGGGCCGGCGGACGTTGCCGGCGATCTCGACACCGCCGATCTCGCGGCCCTCGATGGTCTGCTGGGGCAGGGTCACCGGCTTGACGTGCCCGGGGAACTTCTCGGCGAGCTGCTTGAGCTCGGCCTCGTAATCGGCGAGCTCGCGGTAGCTCGTCCGGTTGCCGGACGGGAGGTTGGCCTTGCCGCTCAGCCGCCGTGCGTACGCCATATCCGCGGCGCGGCTCTTGTCGTAGCTCGCGGCGAGGTCGGCGATCCGCGTCGTGTACCCGAGCCCGGTCTTCTCGAGCAGGCGGCGGTCGGCGAGCGTGTTCAGCACGATGTCCGCAGCGCCCTCGCGCCGGTTGTGGGTGACGTCGAGGCCGAGCGCCTCGAGCCGAGCCAGGTCGGAGGCCTTGCCGAGCTTCACGCGCACGAGGGAAGGCGTGCCGGCCTTCTTCGGCGGGGCGACGTCCACGAGCTGGACCTCGAGCGCGGCGGTGCGCGACCCCGAGCGGCGGCAGCCCTGGATCGAGAGCGCCTGTCCGCTCGTGACCCACGTCTGGACAAGCTCGGTCGAGCCGAAGGCCTGCGAGGAACCCATCCGCCGCTTGCTCGCGGCGTCGAACACCGCCAGGTCCCAGTCGGCGTTACGGGCGCCCGACAGGCGCACGTTCACGAAGCCGCTCATCGGCGCTCGCCAGGTCTCGCGCGCGATCCCACGCGCGTCGGCCGAGAGCAGGCGCGCGGCGCAGGTGCGCTTGACCGTGTCGGCCGCGGACAGACGCTCTTCGGTGGCCGGCAGCACGCGCGGCGTGGCCGCGGTGGCGGTGGCGGTAAGCGCGAGAAGCGCGAGCAGGACGGTGGGAAAACGCAAGTCAGCCTCCGGGAATGGTCGGTTCTCCTGTCCAAACGACGGAGGGGCGGGAAACTTTCATCCGGGCGCGCGCGCGGATAGGCTGGCCACGATGGCCCGCTCGCACTCCGTCCAGGGGAAGACCGTCCTGATCACGGGCGCGGCCCGAGGGATCGGCGCCGAGACCGCTCGGCGGCTCGCGGCCCGTGGGGCCCGCCTCTCGCTGGTCGGCCTGGAGCCCGACATGCTCGAGCGCGTCGCCGCGGAATGCGGCGAGGCCATCTGGTGCGAGGCCGACGTCACCGATCGCGACGCGCTCGCGGCCGCCGTGGACTCGACGGTCGACCGCTTCGGGGGGATCGACGTCGTCATGGCGAACGCGGGCATCGGCGCCGGCGGGACCGTCAGGACCATGGACCCGGACGGCTGGGAACGCGTCATCGAGGTCAACCTCCTCGGCGTCTACAGGACGATCGGGGCATGCCTGCCGCACGTGATCGAGCGCCGGGGCTACGTGCTGCCGGTCTCGTCGATGGCGTCCTCGGTGCACAGCCCCGGCATGTCGGCGTACGCCGCCGCGAAGTCGGCGGTCGAAGCGCTCGGGAACTCGCTGCGCATGGAGGTTCGCCACCTCGGCGTCGACGTGGGCGTCGCGTACTACTCCTGGATCGACACCGAGATGGTCCGTGGCGCCGATGCACGGGCGGGGCTCGGGGAGTGGCGCAAGCGACTGAGGGGCCCGGCGGGCAAGACCTTCACCGTGGAGGAGGCGGGTGAGGCCACCGCCGCCGGGATCGAGGCACGCGCGCGCCGCATCGTCGTGCCGAAGAGCTTCAACGCCGTGCTGTTCGGCAGGATGCTCGTCCAGAGGCTCGGCGAGCTCCAGATGAAGCGGGAGGCACCGCGCCTGCTCGAGGAGATGGAGGCGACAGCACGGGAGGACCCGACGGCCTCGCAACCGGTCGGCGCCGGCGGCGCAGCCGACAGCCGGACGCGCAGCAGCGCCTGATTTACCAAGGGGCCAGGCCCCGTGGTAAGCCCACAAAGACGAGCGGCCCCGGGGGAAGACCGGAGCCGCTCGAGGGAGGAGTGATGCGTGTTTGGGGGGAAGTTTCTAGGCGTGCGACGGGCTGTAGCGGGTGAACCCGTTGAGCACGAGCTGGGCGACGCCCGCCACCAGCAGGACGGCGAGCGCGAGCGGCTCGCCGGCGAGGCCGAAGATGACGGCCATCGCCAAGAGGACGAGCGCGATCGCCGCGTCGTAGGTGGCATGGGCCGAGATGGGGAGCGTGCCGCGGCCGTCGGTGTCGGTCGCCGAGAGGGCGAGGCCGAGCAGCATGAACCCGATTCCGGCGGCGGCGATCGTGGCGTCGAGTGACAGGCCGAGCGCGAACGGCGCGACGATCAGCGCGATCGCGGTCATCAGCTCGACCGCTGCGTGCATGGAGTAAGAGACCCTGCCTCGGAACATTGCTTACCCAAGGTACGTGCGAGATGCCCGAATGTGTGTGAGCGGCGTCACAGGAGGGCCCGGGTACGCTGCGGCCATGTCACGCAAGCGCCTCGACGCCGTGCTGGCCGAGCGGGGGCTGTTCGAGACACGCTCGCGCGCGGCCGCCGCGGTGCTCGCGGGCGACGTGCGCCTGGGTCAGGAGGGCCGGCCCGCCGAGAAGCCGGGGCAAATGGTCACCGACGACGTGCCGGTCGAGGTGGTCGCGGGGCCGCGGTTCGTCTCGCGCGGGGGGGAGAAACTCGAGAACGCCCTCGCCGCGTTCGCGGTCGATCCGGCGGGGCGCCGGTGCCTCGACGCGGGGGCGTCGACGGGCGGCTTCACGGACTGCCTCCTCCAGCGCGGTGCGGCCCACGTGGTCGCGCTCGACGTCGCCTACGGAGAGCTCCACTGGCGCCTGCGCAACGACCCGCGCGTGACGGTCGTCGAGCGGACGAACGCCCGCGCCCTGGCACCGGATGGACTGCCGTACAGGCCGGACCTGATCGTGGCCGACCTCGCGTTCATCTCGCTCGCGAAGGTGCTGCCCGCGCTGATCGCGACGGCGGCCGACCGGTGGGACTGCCTCGCGCTCGTCAAGCCCCAGTTCGAGGTCGGGCGCGAGCGCGTGGGGAAGGGCGGGGTCGTGCGCTCGGCCGACGACCGCCGCGCCGCGCTCGTCGCGGTCGGCGAATGGGCGCACGCGGCCGGGCACGCCGTGCTGGGATTCGCGTCGTCGGGCCTGCCGGGGCCGGCCGGGAACCGCGAGAGCTTCATCTGGCTCGCGGAGGCGGGGCGCGCGGGCGCGGTCGATTCCGTCGAGGCGGCGGCGCGGGCGGTCGAGCCGTGAAACGGCCGGAGCGGATCACTCTCTTCACGCATCAGTACCCGGAGGAGACGTCCGACTCCGTCCAGCGGGTGATCGAGATGACGCGCGCCGCGGGCGTCGAGGTGCTCGTGCCGCCCCCGGAGGCCGAGAAGCACTCGCTCGGCGCGGACTCGGAGGGCGTCCGCGCAGGTGCCGAGACAAGTGAGCCCACCGACCTCGCGCTCGTCCTCGGCGGTGACGGGACCATCCTCACCGCCCTCCGGACCTATGCGGGGCGGGGCGTCCCCGTCTTCGCGCTCAACTTCGGCGCCATCGGGTTCCTCGCCACGGTCGAGCGGCGCGCCTTCGACGACGGGCTGCGTGACGCGCTCGCGGGCAACTTCGAGCTGCTCGAGCTGCCCGGCATCGCGATCGAGGTGGACGGCGAAGACCGATGGGCCGTGAACGACGTGTCGATCCACCGCCGGCCGACTCACCGCGTCGCCGAGCTCGGGTACTCGATCCGCGACGACACGCTCGGCCAGGTCCGCTGCGACGGGCTCGTGGCGTCCACGCCGGTGGGCTCCACCGGCTACAACCTCGCGAACGGGGGCCCGATCCTCGCCTGGGGGGTCGAGGGCTACGTCGTCTCGTTCATCGCCCCGCACACGCTCACCGCGCGCACGCTGGTCGTCGCGCCGAACGACACCCTCACGGTCGAGAACCTGTCGCGGCGTGAGGACGTCGAGGTGACGACCGACGGTCGCCCGACGTGCGCGCTGGCGCCCGGGGAGCAGACGACCGTACGCTTTCAGCACGACCGCTTCCTGCTCGCGCAGATGCCGGGCACCTCGTTCTACCACCGCTTCAGGGAGAAGTTCGGCCGACTCGCCTATTAGCTTGGCGAGCGATGCTGGTCGAACTACGCGTACAGAACCTGCTCCTCATCGAGCGGGCTGAGCTCAGGCTCGGGCCGGGGCTCAACGTCATCACCGGCGAGACGGGGGCCGGCAAGACCATCCTCGCTCACGCGCTCGATCTCCTGCTCGGCGGCAAGCCGCGCCAGGGCATCGTGCGGCCGGGGGCCGAGGAGGCGTACGTCGAGGCAGCGTTCGAGACGGAGGGCGGCGAGGAGGTCGTGCTCGGTCGGCGTGTGTCGGCGTCGGGCCGCTCGCGGGCGTTCCTCGACGGCCGGACGACCACCATCGACGACCTGCGTGAGCTGGGCGGGCGCCTCGTCGCCTTCTACGGCCAGCACGAGCACCGCAGGCTGACGGTGTCGTCGGCGCAGCTCGAGGTTCTCGACGCGTTCTGCGGGCCGGGCCAGCGCGCGAACCGTGACGAGCTCGCTCGCGCCCACGCGCGTGTCCGCGAGTGCCGCTCGCAGCTCGCCGAGCTGCGCGACCGGGCGGGCAACCGCGAGCGCGACCTCGACCTGCTCGTCTTCGAGATCGGGGAGATCGAGGCCCTCGCACCGGACGAGTCGGAGCGGGCGGATCTGGCGGCGGAGCGCGACCGCCTGCGGCACGTCGAGGGCCTCCGGGCGGCGAGCGCCGGCGGCGCTGAGGCGCTCGCGTCGGAGAGCGACGCGCCCGGCGCGGCAATGCTGCTCGCCGAGGCCGAGCGGCTCGCGGCCGGCGTCGCGGGCGTCGACCCCGAGCTCGACGCGCTCGCCGGGCGGCTCGAGGCGCTGCGACTCGAGGCCGAGGACCTGGCCGGAGAGCTACGCCGCTACGAGCTCGGCCTGGCGTCCGAGCCCGGGCGGCTCGAGCACGTCGAGGAGCGCCTCGACGCATACGACCGGCTCGAGCGCAAGCACGGCGGCAGCGTCGCCGCGGTGCTCGCCCATCTCGCGCGCTGCCGCGCCGAACGGGACCGGCTCGAGAACGCCGAGGTGTCCATCGAGGCGGCCGAGCGTGCGTTGGCCGAGGCCGAGAAGGCCGAGCGGAAGCTGGCCGCCGCGCTCACGAAGGCGCGCACAAACGCCGCCCCCGCGTTGGCCGACCGCGTCCGGTCCGAGCTCGCCGAGCTAGCGATGGCCGATGCGTCGTTCGAGGTGGAGCTCCGGCCGCGCGAGGAGCTGGCGGCGAGCGGGGCCGAGCTGGTCGAGTTCCTGATCGCCCCGAACCGCGGGGTGCCTGCGGCACCCGTGCGCGACTCGGCGTCCGGGGGCGAGCTGTCGCGCGTGATGCTCGCGCTGATGTCGGTCGCCAGCACGGACGGGCCGGGCACGCTCGTCTTCGACGAGGTGGATGCCGGCGTCGGAGGCCAGACGGCGCGGGCCGTGGGCGAGCGCCTGCGTGCGCTTGCCGGCGGCAGGCAGGTCCTATGCATCACCCACCTGCCGCAGATCGCCTCGCTGGCGCAGCGCCACTTCCGGATCGAGAAGCGCGCGGCGGGCGACCTCGCCCGGACCACCGTGGAGCGGCTGGACGACGGCCTGGTGCTCGACGAGCTCGTCCGCATGCTGGGCGCCGACGTGGAGGACGCCGGGGCCCGCAAGCACGCGGAGGAGCTGCTGGCAGCGGCGTAGCACGTACCCTCCGCGACATGGCGGTTTCCCGGCTGACCGGCCGATCGAAGCGTGCGCGCACGCGCGCGAACGGCGCGGTCGGACCGCGCGAGTTCGCCGGCCCCGCCCGCCTCGGAAAGCGGACCAAGCGGCTCGTGAAGAGCCTGCAGCCGGGCGACATCGCGGTGATCGACCACGAGGACATCGATCGCGTGTCGGGGGAGGACCTGGTCGCCACGGGTGTGCGTTGCGTTCTGAACGCGGCGAGCTCCTCGACCGGGCGGTACCCGAACATCGGCCCGCTGATCCTTGGCGAGGGAGGCGTGCATCTGGTGGACCTGCCCGGCCAGCCGCTCTTCGAGGAGCTGGAGGACGGCGACGCGATCACCGTCCGGGGCGGCGCGGTCCTCCGGGGTGGCGAGCCCCTCTTCCAGGGCGAGGTTCAGGAGCTGGACGCCGTCCGCCACGCCCACGACCGCCAGCGGCTCAAGCTCGGGGAGGCGCTCGAGGCGTTCGCCGCGAACACGATGAGCCACATCCGCGAGGAACGCGAGCTGCTCGGCGGCCGGCTCGACCTGCCCGAGTTCGAGACGCGCTTCCGCGACCGGCCGGCTCTGATCGTGGTGCGCGGCGTCGACCACCAGAAGGACCTGCGGATCCTCAGGCCGTACGTGCGCGACCAGCGCCCCGTGCTCGTGGCGGTGGATGGCGGCGCCGACGCCATCATCGAACAGGGGCTCGACCCGGACATGATCGTCGGGGACATGGACTCGGCCTCCGATCTGGCGCTCCGCTCGGGCGCCGAGCTCGTGGTCCACGCCTACCCCGACGGGCGCGCGCCGGGCCGCGACCGGCTCGACCGGCTGGGCCTTCCGTACAAGGTGGTGCCCGCGCCCGCGACGAGCGAGGACGTGGCGATGCTCGTCGCGGCGGAGAAGGGCGCTGAGCTGATCGTGATGGTGGGCTCCCACTTCAACCTGATGGAGTTCCTCGACAAGAACCGAAAGGGGATGTCGTCCACCTTCCTCACGCGGCTGCGGGTCGGCGAGATCCTCGTGGACGCCAAGGGCGTGAGTCGCCTCTACAGACCGTCGGCAGGGGGCGGGCCGATCGCCGTCGTGGCGCTCGCCGCGTTCGCGACCCTGATCGTGATCGTGATCGCCTCGCCCAACCTCGGCGACTTCCTCGATCTCCTCTGGCTGAAGATCCAGATCCTGCTCGGGTTGGAGTAAGGCGTGGTCGACTTCCGCTATCACGCGCTCTCGCTGGTCGCCGTCTTCCTGGCGCTCGGCATCGGCATCGTCTTGGGGGTCACGGTCGGCGACTCGCTGGTCTCGGATGCCGACCGCACCCTGCGCGACTCGCTGCGCGAGGACGTGACGGAGGCGCGCGAGGAGGTGCGCGACGAGCAGTCGGTCGGCTCGCGGCGCGAGGAGGTGATCGACGAGGCGACACCGCTCGTGGCCGAGGGCAGGCTGAGCGGCGCGCGCGTGGCGTTGGTCGCGGTCGGCGAGCTTCCCGGCGACATCGCCGAAGCGGTCGACGAAGCGGTCGAGATGGGCGATGGTGGGCTGGTTCGCACGTTCGTCCTCGCACCACCCGAGTTCCCGGACGCGCGGGGGACGCGCGGGTACGAACGTGCGGGCCGGCGGTTCGGAGCCCTGCTCGAGCGCGGAGACGTGAGCGTCCGACGGCTGCGCGAGGAGGAGCCGCGCCGGATCAGCGGCGACCTGACGGGGACCGCCGACGCGGTCGTCGTCTATCGCCACCCGCCCGGCGAGCCGGAGGACGACGAGGCGGCGCGCGAGCTGGAGCTGCGCGAGGCGTTCGAGACCGGGCTGTTCGAGGGGCTCCGCGAGAACGTCGTCGGCGTCGAGGCGCTCGCCACCGAGCCGTCCCAGATCGGCTGGTTCGAGGACCAGGTGGTGGCCAGCGTGGACAACGCCGACGTGAGCGCCGGCCGGCTCGCGCTCGTGCTGATGCTCCAGGAGGCGGCGCTCGCCCAGATCACGGGCGACCGGCCCGAGGGCAGCTACGGCTACAAGGACACGGCCGACGCCGCGCTCCCTGATCTGTCGGAGTAGGGCGCTACCGTCGCTTGGTGCCATCACTCCCGCTCGCGGTCTCGCTCGTCGTCGCGCTCGCGGCGGTGCCGGCGGCCCTCCGGGAGCTCGAGCGGCGCGGGCTCCTCGCTGAGAACTACCGCGGGGTCAGCGTGCCGTTCCCGGCCGGCCTCGCTGCCGTCGCGGCCAGCCTGATCGCGCTCGGTCCGGTCGCGATCGTCGACCACGCCTCGGACGGCGACGTGTGGGAGCCGATCGGCGCGCCCGTGGGGATCGTCGGCATCGTGCTGTACGTGCTCGGCGTGGCCGTCCTCGGCCTGATCGACGACATGGTCGGCGCGGGCGACGAACGCGGCTGGCGCGGCCACGCGCGCGCGACGGCGGCGGGGGGCTTCTCGCCGGGGCTCCTGAAGGCGGCCGGAGCCGCCGGGCTCGCGCTCTTCGTGCTGGCCGGGAGCGCGCTCGACACGGCCGACTACCTGCTCGCGGCGGCCGTGCTCGTCCTCGCCACGAACTTCTTCAACCTGCTCGACCTCCGGCCCGGGCGCTCGCTGAAGGCGCTCGCCCTCCTCGGGGTCGCGCTGACCCTCGGGTCGATGGACCTCGACCCGCTCTGGACCCTCGGGCTCTTCGTGGGCCCGCTGCTCGTCCTGCTCCCGTTCGACCTGCGCGAGCGGGGGATGCTGGGTGACACGGGATCGAACGTGGCCGGCGCTGTCGCCGGGCTGTGGCTGATCCTGACCCTGGACACGACCGGCCAGCTGATCGCGCTCGCCGTGATCGGAACAGCCACCATCTACGGAGAATTCCGTTCGATCTCCCGCCTGATCGGCCGGACTCCGGGACTACGACATCTAGACTCGCTCGGGAGGAGCCATGCCTGACTCGCAGCCCACTCGCTTCATTTTCGTCACGGGGGGTGTCGTCTCCGCGCTGGGCAAGGGGATCGCCTCGGCCTCGATCGGCCGCCTGCTCGTGTCGCGCGGCAAGACGGTCACGCTCCAGAAGTTCGACCCGTACATCAACGTCGACCCGGGCACGATGAGCCCGTTCCAGCACGGCGAGGTGTTCGTGACCGAGGACGGGGCCGAGACCGACCTCGACCTCGGCCACTACGAGCGCTTCACCGACTCGAACACGACGCGCGGCTCGAACGTCACCCAGGGCGCCATCTACAACGCCGTGATCCGGCGGGAGCGCCGCGGCGACTACCTCGGCGGCACCGTCCAGGTGATCCCGCATGTCACCGACGAGATCAAGAACCGCATCCGGCTGGTGGCCGAGGCGCAGTCCGTGGACTTCGTCATCACCGAGATCGGCGGCACGGTCGGCGACATCGAGTCGCTCCCGTTCCTCGAGGCACTGCGCCAGTTCCAGACCGAGCACGGGGCGGACCGCTGCATGTTCATCCACCTCACGCTCGTGCCGTTCCTCGGGCACGCCGGCGAGCTGAAGACGAAGCCCACGCAGCACTCCGTACAGGAGCTGCGCCGCATCGGCATCCAGCCCGACATGGTCGTCTGCCGCTCCGAGGAGGCGCTCGACCGCGACATCCGCTCGAAGATCGCCCTGTTCGCCAACCTGCCGGTGGACCGCGTGGTCTCCGCCCGGGACGTGGACTCGATCTACAAGGTGCCGCTCTACTTCCGCGCCGAGGGCGTGGACGACGAGATCCTGTCCCACTTCGGCCTCGAGACCGAGCCGCCCGACCTGTCCGACTGGGAGGCGCTCGTGAAGCGCCACGACTCGGCGGATCTGCCGGTCCGGATCGGCATGGTCGGCAAGTACACCCAGCTGAACGACGCGTACCTGTCGGTCATCGAGGCGCTCAACCACGGCGGCGCCCACCACGGCGCGCGGGTCGAGATCAGGTGGGTGGATTCCGAACGGCTCGAGCCGGCGTCGCTCGGCGACGAGATGGAGGGGCTCGACGGCATCCTCGTGCCGGGCGGCTTCGGGGTGCGCGGGGTGGAGGGCAAGATCCTCGCGGCGCGCTGGGCGCGGGAGCGCGGCGTGCCCTACTTCGGCATCTGCCTCGGCATGCAGGTCGCGGTCGCCGAGTTCGCGCGCCACGTGGCCGGGATGGATGGGGCCAACTCGACCGAGTTCGACCCTGAGACGCCGTTCCCGGTGATCGACCTCCTTCCCGAGCAGAAGGAGGTGCGGGACATGGGCGGCACGATGCGGCTGGGCGCCGACCCGGTCAAGCTCCACGAGGGCACACGCGCGCGGGAGATATACGGCGAGGCCGTCATCTACGAGCGCCACCGCCACCGCTACGAGGTCAACAACCACCTTCGCCGCCGGCTCGAGCAGGAGGGTCTCGTGTGCTCGGGCACATCGCCCGACGACCGCCTGGTCGAGATCGTCGAGCTGCCCGACCACCCGTTCTTCGTCGCGTCCCAGTTCCACCCCGAGTTCAAGTCGCGCCCGCTGCGGCCGCAGCCGCTCTTCCGCGACTTCGTGGGCGCCGCGGCCGAGCGCGCGCGCGAGAACGCTCCGGAGGTCGAGTCGGCGGCGCGCGCCGAGGCGGAGCCGCTGCCTGAGATCCGCACGCAGTAGGTAGTTGCGCGCGACCGACGCCGAGCGCGAACAGCTGCGGGCGGACTTCGTCCGCCTGTGTGAGATCCCCAGCCCGTCCCGGCGCGAGCGCGTCGTCGCCGACTTCGTGGCCGGCGCGCTCGGCGTCGAGGTGACGGAGGACGACAGCGCCGGCGAGACGGGGTCCGACGCGGGGAACCTGCTGGCTCGCATCCCGGGGCCGGACGGCGCGCCCACCGTGCTGTTCTGCGCTCACCTCGACACCGTGCCGGCGACCGGGCCGATCGAGGTGGAGGAGCGCGAGGGCCGCTACATCAACCGGTTCGACACGATCCTCGGCGCCGACAACAAGGCGGCGGTGGCGGCCTTCATGGCACTCGCGCGGCGGTTCGCGGACGGGTCCGCGCCCGTGGGACTCGAGTTCCTGTTCACCACCTGCGAGGAGGTCGCGCTTCAGGGCGCGAAGGCCTTCGACCGCGGCGCGCTGCGGGCCGACCTCGGCTTCGTCTTCGATCATGCGACGCCGATCGGCGAGCTGATCCTGGCGGCGCCCAGCTACTTCCGGCTCGAGGCCGAGTTCCACGGCCGCGCCGCACATGCAGGGATCAGGCCCGAAGACGGGCGGAGCGCCATCGTCGCCGCGGCCGACGCCATCGGCCGGATGGAGCTCGGGCGGGTCGACGACGAGACGACGGCGAACGTCGGCCGCGTCGAGGGCGGCACGGCGGCCAACGTCGTGGCCGAGCGCTGCCGGCTCGAGATCGAGGCGCGCAGCGTGGACGCCGACAAGGCCAGCCGCCTCGTCGAGCGGACGGTGGACGCCTTGACCGACGCCGCGAGCGACGCCGAGTGCGATGTCGAGACGCAGATCGAGGAGCAGTTCCGCGCGTACCGGATGCCGCGTACCGCCCCGCCCGCCGCCGTCGCGACCGCGGCGCTCGAACGGCTCGGCTACGAGCCGCGGTACGTGACCACCGGCGGCGGCAGCGACGCCAACGTCTTCAATCAGGAGGGGCTGCCGTGCCTGAACGTCGCGAACGGCACCGCCCACAACCACGAACCCGACGAGTTCGTCACCGTCGAGGCGCTCGAGGGCGCGCTCGACGTGGCGCTCACCCTGGTCGAGTGCAGCGCCTCGCCCTGAGACGCGGCACGGTCGTGGCCGTCGACGGCCCGCAGATCACCGTCGCGGTCGACGGGGAGGAGCGGCCGGCGATCGCGTACGAGGAGCTCACCGGGCCGAACGAGGTCGGCGACGACGTGGTCGTCAACGTGGCCGCGCGCGAGCTGAAGCTCGGCAGCGGGGGCTTCGACATCGTGCACGTGAATCTGACGCGCGGCCTCGCCGGGACGGGCATCGCGGACGCGCACGTGATGAAGCTGAACTACACGCCCCTCCAGCACGCGGTCGAGCCGGTGGAGGCGGCCGAGCTCGAGCTGCCGGTCGAGAAGCCGGTCGCGGTCTGCTCGCTCCACGCCCAGGTTCCGTGCGTGGCGTGGGGCGCGCGTGATCGCGGGCGCGTGGGCTATGTCCAGACCGGCGGCGGGGCGCTCCCCGGCTCGCACTCGCGCGTGGTCGCCGATCTGCTCGAGCGCGGGCTGCTCGCGGGACACGTCTGCGCGTCGCCCGCGTTCGGCGGGCAGCACGACGCGATCTCGACGATCGGCGGCATCCACGCCGGGCTTGCCGAGCTCGGCTGGGACGCGGCGATCGTGGGCCCGGGACCCGGCATCCTCGGGTCGGCCACGGCACTCGGCCACGGCGGGATGCAGGCGCTGGACAGCGCCCATGCGGCGCTCGCGCTCGGGTGCCGGACGATCCTGGTGCCGCGGATGTCCTCGGGCGATCGCCGCGCGCGCCACTGGGGCGTCTCGCACCACACCCGGACCGTGCTCGACCTGCTGCTGAAGCCGGTCGTGCTGGCGAAGCCCGGCGACGAGGACCTGCCCGGGTACCTCGCTAGCGGGCTGCCGGCGACCACGATGGGCCGCACAGCCGATGAGGACCCGGTCTTCTTCATGGCGGCGCTGGCCGGTGGCCGCGTCCTCGCCGCGTCGATCGGGTAGGAATCCCGCCGTGGGTTTCGAGCGCATCGCGAGCGACGTCGTGTACGAGGGCAAGATCGTCACGGTCCACAAGGACACGGTCCGCTACGACGACGACGGCGAAGAGGCCGAGCGCGAGTACGTGGGCCACCCCGGCTCGGTCGCGATGGTCGCCCACGACGGCGAGCGGGTGTATCTCGTGCGCCAGCCGCGGGAGCCGGTGGGCGAGCAGGAGGTGCTCGAGCTGCCCGCCGGGAAGCTGGACGTGGAGGGCGAGGACCCGCTCGCGACGGCGAAGCGCGAGCTCGCGGAGGAGATCGGCAAGTCCGCACGCGACTGGGAGCTCCTCAAGGGCCCGTACTACGCGTCGGTCGGCTTCACCAACGAGCGGATCTGGATCTACCTCGCGACTGGGCTCGAGGACGAGCACGCCGAGGCGGAGGAGAACGAACGGATCGAGGTCGACGCGGTCCCGCTGGCGGAGATCGACGCGCTGATCGACCGAGTGGTGGATGGGAAGACGCTCGTCGGCCTGATGCTTCTGAGATCCCGCTTGCACGCGCAGGGGTGACACGAGGCCGGGCGAATCCGGTCCCGTGGCGACCGTCGCCCCCCGAAGCGATGCCCGGCCCTTCGAGCACCTCGTGCTCGACTTCCTCGGCTACCTGGAGTTCGAGCGCGGCCTGTCGCGCAACACCCTCGAGGCCTACCGCACCGACCTGTTCCAGTTCGGTCGCTGGCTGGCCGACGAGGGGTTGAGCGCCGAGACGGTCACCGGACCGCAGGTCTCCGAGTGGGTCGCGGGGCTGGCGGAGGGGAACGGCCGGCCGCCCGCATCGCCCGCGACGATCCACCGCAAGAGCGCATGTCTGCGCTCCTTCTACCGGCACCTCCGCCGCGAGGGGGTCCGCGACTCCGACCCGACGGCGTCGATCAGTGCGCCCCGGCGCGGGCGCAAGCTTCCGCGCGTCCTGTCCCGTGACGAGATCAACAGGCTGCTGGCCGCGCCGCGCGGCACGGAGCCCGCCACCCTGCGCGACCGCGCGCTCCTCGAGCTGATGTACGCGTGCGGGCTGCGCGCGTCCGAGGCGATCGGACTCGAGCTGACCGACATCGACCTGGACGAACAGGTCCTGCGTGCCCGCGGGAAGGGCTCGAAGGACCGGGTGGTGCCGATCGGGAGGGCGGCGATCGCCGCGCTTCGCGTCTATGTCGAGCGGGGTCGCCCGGCGCTCGTACGCGGCCGCCCCGAGCCGCATCTGTTCGTGAACTTCCGCGGCGGGCCGCTGACCCGCCAGGGCCTCTACAAGATCGTCCGCAGGCACGCGGCCGCCGTCGGGCTGGCGGACCGGATGAGCCCGCACACGCTGCGCCACACCTTCGCCACCCACCTGCTGGCGGGCGGCTGCGACCTGCGGTCGGTGCAGGAGATGCTGGGGCACGCCGACGTCGCCACGACCCAGCTCTACACGCACCTGTCGAGTGACCGCCTGAAGGACGTCTACTTCAGCGCTCACCCGCGCGCGAAGGTCTAGCCGGCGGGTGAGCAGAGGTAGATCGGCGCCCCGGTGAGGGCGTGGCGCTCGTACGCGGCGGGGTCGACGCGATGCCCGTAGTCCTCGACCTCGACGTCGAAGCCGGACGCGCGCAGGCGATCGGGGAAGTCACGGCCGTACAGGCGGAGATGGTCGGCCTGGCCGTAGGTTGCGAGCCGTTCCTCCGGGGTGGTGATCGCAGGATCCTCGAGCGTCTCCGCCAGGCCGCCGTGGGCCGGCACCATGACGATCGCGAAGCCGCCTGGACGCAGCACGCGGCGCAGCTCGCGCATCGCGCGCCGGTCGTCGGGGACGTGCTCGAGCACGTGGCTGCAGACGACGGCGTCGAAGGAGCCGTCCGGGTAGGGCAGGGACTGGATGTCGACCGCGTCCTGCGCGAGCGGGCTGTCGAGGTCGGCGCTCAGGTAGTCGACGTTCGAGCGTCCGCGGAAGAGGCGCTGGAAGATCGGCTCGGGGGCGAGGTGCAGGAGCCGGAGCGGGGAGCGCGCGAGCAGGTCGGGCCGCTCCTCCGTCAGATAGAGCCACAGCAGGCGGTGGCGCTCGTGCGAGCCGCAGGCGGGGCACCTCACGTTCGGGCGGTTGAACGCCCCGTGGGGCAGGAAGCCGCGGAAGCTTTTCCCGCAGCAGGGGCACTGCACGTGGTTGCCCGTCGACAGCCAGGCACGGCGGGACACCCGCTTCGCCCTTCTGGCGACCCGGCGAACGGTCGAGGCGTCATCCAAGGGCCGCGACGTTAACAATGCCCCGATGCGCCGGCTCGCCCTCCTGTCGTTCGCCTGCCTGCCGCTGCTCGGCGCCTGCGGAGCACAGCCGGATGACCCTCCGCCCGTGTTCGAGACCCAGGAGCCATCGGGGCTCACCGACTCCAGCTTCGCGCAGGTCGGGATGGTCGTCGAGCACCCGGAGAACTGGCGCCTGCGGCGCCGCGAGGCCCCGGCCGTGTTCGAGCTCAGATCGGGCGAGAGCGTGATCGCCGCCTGGGCCTATCCGCGCGAGGAGCCGCTGCCGGAGGGCGACGGCGAGCTTGAGGCGGCCCGCGAGCGCCTCGTCGAGGCGGTCGAGGACCGCGACCCGGAGTACCGGCTGCGGCGGTCGGCCGTCACGCGTGTGGCGGGCTCACCGGCGATCGAGATCGTCGGCCGACAGGTCATCGCGGAGCGCCCGGTGCGGATCCGCAGCGTCCACGTGTTCAAGGGCGAGATCGAGTACGTGATCGAGGCGATCGCGGCCCCGGCCGACCGCGCGGTCGTCGAGCGGCGCGTCCTCGAGCCCTTGCTGGAGTTGCTCGAGATCGACGGCGAGGTGCACGAGGACGCCGAGTGACGGGCGGACGGCGCGCGTTCGTCGTCGTGCTCGACGCCTGCGGAGCAGGCGCGCTGCCCGACGCGGCGGACTACGGCGACGCGGGCACCCACACGCTGCGCCACGTGGCGCAGGCCGAGGGCGGCCTCGAGCTGCCGACCCTAGAGCGGCTGGGGCTCGGCAACGTGACCGAGATCCCAGGTGTGGCCCCCGTCGCTCATCCGGCCGTCCACGGGCGGCTGGCCCCGCTCGGGCACGGCAAGGACACGACGAGCGGGCACTGGGAGCTCATGGGCGTGCGGGCGCCGCGGCAACGCGTCTATCCGCGTGGGTTCCCGCCCGAGGTGATCGACGCCTTCCGCGCGGCAACCGGGTGCGAGGTCCTCTGCAACGCGCCGCGCGAGGGCATCCGCGCGCTCGAGGAGTTCGGCCCGCGCCACCTGGAGACGGGCGCCCTGATCCTCTACACGTCGCAGGACTCGGTGTTCCAGCTCGCGGCGCACGTGGACCGTGTGGCGGAGGAGGAGCTCTACCGCCACTGCGAGGCGGCGCGGGCGCTGCTGACCGGGGAGCACGCGGTCGGGCGGGTGATCGCGCGCCCATTCCGCGGCGTGCCGGGGGCGTTCGAGCGCACCCCGGGGCGGCGCGACTTCGCGCTCGACCCGCCGGCCGACAGCTACATGGACGAGCTGTGCCGGCGCGGACAGGCGGTGCATGCGGTGGGGAAGGTGAGCCAGGTCTTCAACGGCCGCGGCGTGACCGAGGACCACAAGGCACCGGACAACCCGACCGGGATCGGGGTGACCACGGACCTGGTCGCGGACCTCGACGCCGGCCTCGTCTTCACGAACCTCGTGGATACCGACCAGGTCTTCGGCCACCGCAAGGACACGGCCGGGTTCCACGCGGCCCTGCGCGAGATCGACGCCGCCGTGGCGGGCTGGCTCGAGGCGATGCGGCCCGGCGACATGCTCGCGGTGACCGCGGACCACGGGTGCGACCCCGCCCACCCGGGGAGCGACCACACGCGCGAGTTCGCCCCCCTCCTCGCCGTCTTCGAAGGGCACGACGGGCGGCGGGTGGACGGGCTGCTGGCGGATGTGGGGGCGAGCGCATTCGCGTGGCTGACCGGCGAGCCGCCCCCGGCGGAGCTCCCCGGGACCCCGTTCACGCGGGCCACCTGACGGACGGCTTGGCGGGTAGCCTCGGCGGCTCATGCCCGAGCTGCCCGAGGTCGAGACGATTCGCCGCCAGCTCGCGCCCGTCGTAGAGGGGCGGCGGTTCCAGGAGATCGAGGTCCTCGACCCGCGCTGGAGCGATCCCGCGCCTCCGTGGGAGGTGGCGAACGCGGTGCGCGGACGGCGTATCGAACGGCTCGACCGGCGCGGGAAGTACCTGATCTGGGAGCTGTCCGGCGACGTCCACCTGGTCATGCACCTGCGGATGACTGGAAACCTCCTCTACACCGACGACGCCCGCTTCGCGCGCGTGCGCTTCCGCCTGGACGACGGCAAGGCCGTCCTGTTCTGCGACCAGCGCCGGTTCGGCACCGGGGTCGTGCTGCTCGGGCGCGACGCGCGCGAGGAGTACTTCGCCTCGCGGCTGGGCGTCGAGCCGCTGTCCACCGACTTCACGGCCGGGCACCTGCGGGACCTGGCGCGCGGGCGGCGCGCGCCGGCGAAGGCGTTCCTCCTGAACCAGGAGCGGATCGCCGGCGTCGGCAACATCTACGCCGACGAGGCGCTGTTCCTCACCCGCATCCACCCGCTCAGGCCGATCGGCACGCTTCGTGGGAAGCAGTTCGCGGAGCTCCGCGACGCGGTGGTCGAGGTGCTGAACGCCGGGATCGACGCCCGCGGCGCCACGATCGACGACTTTCGCAACACGGACGGCGCGAGCGGAGCCTTCCAGGATCGCTTCCGGGTCCACCTCCGTGCCGGCGAGCCATGCATGCGCTGCGGGGCCACCATCCGGAAGATCCGTGCGGCCGGACGCGGCACCTACTTCTGCCCGCGATGCCAGCGGGCACCGCGCGCATCCGCCTAGGCCGCGAGCAGGTCCTCGAGGATGCCCTCGCGGTCGGCCTCGAGCAGCTCGCGGAAGCCGCCGATCGCGCGGCGGCCGACGACGATCTGCGGGAAGGTCATCTGGCCCGTCAGCGCCACGAGCTCGGCGCGGCCGTCGGGGTCCTTCGCCAGGTTGATCTCGTCGTAGGAGACCCCGCGGCTGTCGAGGAGGGACTTCGCCGAGCGGCAGAACCCGCACGGCTCGGTCGTGTAGAGAGTGACGTTCGTGTCGTCCGGCATCGCTAGGAAGGTGTAGCAGCGCTCATGCCCGGATCCTTCAAGACCGAAGCCATCGTCCTCCGCTCCATCCGCTACGGCGAGGCGGACCGGATCCTCCACCTCTACTCGCGCGAGCGCGGACGGATCGGCGCCGTCGCCAAGGGGGTCAGGCGGCCGAAGTCCCGTTTCGGGGGTCGACTGGAGCCGCTCTTCAGGGTCAACCTGGTGCTGCACGAGGGGCGCGGGGAGCTCCACACGGTCACCTCGGCCCAGACGGTGCACGCCCACCGGGCGGTCCGCGAGGGGCGGGTCACCCTGGGCCGCGCGACCGAGGCGTGCGCAGCGGTCCTGCGCCTCTTCGACAGCGCCGAGCCGAACGTGCCCGCGTACAACCTGCTGTGCCACCAGCTGGCGCTGCTCGACGCGGGCGGGACGGCCGCCAGCCGCTCCCAGGCGCTCGCGTTTCGCCTGAAGCTCCTGCTCGCGGCCGGGTTCGTGCCCGAACTCGGGGCGTGCGCCTCCTGCGGCGAGCGCGAGCACCTGGGGGCCTTCTCGGCCGGGGCCGGCGGAGTCGTCTGCGCCGCGTGCGAGGCGGGCTCGTTCCCCCTGGAGGTGGCCGCGCACGAGTTCCTCGTCGCGGCGCTTGCCAGCCCGCTCGCGGAGATCCCGGAGGCCCCCGACCGGGCGCTGGCGCAGGCCGACCGGGCCATCTCGGAGACGCTCGAGCACCACGCCCACGTTCGTCTCGGCCGCGTCGCGGCCTGAGTAACCTCACCGCCGCGATGGCGGTAGCGGCCGATACGAAGCTCGTCTACGACTTCAGCGAGGGCAGTCGCGACATGCGCGAGCTGCTCGGCGGCAAGGGCGCGAACGTGGCGGAGATGACGCGCGTGCTCGGCGCGGACCGGGTGCCGGCCGGCTTCACGATCACGACCGAGGCGTGCGTGGCCTACATGAAGGCCGGCCGTGAGGAGCCGCCCGGGTTCGATCAGCAGCTGGCCGATGCCCTCGAGCGGCTCGAGGGCCACACCGGCAAGCGCCTCGGAGCCGACGCCGACCCGCTGCTCGTCTCCGTGCGCTCGGGGGCGCGCGAGTCGATGCCAGGCATGATGGACACGGTCCTGAACCTGGGGCTGAACGACCGCTCGGTGCAGGGGCTCGCGGAGCGGACCGGCAACGAGTGGTTCGCTTGGGACTCCTACCGCCGCTTCGTCCAGATGTTCGGGAACGTCTGCCGCGGCGTCCCGGGCGAGGCGATCGAGGATGCGATCAAGGAGCAGAAGGGGAGGGCCGGCGTCAGGCTCGACACGGAGCTGTCGGTCGATGACCTGAAGGCGCTCGTCGAGGCGTTCAAGGCCCTCTACCGGGATCGAACCGGCGAGGAGTTCCCGCAGGAGCCGCAGGCCCAGCTGCGGGAGGCGATCAGGGCGGTCTTCGACTCGTGGCTGGGGGATCGCGCCGTCGAGTACCGGCGGATCAACCGGATTCCCGACGAGTGGGGCACGGCCGTGAACGTGCAGGAGATGGTCTTCGGCAACATGGGCGAGCGCTCGTGCTCGGGCGTCGCCTTCTCGCGCGACGAGATCACCGGCGCGCCCGAGCCGTCCGGCGACTTCCTGATGAACGCGCAGGGAGAGGACGTGGTGTCGGGCGTGCGCACGCCGCTGTCGCTCGAGGAGATGCGCGAGCATCTGCCCGACGCGCACGCGGAGCTGCTCGAGATCCTCCGGACGCTCGAGGGCCACTACCGCGACATGCAGGACACCGAGTTCACCGTCGAGGAGGGGCGCCTGTACATGCTGCAGACGCGCAACGCGAAGCGGCCCGCGCAGGCCGCGGTGCGGTTCGCTGTGGACGCCGCCGAGGAGGGCCTCCTGGAGCGCGACGAGGCGATCGCCACGATCGACGCGGAGGGCCTCGACGCGCTGCTCCACCCGACCTTCGACCCCAAGGCCGAGTTCGAGGTGATCGCGCGCGGGGTGAACGCGTCGCCGGGCGCCGCGAAGGGCGAGATCGTCTTCACGGCCGAGGAGGCGGTGGCCGCCGCCGACGAGGGCCGCGACGTCGTGCTCGTCAGGCCGTTCACCGAGGCGGATGACGTCGCCGGCTTCTTCGCGGCGAAGGGCATCCTCACGAGCGAGGGCGGCAAGGCCAGCCACGCGGCCCTCGTGGCCCGCGGCATGGGCCGCCCGGCGGTGTGCGGCGCCTCGGACCTCGAGATCGACCTGGGCGCGCGCGAGGTGCGCGTGAACGGGACGGTGCTCGCGGGTGGCGACCGGATCGCGATCGACGGCAGCACGGGCGTGGTGACGACCGACGACGTCCCGCTGGTCGCGCCCGAGGTGGACCGCAACTTCGAGACGGTGCTGGGCTGGGCCGACGCGCTCCGGACGCTTGGAGTGCGGACCAACGCCGACACCCCCGACGACGCGCGAAAGGCGCGCGAGTTCGGCGCCGAGGGCATCGGGCTGTGCCGCACGGAGCACATGTTCATGGCCCCCGCGCGCCAGGCCAAGATGCGGGCGATGATCATGGCCGAGGAGGAGGGCGAGCGGCGCGCGGCGCTCGACGAGCTGATGCCGCTCCAGCAGGAGGACTTCGAGGGCCTCTTCGAGGAGATGGCGGGGCTGCCGGTCACGATCCGGCTGCTCGACCCGCCGCTCCACGAGTTCCTTCCGCACGCCGGCGAGGTCGCGCAGGAGGTGGAGCGCGCACGGATCGAGCTGAGCGACGACCTCGCTGAGCTCGAGCGCACGCTCGAGGTCGTCCACCACCTGGAGGAGGCAAACCCGATGCTCGGCACCCGCGGGTGCCGCCTGGCGATCGTCCATCCCGAGATCTACGAGATGCAGGTGCGCGCGATAACGCGCGCGGCGGTGGCGGTGAAGGGGCGGGCCGGCTCGGCGCCGCACGTCGAGATCATGATCCCGCTCGTCGCCTACGAGAAGGAGCTCGAGCTCATGCGAAGCCTGGTCGACGAGACCGTCGAGCAGGAGGGTGGGGGCGAGCTCGGGATCACGATCGGCACGATGATCGAGCTGCCGCGCGCATGCTTCATCGCCGACCGGATCGCCGAGCACGCGGACTTCTTCTCGTTCGGCACGAACGACCTGACGCAGACGGCACTCGGCTTCTCGCGAGACGACGTCGAGAGCAAGTTCCTCGCGACGTACCTGGAGAAGAAAATCGTCACCCGGAGCCCGTTCGAGACGCTCGACGCGCCCGGTGTCGGCTGGCTGGTCAGGCTGGGCGCGTGGGTCGGGCGGGAGCGCAAGCCCGATCTCAAGCTCGGCATCTGTGGCGAGCACGGCGGCGACCCCGACTCGATCGACTTCTTCCACATGGCCGGGCTCGACTACGTGAGCTGCTCGCCCTACCGCGTGCCGATCGCGCGCGTGGCGGCGGCGCAGGCCGCGATCCGCCACGCCGCCTGACGCGCTGCGACAATCGGCGGCCATGCCCGTCGAGCTCGCCACCGGACAACCTCGCGCCCTCGCCCACCTGGCGGCGTCGTCCTACCCGGCGGCGCGCGCCCTGCCGGAGGAGGACTCCCCGGTCCGGACGCCCTTCCAGCGCGACCGTGACCGGATCGTCCACTCGAAGGCCTTCCGCCGGCTCAAGCACAAGACCCAGGTCTTCATCTCGCCGGAGGGCGACCACTATCGAACGCGGCTCACGCACACGCTCGAGACGTGCATGATCGCGCGCACGGCCGCGCGCGCGCTCGGCCTGAACGAGGACCTGACGGAGGCGATCGCGCTGGGGCACGACCTCGGCCACCCGCCCTTCGGGCACATCGGCGAGAACGTGCTGGACGCCTGCGTGCGCGAGCGCTATGACACCGGCTTTCGCCACAACGAGCACTCGCTGCGCGTGGTCGAACGGCTCGAGCGCGACGGCCAGGGGCTAAACCTGACGGAGCAAGTTCGCGACGGGATCCTTCACCACACGGGGCCGGGCAAGCCGGCCACGCTGGAAGGCCGGATCCTGAAGCTGGTGGACCGCATCGCCTACATCAACCACGACATCGACGACAGCATCCGCGCCGGGGTGCTCGACCCAGACGAGCTTCCGCGGGCGGAGATCGAGGTGCTCGGGCCGACGGGCTCGAGGCGGATCGACACCCTCGTGCAGGACCTGGTCGAGCGCTCGGCCCAGGCGGGGGACATCGCCCAGTCGCAGGAGGTCGGCGGCGCGATGCTGCGGCTCAGGAAGTTCATGTTCCAGCGCGTCTACCTGGCGCCCGACGCGCAGCGCGAGGCCCCGCGCGTCGAGCGAATGCTGCGCGCGCTCTTCGACCACTACGCCGCGCACCCGCCCGCCTCGCAGGTGCCGGACGCGAGCGACGAGCAGCGCGTCGTGGACTACCTGGCCGGGATGACCGACCGGTTCGCGGTGCGCGCGTTCGCCGAGCTGTCGGTGCCGCAGGGGTTCTAGGTGGGGTTCACGAAGGAGTCGATCGAGCGCGTCAAGGACGCGGTGGATATGGTCGACCTGGTCGGCGCGAAGTCGGAGCTGCGCCGGTCCGGGGGGCGCTACGTCGGGCTGTGCCCGTTCCACGACGAGCGAACGCCGTCCTTCTCCGTGAACGCCGAGCAGAAGCTGTACCACTGCTTCGGCTGCGGTGAGGGTGGCGATGCAATCGGGTTCGTGCAGGGCACGGAGGCGCTCGATTTCCCGGGTGCGGTCGAGTTCCTCGCGCAGCGTTACGGCATCGAGCTCGTGCGCGAGGAGGAGGACCCGCAGGCCGAGGAGCGCCGGCGCCGGCGCGAGCGGCTGCTGAAGCTGCTGGAGCGGGCGACGGGTTTCTACGAGCGCTACCTCTGGGAGGCGGACGAGGCCGAGCCCGCCCGCCGATACCTGGCGAAGCGCGGGCTCGACCCCGAGGTCCTCCGGGCGTTCCGGATCGGTTACGCGCCCAAGGCGTGGGACCGCGTGATGACGGCGGCCCAGCGCGACGGCTTCGGCGAGCAGGAGCTGGCCGCGGCCGGGCTCGGCAGGCGAGGGCGCCAGGGCGGCTTCGGCGACCTCTTCCGCGGCCGGATCATGTTCCCCCTCGCCGACGCGCGCGGGCGAGTGCTCGGCTTCGGGGCGCGGGCGATGCGCGACGACCAGCGGCCGAAGTACATGAACACGCCCGAGGGCGAGCTGTACCACAAGCGGCGCCAGCTGTTCGGGATCGACCGGGCGCGCGCTCCGATCGCGAAGGCGCGGCAGGTGATCGTCGTCGAGGGCTACACGGACGTGCTCGCGCTCCACGGGGGCGGGGTGGAGCAGGCGGTGGCGATCATGGGCACGGCACTGACGCCGGAGCAGTTCGCCGAGCTCGCCCGTGCCGCAGGGCAGGACGGGACGGTCGTGATGGCGCTCGACGCGGACCGGGCGGGACTGGACGCGATGCTCCGCGCCGCGCGGGCGGCCGAGGAGAAGCGGGTCGAGCTGATGGTGGTGGAGCTCCCGGAGGGCAAGGACCCCGCGGACCTCGTGCTCGAAGGCGGAGCGGCCGCATTTTCCGGGCTTCTCGACCGCGCGATCTCCGTTCCCGAATTTCAGACCCGGCGGGTTCTTGCCGATGCAGATTTGAACTCGCCCCACGGCCGGGACCGGGCGCTGCAGGCGCTGCGTCCGATCCTCGACAACGTGCGGCGGCCCGCTACCCGGGACGAACTCGTGAGCTACGTGGCCGACAGGCTGGACCTACCTCCCATCAACGTCGTGACCGAGCTGGCAGAGCCCGCGCGTCGCGCGACGGTCGAGCCACGCGGGCCGGAGCCCGTGGCGGGGCCGACCGCCCTCGACGCGGTGGCCCGCGCGGAGCGCTCGGTCCTCGCGATGTGTGTGGGCAGGGGCGACCTCGGGCACCGTTATCTACTGCGGATGACGGATGCCCACCTGACGTCTGCGCCGCTCAGGGAGGCGCGGGAATGGCTGAAGGCGCACTTCGATGCGCCGCTAGCGGGCCTCGAGAGCGAGGACCCGACGCTTGCCGCGGTCGTGACGGACGTCGTCGCGCTGGCGGACGAAGAGCCGTCGACCGACGCCGTGCTCCGTTTAGGGTTCTTCCAGCTCGAACTGCGACGGATCGAGCGTGCGCTCCGTCATGCTGAGCGCGCGGGCGACTTCGAGGGCCAGCGCGAGCTGTGGGAAGAGCGTGAAGGGGTGCGGAATGGAATCGCAGAAGTGATGGGGGAGACGGCGTGACCGAGGGCGCTGAAGAGTTCGCCCTGGGCGCCGATCCGTACCGGGAGTTCGACGAGGGTGGCGTCGCGCGCCCCGACGTCCCCGCCGCCGATCCGGAGGGCGGGCACGAGGACGCGGTTCGCACCTACCTCAAGTCGATCGGCCGCGTTCCCCTTCTCACCAAGGAGGACGAGGTTCGCCTGGCGAAGCGCGTCGAGCAGAACGACATGGCGGCCAAGAACTCGCTCATCGAGGCGAACCTCCGCCTCGTCGTGTCGATCGCCAAGCGCTACACGGGCCGGGGCCTGACGCTGCTCGACCTGATCCAGGAGGGCAACATGGGCCTGATTCGCGCCGTCGAGAAGTTCGACTGGCGGCGCGGGTTCAAATTCTCGACGTACGCGACGTGGTGGATCCGCCAGGCGATCACGCGCGCGCTCGCCGACCAGTCGCGGACGATCCGCATTCCGGTTCACATGGTCGAGCGGATGAACAAGGTTGCACGGGCGCGCCGCGCGCTGATCCAGTCGACGGGCCGCGAGCCGACGCCCGCCGAGATTGCGACCACGCTCGATGGCATGACCGATCGCCAGGTCGAGGACATCCTCAAGCTGGGGCAGGAGCCCGTGTCACTCGAGACGCCCGTGGGCGGCGACGAGGGCGATGCGGCGCTGGGGGATTTCATCGCGGACGCGCAGTGGCAGCGGCCGCACGAGACGGTCGCGGAGCAGCTGCGCGACCACGACCTCGCCGAGGCGCTCGAGACGCTCCCATGGCGCGAGCGCCGGGTGCTGGAGCTGCGCTACGGGCTGGCGGGCAACGCCCCGATGACGCTCGAGGACATTGGCTCCGAGGTGGGCGTGACGCGCGAGCGCGTGCGCCAGATCGAGTCGAAGACCCTCGCGAAGCTGAAGTTCTCCGAGGGCGGAGAGAAGCTCCGCGACACGATCTCGGACCAGTAGCGGCGGCGCGGGGAGGTGCCGCTACGCTTATCGCCGCGGTCCGGGGTAGCTCAATCGGCAGAGCATTCGACTGTTAATCGAAGGGTTGTGGGTTCGAGTCCCACCCCCGGAGCTTTTCCTCGAGAAGTTCCGCCGCGTGGGCCGCGCCGTCGTTTCGCTCGGACCACTCCTTGAAGTCGCGCGCCCGCTCCGCATAGCGCGGCTCTTCCAGCAGCCGGCACACCGCCAGGCGCACGCCGCGCGCCGTGACCAGGCGGCGGGGGAGCGACACGCCCGCGCCCGACCACACGACGCGCGCCGCGTTCTCCGCCATGTCGCCGGCCGCGGGGCAGGCCACCAGCGGCACGCCGCTCGCCAGCGCGCGCACCACGGTCCCGTGCCCGGCGTGGCACACGACGGCGGCGCAGTGCGGCAGCGTGCGCGCGTACGAGAGCCAGTCGACGACCCGCGCGTTCGGCGGGGTCGGCAGGCCCACCACGGGCTCGCCACGCCGGTTCGTGGTCGCGATCACGCGCACCGGCTCGTCCGCCAGCCCCTCGAGCGCAGCCCGCAGCATCCGCTGGTCGCGGTCCTGCGACGTGCTCGGAGCGACCAGCACGAGCGGGTCGTCGCCGGGCGGCAGCTCGACGTCGTCCGTCGGGCGCTCGTACATCAGCGGCCCGACCACGCGCATCCAGGGCCACGACGACTGACGCGGGTACTCGAGCTGGGGGAAAGTCGCGATCAGCGCGAGCTCGCGCGAGATCCCGCCGTGCACGTGGGCGAGCGGCGTCAGGCCCAGCCGGCGCCGCGTCTCGTTCAGCTCCTCGCGCCCGCGCTCGGTTCCGGACCGCACCAGCGGGTCGAGCGCGCGCCAGAAGGCCGATCCGAGCGGCGTGCGCGGTAGCCGCGCACCGATCGAGTACGGCGGGAAGCCCGGCTCGGAGACCGGCGTGACGTGGGGGACGAGCGTCGCCCACCGCCTGCCCTCGAGCTCCGCCGACAGCCCGGCGGCGATCGTGAGGATGTCCGCCACGACCACCTCGGGATCGACCTCCTGGATCAGCGGCTGCGTCTCGCGCGCCGCCCGTACCGCCGCCTCATACGGCTTGAGGGGCCGCTCGCGCGTGGGGAAGACCTGGTACTCGGGCGCCGGCTCGAAGCGCATGCCGAGCGCCTCGACGTCCGCGCGCCACTGGGCCCAGGTCTGGAGGCAGACGGAGTGCCCGCGTCGGGCGAGCTCGGCGCCGAGCGCGATCGCGGGGAACGCGTGCCCCGGGTCGCCGAACGCGGCGAGTAGGAAGCGCCGCTCGCTCAGGCGGCCATCTCGGCCAGCTCGCGCATCATGCGCGAGCGGTCCTCGGCGGTGAACGCGAGCGGCGTCGACACCAGCGTGCCGACCCCCGCCTCGCGGTAGGCCTGGAGCCGGTCGCGGACACGGTCCTTCGGCCCGACGAGCGACACGGTGTCGATCAGTTCGGGCGACAGGGCCGCCGCCGCCTCGTCCTTCTTGCCGTCGAGGTAGAGGTCCTGGACCTCCTTCGCGTTCTCCTCGAACCCGTAGCGCTGGACGAGCTGGTTGTAGAAGTTCTTGTCGCGCGAGCCCATCCCGCCCACGTACAGGGCGAGGATCGGCCGCACCTTCTCGCGCGCCGCGTCGAGGTCGTCCTCGATGCAGAGGTTGACGTTCGGCGCGATGTCGAACGAGTCGTCGATCGCCTTCCCGTTCCCGGCGCGACCCGCGCCCTCCTCGAGCAGCTTGCGCGACTCGCCGACGTGCTCGGGGGAGAAGAAGGTCGGCAGCCAGCCGTCCGCGATCTCGCCGCACAGCTGGGTGTTCTTCGGGCCGATGGCGGCGATGTAGATCGGGATGCGCTCCTGCACCGGCCCGATCATCAGCTTGAGCGCCTTGCCCGGGCCATCGGGGAGCGGGAGCTCGTAGTAGTCGCCCTCGAACTCGAGCCGCTCGCGCGCGAGCGCCTTGCGGAGGATCGCGACATACTCGCGTGTCCGCAGGAGCTGCTTGCCGAACCGCTGCCCGTGCCACCCCTCGGCCACCTGCGGCCCGGACGAGCCGATCCCGAGGATCATGCGGCCGTCCGAGAGCTGGTCCAGTGTCGCCGCGGTCATCGCCGTCATCGCGGGGGAGCGGCCGGGCATCTGGAAGATCGCCGAGCCGATCCGGATCTTCTCCGTCTGCCCGGCGAGCCAGGCCAGCACGGTGGCCGCATCGCTGCCGTACGCCTCGGCCGTCCAGACGGAGTCGTAGCCGAGCGACTCTGCCTCGCGCACGACCTCGAGTTGCTGCTCGGCGGTGAAGCCGAGTCCCCAGTAGCCCACGTGCAGCCCGAGTCGCATGCAAGGTTCCTTTCAGTCAGGAGGATGCCCTTGTAAGGTCCCGACGGCGACGAATACCTTTTGCGGGCACGGGCACTCTATTCCCACGCGAGGTGAAGTGAGTTGAGAAGGCGGCGCCGACCGGCGCAGGAACTGCGGGTTGCCATCGAGTGGCTCCCGATCGAGACGAAGCGCGCGATGCTCGATGCGATCGAGCACAACCGCATCATCGTCGGCGCCTACACCGACCGTGACGGCGGCGTCTGCCCGATGCTGGCCGCACACCGAAACGGCGGCCGCACCAGCTACGCGAGCTTCGCCCGCGCATGGGATCTCTACACGAAGGCCGGCAGCCGTTCGCGCCCGGCCAGCGACCGTGAGGTGACCACGCTCCGGTCCATGCTCGAGGCGAGCCTGGCCTCCGACGCGCCGGACGGCACGACGTTCGACGCGGCGATCGCGCAGCACCGGGCGCTCGCGGCCCGCTCCGAGCCGCCGCGTGAGCGCCGCGACACCGGCGAGCGCAACCGGATGCCCGAGCTACACAAGCGTCACGGGTGGGCCTGGACCCGCCTCTTCCGCCGCTACGAGGACTACGAAGCGGCGATGGCTCAGCTCGGCGAGCAGACGCCGGCTGAGCGCGAGCGCGAGCTGGTCTAGCTCAGGGGGCGCCGTTCACGTCGCCGGGCCGGATGAACTGGATCTCCGGGACGATGCAGTTGCCCGAGGTGCGCAGGAGGAACCGGACGGCTTCGGCGATGTCCTCGGGCTGGATCATGTCCTCCTTCGCGACCTGCCCCTCGACCCAGTCGGTCATCGGCGTGGCGACGAATCCCGGGCAGAACGCCGTCACCTGCACGCCGCTCGTGCCGAGCTCCCCGTGCATGGCCTGGGTCAGCCCGACGACGCCGGCCTTCGTGGCCGAGTAGGCGGCCAGCCACGGCTGGCCGGTCTTGCCGGCGATCGAGGCCGTGTTCACGACGAGCGCCTTCCCGTGCTCGGCACCCGCCTCCTTGAGCATCGGAATGCAGTCGCGCGTCGTCAGGTAGACCGAGCGCAGGTTGACGTCGAGCTGCATGTCGAGCTTCTTGGTCTCGTAGCCCTCGATCGAGCCGCCGATTCCGACGCCGGCGTTGTTGACCAGCACGTCGAGGCGGCCGAACCGCTCCCTGTGCTGGTTGACGAGGTTCTGGACGTCCTCCTCGTTGGCCATGTTCGCGGGGACGGACTGCACCTCGAGGCCGTCGGCCTCGAGGGTGGCGGCGGCCTCGGCGAGCTTCTCGGGCCGGCGAGCGGAGACCGTGAGCCCGTAGCCGTCGCCGCCGAGCGCTCGCGCGATGGCGAGTCCGATCCCACTCGAGGCCCCGGTGATCAGTGCTGCACGGTCCGGCATGAAGGTCTCCTCTCCCTCGCTCGCAGGCGCGGGCACGATACAGCGCCCGTGCCGAAGGGTTTTTCGTAGTCTCCACCGCGTGAGGCCTCGCACGCCCCTGATCGCGCTGATCGCCGCGCTGCTCGCGCTTTTCGCGGCTGGTTGCGGCGACACGGACGACGACGGCGGCGAGGCCGCTCCGCCGCCCGCGCAGGCCGAGGACTTCCCCGCCCCGGCAGGCAAGACGATCGCCCAGCTCCGCGAGGGGCTCGGCCCGGGGCCCGTGCTGTCGCCGTCGGTCTCGCTGCTCGAGCCGGGGGTGAACCGATTCGGCTTCGGCCTGTTCGACCGCGCGCGGACGCAGATCGTGGACGCGCCCGCGGCGATCTACGTGGCGCCGCTCGACGGGGGCCCGGTGCGGGGTCCGTTCCCGGCGCGCTACGAGTCGCTCGAGGTCAAGCCGCAGTTCCAGAGTGAGGGCGTGAAGGCCGACCCGGACAGCGCGACGTCCGTCTACGTCGCCGACGTCCGCTTCGGCAAGCCGGGCGACTACGAGGTGCTGGGGGTGGTCGAGCTGGACGACAACCTGGCCGCCGCCGAGCGGATCGCCGTGCGGGTGGTGAAGGACGGCCCCGTGCCCGAGCCGGGCGAGCCCGCCATCGAGATCGAGACGCCGACGCAGGCCGACGTCGGCGGGAACGTCGAGGAGATCGACACGCGCGTGCCGCCGAGCACGATGCATGACGCCGACTTCTCCGACGTGCTCGGGGAGCGCCCGATCATGCTGATCTTCGCGACGCCCGCGCTGTGCGCGAGCCGCGTTTGCGGCCCGGTCGTGGACATCGCCGAGCAGGTGAAGGCCGGCTACGACGGGAACGCCGAGTTCATCCACATGGAGATCTACAACGACAACGAGCTCGACAAGGGCTTCCGCCCCCAGGTGCTCGAGTGGAAGCTGCCGACCGAGCCCTGGGCCTTCACGATCGATGCTTCGGGCGACGTGGCCGCGCGCCTCGAGGGCGCCTTCAGCCCGCGCGAGCTCGAGGCGGCGCTGGCGAAGGCCGAGTAGGGCCGGCCGGCGGGGCGCTAGCTTTGACCCAGCGGGCCAGTAGCTCAGCTGGTTAGAGCAGCGGACTCATAATCCGTCGGTCCCAGGTTCGAGTCCTGGCTGGCCCATGAGGTTGCTGGCGTTGTGCGGACACCTCGCGTACGGTGGATGCGTTGATGCACGGACGCCTCAACTCCCTGACGGGCATGCGAGCCATCGCCGCCGCGGTCGTGTTCGTCCATCACCTCCCGGTGCCGGTGGGCGCGGAGCAGGACCTCTGGGAGCGGCTCACCCTGCAGGGGCCCGGCGGGGTGACGTTCTTCTTCGCCCTGAGCGGCTTCGTGCTGATGTGGGCGCTTCGCCCGGGGGACACCGCGGGGCGGTTCTACCAGCGCCGCTTCGCGCGGATCTATCCCGCGCTCTTCGTTGTGCTGGTGGCGGGCCTGTTCGTCAACGCGTACGTCGGAGTGAGCCAGGACGCGCGCCACGCCTTTCCCGCGTTCCTCGCGCTCCAGGCGTGGATTCCGAATGAGGACTACTACTTCGCGGTCAACCCCGCGACGTGGTCGTTGTCGGCCGAGGCCTTCTTCTATCTGACGTTCCCGCTGTACGCCGCTCGGTTGCGGCTCCTCTCCGGTCGTTCGGTCGCGGTGTTGGGACTGGCTCTCGTCACGTTCGTGATCGCAATCGAGACGCTCTACATCTTCGAGCCGACCCCGTTCGTCAGCTGGCTCCTCGTCCAGGCTCCGTTCGTGCGTGTCTTGGCCTTCATCCTCGGGGCGCTGGTTGCCGTGACCGTGCTCGAGGGTCGCTGGCCCAGACTGCCCTGGCAGCCCATCGCGGCCCTCGGCGTGGGCGTCTATGTGCTCGACGGCTTCCACTCCGGCGTCGCCGCAAGCATCATCACGCAGCCACTCGTCCCGAGCCTCCTCCTGATCGGGGCGCTGGCGTCGATCGACGCTCGCGGCGGCTCGACGGTGTTCGGCAGCCGGGGGATGGTGTGGCTGGGAGAGGTCTCGTACTCCTTCTACCTGGTCCACATCCCGGTGATCGCGCTCCTCGCCCATCACCTCGAACGCCCCGTCGTGATCCTGACCGCGCTACCAGTCGCGCTAGCTGTGGCAGCACTCCTCCACTACAGCGTCGAGCGTCCATTCGAGCGACGCATCCGCGGTGGGAACAGCGTGGCGGTGGCCGGCACCACCGCACCCGCCGCCGCACGCGGCTGAACCCGGCCCCGGAAGGAACCGCGCGCCCGCGGGCGAATCCCATGGACCGTGAGCCGCAATGGCACTTCCGCGCTGACCCTGTCGGACGAGATCCGCTCGCGCTTCGAGGAGTTCTCCCGGTCTCAGAAGGACGTCGGCCAGTACATCGTCGACCACCTCGACGAGGCCGCCTTCCACACCGCTGAGGAGCTCGCCCGGCGCGCCAACACGTCCAGCTCGACCGTCGTCCGCTTCGCCCAGGCGCTCGGCTTCGAGGGCTTCCCCGAGCTCCAGCAGTGCGCGCGCGACGAGTACCGGCGCCGGCGCGAGAACGGGACGCTCGCGGAGACGGTCGGGGCGGCACCGCTCTTCCCGATCGACCAGACCGAGTTCGAGGCCGCGCTGGCCGCGGACCACACGAACGTGGAAGAGACCGCACGCAAGATCGACCGCGACGAGGTTGCCGCCGCGGTCGAGTCCATCTCGCGCGCCGAGCGGATCGTGATCTGCGGCACCGACCAGATGGCCTTCTTCGCAAGCTACCTCCGTCACCTGCTGATGCTGCTCGACCTCCGCTGCGAGGTCGTCGCATCGCCGTCCCAGGAGGGCCTCGCCCGGCTCGGGCGCATCGACGAGAACACGCTGCTGATCGGCTTCTCCGCCGGCCGGCCGCACCCGCTCGTCGTCCGCGCGATGAAGCTGGCCCGCCACCGCGGAGCGGCGACGATCGCCATCTCCGACGCGACCCTCTCGGAGGTCACAAAACTCGGCGACCAGCGGCTCTACTACTCGTCGAACAGCCCCGCATACGTGCGCTCGCACACGGCGCTGCTCGGCCTGGTCCAGGCGCTCGCCTACGGCGTGTACGCGCTGGACGAGTCCGCGTACGCGGACCGCATCAAGGCCTTCCGGCTGAAGTAGCCCCGTGCGACGATGGAGGCGTGCTCCTCCCGCTCGCACTGGCCACGCTGGCGCTCGCGGCACCGCTGTCGCAGGCGCCGACGGCCGATTGCGGCCAAGCAGCGACCCCGGTCGGCGGCGGTGACGCCGAGCCCACCGACTCCGACGTCCGCTTCGGCGCGTTCCGCCTGCTGGCCGCGCGGGCGCAGCGCGACCGGCCGTCGGAGGAGTTCGAGCGCGGGCGCGACGGGAAGTACCGCGGCCAGAAGATCGCCGCCGCGCTGCGACCCGGCCGCCGGGCGCGGCTGTGGGTGGCCCGTGGGGACCGGGACGACGCGAGCCTGCTTTACGCGCGCCCGCACGCGGAGACCGGCGGGCGGTACCGGGTTTCCCAGGGCCGCGCCGTGGAGCGGTTCGAGTCGTGTGCCGACCGAAAGCTGACGGTGTGGCCGGGCTACGTCGTCGTGCGCGGCGCGCGCTGCGTGCGCCTGCGGGCACGCGTCGACGGCCGCACGATTCGCAGACGGGTCGCCTTCGGCACGCGCACATGCGACCCGGGCCGATGAGTCCTCGCCGCTACCATGATCACGTGAAGCAAGAGGGCACTTTCCGCGTCAAGTCAGGGCTCGCCGAGATGCTGAAGGGCGGCGTCATCATGGACGTCGTCACCGCCGAGCAGGCGCGGATCGCCGAGGCTTCGGGTGCCTGCGCGGTCATGGCGCTCGAGCGCGTTCCGGCCGACATCCGCGCCGCCGGCGGCGTCGCGCGGATGGCCGATCCCACGAAGATCACCGAGATCCAGGAGGCGGTCACGGTCCCGGTGATGGCGAAGGCCCGCATCGGGCACTTCGTTGAGGCGCGCGTCCTCGAGGCGCTCGAGGTGGACTACATCGACGAGTCCGAGGTGCTCACGCCCGCCGACGAGGCGAACCACATCGACAAGTGGGCCTTCACGATCCCCTTCGTCTGCGGCGCCACCAACCTCGGCGAGGCGCTTCGCCGGATCGCCGAGGGCGCCGCGATGATCCGCTCCAAGGGCGAGGCCGGCACCGGCAACGTCGTCGAGGCGGTGCGGCACATGCGGATGATCCGCGGCGAGATCCGCCGGCTCGCGACGCTCGCGCCGAACGAGCTGGCCACAGCCGCCAAGGACCTCCAGGCGCCCCTCGAGCTCGTCCGCGACGTAGCGGAGAAGGGCCGGCTCCCCGTCGTCCTCTTCTGCGCGGGCGGCATCGCCACTCCCGCCGACGCCGCGCTCATGATGCAGCTCGGCGCGGAAGGCAACTTCGTGGGTTCGGGCATCTTCAAGTCCGAGGATCCGGAGCGCACCGCGCGCGCGATCGTCGAGGCCACCACCCACTTCGAGGACCCGGAGCGCATCGCGGCGGCGTCGCGCGGCCTCGGCGAGGCGATGAAGGGGCTCGAGATCGCGTCCCTTGCCGCGGAGAACGGCGGCCCCGGCCTCCTGCAGACCCGCGGCTGGTGAAACGAGCCGAAAAGCAAGCAGGCCAAGGACGCAGGCCCGAAGACTTGCGACGCAAGTCGAGGGCCGAGGACGCAGGCATGCGCGGCTTTGCAGGCTCGTGACGGTCGGGATTCTCGCCCTGCAGGGCGACTTCGAGGCCCACGCGAAACTCGTCCGCAAGGTCGGAGCGACGCCGCGGGAGGTGCGCACGCCGGAAGACCTCAGCGGCATCGAAGGACTCGTCATCCCCGGCGGCGAATCGACCACGATGACCCTGGGCATCGAACGGGAGCACTTGGCCGCCCCCCTCATAGACCTCGTGAAGAGCGGCGTTCCCACCCTGGGAACATGCGCCGGGATGATCATGCTCGACCGGGACCACCTGGGATTGCTCGACGTCAGCACCAGGCGCAACGCATTCGGCCGCCAGCTGCGGTCATTCGAGATCGAGATGGAGATCGACGGCGAGCGGATGCGCGCGGTGTTCATCCGGGCCCCGTGGGTGGAGGAGGCCGGTGAGGCGGTCGAGGTGCTCGCCGAGGTCGACGGCCATCCCGTGGCCGTGCGTCAGGACAACATCCTCGCGGTCGCCTTCCATCCCGAGCTGACCGACGACGCGCGGCTGCACGAGTGGGTGCTCAGCGCATGAGGGACCAGCGCGCCGACGCCCTCGCGCAGATCCTTGTCCGCTACTCGACGCGGGTGCAGCCGGACGACGTCTGCGTGATTCAGTCGACCACCGAGGCAGAGCCGCTCGTGCAGGCAATCTACGAGGAGGTCCTCCGCGCCGGCGGGCTGCCGATCATGCAGCTGTCGACCGAGGGCGCCGCGCCCGCCTTCTACGAGCTGGCGAACCAGAAGCAGCTCGAGTGGATCCCGCCGACCGCCACCTGGGCGGCGGAGAACGCCGACGTGCGCATCGCGGTGATGGCAGACGCCAACTCGCGCGCGCTCTCGCAGGTGGACCCGAAGCTCCAGTCGGTCGTGCAGAAGGCGCGCCAGCCGCTGATGGAGACGAGCATGCGCCGGTCCGCCGAGGGCAGCTACCGCTGGTCGCTCACGCTCTTCCCGACGCACGCGTACGCGTCGGAGGCGGGCATGTCGCTGGGCGCCTACGAGGACTTCTACTACCGCGCCTGCCTCGCAACCGACGCGGAGCCGGTGACCGCGTGGCAACGCCAGTCCGACGAGGTCAGACGGCTCGCGGCCTGGATGGAGGGCAAGGAGGAGGTCCGGATCACCGCGCCGGGAGGCACCGACATCACGCTCGGCGTGGCCGGGCGGAAGTTCATCCCCTGCGTCGGCGAGCACAACATGCCCGACGGCGAGTTCTTCACCGGCCCGATCGAGGACTCCGTGAACGGCGAGATCTCGTTCTCCTTCCCGGCGACCTACGGCGGCCGCGAGGTCGCCGGCGTGCGGTTCCGGTTCGAGGACGGCCGGGTCGTCGACGCCTCGGCGGAGCGCGGCGAGGAGTTCCTGATCTCCATGCTGGACACGGACGACGGGGCCCGGCGCCTCGGCGAGCTCGGCATCGGCACGAACTACGGGATCTCGACCGGGACGAAGGAGATCCTGCTGGACGAGAAGATCGGCGGCACGGTGCACATGGCGATCGGCATGAGCTACCCCGAGACGGGCGGCGTCAACAACTCGGCGGTCCACTGGGACATGGTCTGCGACCTCCGCCAGGGCGGCGCGATCGCCGTGGACGGCGCCGAGATTCAGCGCGACGGGAAGTTCGTGATCTAGCCATGGCCGGTCACTCCAAGTGGGCGTCGATCAAGCACAAGAAGAAGGCGACCGACGCGAAGCGCGGCGCCCTCTTCACGAAGCTCGCGCGCGCGATCCAGGTCGCCGCGCGTGAGGGCGGGGGGGACCCGGGCGGGAACCCCGCGCTGGCGCTCGCGGTCCAGAAGGCGAAGGACGCCTCGATGCCGAAGGACAACATCGAGCGGGCGATCGCGAAGGGGACGGGCGCGGACGCCGACGCGGAGTCCTTCGAGACGGTCCTCTACGAGGGCTACGGGCCCAGCGGGGTCGCCGTGCTGGTCGAAGCGCTCACGGACAACCGCAACCGAACCGGGGCCGAGGTGCGCCACACCTTCAGCAAGTCGGGCGGCAACCTCGGCGAGCCGGGGTCCGTCGCGTGGGTGTTCGACAAGAAGGGTGTGATCGTGGTGGACGGCGCGCGCTACTCGGAGGACGACCTCTTCGTCGCGATCGACGCCGGCGCCGAGGATGTCTCGATCGACGACGACGTGTACGAGGTCGTGACCGCTCCGGAGGCCCTGGCGGACGTGCGCCAGGCGCTCGAGGAGGCAAACGTCGAGCTCGAGTCGGCGGAGCTCGCGATGCAGCCGAAGAGCACGGTGGACGTCCCCGAGGACCAGGTCGGCCAGCTCATGCGCCTGATCGAGGCGCTCGAGGAGCACGACGACGTGAGCGCCGTGCACGCGAACTTCGACGTGGACGCCGACGTGCTCGAGCGGATGGCGGGCTGACGATGGAGATCGATCCCGCGGCCGTCGACCCCAGCGCGTTCGTCAAGGCGATCGGCGAGACGCCCGACGACCAGCTCGCGGCCGGGATGGCGAATCCCGAGGCGCGCGCGCTCGTCCTCGACGGGATCTTCGGCCAGATGGCCGAGCACTTCCGGGGCGACCCGGCCGCGGCCGCCGAGGACGTGGTTGAGTGGCAGATCAAGGACCGGCCGGGCGGCGGCGTCGACCGCTACCAGGTGGTCATGTCAGGCGCGACCTGCCGCGTGGAGAAGGATGGCGACCGGGCGCCGCGCGTCACGCTCCGCATGAAGCCGGTGGACTTCCTGAAGCTGGTGACCGGCAACGCGGCCGGTCCGATGATGTTCATGACCGGCAAGCTGAAGATCGACGGCGACCTGATGTTCGCCGCGACCATCCAGTCGCGCTTCCGGATCCCGGCCGCCGACGGCTAGGAGGCCACGGAGAGGCGCGTCTCGCCCTGGTAGTACTGGGCGGCCGCCTCCTCGAGCACTTCGAGCATTGCCTGGGTGGCCGGCGACTTTCGGCCGCCGGGCAGCGTGGCCGCGAAGATGTCGCGCTTCGGCGGTGTCCCCGTCACGGGCCGGATGGCGATGTCGGGCCGCACGGCCGCGAGGCCCAGCGAGGGGATCATCGCGACCCCGACTCCGGCGGCGACGAGGCCCTGGATCGTGAGGTAGTCGTCCGACTCGAAGGCGATTCGCGGCTCGAAGCCGGCGGCGCGGCACCGGTCGGCGACGATCACGCAGCAGGGGCAGCTGTCGGTCGTCTGTACCCAGGCCTCGCTCTCCAGGTCCTTGAGCCGGATCTTGGCGCGCGAGGCGAGCGGGTGCTTCTCCGGGAGGACGATCGACATCGGGTCCTCGAGCAGGTGCGTCTGCTCCAGATCCGTGAGGTCGCCCGCGCCGTGGGGCTCGAAGAGGATCGCGATGTCGAGATGTCCCGCCTTGAGCCCCGGCACGCTCTCCTCGGGATCAGCCTCGCGCAGCGAGATGTCGACCGCGGGATGGCGCTCGTGGAACGTGGCGATCGCGTGCGGCACGAAGGTGGACCCGGCGGTCGTGAAGCACGCCAGCCGGACGCGGCCGCCGCGCAGCCCGGCGATCGCCTCGAGCTCCGCCTCGGCGTCGGTGATCCGCATGAGGATGGCGTCGGCGTGCCTGACCAGCGCCTCGCCGGCGTCGGTGAGCCGGATTCCGCGCGCGCCGCGCTCGACCAGCGTCGTCGCGGTCTCCCGTTCGAGCGCCGCGATCTGCTGGGAGATGGCCGACTGGGTGTATGAGAGGGCGTCGGCCGCGGCGGAGAACGAGCCCTGCTTCGCGACCTCGTGAAGCACCCTCAAACGCTTGACGTCGAGCATAAGAGCACCTTATCACGGATAGAACAAACTGTCATTTGATCTGATGGGTCGGAGGTGGCATCCTCGTTCGTGCAATGTCAATCCGAGCCGAGGAGGCCGAGATGGGAACCGAGATCAAGATTCGCCAGGCCACGTCGGCGGACGAGTTCACGCTCCGTCGGCTGGCGGCGCTGGACGACCGGCCGGCTCTGCGCGGCGATGTGCTGATCGCGGAGGAGGGCGGCGACGCGCGCGCGGCGCTCAGCCTGACGAACGGGCGGGTCGTCGCCAACCCGTTCGCCCCGACCGCGGAGCTGGTCGACATGCTCCGCGTGCACGGTCGCCACGTCACGACGGTGGCCGCATAGCGATGGATTCGCAACTGAGCCTCTACGCGGCGCGGAGCCGCACCGAGGCACTCTCAGCGACGGCGTGCGAGTGGCGCCGGACCCGCCGGTTCGGAGTCACCCGCCGCCGTCGCGCCGTTCGCCCTCATCGCTGACCCCTCTTGCCGCAACTCCGCGACTCCCCTAGCTTTTAGGCAGGGATGAGGGCTCGCCTGATCGTTCTCGCCGTGACCGCTCTGACGGGCGCGCTCCTCGTCGCGCCGCAATCCGCCGGCGCCGTGCGGGGACTCGAGGTCGCGCTCCAGGACGACCGGCTCTTCCTCCATCGCGGCGGAGTGCACGGCCAGTACTACAGCCGCGACACCGCGTTCGACCAGATGCGCGCGATGCAGGGCTCGGCCCTGCGCGTGAACCTCGCCTGGAGCCACGCGGTCGTGAATGACCAGGAGCGCCTGCTGACCAAGCCCGCGAACGTCGAGTACGACTGGGCGCCGTACTGGTCGATCATCAACCTGGCACGCGGCTACGGCGTGCGCGTCCAGTTCACGCTGACCGGCCCGGCCCCCTCGTGGGCGACGCCGACGCGGATCGTCGAGCGCGGTCACAACCGGCCGAACCCCCGCTACTTCAAAGAGTTCGTCAGCGCGGCCGCGCGGGAGTTCGAAGGCAGGGTGAGCCGCTACTCCATCTGGAACGAGCCGAACTGGATCAGCCACCTCGCGCCGCAACGGCAGGCGGCCTGGCGCTACCGGCAGCTCTACCAGGTCGGCTACCGCGCGATCAAGCGTGAGGACCCGAAGGCCGACGTCCTGTTCGGCGAGCTCGTTCCCTACGACTCGCGCCACGCGATCGCCCCGCTCGAGTTCGTGCGGCGCGTGCTGTGCGTCAACCGGCGCTACGAGCCCACGCGGCGGGCGGTCCGCCAGCGCGATGCGGCGCCGCTCAGCGGCAAGCGCTGCGCGGGCGGGACCCTCCGGGCGGACGGCTTCGCGCACCACCCGTACGAGTTCCTGAAGCCTCCGAAGAAGGCACGCCGGCCGAGCCCCGACGACGTCAGCATGGGCGCGCTCGACCGGCTGACCGACGCGCTCGACGCGGCGAAGGAGTCGCGCGCGCTTGTCCCGCCACGCGGCGAGCCCTGGCTGCCGCTGTACCTGACCGAGTTCGGGTACTTCCGCGAGGGCGATCGCAAGATCCCGGAGCGCAAGCGCGCGAAGTGGTCCGTGCAGGGCTTCCGGATGGCGGTGGAGCACCCGCGCGTCCGCCAGCTCCTCTACTACGTCTTCGTCCAGCCGCCGGGAGGGTTCTCCTTCGACCTGAGCATCCTCGACTGGCAGGGCGGCGAGACGCGCACCTACAACGCGCTGGTCCGGTGGGCGACCAACGCCGTGTCCAGTGGGGACGTGCGCGCACCCCGCCCGAAGCGCGACGGCGTGGCCGACCGCGACCCGCCGCCGCCTCCCGACGGGGGCCCGCGGCCGCCGCCCAAGGACCCGCCGGATGAGAACCCGGTCTGCGAGATCCTGCCCGTCCCCTGTCCCGACGAACGCCTCTTCGACACGGGCATCTAGGAGGCGTCCGCCTCCCGACGCAGAATCACCGGGATGGTGGTCGTCCTCGGCATCGATCCCGGCACCGCGCACACAGGCTTCGGCGTGGTCCTCTCGCGCGGGCAGCAGCTCGCGGCCCTCGACGGCGGGGTCATCGGCACGGGGCCCGACGAGGCACTCGAGCGCCGGCTCGCCCGCATCCACGCGCGCGTGTGCGACCTGATCGCGCGGTACGAGCCGGCGGCGGTCGCGGTCGAGGACCTCTTCTTCGGACAGAACGCGCGCACCGCCTTCGCCGTGGGCCAGGCGCGCGGCGCCGTGCTCCTGTCGGCCGGGATGGCCGGCGTTCCCTGCTTCTCCTACACGCCGCAGGCCGTCAAGCAGGCGGTGTGCGGCTCGGGGTCGGCCGACAAGGCCCAGGTCCAGCGGATGGTGGGCGCGCTGCTCGCGCTGCCCGAGCCGCCCAAGGAGGACCACGCGGCCGACGCGCTCGCGGTTGCGATCTGCCACGCGAACGGGGCGGCGCTCCAGGCGGCGCTCGCGTGATCGCGTCGGTCCGCGGGCCGGTGTCCGCCAGAAAGCCCGACCACGTGGTCGTCGAGTGCGCGGGCGTCGGCTACCGCGTCGCCGTCTCGTCGGAGACGCTGCGGGCGGTTCCCGGCGCCGGGAAGGAGGTCGTGCTCCACACGCACCTCGTGATGCGCGACGACGCGATCAACCTGTACGGCTTCTCGTCCGAGGAGGAGCGCGAGCTCTTCCTGATGCTGATCGGGGTCCAGGGGGTGGGCCCGAAGGTCGCCCTGGCCGTGCTCTCCGGCGGCAAGCCGCGCGAGCTCCTGAACGCGATCGCGACCGGTGACGCGGCCCGCTTCCAGGCGGTGCCCGGCATCGGGAAGCGGACCGCCGACCGCGTCATCGTCGAGCTGCGCGAGAAGGTCGCCGGGCGGATCAGCGACGAGATCGTCATCACCAAGTCCGACGATCCGCGCGTCCTGGCGCGCCAGGGGCTCGAGAGTCTCGGGTTCAGCGCACAGGAGGCCGACGAGCTGCTGGACGGGGCCGCCGGCGAGTCTCCCGAGGACCTCATCGCCGCGGCATTGCGGGCCGCCCGGTGAGCGAGGGCATCCGGACGCCCGGGGTGGAGCGGCTCCAGGCCGCCGTCGCCACGAGCCCGGAGGAGGAGCTCGACCGCACGCTCCGGCCACGCCGGCTCGAGGACTTCATCGGGCAGCGGGCGGTCAAGGACCAGCTCGCCGTGTTCATCGAGGCGGCGCGCGGGAGGGGTGAGGCGCTCGACCACGTGCTCCTCGCCGGCCCGCCCGGGCTGGGAAAGACCTCGCTCGCGCAGATAGTCGCGAACGAGCTCGACGTGCCGTTCGTGCAGACCGCCGGCCCCGCGCTCGAGCGCAAGGGCGACGTCGCCGCCTTCCTCACGGCGCTCGAGCCGCGCGCGGTGTTTTTCGTGGACGAGATCCACCGCCTGCCGCGGGCGGTCGAGGAGACCTTCTATCCCGCGATGGAGGACCGCAAGCTCCCGATCACGGTCGGGCAGGGCGCGGGTGCGCGCGTGGTCACCCTCGACCTGCCGCAGTTCACGCTAGTCGGCGCGACGACGCGCGCGGGGCTTTTGACCACACCGCTCCGCGACCGCTTCGGCGTGACCTTCCGGCTCGACCTCTACGACGTCTCCGACCTCGCCGAGATTGTCCTGCGATCGGGCGCGATCCTCGGGACGGAGGTCGACGAGGGAGGCGCGGGCGCCATCGCCGCGCGCTCCCGCGGGACGCCGCGCGTCGCGAACCGGCTGCTCAAGCGCGTGCGCGACTTCGCGGAGGTGCGCGGGTCGGGGGCGATCGACGCCGAC
>DASPHG010000019.1:0-2547 GCA_035629775.1 Thermoleophilaceae bacterium | reverse complement strand
GGGTTCACCATCAGGTAGCGCCAAGCCTACGCAGGTAGAGTCAGAAGCGAGTCCGACGAACAGAGGAGAAACGCCCTATGGCCTTTGAGGTTCCGCCCCTGCCGTACGCCCCTGATGCGCTCGAGCCGCACATCGACGCCGAGACGATGTCGATTCATCACGACAAGCACCATCAGGCGTACGTCGACAAGCTCAACGCCGCGCTGGAGGGAACCGAGCACGCGGACGCGCCAATCGAGGACATCATCGCCAACCTCGACTCGATCCCCGAGGACAAGCGCGGTCCGGTGCGCAACAACGGCGGCGGGCATTACAACCACTCCCTCTTCTGGCCCTCGATGAGTGCCGACGGCGGGGGCGCCCCCGACGGCGACCTCGGTGCCGCGATCGACGCCGCCTTCGGCTCGTTTGACGACTTCAAGGAGAAGTTCGAGGCCGCCGGCGTCGGCCAGTTCGGCTCGGGCTGGGCCTGGCTCGTGCTCGACGGCGGCGCGCTCGCCGTGACGAGCACGCCCAACCAGGACAACCCGCTGACCGACGGCAAGACGCCGCTGCTCGGCAACGACGTCTGGGAGCACGCGTACTACCTGAAGTACCAGAACAAGCGCCCGGACTACCTCAAGGCGTGGTGGAACACCGTCAACTGGGCCGAGATCGCCGAGCGCTACAGCGCTGCCGCCGGTTGATCGACCGTTTCTCGCGCTACTTTCGCGAGGATGTCCGTGTTCATAGGGCGGGACGGAACGAGTCCGTCCCGCTCGCGCGTTAATTCACCCCCGTCCGGCAGGAGCCTCATGTCGACAAGCATCCGTTCGATCGTCCTCGCGCTCATCCTCGGCGCAGTGCTCGCGCCGGCCGCGCAAGCGAGTCCGAGCCAGATGTCGATCATGATGGACGACGACCTGCTCGTGTATCGCAGCGACAGCGTCGCCGCCCGTGCGCTGACGCAGATGAAGTCCATCGGCGTGGACACCGTGCGCGTCACGGTCCTGTGGGAGACGGTCGCGGAGTTCTCGAAGTTCACGAAGGCCGACATGGCCAAGCTCAAGGGCACCAAGAACAAGCGTGCCCGCGAGGCCGCACGGCGCCAGAACAGCCGCTTCAAGCCTGCCAATCCGTCCACGTATCCGATCCGCAACTGGGACCGCTACGACAACCTCGTGCGCGCGGCGACCGAGCGCAACATCCGCGTGTACTTCAACGTCACGGGGCCCGGGCCCAAGTGGGCACACGCCAAGAAGCCGAAGGGCTCCACCGCGCTGCAACGGACCTTCAAGCCGCGAGCCCGCGAGTTCAAGCGCTTCGTGACCGCCGTCGGCAGGCGCTTCGACGGCACCTACCGCGACGAGAACGGCTCGCGCGGGACGCTGCCGCGCGTCAGCATGTGGTCGCTGTGGAACGAGCCCAACCAGGCCGGTTGGCTGTCGCCGCAGTGGGAGAACGGCAAGCCCGCCTCGCCGGCGCTGTTCCGCACGCTCTACCAGCAGGGCTACGCGGGCCTCTTCGGGACCGGCCACCGCGCCGACAACGACATCATCCTGCTGGGCGAGACCGCCCCGCTGGGCAACGACGCCAAGACCGGTAAGGCGCCGATGCGGCCCAAGCAGTTCCTCCGCGAGCTGTTCTCCGGCGACCTCGGGACCGGGCTGCCGGCGACGGGCTACGCGCACCACCCCTACACGAAGAACGTATCGCCGCTGCAGCGCGATCCGCACCCGGACTCGCTGACGATGGCGAACATCTCCGAGCTGGGCACGATGCTGGACGAGATGGCCGCCAGGACCGGCAAGGTCGCCAGCGGGCTGCCGCTGTTCATGACCGAGTACGGCTTCGAGACCAACCCGCCCGACCCGTTCTCGGGCGTGCCGCTCGACGTTCAGGCGAAGTTCAACACGCTCGGCGAGTACCTCGCGTTCCTCAACCCGCGGATCGCCTCGCAGGCGCAGTTCCTGCTCGTCGACGTCCCGCCGCTGCGCAACCGCACGCGGGGCTCGAAGGGCTCGTTCTTCACCTACCAGTCCGGGCTGTTCTTCATCAACGGCCAGCCCAAGCCGGCGGCGTACTCCTACCAGCTGCCGTTCGTCGTGACCCCGACGGCGACCGACGAGGCCACCGGCGCGCCGACGGCGCACCTCTGGGGCCAGCTGCGGTTCATCCCGACGGGTCAGGAGAGCTCGGTGACGCTGCAGTGGAAGCCGAAGGACGGCTCGAGCGACTGGGTCACGGTCGGCGACCCGGTGGTCCCCGAGCCGACGCGCGGCTACTTCGAGGCCGATCGCGTGGCGCCGGCCGCCCTGGCGGGCGACTGGCGCGCGGTGTGGTTCGCGCCCGACGGCGCGGTCGGCGTGGTCACCGGAGGCGCGGACGGAAGCTGAGCTGTGACCGTCGCGCGGCGCCGGCGTTCGCGCCGGCGCCGCGCGCGGTCGTGTCGGCGCCGGCTGCCCGCGCCGCGGCTCAGGCGCGGGTGAAGCGGCGCCCGGCGACCGGCGAGACGTCCTCGTCGATCTCGGGCAGGGCGAGCACGTCGTCGCCACCGCCGTTGGCGGC
>DASPHG010000018.1:0-6779 GCA_035629775.1 Thermoleophilaceae bacterium | reverse complement strand
CGCGCGGCCAGCAGGGCCGCCTCGTTGACCAGGTTCGAGAGGTCGGCGCCCGTGAAGCCCGGGGTCTGCGCGGCGAGATTGTCGAGGTCGATCTCCTTCGCCAGCGGCTTGCCGCGGGTGTGGACCTCGAGGATCCGCGCGCGCCCCTTGCGATCGGGGCGGTCCACCACGATCTGGCGGTCGAAGCGGCCCGGGCGCAGGAGAGCGGGGTCGAGGATGTCCGGCCGGTTGGTGGCGGCGATCAGGATGATGTTGTCCTTCATCTCGAAGCCGTCCATCTCGACGAGCAGCTGGTTCAGCGTCTGCTCGCGCTCGTCGTGGCCGCCGCCCATTCCCGCACCGCGATGGCGGCCGACGGCGTCGATCTCGTCCATGAAGATGATGCAGGGCGAGTTCTGCTTGGCCTGCTCGAAGAGGTCGCGCACGCGCGACGCGCCCACGCCGACGAACATCTCGACGAAGTCGGAGCCGGAGATCGAGAAGAACGGAACGCCGGCCTCACCCGCGACCGCGCGTGCCAGCAGCGTCTTGCCGGTGCCCGGCGGGCCGTAGAGGAGCACGCCCTTGGGAATGCGCGCCCCCAGCGCCTGGAATTTCTTCGGGTTCTCGAGGAACTCCTTGATCTCATGCAGCTCCTCGACCGCCTCGTCCACGCCGGCGACGTCACGGAAGGTGATCTTGGGCGAGTCCACCGACATCCGCTTCGCGCGCGACTTGCCGAAGGACATGACCTTCGAGCCGCCGCCCTGCATCTGGTTGATGATGAAGAGCCAGAAGAACAGGAAGATCACGAAGGGCAGGACGTAGGTGAGGACGGTCAGCCAGCCCCCGCCGCCCTTCCCCTTGACCTGGAAGTCTGAGACGAGCGGCTGCCCGGAGGAGCTTCGCGACTCGAACAGCGCGACCAGCGACTGCTCCGTGTTGTCCGGGTAGGCGGTCTCGTACTTCTCCTCCTCGCCCCGGGGCGTGACGTCGATCGTGTTGTCCTTCGTGTTGATCGTGACCGCCTCGACGCGGCCGGCCTCGACGTCGGCCTTGAACTCGGAGTACGTCGGCGGGTCCTCGCGCTCTCCCGGGCTGATCAGCTTCTGGGCGAAGAACGCCAGCACGACGACGATCAGGATCGGGAACGCCGCGCTCTTGAAGAATCTGCTCACGAGAAAAGGTCCTCCCCGGGTTGGGAAGGGAAAAATCAGACTAGCAAGGGGTTATTCGCCCGATACGTCGTTTTGGTTCAGCACGGCGACGTACGGAAGGTTGCGGAATCGCTCCCCGTGGTCGAGTCCGTAGCCGACAACGAACCGATTCGGGATCTCAAAGCCCGTGTAGCGGATCTGCAGGTCGACCTTGCGCCGCTCGGGCTTCTCGAGCAGCGCACAGACCTCGAGCGAAGCCGGGCTCCGGGCGCTGAGGGTGCGCAACAGATATTTCAGCGTGAGGCCGGAATCCACGATGTCCTCGACCACGAGGACGTCCCTCCCCTCGATGGTCGTGTCCAGGTCCTTCATGATCCGCACGACGCCCGAGCTCTCGGTGGACGAGCCGTACGACGAGACCGCCATGAAGTCCACCTCGCACGGGACGCGCAGACCGCGCATCAGGTCGGAGAGGAAGAAGACCGCGCCCTTCAGGACTCCGACGAGCAGCGGCTCGCGGCCCTCGTAGTCGCGCGAGATCTCCTCCGCCAGCTCCCGCACGCGATGCGAGAGGTCGTCCGGCTGGACGAGGATCTGGCCGATCGCGCTCACGGACGGGCGAGTCTAGGCTTCCGGGTGTGTTCACGGCCCTCGCGCTAGCGATCATCGCCGCGGCCGGCGCCGCCGATCGCCATCCGCAGCACGACCTGACGGCATCGAGCCACGACCGGACGGTGCGCGCGACGCTCGGCAGCCACTGCACCCGCACGAACGACGCGATGATGTGCGCCGACCACATCTACCCGCTGCCGACGAAGAAGCGGCTGCCGGCGCACCGGCGTGGGCGGATCGTGCTGCGCTTCGGGCAGGACCCGGTCGAGGTCCATGCGACGCTGCGCGACGGGAGCAGCAACGTGCTGCGCAACGTGAGCGTGCGCGGCGATGGCAAGCGCCGCACGGTGCGGCTGCCGAAGTCGCTCGACGGCACCGATCGCCTCGGCGTATTCGCCGACTACGGCGCGCAGGAATCGGCCGACTTCGAGGTCGACCTCAGGCGCCACCGCCACGGCTAGCGCTGCGGGCGGAGAGCGATACCGGCTCCCCGGGCGCCCGCTCCGCCGCCGCGACGCCGGCCACCCACACGACCTCGCCGTTCGCCTCGACCACCGGCAGCGTGCGCCGCAGCGCGCGCGGCACCTTGCGGTCGGTGAAGAGGTCCTGAAGCGACTTCGTCCCGACCATCCCCGCTGGGTGCATTCGATCGCCGTCACGCCAGGCCCGCACTGTGACCGGCGGCGCCAGTTGGTCGGCCGACAGCACCGCCTCGCCGCCCTCTCCCGGCAGCGCCTCGACCTCCCAGTCGCCGAAGCGCGCGCTGCCGGGGACGGGCAGCGCCACCGGGTCGGCTGGCGCTGCTTCCGCCCCGCGCGCAAAGCGCACCCGGCCGTACTCCACCAACGCGCGTGCGCCGCCCGGGATGTCGAACTGGTGCGTGCCGCGATCGTCCGCGCGCAGGATCGCCTCGACGCGCTCGCGGTTCAGCGTCGTGCCCGCGAGCCGCTCGAGGACGGCGCGGGCGAGCGGGTCGCCGCGCAGCGCCGCGAGCGCCGGCGCCGGCCCGAGCCGCTCGAGCGCGGCGTCCACCGCCGCCTCGAGGACGGCCGCCTCCTCGCGCAGACGGCGCGCCGTCTCGGCGATGTTGCGCTCGGCCCCGGGGTTCAGCTTGCCCAGCTCGGGCATGACCGCGTGCCTTACGCGCGCGCGCGTGAAATCAGTGTCCATGTTGGTCGCATCGTCGCGCCATTCGAGCCCGCGCTCGCGGCACCACGCGTGGGTGTCGGCCCGGGTCACCTCGAGCAGCGGGCGCACCAGGCGCCCGCGGCGCGGCGCCATGCCCAGCAGCGCGCGCCGGCCGGGCGACGCCGCCAGCCGGTACACGACCGTCTCCGCCAGGTCGGACACCGTGTGGCCGGTCGCGTAGTCGCCGGCGGCCACCCGCTCCGCCGCCGTGTACCGAAGGTCGCGCGCCCACGCCTGGACGTTCCCCGCCGGCGGCGCGCCCGCGCGCTCCACCGTCAGCGCGACGCCGAGGCGCTCGCAGAGGTCGCGGCAGAAGCGCTCGTCGTCGTCGGCATCGGCGCGGAGCCCGTGATTCACGTGCAGGGCGGCGACCCCAGCCTCCAGCTCGACGGCGACGTCCAGCAGGCAGACGGAGTCGCCGCCGCCCGACAGAAGCACGAGGAGCGGCTCGCCGGGGACTACGAGCCCGCTCGCGCGCGCCGCCTCAAGCGGATTCATTCGGCCGGGCGGTACGCGCGGCAGAGCCCGCGCGGCTCGTTGAAGCCCTTCAGCTTCACCTCGCCGAGGTTCTCGAACTCGAGGTGCTCCTGCGCGCCGATCTCCCTCATCACCGAATCCGTCACGAGCACCTCGCCACCGCGCGAGCGCGCGACGACGCGCGAGGCGAGGTTGATCTCGCGTCCGAAGTAGTCGCCGTCGCGGTAGAGCGTCGAGCCCCAGTGAATCCCGATGCGAGCCTGCGGGCGGTCGGTCCACAGGGTCTGGAGGCCGACCGCCCAGTCCACGAGGGCGCCCACGTCGTAACCGACGACCATCACCTCGTCGCCGATGGTCTTAACGACCCGCGCGTCGTCCGGGATCGTGTCCTGCACGGCCTCGATGAACCGCTCGACGTACGACAGCGCCTCCTCCTCGCCCTCCTCCTCGGTGTAGCGCGTGTAGCCGGCGAGGTCGGCGAACGCCACCGCCACCTTGATCCGGCCGAGCTCGGCGTCGTCGGCGAGGTCCATCTCCATGTGGCCGATGACGTCCTGCTCGACGAAGTGCTGGAGATAACGCTGGTGGACGTAGTCCATGATCGGCGAGGCCAGCGGCAGGAGGTCACGCGCCAGGTGCTCCATCTCCTCGGCCATCTGGAGGCCGGGCACGCCGTCGCGCATGAGCGGCTCGTGCACGTACAAGTGGAACAGCCGCGTCTCGGCGTCCGCGATCTGCGACAGCGTCTGCCCGTACACGCGCGAGAGCTGGAGGAACGCTACGAGCGGGAAGCCGGCGTCCAGCACGGAGGCCACGTACCGCAGCGCCTGCACGTCCTCGGGTGTGAGCCGGTCGAGCGCCTGCGCGGGCAGTCCGAGGCTCGTCCAGATGCGGGTGATCAGCGCCGGCTCGAGCCCGGTTTCCTTCACGACCTGATCGAGGCTCCAGGTCTCGCGCTCGTCCGGGAAGAGGTCCTCGATGAATCCGTAGGCGAGCCGGCCCTCCTTGCCCGCGCGGCGGATCGACTCGAGCGAGTGGCCGCGCTCGCGGAGGCGCGCGACGATCCGCGCGTGCGCGACGGCGGCCGGAGTCCACTTCGGGTCCTTGCCGTCCGCGTCGGGAATCACCCCGGTCTGCGCCCACCGCTTCAGGGTGGCGGGCGTGACGCCTGCGCGGCCGGCCGCCTCCTTGAGCGTCAGGGAATCCACCGCCCGCTCAAACTAGCGGCGGGACCACCGTGGCGGTCCCGCCGCGAGGGGGCGAAGCGGCCCCCTTCGTAGGCTGGTAACGCCTTTCGGCGCCTCGCGGGTGGCTCTCTCCTCCCCCACAATCCAGCCTGCTGCCTGACGCCTGGGAGTGTCCCGCCGACGGTGCGCCGTGTCAAGTCGCGCGTGGGCGCTCAGGGACAGAGCTCGTAGCGGCGCAGACGCACGACGCGCTTGCCGCTATGCGTCTTGCCGGCGATGCGCACCTTCGCCACGCCCCTGCGGTTCAGCTTCACACGCGCACGCAATCTGCCGCCGCGGCGTTTCACCTTCACACGCCGGCCGTTCACCTTGACTCGTGCTGAACGGAAACGCTTCGCCAACACGATCCGGAACCGGCGCTTGGGAGCGCAGCGCTCGGGCAGTGCTCCGGCGTCCGGCCACGTCCCGTTGGTCAACCGCACGCCGTAGAGGCCGCTGTTGCCGTCCGAGTACCAGATCGTCTTGCGCTCGATGTCGAACGCCGGCTTTGCGAGCGTGTTGTTGAAGCGGCCCTCGCCGAACGCGAACGCACCCGGTGGAGCGACGAAGTAGGCGACCTCGCGCGGGTTGTGGGGATCGCGGATGTCGAAGACGCGCAGGCCGCTCACGATCATCGTGCACGCGACGATCGGCGGATCGTCCACCTGGGGCACCCCGCAGTAGTGAGCCGCGTAGCCCTGGAGGTTGCTGCCGGCGCCCGGGTCGGCGTAGATCTCCTCGCGGTTCTCCGGCTGGTGCACCTCGAGCCGGATGTCGGAGATCACCTTCGGCGCCGTCTCGTCGGAGATGTCGATGATCCGCGCCGCGCCGACCCGGGGTCCGGGCGCCCGCGGGTCGTAGCTGCCGTCCTCGGCGGCCGAGAACTCGTCCACCTCGACCAGATGCGGCTCCCCGTCGAAGGTGACCGGCAGGTTGTTCTGGGGGACGGTCCGAGTAGGCCAGTCCAGCCGGCTGATCTCGGGTATCTGCGGGCTCGGCGCGCGCGCCTGCACCGCGCTCAGGTCGGCGATTATCAGGCCCACCTCCCGCGCCGCGAAGTACGCCCGGCTCCCGTCGGCCGACACGCCCATGCCATGCGAGGGGTACTGGGCCACGGTGATCGGCGTCGGCAGGCGCGGATCCGTCAGGTCGACCGCGGTGACGGTGTTCGAGAAGAGCGATGTCGCGTAGTAGGTCATGCCGTCGGGGGCAAAGCCGCTCTCGTGCCCGAGCAGGCCGACGGGTGTGCTCGCCAGGAGCCGCGGGTTGCGGCAGTCGGCGTTCACGTCGTAGACATCGATGAAGCCGGGGTAGGAGAGCGGGTTGCCCATCACTGCCACGAGCAGGCCGCGTTTCTCGTTCAGGGCGAGCGATTCGTGCGGAGTCTCCATTGCGGGTGTCACGAGCGTCCCGACCCGGACCGGCTTGGCCGGGTCCGTGATGTCGGTGACGGCCACGCCGGTCGCCTCGTCCTGGAGCTGCTCGATGGCTTGCGTCGGGAAGAGCAGCGTGGTGTCGTAGTACACGCACGTCCTGCCGGCTCGGTCCGTGAAGCGCTCGACCTTGAAGCCGCCTGTCGATCCCTCGTGGCCGACGAGCTCGGTGTTGCACGTGTAGCCGTCGGCCGGCGCGTCCGCGGTCACGCGACCCTGCATGCCCGGCGCCGGGCGAGAGCCCGGGCCGCACTCCGCGCGAGGGGTCGGGGCCGGCGTCTGGGCGGCGGCGGGCGCCGCGAAGAGCAAAGACGCGAGCAGCGAGGCGATCCGAAACCGCATGGGGCGATTGTTGCGCAGCGCACGATCGACGGCGTGGGTAGAGTCGCGCCGCAATGAACTACTTCGTCACCGGGGCAACAGGTTTCATCGGCCGGCACCTCGTCGAGGAACTGCTCAAGCGAGAGGGGACCGTCTACGCGCTGGTGCGCGAGGGATCGCGCGGCCGGCTGGACGACCTGGCCAAGACGCTCGGAGCGGGCGACCGGCTCGTGCCCGTGCCCGGCGACCTGTCGAAGGAGAAGCTCGGGATCGACTCGTTCGACGAGAAGATCGACCATTTCTTCCACCTCGCCGCGGTGTACGACATGGCCGCCGACGAGGACTCGATGATGCGGGCCAACGTCGACGGAACAAGGCACGTCGTC
>DASPHG010000017.1:0-2075 GCA_035629775.1 Thermoleophilaceae bacterium | reverse complement strand
GTCGCCGAGCACGAGCTCGTCCTGCAGACCGAGCTTGATGGAAGCGGCCCCGCGCGCCACCTTGCGCGGAAGAAACCGCTCCGGGCGCCGCGGCGACTCGTGGTTGTAGGCGATCGCGCTCGAGGCGTGCAGGCCGTGCTTCTCGCGCAGCGTGTCGACGAGCCCGAAGGCGGCGACCTTCGCCACGCCGTAGGGCGAGCGCGGGCGCATCGGCGTGGTCTCGTTCTGCGGTGAGACGTTCGCGGCGCCGAAGATCTCACCCGAGCTGGCGACGAGCACGCGCGCCCCGTCGACCTCGCGGGCGGCCTGCAGCAGCGTCGCCGTGGCGCCGGCGACGAGCGCGAGCGTCCCCGCCGGGTCCTTCCACGACGCGGGCACGAACGTCGGCGCGGCGAGGTGGTAGAGCTCGTCGGGCGCGGTCTCGAGCACCGCCGCGCGCAGCGACGGGGGATCGGCCAGGTCGCCCTGCACCGTGGCGACGCCGGCGGGGCCCTGCGATCCCGCGCGCACCATCCCGACCACCTCGTAGCCGGCGGCCTGCAGCTGCTCGCACAGGTACGAGCCGTCCTGTCCCGTGATCCCGGTGATGAGCGCGCGAGGCATCGCGGGAGGGTATCGGCCCAGTTTCCGCGAACACACGGCGGGTAGGGCCATAGGTGACGCCCCGTGCAAGAACGCAACCTTTCGACTCGACGAGCGTTCTCATTCGTACCCTGAGCACACAGTTACAGCGTCAGGACCCCCCGATGACCCTCTCCCGCCCCCTCTCCAGCGGGTTGCCGCTCCCCCCCAGACCGGCACCCGCCCCGATCGCACCCGACGCAGTCAGCGTCCTGGGCATCCCGCTCGCGATGACCGACTACGCGGCGACGATGGAATGGATCGACGCGACGATCGCGCACCGTGAGAAGGGCTACATCTGCGTGGCGGCGACGCACACCGTGATGGTCTGCGACGAGGATCCCGAGCTGCGCGAGGCCGTCCTGAACTCCTCGCTGACGCTGCCCGACGGCCAGCCGCTCGTGTGGGCGATGAACGCCCTCGGCGGCGATCTCGACGAGCGTGTCTACGGTCCGGAGCTCATGGCCCGCTACTGCGAGCGCGCCGCCGGCACCGGCATTCGCATGTACCTGTACGGCGGCCGCAACCAGGGCGCGCTCGTGCAGCTCGCGCTGAACCTGCGCCAGCGCTACCCCGGCGTGAAGATCGTCGGCGGCTACTCACCGCCCTTCCGCGACCTCTCCGAGGAGGAGGAGGACGCGATCGTCACCGAGATGAACGGCTCGAAGGCCGACGTCATCTGGGTCGGCGTCGGTGCTCCCAAGCAGGAGAAGTGGATGGCCGCGATGCGCGAGCGCCTCGACGCACCGGTGCTCGTCGGCGTCGGTGCGGCCTTCGACTTCCACGCCGGCCTCGTCCCGCAGGCGCCCGAGTGGATGCAGTCCGCCGGGCTGGAATGGTTGTTCCGCATGGCGCAGGAACCGCGCCGCCTGGCACCGCGCTACGTGCGCTACAACCCCCGCTTCATCACGGGCTTCGCGCGGCAGTACGCGCGGCACCGCCTGATGGGCGACGCCCGCGAGCGGTAGCCTCCACTCCTCATGCCGTCGGTCGCTGTCATCGGGCTCGGCCGGATCGGTCTCCCGCTCGCCATCTCGTTCGCCGACCGCGGGCTCTCGGTCCTCGGCGTCGACAAGGATGCCGACCGCCTCCAGGCGGTTCGCGACGCGCGGATGCCGTTCGAGGAGCCCGGCGCCCAGGAAGCTCTCGATCGCGTCCACGCGGCCGGAACGCTCACCGTCTCCGACCGCGTCGCGGACGCGACGCTGGCCGAGCACATCGTCATCACGCTCGGCACGCCGTCGTTCTCGCACATCGAGATCGACATCGCCGACATCCGCTCCGCGCTGGACGACCTGCTCGGCCACCTGCGCGAGGGCCACACGATCGTCCTGCGTTCGACGATCGCGCCGGGCACGACGGACTTCGTCGCCGGCTACCTCGCCAAGCACCGCGGCTTTCGGATCGGCGAGGACGTCTTCGTCGCCCACGCGCCCGAGCGGATCGCGGCCGGG
>DASPHG010000016.1:0-2440 GCA_035629775.1 Thermoleophilaceae bacterium | reverse complement strand
GATCGTGCGATCGCCGCGGGTCAGCGTGCCGCGCGCGCCGAGCTGGCGCGGTTCGCCGTTGTTGTGCAGGTGGACCTGCATGTCGACCTGCGCCGACCCGCCGACGAGCCGCGTCTGCATCATCGGATAGGACAGCTCGCTGTTGGCGATCCGGCGGATGCTCACGCCGCGGTTGATGCCACCGAAGTTGAACCAGAGCCGGTGCCAGCCGTCGCGCTTCATCGCCGTCGGCCCGCGCCAGTCGGCGCGCACGACGAGCTTGTGGCGCGTGCCGGCCTTCAGGGACGCGCGCACCTCGAAGGGCAGGTACTCGCCCTTGTGGCGGGCGACCTCCTTGCCGTCGAGGAAGACGCGCGCGCGGTGGTTGACCGATTCGAAGCGGATCGCGTAGGAGCCGTCGACGGGCACGTCGACGTGGGTCCGGTACCAGCCGACCGTGCCGCGGAAGATCGGGATGCCACGCCGGCCGCTGATCTTCGTGGCGTCCGGGACGTAGGGAACGCGGACGAGCTCGCCGCCGAACTTGCCCGCCTGAAAGCCCTTGTCGAGACCCGTGTCGCTGCGGTCGCGGCGAAAACGCCAGAGCCCGCTGAGCTGGGCGCGATCACCCGGGCCCGCGTAGATGGTCGGCTCGCCGCCGTGCGGGGCGAGCACGGCAGGCGCTGCCGGGGCCGCGTCGGACTCCGCCGAGGCGACCATCACGAGGACGCCCGCGAGCACGGCAAGGCTGGCGCCGACACCACCGATCGCCGCCCGCATCCCCAACCTCGTCACTCGACCCCGTTCATCGTTCACCTCAAGATCCGCGCCGGCTGTGCGCGCCGATCAGCGCGTGCAGGCGCGAACATCCGTGCCGCTGCATACGCGACGACCGCCAGAATGTACCGTCCCGCCACCCTCCGCACGCCGTCCGTCCGGACGCGTGCGGTCCGGGCGCTCACCTCATGGGCCGCGAATACGACACGATCGACGAGCATCTCGCGAGCTGGATCGCGCGCCAGCCGCTCTTCTTCGTGGGCAGCGCGCCGCTGGACGCCGGCGGGCACGTCAACGTGTCGCCGAAAGGCCCGATCGGCTCCCTGCGCGTGCTCGGGCCCACGACGCTGGCCTACCTCGACATCTACGGCAGCGGGGCGGAGACGATCGCGCATCTTCGAGAGAACGGGCGAATCGTCGTGATGTTGTGCGCGTTCAGCGGTCCGCCGCGAATCGTTCGCCTGCACGGTCACGGGGAGGTGCTGCTGCCCGGCGACGAGCGCTTCGATCGCCTGCTCGCGCGGGCGGCGTTCGCGGAGCCCTCGATCCCCGAGGCGCGGCGCTCGGTCGTGCACGTCGAGGTCACGCGCATCGCCGACTCGTGCGGCTACGGCGTGCCGCTCATGGCCTACGAGGGCAGGCGCCCGCACACCACGCTGTCGGCCCAGAAGCGCCTGCGCACGGGGGGACCCGAGGCGATCGAGGCCTACATCGCCGAGCGCAACGCGACGAGCATCGACGGGCTGGCGGCGGTCGACCCCCCGAAGCCGGCGGCCGCGTAGCGCCGCGTCACCTGCGCAGGCGCAGGCGGGCGCCGGGCCGCAGCGCCTCGGCCTTGAGCTTCGGGTTGAGCTGCTGCAGACGCGTGACCGAGTGCCCGGTCTTCGCCGCGATCGAGCCGTACGTCTCGCCGGTGCGCACCGTATGGACCCGCGGCCCGAGCGGCTTGGGCTTGCGCTTGGGCACCTTCAGGTGCAGCTTCAGGCGCTGGCCGGGCCGGATCGTCGCCGGGTTGACCTTCGGGTTGAACGTCTCGATCTCCTCGACGGTCAGGCCGGTCTTCGCCGCGATCGAGACGTAGGAGTCGCCGGTGTGCACCTTCCAGTAGACCGGCAGCTTGCGCAGCTTCGCCGCGCGTGCCTGCTCCGCGCTCGACGCCGATTCGGCTCCCGTCAGCGTCGTCGCGGCGACGACGACGATCGCGACCAGCAGAACCACGAGTCCGAGCACGACGAGATAGACGATGTTCCGGCGGTCGCCGGGGTCGACGCCGGATGCGCTGCGCGGTACCTCGGTGAGCGTGGGCACGGCAATCTCCGAACCGCGACTTCCCCATATCGCTGCATGTCAGTCCTGCAAATCGGGCTGAAACGGTTATACACCCATCGCGGCGGCCGGGTGGCAGATTTCAGTCCAGCGCGAGCGCGACGTACTTCGTCTCGAGGTACTCCTCGATGCCCTCGGGGCCGCCCTCGCGGCCGATGCCCGACTGCTTGATGCCGCCGAACGGCGCACCGGCGTTGGAGACGAGGCCCTGGTTGAGGCCGATCATCCCGGTCTCGATGCGCTCGCAGACGCGCAGCGCGCGCTTGAGATCGGCCGTGTAGACGTAGGCCACGAGGCCGAACTCGGTGTCGTTGGCGGCCGTGATCGCCTCCTCCTCGGAGGCGAAGGCCCTGACCGG
>DASPHG010000015.1:0-58284 GCA_035629775.1 Thermoleophilaceae bacterium | reverse complement strand
GAGCTGGAGGCCGCCGTGCGCGACAGGCGCGCGGCGCTCGGGCCGGCGGTGGACTGGCAGGAGGCCGCCGTGAGCTTCGGGCGCGCGCGCGAGGTGCTCCACCTCGCGGGGCAGGGGGGAATCGACGACGGCGGCGAGCTGGTTTTGGCCGAGCGGCACAACCTCGCGCTCCTGCTGGGCGCCGACCGCCGCCTGGCGCGCGACGTGGCCGAGCGCGCACTCGCTCCGCTCGCCGGCGAGACCGACCTCTCGCGCGATCGGCTCGGCTCGACGCTCGACGCCTGGCTCCGCCACCGCGGCCGCACCGAGGCGGTGGCGAGCGCGCTGCACGTGCACCCGCAGACGGTGCGGTACCGCCTGGCTCGGCTCCGTGAGCTGTTCGGGGCGCGGCTCGACGAGCCGGACGGCCGCTTCGAGCTCGAGCTCGCGCTGCGTGCGCGGCGAATCGCCGGGTAGCATCCAGGCAACATGCCCGGGCTCTTGGAGGGACGGGTCGCGGTCGTCACAGGTGCCTCGTCCGGAATCGGAGAAGCCACCGCGCGCGCTCTCTCGCAGGCGGGCGCGAGCGTGGCGCTCGGGGCACGCCGCACCGACCGGCTCGAGGCGATCGCGAGCAGCCTCGACGGGCCGGCGCTCGTGCGCGCCGTCGACGTCTCGGACGAGGAGCAGGCGCGCGCCTTCCTCCAGGCGGCGAACGACGAGCTCGGCGGAGTCCACATCCTCGTGAACAACGCCGGAGTGATGCTGCTCGGCCCGGTGCAGGACGCCGACGTGGACGACTGGCGCACGATGATCGGCGTCAACCTGCTCGGGCTCCTCTACTGCACCCACGCCGCGCTCCCGCTGATCGGCGCGGCCGGGGGAGGGGACATCGTGAACGTGTCCTCGGTGGCCGGGCGCCGCGCCGACGCCGGCGCCGCCGTCTACAACATGACCAAGTTCGGCGTGCACGCTTTCTCCGAGGCGCTCCGGCAGGAGGCTCTCCACGCCGGCATCCGCGTGACCACGGTCGCGCCCGGCTTCGTCGAGACCGAGCTGCAGGGCCACAACACGAACCCGATGGTCGTGGACGCCACCCGGAAGATGGTCGAGCAGATCGGCAAGGTGCTGGAGGCGGGTGACATCGCGCAGGCGATCCTCTACGCCGTGTCGCAGCCCGAGCACGTCGCGATCAACGAGATTCTCGTGCGGCCGACAAAACAGCAGCGCTGACTGCCGCCACGGACAGGTTCGACCGGCTCGCGCAACTCGCCCAGGCCCGTGGCCGGCTCGTCGTGACCGTGGCCGTCCTCGCGGCGGTCGCCGCCGGTGGGATCGGCGCCGGCGTCGCCGATCGCCTCGGCCCGTACGAGGCCGACGATCCCGACACGGAGAGCGTGCGGGCCGCCGATCGCCTGGAGGAGGCCGGCTATCGCGACGCCAGTCTCATCGTCCTCGTCGACGGGGTCGTGCGCGCCGAGGGCCTCGCTCGCGAGGTGGCCGCGGATCCGGACGTCGTCGAGGTCGCCGGCTTCCACACGACCCGCTCGCGCGAATTCGTCTCGCGCGACGGCACCTCCACCTACCTCGCCGTCCGGCTCGCACCCACCGACGAGGGCGATCTGCATGACACGGGGGAGCGGATCGCCCACGCGCTCGCGGACGAGCGGGGCGTCGCGGTCGGCGGCAGCGCCATCGCGGAGCGGCAGGCGAACGAGCAGGTCGAGAGCGACCTGCGCACCGCCGAGCTGTACGCGTTCCCGATCCTTTTCGTGCTCTCGCTGCTCTTCTTCCGCAGCCTGGTGGCGGCCGCGCTGCCGCTGGTCGTCGGCGGCTTGACGATCACGTTCACGATGTTCGGCCTGAGCGTCGCGAGCGAGGTCGGCACGCTCTCGATCTTCGCGCTCAACCTCGTGATCGGCCTGGGGCTGGGCCTCGCGATCGACTACAGCCTGTTCGTCGTCTCGCGCTACCGCGAAGAGATCGCCAAGACCGGTCCGGGCCTCGAGGCGATGCGCCGCACGATGGCGACCGCCGGGCGGACGGTGTTCTTCAGCGCCCTGACGGTGGCCGGGGCGATCGCGTCGCTGCTCGTCTTCCCGCAGAACTTCCTGTTCTCGATGGGCGTCGGCGGCTCCCTGACGGCGCTGATCGCCGGGCTGGTGTCGCTCACCGTCCTGCCGGCCATCCTGGCGCTGCTGGGCGAGCGCGTGAACGCGTTGGCGCCGGCCGCGCTCCGGCTGCGCGCCGAGCGCGATGCGCGTCCCGCCGAGCAGGGGTTCTGGTTCCGGCTGTCGCGGCTAGTGATGCGGGTGCCCGGCCGGATCGCGCTCGCCTCGGCGGCGTTCCTCGTCGCCCTCGGGCTGCCGTTCTTCGCCATCAAGTTCACGACCGTGGACGCGCAGGTGCTGCCGGAGAGCGCGAGCGCCCACCGCGTCGACGACCGGCTGCGCGCGGACTTCCCGCCCTTCCGCGCGACGCCGATCCGGCTGGCGGTGGAAGGGGATGGCGCGGAGGCCCGGCGGGTCGCGCGGGCGGCGGCGCGGGTCGACGGGGTGGCGGACGTGCGGGCGCCGGTGAGGCTCGACCGGGGTTACGTGGTCGAGGTCATCTCGGACAGTCCGCCGCTCAGCGCGGACAGCGAGCGCGTCGTCGCCGACATCCGCGCGCTCGAGGGCGGCGCGCTGACGAACGGCTCGACGGCCAGCTTCGTCGACCTGAAGGACAGCCTCGCCGACCACGTGCCGCTCATGATCGCGATCGTGATCGCGGTGACGATGGTCGTCCTTTTCCTCTTCACCGGCTCGATCGTGCTGCCGCTGAAGCAGATCGTCATGAACCTGCTGGGGTTGAGCGCCGTATTCGGGATCCTCGTCGTGGTGTTCCAGGAGGGCCGGTTGGAGAGCCTCCTCGGATTCACCGCGCACGGCGGGCTCGACGCCACGCAGCCGCTCTTCCTGTTCGCGGTCGCGTTCGGGTTGTCGACCGACTACGGCGTCTTCCTGCTGTCGCGCATCAAGGAGGCGCACGACGGCGGCGCCTCGGACCGCGACGCGGTCGCCATCGGGCTGGAGCGCGTCGGCCGGATCGCCACGGCCGCTGCCGTCCTCTTCGCCGTCGCGATCGGCGCGTTCGTGACGTCCGAGATCGTCTTCATCAAGGAGCTCGGGCTCGGGACCGCGCTGGCCGTGCTGATCGACGCGACGATCGTGCGCGCGCTGCTCGTGCCGTCGCTGATGGAGATGCTCGGGCGCTGGAACTGGTGGGCGCCGGCGCCGCTCCGCCGGCTCCACAGCCGGCTCGGGTTCAGCGACGCCTGACCGACCGGTGGCGGGGCTAGCTTGCGGTCGTGCTCGCATGGGTCCGCCGACAGCCGTCCGCGCTCCTGCTCGTCGCACAGCTCGCCGGCGTCCTGCTGTACCCCTTCATGGAGACGACCGACGCCGGCCGCGCGCTGTTCAGCGTGTTCGGCATCCTCGTGCTGGGGCTCGTCCTGCTCGCCGTGCGCCACTCGCCGGCGCACACGTGGGTGGCCGTGCTGCTGGGGTTGCCGGCCACGTGCCTCCTCCTGATCCAGGCGGTCAGCGGGAGCGACGACCTCCTCCCTTACTCGTCGGCGTTCGAGGCCGTCCTCTACTTCTACGCCGCCGGGGCGCTCATCGCGTACATGCTGGCCGACCACGAGATCACGCGTGACGAGCTGTTCGCGGTCGGTGCCACGTTCACGCTGGTCGCGTGGGGCTTCGCCTACACGTTCATCGTGGTGCAGGCGATCGAGCCGGGCAGCTTCACCGCCGCGATCGACCCGGCCGGCGACCGCTCCTGGATGGAGCTGCTCTACCTGAGCTTCACGAACCTCACCAGCACGGGCCTGAGCGACGTAGGGCCCATCGAGCCATTCGCGCGGAGCGTCGTGATGATCGAGCAGCTCGCGGGCCTCGGCTATGTCGTGATGCTCGTCTCCCGCCTGGTCGCGCTCACGGTGCTGGGCGGCCGGGCGCGCGTGGACTAGCTCGGCTCCACCGGCCAGCCGTTCCTCTTCCACGTGCCGACGCCGCCGTCGACCACGTGGACGGGGTTCTTCGCCCCGCGCAGCTCTAGCAGGCCGACCGCCACCGCCGCGCGCTGGCCCGAGCCGCAGATCGTCGCGATCGGCTGACGAGCATCGAGCCCGTCGGGCACGGAGTCGATGTCGTGGTAGGGCGTGTGCACTGAGCCGGGGATGTGACCGGCGTCCCATTCCGCCTCCTCGCGCACGTCAAGCACCTGCACCGAGTCGTGCTGGTCGTGAAGCTCCTCGACCGTCAGCCGCGGGATGCGCGCGACGGGTAGCTGCTCTTCGCGCCAACTCGTGAAGCCGCCCGCGAGATAGCCGCCCAGGTTCGTGATGCCGACCGCCGCGGCGAGTTCGGCCGCCTGGTGCGCGTCGGAGTCGTCGCGGCCGACCAGGATGACCGGCTGCGCGGGGTCGGCGAGCCAGGCCAGCTTCGAGCCGAAGCCGGCTCGGAGCGCGGTGATGCACACGGAGCGAGGGACGTGCGCGTCGTCGTACTGCAGCTCGGTGCGGATGTCCACGACGAGCGCGCCGTCCGTTTGCCCCTGCTCGACCTGGCGCGGCGTCAGCGGGTGGACGTCCACCGTCACGACCTCGAGCGCCCCGCGGTTGCGCGCGACGATGTTCTCGAAGTTCGGCGGCTGTGGAGGCAGACCCGCGATCGCCTTCTCGACGAACGCGTCCTGCTCGGTGATCTGGAGCATGGGGGAGTGCGCGCGCTCGAAGCCGATCGTCGACGAGATCTTCAGGTCCATTCCAGGCCCGCCGCAGAGCGACCCGCCCAGATGCCCGGGCCAGACCTCGCATGTGTCCGGCAGCCGAAGCAGCTTCTCGTGCAGCGAGCGGAAGATGTCGTGCGCGCCCTCGCTCTTGTCGACGGCCAGGTCGGGGCGCGCGATGTCGCCCACGAAGAGCGTGTCGCCCGTCAGGACCGCCCACGGCTCCTCGCCACGCTCCGTGTCGATCAGGGCGAACGCCGTGTGCTCGGGCCGGTGCCCGGGCGTGTGGATCGCACGCACTCGCACCGCGCCCAGCTCGAGCTCCCAGCCATCGTCGAAGGGCCCGTGGTCGTAGTCGGGCGAGGCATCGCGGTAGACATGGATCGTCGCGCCCGTCGCCGCGGCGAGCCGGCCGTGGCCCGACACGTGATCGGCGTGGTTATGCGTCTCGAGGATGTGCTCGATGTGCACCCCGAGGTAGCGCGCGAGCCGCAGGTACCCGTCGATGTCGAGCTTGGGGTCGACGACCGCCGCGACACCCGCGTCCTCGTCACCTACGAGATAGGAGGCGCATCCGAGGTCATCGTGAGTGATCTGGCGAAAGATCATGCTGGAGCCGGCCGAGTCCCGGGACGAACCTTCCCACACGTGCGGCGTATTGGCCATAGGCCTCGCCGTGGGTGCGCAGCAGGTAGGGCTCCTCGACCAGCCGCACCTGGATCTCGAGGGCGATCCACAGTGCGGCCAGGCCGGCCAGCGCCACGGCGTTCGGCACGAGCAGCGTCAGCCCGAGCGACGTGGGCAGCATCGCCGCGAAGATCGGGTTCCGGACCCGCGCGAACGGGCCGGTCGTGACCAGGTCGGTCCGCTCTTCCTCGTCCACCCCGATCCGCCACGACTCGCCCATCGCGATCTGGGCGTAGAGCGTCGCGACCAGGCCGGCGACGAAGATCGCGATCCCGGTCGCGCGCAGGCCGGCCGAGTCGAGCGCGTCGAGCGGCTCGAGCACGTCGGTCACGTCGAGAATCGGGGCGGCCACGCCGATCGCGATCGCGACCACGAAGAGGACGCCGGCGATCCACTCGAGCGACCCCGGTCGTCCGCTGACCCCCTTAAAACCGGACTCGCCCGTGCGGCGGACCTGGAGCCATGTCCGCAGTCCGAACGCGAGCGCCATGTAGAGCAGGTACAGCCCCAGCGCGAGCCAGCCGCCCATCCGGTCGAAGTCGTCGGCGTCGAGCACCTCGGCCAGCAGGACCGCCATGCCGAACGTTCCCGCCACCGCCGCGATCCATCCCACCGTCGCGGGCGAGGGCCCGCCGTGGATGCCGGTCTCGTGCAGCACCGCGTGGCCCTTCCCGCGCGCGATCAGGCGCCGGTTCACGGGGTACGCCGCCGCTCCCGCGATGACCAGCGCGACCGACAGGCTGCCCCAGAAGAGCACGTTCGTCAGCCCGGCCTCCATCGCGCCGGGGATCGCCAGCATGATCGCGTTGTCGACGACCTCCATGATCGCGATCGAGACCGTGTCGGTGGCAAGCGCGATCGGGATGACCGCCGCCACGGCGAGTCCCGCGCGAAGCAGCGGGAGGCTCGTGAGCGTGTAGCCGAACAGGAAGGCGAGCGCGACCGCCAGCGCGACCGTGCCCCACTCGGAGAAGCCGAGCGCCGTGCCCAGCACCATGCCGGTGACCTCGCCGATCGCGCACCCGGTCAGGCAGTGCAGGGTGGCGCTGAAGGCCACCAGATCGAGGGCGCGGCCACTGGTGGGCAGGGGGCCGTGGTGATGGCCATGGTGGCCGTGGTCGTGATCCTCGTGATGGGCGTGGTCGTGATGCATGCGCGCAGTATATACCCCCAGGGGGTATAGCTCTTGTAAGGTCTCCGGCCCCGCGGGGCGCTCTTTCACGCCGCCGTACAGCCCCGCGCGTATCTCTTACAGAATGCAGAACGACCACGAGAATGAGCGACCCCCCACGCCCGCCAGCGGTGACGGCAGGGTTCACGTTGCTCGCGGCGGTCCTCTTCTGCGCGGCGATCGGTGCGGGGATAGGGGCGCTCGTCGGCTCCGTCCCGCTGCTCGCGATCGCCGGGGTGTTCGTCGGCTTCGGGGTGGGGTTCAAGCTTGTCTACACACGCTTTAAGCACGTCTGAGGCGCCGGTGGGGCTGCGCGTCCTCCGCAATCTGGACCTGGCGGTCCTGGCGCTCGCGCTGCCCATCTTCATCGCGGCCGACCTGCCGCTCCTCGGCTGGGGCGCGACCACGCTCGCCTGGCTGATCGCCAAGGGCATCGACGTGTACGGGCAGCGCCGCGCCGCCGCCTCGGGCGACCGCCGCGTCGCGATGGGCGCTCGCGCGGCCAGTCTTATCGGCCGCCTCTACACGGTCGGCCTGATGGTCCTGGCCGCCGGGATCATCGAGCGCGAGGCGGGCCTCGCCGCCGGCGTGCTCGCGGTCGTGACCTTCACCGTGTACTTCGCCACCCTCTTCATCGTCAAGCCGCTCGAGGAGGCGCAGCGATGACGATGCGGGTAAAGGTCCTGCTCGGCGTCACGGGCTTCTTCTCGCTCTTCTTCCTGCTGCTTGCGGTCTTCGGCTCCGACGGGAAGAACGAGGCGTTCCAGCCCCAGGAGGAGTTCCGGCTCGAGCCGTGGATCGAGATCGACATCGCCGGCATCGACATGTCGATCAACCGGGCTGTCTTCTACCTCTTCCTCGCGGCCGCGCTCACCTGCTGGGTCATGACCCGCATCGCGAATCGGATGGCCGAGAAGCCGGGCAAGACTCAGATGGCCGTCGAGCTGGCCTACGACCTCACGAAGAACAACATCACGCGCGGAAACCTGGCCGACCAGAAGCTCGCCACCCGATGGTTCTCGTTCATCGCGACGCTCTTCTTCTTCATCTGGTTCTCGAACATGCTCGGCTACATCCCGCTGCCCACGAACACCCACGAGACGATCGACATCTTCGGCGTCGAGGTGCCGTCGTTCGCGATCTACGCGGCCACGGCCAACATCTCGATCCCGCTCGTCCTGACCCTCGTCGTGTGGTTCGCCTACAACATCGAGGGCGTCCGCAAGCACGGCTTCATCGGGTACCTGAAGACGTTCGTTCCCGGCGGGATCACCGGCTTCGCCGCCATCCCGCTCTTCGTCATCGAGGTCATCTCGCACCTCGTCCGGATCATCTCGCTCTCGGTGCGACTGTTCGCGAACATCCTCGCCGGCCACCTGCTGATCCTGTTCATGGCGGGCGGCCTGGCCGTTCTGCTCGGGCTCTCGGCGCTCGGCGTCCTGACGCTCGGCATGGCCATCCCCTTCTTCCTCTTCGAGGTCGGCCTTGTGGCCACCTTGCAGGCGTTCATCTTCGCCACCCTCACGTCCATCTACATCGGCGGCGCGACCGCCGAAGGCCACTAAGGAGGCACCCGTGGATCTCGGATTCCTTTTCCAGCTAGCTCAGGAGAGCAGCGGTGTGACAGACGCCGGCGTGACCGACGCCGGGAAGGCGATCGCGCTCGGCGTGGGCGCCGGGCTCGGCTCGATCGGCGCCGGCATCGGCATCGGCATCATCTTCGGCAAGGAGATCGAGTCGGTCGCCCGCCAGCCGGAGATGCGCGACGAGCTTCAGTCGATTCGCTGGCTCGGCTTCGCGCTCTGCGAGGCGGTCGCGTTCTACACGTTCATCTTCGGCCTGATCGCGTTCTTCCTCTAGGCCTTGGGCGAGCTCACGAACACACTGCTGCTCGCGGCCACCGAGGAGGAGGGGGGCGGCAGCTTCCTGGTCTCGCCCGGCCTCGGGCTGATGATCTGGACGCTGATCGCGTTCCTCGGCACGTTCTTCATCCTCAAGCGGATGGCGTTCCCGAAGATCCAGGAGGCGCTCGAGAAGCGTGCTAACGCGGTGGCGGAGTCGCTCGACGCCGCGAAGCGCACGCGCGAGGAGGCCGACGAGATCCTCCAGGAGTACCGCGAGCGCCTGCGCGAGGCGCGTGAGCAGGCCGACGACATCGTCGCGCGCGCGCGGCAGAACTCCGAGCGGTTCGCCGAGGAGTCCAAGACCGAGGCGAAGCGCCAGCGCGAGGAGATGATGGAGCAGACCCGGCGCGACATCGACCAGGAGACGCAGCGCGCGCTCGGCGAGATCCGGCGCGAGGTGGCGGACCTGACGATTGCCGCGACCGAGAAGGTCATGCGCAAGTCGCTCGACGCCGAGGACCAGAAGCGCCTGGTCGAGGAGGCGCTGTCCGAGGTCGACTTCTCCGCGCTCGCCAAGAGCTGATGGAAGAACTGGCCCAGGTCTACGCGAACGCTCTGTTCGAGGTCGCGTCGGAGAACGACGTGACTGACGACGTGCGTGAACAGCTCGGCCAGTTCGCGGACGAACTCGACCAGAACCGCGAGCTCCAGATCTTCCTGTTCTCGCCCTACTTCTCGTCCCAGGAGAAGAAGGAGGGCATCGGGAAGATCGTCGACGGCGCCGACGAACGGTTCCTCAACTTCCTGGAGCTGTTGGCAGAGCGCCACCGAATGCCTGCCATCTTTCGTATCCGGCGCGCCTACGACGCACTGTGGCGCGAGGAGAACAAGTTGCTGCCGGTGACCGTCACGAGTGCGGTGGAATTGGATGAGGGGTTGATCGAGGGCCTGGGCAAGCGGATCGAGGAGCAGACCGGCAAGAAGGTCGAGCTCACGAGCCGGGTGGACGCCGACGTGCTCGGCGGGCTCGTGCTCCAGGTGGGGAACATGGTGCTCGACGCGAGCATCCGCAACAGACTTGAACAGCTTCGCAAGCAGGTCGCGAAAGCGGCGTAAGGAGACACCAGAGTGCAGATCAAGCCAGACGAGATCACGAGCATCCTCAAGCAGCGCATCGAGGGCATGGAGGACGGCGGCGCCGACCTGTCCGAGGTCGGGACCGTCCTCTCGATCGGCGACGGCATCGCGCGCGTCCACGGGCTCGAGAACTGCGAGTCGCTCGAGATGCTCGAGCTGCCGAACGACGTGACCGGCCTCGCGCTGAACCTCGAGTCCGACAACGTCGGCGCCGTGCTGTTCGGCGAGTGGGACAAGATCGAGGAGGGCAACACCGTCAAGCGCACGGGCCGCCTGCTCGAGATCCCGGTCGGCGAGGAGCTGCTGGGCCGCATCGTCGACCCGCTCGGCAACCCGCTCGACGGCAAGGGCGACGTGAAGACCTCGGAAACCCGTCCGGCCGAATTCAAGGCCCCGGGCGTCGTCCAGCGCCAGCCGGTCGAGGAGCCGATGCAGACCGGCATCAAGGCGATCGACTCGATGATCCCGATCGGCCGCGGCCAGCGCGAGCTGATCATCGGCGACCGCCAGACGGGCAAGACGGCGATCGCGCTCGACACGATCATCAACAACCAGGACAAGGACCTGATCTGCGTCTACGTCGCGATCGGTCAGCGCATGTCCACCGTGGTGCAGATCGCCGAGACGCTGCGCGAGCACAACGCGCTCGACAGGACGATCATCGTCGCCGCGTCCGCGGATGAGGCCGCGCCGATCAAGTACATGGCGCCGTACGCGGGCTGCGCGATGGGCGAGCACTTCCTCTACAACGGCCAGCACGCCCTCTGCATCTACGACGACCTGACGAAGCACGCCTACGCGTATCGCCAGATGTCGCTGCTGCTGCGCCGCCCGCCGGGCCGCGAGGCCTACCCCGGCGACGTCTTCTACCTCCACTCACGCCTGCTCGAGCGCGCGGTGAAGCTGAACGACGACCTCGGCGGCGGCTCGCTGACTGCGCTGCCGATCATCGAGACGCAGGCCTCCGACGTGTCGGCCTACATCCCGACGAACGTCATCTCGATCACCGACGGGCAGATCTTCCTCGAGGGCGACCTGTTCCGCTCGGGCGTGCGGCCGGCGATCAACGTGGGCATCTCGGTGTCCCGCGTGGGCGGCAACGCGCAGACCAAGCCGATGAAGAAGGTGGCCGGCAAGCTGCGGCTCGAGCTGTCGCAGTTCCGCGAGCTGGAGGCGTTCGCCCAGTTCGGCTCGGAGCTCGACCCCGAGACGCAGGCCACGCTCGCGCGCGGCGAGCGTCTGGTCGAGACGCTCAACCAGGTCGAGCTCAAGCCGTGGAAGCTCGAGGACCAGGTGGCGGCGATCTACTCCGGCACCGGCGGCTACCTCGACCGGATCAAGACGGAGCGCATCCGCGACTTCCACGAGCAGATGCTCCAGCGCCTCCGCTCCGAGGAGGGGGAGCTGCTCGAGAAGATCTCGAAGGGCGAGTGGGACGACTCGATGGAGGAGCAGCTCGGCAATGCGATCGCCGAGGCGCTCGACGACTTCGGGCCCGACTTCGACGAAGAGGGCAACCCGCTCGAGGAGGGCGAGTCGGATCGCATCAAGGATGAGGAGGAGCGCAAGAAGGAAGGACGCACCGCCTCCCAGAACGGCTCCGACGACGACGCGGACGAGAAGTCCGACAGCGATGACGAGGAGCGCGAGGAGGCGGGCGCTACCGCCTAAGCCGATGGCTTCTCAGAAGGACGTCAAGAACCGAATCTCTTCGGTCAAGAACATCCAGAAGATCACGCGCGCGATGGAGATGGTCGCCGCCGCGCGGCTCCGCCGCGCGGAGCAGCGCATCGAGGCGATGCGGCCCTACGCCGGCGCGATTCGGCGCATGACGAGGCGGGTGGTCGAGGCCGTCGAGAACATCCCCTCGATGCCGATCCTCGAGGAGCACGACCAGATCAACAAGGTCGGGCTCCTGCTCGTGACCGGCGATCGCGGCCTGGCGGGCCCGTTCAACTCGCAGATCATCCGCGCCGGGAACCGGCGCGCGGCCGAGTTGGAGGCCGATGGCAAGCAGGTCGTGTGGTTCGCGTCAGGGCGCCGCGGCGTCTCCTCGCTCCAGTTCCGCGGCCACGACGTGACCGGTGCGTACACGGGCTTCACCGACCGCCCGGCGTACGCCAACGCGCGCGAGATCGCCGACGACCTCGTCCAGCACTACATCGACAACGACCTCGATCGCGTCGAGGTGTTCTACAACCACTACGTATCCGCGCTCACCCAGGAGGTCTCGCACGAGACGCTCCTGCCGCTCCAGCAGATCGACGCCCTGACCGAGCAGGAGGGCGAGGAGGACGATGAGCCGGACGACGAGGACCGTCAGAGTGCGTCGTGGCTCTACGAGCCGGAGCCGGAGGAGATCCTTCAACGACTGATCCCCGACTACGTCGAGATCAGCATCTACAGAGCACTGCTCGAATCGACCGCATCCGAGCACGGGGCGCGCATGACCGCGATGCGCAACGCCCAGGAGAACGCGAGCGAGATGATCGATGACCTGACGCTCGAGATGAACCGCCAGCGCCAGGCCGAGATCACCCAGGAGATCATGGAAGTCGTCGCTGGGGCCGAGGGCCTCACCTAAAGGAGACAACGAACGTGGAAGCAAGCACCAAGTCCGCCGCAGGCCAGATCGAGGAGATCAAGGGCGTCGTCATCGACGCCCAGTTCTCGACCGACGACCTGCCCGACATCTACAACGCCCTTGAGGTCGACATCGAGCGCGACGGCGAGAAGCAGACGCTCGTCTGCGAGGTGCAGCAGCATCTCGGCGACGACCGCGTGCGCGCCGTGGCGATGGACGCGACGGATGGCCTTGCGCGCGGCACCGAGATCCGCGACACCGGCGGGCCGATCACGGTGCCGGTCGGCGAAGGCACGCTCGGTCGCATCTTCAACCTCCTCGGCGAGCCGATCGACAACGAGGGCGAGGTCAAGACGGATGAGCGCTGGCCGATCCACCGCGACGCGCCCGACGTCGAGGATCTGACTCCGAGCCAGGAGATCCTCGAGACGGGGATCAAGGTCGTGGACCTGCTCGCGCCGTACGCCAAGGGCGGCAAGGTCGGCCTGTTCGGCGGCGCCGGTGTGGGCAAGACCGTGCTGATCCAGAAGCTGATCCGCAACATCGCGGAGGAGCACGAGGGCCTGTCGGCGTTCTGCGGCGTGGGCGAGCGCTCGCGCGAGGGCAACGACCTCTGGCTGGAGATGAAGGAGTCGGGCGTGCTCAAGAACACGATGCTCGTGTTCGGGCAGATGAACGAGCCGCCGGGCGCGCGTATGCGCGTGGCGCTGTCGGGCCTGACGATGGCGGAGTACTTCCGCGAGCAGGGCGGCCAGGACGTGCTGCTCTTCATCGACAACATCTTCCGGTTCGTCCAGGCGGGCTCCGAGGTGTCGGCGCTGCTCGGCCGGATGCCCTCCCAGGTGGGCTATCAGCCCACGCTCGAGACCGAGATGGGCCAGCTCCAGGAGCGGATCACGTCAACCCGCCAGGGCTCGGTCACTTCGATCCAGGCCATCTACGTACCGGCGGACGACCTGACCGACCCGGCGCCCGCTTCGGTGTTCGCCCACCTGAACGCCACGACCACTCTCTCGCGCTCGATCTCGGAGAAGGGGATCTACCCGGCGGTCGACCCGCTCGACTCGACCTCGACGATCCTCAAGGCGGCAGTGCTCGGCGACGAGCACTACGACGTCGCAACGCGGGTCAAGGAGATCCTCCAGCGCTACAAGGAGCTGCAGGACATCATCGCGATCCTCGGTATCGACGAGCTGTCGGACGAGGACAAGCTGATCGTCCAGCGCGCGCGCAAGGTCGAGCGCTTTCTGTCGCAGCCGTTCTTCGTCGCGGAGCAGTTCACAGGCACGCCGGGCAAGTACGTGTCGATCGCCGACACCGTCCGCTCGTTCAAGGAGATCGTCGACGGCGAGCACGACGACGTGCCCGAGCGCGCCTTCTACATGAAGGGCACGATCGACGAGGTGCTCGAGGAGCTCAAGGGCTCGGGGAAGAAGCAGGACCAGCCGAAGGCCGAGGACGAGGAAGCAGAGAAGTCCGAGGAAGCCGAAGGCGATGAGAGCAACGAGGACGAGAACGAGGAGTCCGAGAACGAGGAGTCCGAGAACGAGTCCAAGGACAAGGACGACGAGTAGCCGATGGCCGACGAGCACAAGGTCCGCGTCGAGGTCCTGACCCCGGAGGGGCAGGTCTTCGACGGCGAGGTCGCGATGGTCTCGACCCGCACGAAGACCGGCTCGCTCGGCATCCTGGCGAACCACGCGCCGCTCATGGCGATGCTCGAGCCGACCGAGCTGGCGCTGTACGAGAACAAGGACGACGGCCTGAACGCGAACCGCCAGAACGCCGAGCGGTTCGCGCAGGCCGAGGGCTACCTGCAGGTGGCCGACAACCGCGTTCTGCTCCTCGTCGAGGAGGCGGTCCCGCCGGACCAGATCGACCGTTCGGCGATCGAGTCGAAGCTCGACGAGGCGAAGCGCGGGATCGACGAGGCCGAGGAGGGCTCGGAGGCGCGCGCCCGCTCCGAGCGCGACGTACGCCGCTACGAGGCCTTCCTCAGCGTCCTCGACGAGTGAACAAGGGGCCTGGCCCCTTGTTCAATTGGCCCCTTGTTCACTCTGACCCCTGTCGGCACCGAGGCTCTCGACGAGCTGAAGCCCCTCTTCCTCGCGCTGCGCAGGCATCACGGCGAGGTCGCACCGCATCTCGGCGAGCTGTGGTCTGAGGAGGAGAGCTGGGTCAAGCGGCGCTCGTTCTACGAGAAGCTGATCGAGGGTGAGGACGCGATCGTGCTCGTGGCGCGGGAGGACGGCGGAGTGGCCGGGCACGCCGTCGCGACCATCGATGCCGGCTCCATGACCTGGCGCCATCCGGAGAAGATCTGCTGGGTCCATGACCTCGTCGTGCTTCCCGAGCATCGGGGCAAGGGGATCGGCGAGGCGCTCGTGAAGCGGCTGTGGCAGGAGTCGGGCGTCGAGGAGATGCGACTAGCGGTCGTGGCGACCAACGTGGACACCATCCGCTTCTACGAGCGGCTTGGCTTCGAGACAGGGCCGATTCACGATCTGGTGAGCACACGCCCGCTCTAGGCGATAGCCCCGCGGTCAGGCCTCCACGGCGACCTCGAAGCCGCCGAAGATCATGCGCTTGTGGTCGAAGGGCATCATGTCCTCCTCGGTGTCCTTGATCCGCGGGTCCTCCATCACCTTGGCGTTGATCCGGTCCCGCTCCGCGCGCGACTCGTAGACGATCCAGGCGAAGATCACGGTCTCGTCGTCCTTGGCGATGACGCTCTGCGGGAACGACGTCAGCTCTCCGGACTTGACGTCCTCCGCGACGCACTCCCGGTACTCGAGCGCGCCGTGCTCGCGCCAGACCTCGCCCGCCTTGGTCGCGATCTGGATGTAGTCCTCGACCTTGTCCTTCGGGACCGGCAGCACGAATCCGTCGACGTAGCTCATCTGATCCTCCTCGATCGTTTCGAACTATGACCGGATCTTCGCCGGGAACTCATCGCTGAGCTCCGACAGCGGATCGCGGCCGCCCCATTTGCCCGACGACACATACGGCCGAAAGCGGACGAACGCCGCTTGGTGATGGAACGGCGTCGCGCGGTCGGCCTTGATCGCGTCGAGGTGCCGGGCGTCGGGTCGGCCGAGGGCGTAGTCGCGCATCTCGCCGACGGACCGCCAGACCGAGAACGTCGCGACGAACCGCGGCAGCCGCGCGGCCGCCGTGCCCGCGACCATGCCGGCGTGCCCGACGGCGAGCCGCTCCGCCCCGCGGCTCGTGCGTGCAAAGCGCAGGAGGTGGGGGACCCGTGGCCGGCCGAGCGTCAGCACGGTCGCCGGCTCGTCGGGCTCCATCGCGATCTCCTCTGCGGGCAGGCCGGGCATGTCCGGCCACGCGCCGACGATGCGCGTCGGCCGCATGCGCACGTGGTAGCCCTCGACGGGGTTCCGGGCGAGGAAGGCGTCGAGCGCGTCGTCATCGTCCCATGACGAGATGAGGAGGGTCCCGCGCGGCGGTAGCGGCGGCCCCTTGCCCGCGAGCGGCACGAGCCCGGCCGCCTCCGAGTAACGAAGGCCGGGGGCGGCCAGCGGCCGCCTGCCCTTCCTGAGCAGCGCCAGCGCGCGGCGAATGCCGTTCTCCGCGATGTGGACGGAGACGATCACAGCAGCGTTACGGCGCGAACGCCTGCGTTGCTCACGTGGGGCGACCGTAGCCGGGCCCGGCGATACTTGTGTGATGGCGGTCTCACAGCGTAAGAAGGGCGAGCGCTTCCAGGCGCTCCACGAGGGCGAGCCATTCGTGATCCCCAACCCGTGGGACGCCGGCTCGGCGAGGGTGCTGGCGGGGCTCGGCTTCGACGCGCTCGCGACGACGAGCGGCGGGTTCGCCTTCACGCTCGGCAAGCAGGACGGGAACGTGACGCTCGACGAGGTCGTCGAGCACACGCGCACGCTGTCCGAGGCGGTCGAGCTTCCGATCTCGGTCGACCTCGAGAACGGTCACGGCCCGAACGCCGAGGACGCGGCCCGGGCGATTGAGCGCGTCGCCGAGGCGGGCGCCGTCGGGGGGTCGATCGAGGACTACGACCCGCGGGCCGCCCGGATCTACGAGCTGGCCGAGGCCGTCGAGCGGGTGAGCGCCGCAGTCGAGGCCGCGCGCCGGCTCGACTTCCCGTTCATCCTCACCGCGCGGGCGGAGAACCACTTCCGCGGCAACCCGGACATCGAGGACACGATCGCGCGGCTCCAGGCGTTCGAGGGCGCCGGCGCAGACGTCCTGTACGCGCCGGGGCTGCGGACCGTGGACGAGATCCGCGCGGTCTGCGAGGCCACATCCAAGCCCGTCAACGCGATCGCGCGCCCCAAGCTGTCGCTGGCCGAGCTCGTCGAGGCCGGCGCGCAGCGCGTGAGCGTCGGCTCGAGTCTGGCCTTCGTGGCGGTCGCCGCGATGGCCGAGGCGGCGGAGGCCATCCGCGACGACGGCGACTTCCGGCCGATCACGTTCTCGCCGCGGCTCGCGGACTGGCTCGCGACGCTCGACTAGCTGTCGAGCGTCGCCTCGACCGAGATGTCGATGTTGCCCGCGAGGGCGCCCGAGATCGGGCAGTTCTGGCCGGCGCTGATCGCCGCTTTCGTAAAGGTCTCCTGGTCGATTCCGGGAACGCGCCCGCGGACCGTTATGTGCGAGGACTTGACGCCCTCGCCCGGCACGAAGTCGACGCTCGCCTCGGCCTCGAGCCGATCGGGCGGGGTGTCCGCCTCGGCGAGCTCGTGCGAGAGCGCCATGCAGTAGCAGGACGCGTGCGCGGCGGCGAGGAGCTCCTCGGGGCTCGTCTTCCCGGCGGCGCGCTCGGTGCGCGACGCCCAGCTGACGTCGACGGTGTCGAACGCCCCGCTGCTCGGGGTGGTGGTGCCGGAGCCGTGGGCGAGGTCGCCCTCCCAGATCGTCGAAGCGCTGCTTGTCGTAGACATGGGGGCGATGCTATTCCGCGAACGGCTCGTCGCGCTCGCGGACCGCCTGCTTGAACCCCACCTCGGCGGCGCGCTGCTGGAACGCGTAGCCCTCCTTCGTGTGCCGCGCGATGCCGTCGAAGAACGTGCCGAGCGCCTGCGTGGCCTGGAGGCCCTGTGAGTAGAGCGCCTGGTTGACGAGCAGCTTCATCATCACGAGCTGGTTGACGGGCACCTTCGCGATCCGCCCGACGAGGCGCTCGAACCGCTCGTCGAGCTCCGCCGCCGGCGGTGCCTCGATCGCCAGGCCCATCTCGTGCGCCTCGGCGCCCGTGATCAGGTCGCCGGTGAAGAGCATCCGCTTGGCCTTCTCCGGCCCGATCCGGTGCGCCCACAGCATCGTCGTCGGCACGCCCCAGACCCGTGCGGGCGGGTAGCCGATGCGAGCGTCGTCGGCGATGACCAGCAGGTCCGAGCAGAGCGCCATGTCGGTGCCCCCGGCCACGCAGAACCCGTGCACCCTGCAGATCACCGGCTTGTCCGAGTGGAAGAGGCTCATGAAGCCACGCACGTTGCGGCTCATCATCTGCCAGTCGAAGACCGGGTCCCAGACCTCGCCCGGGTCGTGGTTCGGCAGTGTCTGCTCGGCCGACCACACCAGGTCGTAGCCGCCGCAGAAGCCCTTGCCCTCGCCGGCGAGCGCGATGACGTGGACCTCGGGGTCGAGGTTCGCCTGCTCGACCGCCTGCGCGAGCTCCTGCGGCATCTCGCGCGTGATCCCGTTGCCGCGCTCGGGCCGGTCCAGCGTGATGCGACCGATCCGGCCGTCGCGCTCGTAGCGGAGCGTGTTCACGCGGGCAGCGCGCGCTCCAGGATCGCCTCCGTGGCGACTCCGGTCGGCAGCGTGCCGTAGGCGCGGCCCCCTTCGCCGCCGAGGCGCGCGGCGCAGAAGGCGTCCGACACCGCCGCCGGCGCGTTGCGCACGAGGAGTGAGCCTTGGAGCGCCAGCGCGAGCCGCTCGACGACGCGCCGGGCCTGCGTCTGGGTGTCGCCGGCGTCCACGAGCCCGGCGATCTCCGCCGTGACCGAGTCGAGATGGGCGTCGAGGTGCTTGTCTGAGCCCCGCGCCAGCTCGCACTCCTCGAGGAATGCGGGCAGGCCGTCCGGCTCCTTGACCATCGCGCGCAGGACGTCGAGCGCGGCGACGTTGCCGGAGCCCTCCCAGATCGAGTTGAGCGGGGAGTCGCGGTAGAGCCGCGGCATGCGCGACTCCTCCACGTAGCCATTGCCGCCGAGGCATTCGAGCGCCTCGATCGCGTGCTGCGGTGCACGCTTGCAGACCCAGTACTTCTCCACGGCGGTGGCGAAACGGCGGAACGCCGAGGCGGACTTGCCCTCGTCGTAGGAGCGCGCGATGCGCATCGCCGTGACCGTCGCGGCCTCCGAGTCGAGTGCGAGGTCGGCCAGCACGTTCTGCATCAGCGGCTGTTCGGCCAGCAGCTTGCCGAAAGCGGAGCGATGCCGCGCGTGGTGGAGCGCGTGGACGGTGCCCGTGCGCATGCTGGCCGCCGAGCCGATCAGGCAGTCGAGCCGGGTGTGGTTGACCATGCGGATGATCGTCTGCACGCCGCGGCCCTCCTCGCCGACCAGCCGTGCGCGGAGCCCGTGGTACTCCACCTCGGAGGAGGGGAGGGAACGCGTGCCGAGCTTGTCCTTGAGGCGCTGGATGCGGAAGCCCGGGTCGCTCGACTCGAACAGGAAGCACGACAGGCCCGCCGGCGCCTGCGCGAGGGTCAGGAACACGTCGCACGGGGGGTACGAGCAGAACCACTTGTGGCCGGTCAGCTCGTAGACGCCGTCGCCGACGGGCTCGGCCGTAGTGGTGTTGGCGCGCACGTCGGAGCCGCCCTGCTTCTCGGTCATCGCCATGCCGGCGAGCGCGCCGTCGGAGTAGTCCGGCTTCGTCAGCCGCGGCTCCCACTCGGAGGCGAGGTCGGGCTGCTCGCGCAGCGCGGGGATGACGGCGTAGGTCATCGACACGGGGCACATCACGCCGCCGTTGACCTGGCCGAACGTGTACATCAGCGCTCCGCGCACGACGTGGGCGCCGGGTTGCGGGTCACGCCAGGGAAGCGACGGAATCTCGCGCTCGACCGCCGTTCTGAGCAGCCAGTGCCAGGACGGGTCGAGGTCGACCTGGTCGATCCGGTTGCCGTAGCGGTCGTGGGTGACGAGGCGCGGTTCGTTGCGCTCGCAACGGTCGGCGTGGTCGCGCGCCTCAACGCTGCCGGCGACCTCGCCGATGTCGCGCACGCGGTCGACGCCCCAGCCTGCGTTCTCGCGCTCGAGCGCCTCCTGCAGCGGGGTGTCGGCGTCGAAGAGGTTGTACGGCTCGAGGGGCTGAGCTTGGTTGAAGACCTCGTGGGTCGTTCCGCGTTGCTCGTTGCTCGTTGCTCGGTCTACTGTCGCCATGCGCGCTGAAGGATCCCTTCTGTGTCGGTCGCTGGTGGAAGTGTGCCGTACGCCAGGCCCGCGTCGCGGCCCAGCCGGCTTGCGCAGTACGCGTCCGCCACCGCCGGCGGGGCGTGCTGGATGAGAAGGCTCGCCTGGAGCGCGACGCCGAGGTCCTCGACGACCCGCCGCGCAACAAACGGGGACGGACCCCGTTCGTTGCGCACGCGCCGCATGTGGGCGTCGAAGTGCGTGTTGCCGCCCAGCGCCAGGTCGCACTCCGCGAGCAAGGCGGGCAGCGCGTCGGGCTCCTTCGCGATGACGCGCAGCACGTCGAGCGCGGCGACGTTGCCGGCGCCCTCCCACACGGACATCAGCCCGATGTCGCGGTAGAGCTGCGGCATCATCGACTCCTCCACGTACCCGTTGCCGCCGAGGCATTCGAGCGCCTCGACGGCCGCGGGAGCGGCGCGCTTCGTGACCCAATACTTCTGGACCGCTGTGGCGAGCCGCCGGAAGGCGGCCTGCGCCGGGTCCTCGTAGGCGCGGGCCAGGCGCATCGCCACTGTCGTCATCGCCTCGCTCTCCACGGCAAGGTCGGCGAGGACGTTTCGCATGAGCGGCTGATCGGCCAGGGCGCGGCCGAAGGCGTGCCGGTGGCGCGCGTGGTGGATCGCCTCGCCCACCGCGCGGCGCAGGATGCCCGCGGTGCCGGTGACCGTCCCCAGGCGCGTGTAGTTGACCTGCGCCGCGATGGTCGGCACGCCGCGGCCCTCCTCGCCGATCATCCAGGCACGGCACCCGTGGAACTCGACTTCGGAGGAGGCGAGCGCGCGCCCACCGAGCTTGTCCTTGAGCCGCTGGATGCGGAAGTTCTCGTCGCGCAGCATCAGGAAGCACGACAGCCCACCCGGCGCTTGCGCGAGCGTGAGGAAGAAGTCGCACATGACGATCGTGCAGAACCACTTGTGGCCGACGATCGAGTACGTGCCGTCGCCATTCGGCTCGGCGCGCGTCGTGTTCGCACGCAGGTCGGAGCCGCCCTGCTTTTCGGTCATCGCCATTCCGCCCTGCGCGTAGTCCCCGTCGTAGTCGGTGGAGGTGACGCGCTGCTCCCACTCGGCGGCCAGCGCGGGCGCCTGGCGAAGCATCGGAACGGCGGCGTAGTTCACGCCGATCGGGCAGCACGGGGCGGTGTCGAGCCCGTTCAGGAGCAGGAACATCGCCGTGTGCGCCACCTGTGCGCCCGGCTGCGGATCGCGCCAAGGGAGGGAGTGGACGCCGCTTCCGACGCCGAGCCGCATCAGCCAGTGCCACGACGGGTCGGACTCGACCCGATCGACGCGGTTCCCATGTCGGTCGTGGGTGATGAGCCGCGGGATGTTGCGAAGCGCGCGGCGCGAGTGCTCGACGGCCTCGGCGGAGCCGACCCGGGCGCCGAGCTCGTGCACCCGTGTCTCCGCCCAGGCGCCGCCCTCCCGGTGGAGCGCCTCGGCCAGCGCGGGATAGGCCTCGAAGGCGTTGAAGTCGACCAGCGGCGGCGCCTGGTTCACGACGTCATGCGGTGGCGCTGAGAGCACTGACCCTCCCCGTGACGAATTGGACGAGGCTCGCGGTCAGCGCCTCGCTGTCCTGTGGGTACGGCTCTCCGAGTGGGCCCACGAGCGCCTCGCTGACCGCTCCCAGGATCGCCGCGCCGTATGTCTGCGTGTCGTGAGGCTCGAGCTCGCCACGCTCGATCCCGTCGTCGAGGATGCGGGCGAACGCGTCGCGGTAGCCGCGACGCAGTATCAGTCGCTCCGCCTCGACCGCCTGCTCGACGGGCTCGGCGATCTGTGCGTAGGCGAGGGTGGGGGAGGCGAGCGCGCGGCGCGCGAGGACCTCCGTGGCCTCGGCGAGCCGCTCCAGCGCCGGCGACTCGTGCGTGGCGATCTTCTCGAGGACGCCAAGCTCCTGGTTGGCCTGGCGGCGGAAGACCTCGCCGAAGAGCTCGGCCTTCGACGGGAAGTGCCGGTACACGCTGCCGGTGGCGACGCCGGCGCGTGCCGCCACCGCCTGCACGCTCGCGGAGGCATAGCCGCCCTCGGCCACCTGCTCGAGCGCGGCCGCGACGATCCGCTCGCGCGCCTCGGCTAGACGCGCCTCCGTCCGCTCGGTGCGCCGGTAGGCCACCCAAGAAGTGAATCAAGATTCATCACTTGGTGCAAGTGAACGATCCGTATCGAACGAGCTGCTCGGCGAACGCCGCGTCCGCGAGCCGGCGGGCGGCCTCCTCGCCGCCCGCGAAGCGCCTCGCGATGCGCTCGTAGAGGACCGCGTCCGCCGCCGTTCGCCGCTCGACCAGCTCGAGTGCTTCCGCCCCGCCGAGGCTCGGCACGGGCAGCATCTCGGGCTGGATCTCGCCCTCCCCGATCACGTTTTGCCGCGCCGGGCTCAGATCGACGCCGAAGAGCGCGCCCAGACCGCGCCACGCCGCGTCGGGAGCCTCGAGCATCCCGACGAATCCGAGCTCGTCCAGTCGCTCCCACGCCGCCTCCGCCACCGAAGCGAGCTCGGCCTCGGGGATGAAGTGTGCGTCGCGGATGCGCGGGTCGCCGTGCAGCAGCATTCGGCACGTGCTGTTGTCGGTGGCCGGCGCGACCCGAGGCTCCGTGAGGAACGCGGTCAGCGGCTGCTCGGCTGCCGTGTGGATGCCGTACGCCGCCCACGTGGTTCGGAGCGAGACGCTGAGCCGCAGGTATAGGTAGTGCGAGAGCAAGCGCGCTCGCGGCTCACGCACGACGGTGCCGATCCTGGAGGGGGGCGTCAAGGCGGCGAGCGTCGCGAGTGAGAAGTGGCCGAACACTGCGGGGTGGTCGGCGAGCGCGCGAATCTCCTCGTCGTTCGCGGCGACGACCGCGCGTGCGTCGGGCCCGAGCCGGTCGAAGGCGCGAAACGAGTGGAACGACGACGGCTCCATCTGCTTCGGCGAGAGCGATCCGGGAGGCAGTGCCGCCGCCAGCGCGATGCGAAAGCTCGTGCCGGCGCTCTTCGGCACGTGCATGAAGCACGTGGGCGCGTGATCGTGCACGCCTGGGAGAATTACCGAACGCAGCGCGAACCCGACATACCGCAGGCGTTCATCGAGCTTCTGGCCGAGGTTCAGGCCGCCGTGGCCGACGTCCGGACGGCGCTGCACGACGTGGCGGTGGAGGTCGTCGGCGCGCGGGAACGACAGGCGGCCGAGCGCGAGCGCGCCGACCGGATGGAACGGCAGCTCGCCGAGCTGTACGACCAGGTCCCGACCGTGCTGCGGGCGCTCGTCACGGAGGAGGCGGCCAACCGCCGCCGGCTCGAGCAGCTCCGGCGAGCGCCCGACTACGCGCGGTCGTTTGACGAGCCGGATCCGCTGGTCACGGTGTCGATTCCGACCCACGATCGCGTCGAGCTCCTGACCGAGCGGGCGCTCCCGTCGGTGCTCGCCCAGACCTATCCGAATCTCGACGTGCTCGTCGTCGGGGACAGGTCGCCGCCCCGCGTCGCCGAGGCCGTCGAGCGGATCCGCGACGAGCGCGTCCGCTTCGTCAACCTCACCCACCGCCACGCCTTCACGGACCCCGAGCGGCACTGGCTCGTGGGCAGCGTTCCTGGTCGGAACGCCGGCTACGAGCACGCGCGGGGCGCCTGGATCGTGGACTTCGACGACGACGACGAGATGCGTCCGCATGCCATCGAGTCCGTGTTGACGAAGGCCCGTGAGGAGCGACTGGAGGTCGTCTACGGGAAGCTCCTCAAGCACGAGGCGGACGATCGGACCGAGGTGATCGGCCGCTTCCCGCCGGCCGGCCATCAGTTCAGCTGGCAGGGTGCCGCTGTCCACGGCGGGCTGCGCTTCCTCGGCCGCGACTCCGTCGCCGCGGCGTTCGGCCACCCCAACGACTGGTTCCGCGCCGAGACGATGATGCGGATCGGCGTGCGCTTCGGGATGGTCGACGAGATCGTCTACGACTACTACCCGGCGCGTGCGTGGGAGCGCACGACGCCGATCCCCGAGGAGGCATCCATCCCCGAGCCCGAGTGGTGAGCCGTCCGGGCGGGTCAGAACTCGCTCAGGCCCCGGGCTCGGCGCCCCAGCTCGGCGTGGGCGCTCGCGAGCTCCTCAGGGCTTCGCCGCCGCCATTCCGCGATCCGATCGCGGACGAGCGCGACGGTGGCCGCGAGGTCGTCGGCCTCGCCGCCGCGGAAGAAGCTCCGCGAGACGAGCGCCCCGGTGGCGCCCGTGCGCGCGTATTCCGCGTAGATCAGATCCGGCGATATCGGCACCTTGCTGTCGGGCCGGCCGACGCCGCCGAGCCCGAACGCCTTCCCGGCCGCGCGGATGACCCGGCCGGCGTCGACCGCGAGGTCGTCGGCCAGCACGAGCCACCGGTTTCGCAGCCCGAGCGACAGCGCCAGGTCGTTCAGGCCGAGGTGAACCTCGTCCACTCCCTCGACTGCCACCAGCTCCGGCAGCCGGCGGACCGCGTCGATCGTCTCGACCAGCAGCACGACCTCCGCCGCCTTCCCGACCAGTTCCGCGAACCCCGAGGCCTCGGCAGCCGAGGCCACCATCGGCAGCATCACGACCTTCGCGCCGCGGGCGAGGACCGCCTCTACCTGCGCGCCGGTCCCGTCGTGAAAGGGGTCGAGCCGGGCGTAGAGCGCCGCATTCGACAGCTCCGCGCCGACCCGCTCGAGGTCGTCCAGGCTGTGCGGCGAGATCCACGTCCCCAGGCCGCGCTGACGCTTCTCCTTGCCGAGGCGCTCGAGGTCCACGCCGATCCGGTCGATCCCGGCGGCGTCGGCTGTGCGCGCGCGGTCGGGATCCGCGGTCCACAGCGTGAGGACGAGATCGTCAGTTGAACGAGTACGGGATCTCAGGCGTGTCGCGGGGGAGGCGCCATTCATCCGGATCTTCGTAGTCATACGGCTTGTTGAACATGTTCACGAACGAGGAGGGCTCGTTCGACAGGTTCTGGACGCCGTGCCAGATCCACGGGGGGATCGCCAGCACGAGAGGGCGGTTGGGGCCGAGGTGGAAGATGTCGACCTGTCCGTTCGTCGGGGAGTCCTCGCGCGGATCGTGGAGGACGATCCGCAGGTGGCCGCCGACGCACATGATGTAGTCCCAGCGGTCGCGGTGCTGGTGCCAGGCGCTGATCGCCCCGCCGCGCAGCGAGACGTGGATCACCTGTCTTACCTCGCCCTCGACGATGCCCCAGTCCGGCCGGTAGGCCTCCGTCGTGACGCCGTTCGCGGTCACGACGCTTCGGACCTCGTGGGTCGTTACGCCCTCGATCAGGTCGCGCGCGACGACCCAGTTGCGGTCGATGTGAGCGCTGTCCTTCTGGGCCTGCGTGCCGGGAGCCTGCACGCCGGGCACAATAGCCCGTCAATGGGAAACGCCGCGATTATCGAGCGCCTCGTAGCGCTGTGGGCCGAAGGGCGGCTTGACACGGCCCCCGAGTACTTCGACCCCGCCATCGAATGGAGCGAACCGCCGGACACGATCGGCCGCCACGTGGTGAGCGGGATCGACGCGGCGCTCGCCGCGCTGGGGAACTGGAGCGACCAATTCGACTCACTGCGCGTCGAGACCACCGAGATGCGGGAAGAGGGCGATCGCGTGCTCCACGCGATGAAGCAGTACGCCCGCGCCGGCGGAAGCACCGTGGAGATCGAGGGCGACCTCTACATGGTCTGGTGGCTGCGCGACGGCAAGGCCGTTCGGATGGAGATGTACAACACGCGCGAGCAGGCCGAGGAGGCCTTCAACCGCTAATCGGCGTACCGCCGCAGGATGCGGCGGGCGACGGTCATCCGGTGCACCTCGTCGGGCCCGTCGTAGATCCGCGCGTAGCGCGCGTGGCGGTACATGCGCTCGAGCGGCGTGTCGCCGGAGACGCCGAGCGCGCCGTGGACCTGGATGGCGCGGTCGATCACGTCGTGCAGGACCTTCGCGCCGAAGAACTTGATCAGCGCGATCTCGACGCGCGCATCCTCGCCCGCGTCGATCCGCTGCGCGGCGTCCAGAGTCATCAGCCGGGCCGCCTGGATCTCGGCCGCCGAGTCGGCGATCCAGTTCTGCACCGTCTGCTTCTCCGCGAGCGGCGAGCCGAACGACTCGCGGGCGAGCGCCCGCTCGCACATCAGGTCGAACGCCCGCTGGGCCTGCCCGAGCCAGCGCATGCAGTGGTAGATGCGGCCGGGGCCGAGCCGTGCCTGGGCGATCTTGAACGCCTGTCCGCGCGGACCGAGCAGGTTGCCGGCGGGCACCCGGACGTCGGTCAGCCGGATCTCGCAGTGTGCGCCCGACGTGTCGCCCATCGTCGGGATCTCGCGCACGATCTCGTAGCCGGGCGAGTCCGTCGGCACGATGATCATCGAGGCGCGCGCGTGCGGCGGCGCGTCCGGCTCGGTCACGGCGAAGACCGTCGTGAACGCGGCCATGGACGCCCCCGTCGTGAACCACTTGTGGGCGTTCACGACCCACTCGTCCTCGTCGAGGACCGCGGTCGCGCGCACGCCAGTCGGGTCCGACCCCGCCACCTCCGGCTCGGTCATGCCGATCGACGGGTAGATCTCGCCGGCGACGAGCGGGCGCAGCCACTGCTCCTTCTGCTCCTCCGTCCCGAACAGGTGGAGCATGGTCGCGTCCTGCGCCGAGTGGGTGCCGAGGGCGATCATCGCGTGCTCCGAGCGCCCCACGACCTCGTTCACGTACACGTAGGGCATGAAGCCGAGCCCGCCGCCCCCGATCTCCTCGGGCAGGCCAAGCGCCCACAGCCCCTCGTCCTTCGCCTGCTGCTGAAGCGAGCGCATGAGCTCGCGGTCGCCGGCGTCCAGCTTGGGCTCAGCCGGGATGACCCGCTCGTCCACGAACGCGCGGACGCGGTCGCGGAGCTCGGCGACCTCAGCCGGTGGCTGCATGGGCGGGGGCGCGGCGCCGGCGCTCGCGCCGGACCTCGCGCATGTATTCGAAGAAGTCCACCTGGATCGTGTGTCGCTTCGAGGCCACGTAGCGCTTCCTGAGCTTGCGCGCGTCCTTGTCGATCGACGCGTGCATGCTCTCCGGTGAGGGCAGTCCCGCGTTCCCCTCGATCACGTCGGCGATCCACTCCGACTGAGCCTCGGCGATCGGCATGATCGCGCCGAGTGGCTGGATCAGGCCGATGAAGTAGAGGCCGGGCAGGTCCGGGTGCACGACGCGCCTGTAGAGCCTGACCTCGTTGTCGCGCGTCGGCACGAGATGGTCGTCGAGGAACGGGAACGTGATCTTGTAGCCCGTGCACCACACGATCCGGTCGACCTGCTCGACCGAGCCGTCCACGAAGCGCACGCGGTCGCCCTCGAGCCGCTCGACGTTCGGCTTGACGGTGATGTCGCCGTGGCCGATTCGGGTGAGGATGTCCGACGAGACCGTCGGGTGGGCCTGCCCGATCTTGTGGTCGGGCTTCGGCAGGCCGTAGTCCTCCGGGTTGCCCCATCCCTTCGCGACCGCACGCGCATACAGGCCCGAGGTCCACATGAAGGGGAGCCGCCGCGTGACCGGGTTCGAGAGCTGGTCGAGCGGCTTCCCGCCCAGATATTTCGGGATCACGTGGAAGCCGCGCCGGACCGCCAGGAACGTCATGTTCGCCACGCGGGACGTCTCCACCGCGATGTCCATCGCCGAGTTGCCGAATCCCAGGACGAGCACGTTCTTGCCCTCGTAGCCCGCGGGGGTCCGGTAGTGGTGGGCGTGCACCGCCTCGCCATGGAACTCGCCCGGGAACGGCGGCTCGGGGTAGCGCGGGTCCCAGTGGTGGCCGTTCGCGACCAGCACCGCGCCGTAGCGCTCCGTTCTGCCGTCGCGGAGCGTCACGTCCCATCCGCCGTCGGGCGCGGACTCGACGTTCGTCACCTCGGTGTTGAACGCGATCCGGTCGCGGAAGCCGAAGTGGTCCACGTAGGCGTCGAAGTACGCCGCGATCTGCCGGTGGTTCGGGAAGTCCGGGTACTCGTCCGGCATCGGGTAGGTGGCGTACTCCATCATCGGGCGCGACGTGTTGATGTGAAGCGACTCGTACGCCGACGACATCTCGTTGTCGTTGCCGTAGCGCCAGTTGCCGCCGACGCCCGAGCCCTTCTCGAAACAGTCGAAGGGGATCCCGCGAGCGTGGAGGACCTGGCAGGACGCGATGCCCGAGGACCCCGCGCCGATCACGCATACGCGCTCCATTTCGAGCATTCTCGCAACACCACCTAGGTTGCGGGGTTGAAGGATGCTCGTGCGTCTCCTCACCGTCCTGATCGCGACCCTCGCGCTCGCCGCGCCGGCCGAGGCTGCCCGCAAGGTGCCGCCGGGCTTCTACGGCATCACCTACGACGGCGAGCTCCGCGATGCGTCGGCCGGGTACCAGGATCGGGCATGGGGGCTGATGGCGAAGAACGGCGTCGAGTCCGCGCGCGCCGTCTTCTCCTGGGCGTGGGCCCAGTTGACGAAGGACCAGGCGTTCGACTTCTCACGCAGCGACCGCGTCGTGCGCGACGCCGCGAAGCACGGCGTGCAGCTGCTGCCGATCGTGATGGACACACCCGTGTGGGCGCGTGAGGAGCGGGGCAACTGGTGGCCCCAGCGCGCTCGGGACTATGCCCGGTACGCGGGCGCGCTGGTCGAGCGCTACGGCCGTGGCGGCGACTTCTGGGCCGAGAACCCGGGCCTGCCGCGACGGCCGCTGCGCCACTGGCAGATCTTCAACGAGCCCGGCACCAGCGAGCACTACGGCCCGGTCCTGCGCGTCGCACACGACGCGATCAAGGACGCGGACCGGCGCGCGAAGGTCGTGCTCTCGGGCCTGACCGGCGAGCCGCACCGCGCGCCGTGGGACGTGCTCCGCCAGCAGTACAAGAACGGCGGCATCAAGGGGCACTTCGACATCGCCGCGTTGCACCTCTACACGCGCAAGCCCGCGAACGTCGTGGAGGGGGTGCGCCTCTTCCGCCGCGTGATGAAGCGCAACGGCGACGGGGAGAAGCCGCTGTGGATGACGGAGTTCGGGATCACGGCGTCGAAGGGCCGTACGAAGGCCCCGAGCTACCAGCGGACGCTGCGGACGACCGACCGCGGGATGGCGAAGTTCCTGAAGCGCGCCTACCGCTTCCTCGCGCGCGATCACGACCGGAAGGACATCCGTCTGGATCGCGCCTACTGGTACACGTGGTCGTCGTCGTACGAGCGCGGGGCGGGCATCTTCCGCTTCGCCGGCCTGAACCGCTTCGTGGACGGCCGGCTGAAGCCGAAGCCCGCGTTGCGCCGCTACCGCGAGAGCGCTCGGCGCGACCAGGGCTGCCGCAAGACGGCGAAGGGCCGCTGCCGCTAGCGGAGCCTGGCCGTCGCGCGGGCGGTGGTGCGGTTCTGCGCCCGGTCACTCGCGCGCGCTGCGAGCTTCACCTTCGCGCTGTCGCGGCCGGTCAGCGGGCCGCGCCGCACCGGCACGCTGACCTTGCGCGTGCCGGGCTCCTCGAAAACCAGCTCGAGGCGGCCGAGCCGCTTGCCGCCTCGCCGAGCCGTCAGCGTGACGGTCGCGGGCTCGTCGCTCGTCAGGCGGACGCGCAACTTGCGCTTGCGCCTGACCTTCGCGAGCTTCTTCGACAGCGGTTTCAGCTCGACCGCGGGCGGGTCGGGGTCGAGCGTCTGCAACGCCATCAGCGGGTCGTCCGTGATCAGGGCGTCGACGCCCGCCGCGGCGGCGTCGGCCACATCGCGCTTGCGGTTGAGCGTGTACGGCACCACGCGCAGGCCGCTTTCGTGTGCCTGGCCCACGTAGTCCGCATCCACCGGCCACGACGGCGAGACCCAGTCCCATCCGCGCGCGGCGGCGGCGCCCAGCGCCGCGTCCTCGAAGCCCGCCAGCGCCAGCAGCGCGAACTCCGCGTCGGGCAGGCGGCTTTCCGCCACCAGGAGGTTGTCGGGCAGGAAGCTCTGCATGATCACCTGCTTCGCCGGGATCCCCGACTCGACCACCACGTCCATGATCCGGTTCGCGAACGCCGGCGTCGGGTCCCAGTCGGGGTCGGTCGGATAGTTCTTGATCTCGAGGTTGATCCCGATTCCCTCGGTCGTCGCGAAGGCGAGCACCTCGGCGAGCGTCGCGATGGGGACGGGCCGCGGCGCGGGCGCGGTCTCCAGGCCGTTGCCCGGCGCCCCGAGCACGTCCGCCATGCAGGGCTCGAGCTCCTCGAGCGTGCGCTCGGCGACCTGGCCATCGCAGTTCGTCGTCCGATCGAGCGTCGCGTCGTGAATCACGACCGGCACGCCATCTGAGGTCAGCTTCGCGTCTAGCTCCAGAACCACGCCGAGCTCCCGTGCCGCGTATCTGAACGCGGGCAGCGTCTCCTCCGGGAAGGTCGGCACGCCGGCGAGCACCGGGCCGCCGCGATGCGCCTGGACCGCCGGGACCGCGGCTTCGGCCGCGGGCACGAGCGCCAGCGCGCCTACGAGCGTGATTGCGCGGATCACGTGCCCACCGTACTGGCGGACCGCTCCATTAGCGCTTACGGTGGGTTTGAACGCCTGGCCCCTATCAGGAGGATGAACTTGACTCGCCGTCTCTCCCCGATCGCGCTCTGCGTGGTCATCTCGCTAGCCATCACGACCGCCGTCGCGTTTGGCGACCCCGCGGGGAACACCACGCTCGACGAAACGATCAAGAAGGGCTCCGGCCCGTATGCGGAGCTCGAGGAGGGTCCCGGGGAGGGCTACAAGGTCCGCCGGCTCACCGCGAAGCCGCGGAAGACCCGGACGGACACGCGCCGGACGATCACGTTCTTCGGCCAGTTCACCGACCCGCAGCTCGCGGACGAGATGTCGCCCGGCCGGCTCGAGGCCGTGGACCGGCTGATCAGCTCGGCGCAGCGGCCGTGGGAGGCGATGGGCGGGCAGATCTTCGACCAGACGGTCCGGAACATGAACGCGAACCGCAAGAGTCCCGTCAAGCAGGGGAACGGCAAGCGCGCGAAGGTGAAGTTCGCAATCACGACCGGCGACCTCGCCGACTCGCAGCAGCTCAATGAGACGCGCTGGGTCGTGCAGATCCTCGAGGGCGGCACCGTCGATCCGTTCTCCGGCAAGCCCGTGACGAGCGAGCAGTGCCCGTCAGCCGAGCAGGCCGACATCGACCGGATGAACGCCGACGTGGCGGCCCGGCGCTACACGGGGATCCAGGACTACGGCGACTGGCCCGGGCGGCCCGCCGACCGCTATGACGATTTCTGGGATCCCGAGCAGGCGCCGCCCGGCGCCGGCTCGCCGTTCGCGGACTTCCCGCGCCATCTGGGGCTGATGGAGCGTGCGCAGCAGCCGTTCAAGGCCGCCGGCCTGAAGATGCCGTGGTTCACCGCACGCGGTAACCACGACGGCCTGCTTCAGGGCACCGTGATCGCGAACGGGCTCCTGCGCGCGATCGTCGTCGGTTGTCAGAAGGTCTTCCCGAGCGAGGAGCTCGACCCGGAGAAGTACGACAACCTCGAGGACCTGTTCGCCGACATCGGTAACCCCGAGGTCGTGGCGGCGCTCCTCGCGGGCGCCGAGTTCGTCCCGCCCGATCCCGACCGGCGGAACATCCCGCCGAAGGAGTACAAGGCCGAGCACGCCGGTGGCGACAACTCGCACGGCTACGGCTTCGTGAAGAAGAGCGAGAACAAGAAGTCGAACGGCAGCGCCGCCTACTACGCCTTCACGCGTGACGGCATCCGATTCATCGCGCTCGACTCGGTCGCCGAGGGCGGGGGCGAGACGGGGAACATCGACAACCCGCAGTACCAGTGGCTCGTGAAGGAGCTGGCGAAGGCGAAGAAGCGTGACCAGCTCGTCATCCCGTACGCGCACCACACGATCGGGACGATGACCAACCGGAATCCCGACGAGGATGCGGAGGAATGCGTGGGCGGCGAGGCCGGGTGCGACTACGACCCGCGCAAGAGCACGCCGCTCCATCGCGGCGACGCGGGCAAGAAGTCGCTCCGTGCGCTCTTCCTGAAGAACCCGCACGTGATCGCGTACGTCACCGGGCACACGCACGAGAACGACGTGATCCCGCACAAGAAGGGCAAGAAGCGCGGGTTCTGGGAGATCAACACCGCGGCGCACACGGACTGGCCGCAGCAGGCCCGCGTGATCGAGGTCATGGACAACGGCGACGGATCGCTCTCGATCTTCGGGACGCTCCTGGACCACGCCGCGCCGGTCGCGACGCTCGCGCCGGGGGCGCAGGGGACGGTGTTCTCCGACACGCAGCTCGGGTCGCTCGCGCGGCGCCTGGCGGCGAACGACTACCAGGCCGACGACGAGGGCGATCCGCGCGGCCAGCGGATCGACCGCAACGTGGAGCTGGTGCTGGACGACCCAAGGGACTAGGCCCGTCAGGATGCGGGCGTGGACACAGCCCACGCCCGCATCCTCTTTCGGCTCTATCCCGCTGAGTACAGCGGCGCTGAGCTCTTCTCCGCCGAGCTGATCGCCGCGGCCCCCGGCGCGGTCGCCTGCTGTTCGAGCGGCACGCCGGTGGAGGCGCTCCTGCGCCAGCGCGGCCTCGACGTTGACCCGATTCCGTTCCGCGCGGTCACACGCGACCGACCGGTGCGATCGGCGGCCGGCGCTTTCACGGCGGCGCGCGACCTGCGCCGGGTGCTTGCCCGCCATCCCGACGCGCGCGTGGTCTACGGGACCTCGGTGCGCGCCGGCGTGCAGGCGTCGCTGGCGGCCGCCGGGCTGGGCCGCACCGTGGTGTGGGGGCTCTGGGACCCGACCCCGGCCGGGGCGGCCGGGGCGGCCGTACGGGCGGTCGCCCGGGCGCGCTGCGACCTCGCCGTCGCGTGCTCGGAGTGGACCGCGCAGAGCTTCACCCGCGGGTCGGGCGCGCTGCGCGCACGCACCGTGGTGGTGCACCCGGGCATTCGCCACGAGCGGCTCGCCGACGTGGCGGCCGAGCCGGGCGCCCCGCGGGCCGTGATCGCCGGGTCGCTGATCCCGGAGAAGCGGGTCGAGCTCGCGCTCGAGGTGGCGGGGATCGTGCAGGAGGCCGAGCCGCGCTTCGAGCTGGCCGTCGCCGGCATGCCCCAGTACCACGCGCGCAACCGCGAGTACGCGGCGGCCCTGGCGCGGGTGGCCGGCGAGGGGATCTCGTTCCTCGGCCACGTGCCGATCGAGACCGCGCTCGCGGGCAGCGGGATGCTGCTCCACTGCCGCCCGGACGAGCCGTTCGCAACGGTGATCATGGAGGCGATGGCGGCCGGCCTGCCGGTGGTCGCGCCGGCATCCGGGGGCACGCCGGAGCTGGTGCGCGACGGCGTGGACGGGCTGCTCTACCCGCCGGGGTCGGCGACCGCCGCCGCCGAGGCGGTCCTCCGGCTCGTGCGCGAGCCCGCGCTCGCCGCGCGGCTCGGCGCGTCCGGGCGCGAGCGAGTGCGGGCGCACTTCGGCGTCGAGGCGTGGCTCGAGCGCCACAGCCGCGCGCTCGCCGGCCTCACCTGAGCGGGTCGATCAGCTCCCGGTAGCGCGCCTGAGCGGCCGCGAGCGTGTGGCTGCGCTCGGCGACCGCGCGCCCCGCCCGCCCGAGCGGCTCCGGATCCGCCAGCACCGCGACGAGCGCAGCGGCGGCCGCATCAGCGTCACCGGGCGGGTAGAGGCGAACAGGCGAGGATTTACCAGGGGGCCAGGCCCCCTGGTAAATCTCGGTCGGGCCGCCCGCCGCGGGCGCGACCACGGGCAGGCCGGCGGCGAGCGCCTCCACCATCGCCATTCCGTACGGCTCCTTGTCGGCGGCATGGAGGAGGCAGTGAGACTGGGCCAGCAGAGGGCGGGGGTCCTCCACGCGGCCGGCGAATTCGACCCGCCCGGCGAGGTCTGGTGCGGATGCGCGGCGGGTGAGCTGCTCGACCAGCTCCTCCTGGGCGCCGATCGGCTCGCCGGCGACGACGAGCCGCAGGTCGGGCACGTCGCGGGCCGCGAGCGCGACCGCCTCCAGCGCGAGGTCCGGCCGCTTCCACGGGACGAGCGCTGCCAGGAACAGCGCCGTCGGGGGTCCCGGCCGCGGCCACTCCGCGGTGTACCGGGCGAGGTCGACTCCACCACGCACGACCGACGCGGGCACGCTCAGGTCGGCGGCGATCGTCTGGGAGAGCGCCACGGCGAGGTCACACCGGCGGGCCACCGCGTGCACCGCTCGGCGGACGAACAGCCCGCGCGGCATCTCGTTCTGGTGGAGGACGAGACGGCTGCCGCGGGCGGCGGGGGCCGCCGCGAGCAGCCCGCGCGAGTTCCAGCCGACCACGACGGCGGGCCGAAGCCGGCGCGCCGCCCGCCGCGCCTCGCGCGCGAGGCCGGCGATCCGGAGCGGGGTCGCCGCCCGGTCGCGCGCGCTCGCGCGCATGTCGAGCGGCCGCCGCGCGACGGGGACGTGCTCGACACCGGCGGCGCGGAGGCGTTCGGCCAGCGGGCCGTCGGGGCAGGCGACCGCCACCGGGGGCGCGAGACCGGTGGCGAAGTCGCCGAGCAGCCGGTCGGAGCCCCAGGCGTCGCCCGTGTAGGACACGAAGAGGACCGTGCCGCTCATGGCGTACGCGACGCGCGGGCCGCCCGGACGGTCGCGGCGAGGTGGGCGCGGTCCCGCCGCGAGAACGGTGCGCGGATCGCGTGGGTCGCCGCCAGCACGGCGGCGTCGAGCAGGGCGGCGCGGCGACCGCGCCGCTTCTCGACCACCTCGAGCCGCCGCCGCGCGAGCAGGTCGTACGGCTCGCCGCCGAACGCGCGCGCCGTCGTGTGGGCGCGCCGGTGCAGCACGCGGGCCTGCGGCCAGAACCAGGTGTCGATGCCGCGCTCGGCAGCGCGCAGACCGAGGTCGAGGTCCTCGCCGTACAGGAAGACGTCGTCGGCGAACGGGCCGAGGGCGCGCAGCACCTCGGTCCGCGCGGCGATGCAGCAGCCCACCGCCCACCCGACGCGGCGAGGCTCCGTCGCCTTCCACGGCTGGACGGCCGCGGGGAGCAGCCGGCCCGGCAGGACCACCTGCGGAAGCCGGAGCGGCGAGCGCGGATCGAGCTGCACCGAGTCCTGGAGCCGTCCACCGGGTAGGAGCACGGTCGGCGCGAGCAGCCGCTCGGGGCCGGCCTGCGCCTCGTCTGCGAGCGCCCGCAGCGAGTCGTCCACGAGCTCCACGTCGGGGTTCACGAGCACCGTGACCGGCTGGCGCACCTCGGCCAGGCCGGCGTTGTTCGCGCGGCCGAAGCCGACGTTCTCGCCCAGCTCGACGACGCGCGCCCCGCCGCTCCACGCACGCGCGGCGTCGGCCGACCCGTCCGTCGAGCCCGAGTCGGCCACCACGACCTCGGCGCCCGGCAGGTGCTCGTCCACCGACCGCAGCAGGGCCTCGAGCTCCGGCCGGGAATCGTGCGTGACCGTCAGCAGGGCGAGCACCGGCGCGCACGCTAGCGTGACGCCCGCCTTGGGCGAGACCACCACTCCGCCGCAGCGCCTCGGGTTCCCCGAGACCGAGCTGCGCGGCCGTACCGCGCGCGGCGCGGTCCTGAACGGGGTCTTCATGGGCGGCACGCAGCTGCTCGCGCTCGCCCAGGGCCTGATCGCGACCGCGATCCTCGGCCCGGCCGGGATCGGTCTCTACGGCGTCGTCTCGATCACCGCGATGAGTGTCGTCGAGCTGAAGCGCATCGGCGTCGACGAGGGCTTCGTGCAGCAGACGGAGGCCGACCAGGAGGCCGAGTTCCAGAAGGCGTTCACGGTCGAGCTCATGCTGGCGGGAATCGCGGCGGCGGTGATCGCGCTGCTCGCCCCGATCGTCGCGTGGGCCTACGGCGACTGGCGCCTGTTCGCGCTCACCCTCGCCGTCGCCTACCTGCCGGTCGCGTTCGCCCTCCAGGCGCCGGGCTGGGTGTTCTTCCGCAGGATGGACTTCCTCCGCGTGCGGACGCTCCAGGCGATCGTGCCGGTCGTGTCGTTCGTCGTCGCGGTGCCGCTGCTCGTCGCGGACGTGGGCGTATGGAGCCTCGTGATCGGCCCGTTCGTGGCGAGCGTGGTCGCCGTCGTCGTCGCGATCAGGATGTCGCCGTACCCGCTCGCGATCCGCTTCGACCGGGAAGCGGTCGGCCGCTACGCGAGGTTCTCCTGGCCGATCTTCGTCAGCTCGGCTGCGTTGCTCGCGGTGCAGCAGGGGCAGCTCCTGGCGTTCGACATCGAGGGCGGGCTCGAGGCCGTCGGGTTCATCACGCTGGCGCTCCTGCTGACCCGTTACGCCGACCGGGCTGACCAGGTCGTCACGACGACGATCTACCCGGCGATCTGCGCGATCCGCGACCGGGTGCCGACGCTCGAGGACCTGTTCGTCAAATCGGGCCGGCTCACGCTGATGTGGGTCGGCACGTTCTGCGCCGGCCTCGTCCTGTTCGCGCCCGACCTGGTCGAGTTCGTCGTCGGGGACGAGTGGGAGCCCGCGGTCATCCTGATCCAGGGGCTGGCCGTCGCGGCGGCGCTGCAGCAGATCGGCTACTCATGGTTCGCCTTCTACCGCGCCCGGGGCGACTCGCGGCCGCAGGCGGTCGAATCCGCCGTGATGGTCGCCGCCTTCGCCGTGCTCGCGGTGCCCGCGCTGTTCGTCTGGGGCGCGGAGGAATTCGCGTGGGCGCGCGTGGTCGCGGTGCTGCCGGTCCTGCTCGTCCGGGGCGTGTACGTCCGGCGGCTGCTCCCGGGCGTCAGCCTGCCTCTGCTGGCGCTGCGCGCTGCGGCCCCGGTCCTTCTCGGGGTGGCCGCCGCGCTCGCCCTGCGGCTGAGCTGGGACGGCGCGCGCGAGGGCTGGCAGGCCGGCGCCGAAATCGCCGTCTGGGTCGCGGCGACCGCCGCGGCGACCTACGCCCTCGAGCGCCCGCTGCTGCGCGAGCTGCGCGCGAGCCTGCGGAGGGGACAGCCCTTCGTGCCGCGGGAGGCGAGCTGAGCGGCGGCCGTCAGTCGGCGCGGCGCCTGAGCGCGAACCCGCCCGCGAGCATCACGACGCCGAGCGCGACGGTCCCGATGGCGGGAAGGCCGGTCCGGGGCAGCTCGCCCGCGGTGGTCGCGACCGGCTCCGCGCCGGTCGTCGGGGCGGGCGCCGTGGTGGTCGGTGCGGGCGCGGTGGGGGCGGGCGCTTCGCCGCCGGTCGGCGCAGGCTCCTCGGCGGGCTGCTCGGACGGGGTGTCCCCGTCGTTCTGACCGGCGAACGGGTCGCGGTACTGCTCGTCGGCGGCGCCCTGCGCGATCGCGGCGGGCGCGGCCGCGAGGAGCGCGGTGGTGGCGAGCGCGGCGATTTTCGTGGTGGGTCGTCTCATCGGCGGAGATAGTGGCAGACGCCCCGCCACGGTCGCGGCTCGGTCGGAGGGCGTTTCATAGACTCGGCCGGATGGAGTCGCCCTTCCCGCCGCAGCGGACGCCGCGCGTCGCGCTGGTCCACGATTTCCTCGTCGATCTGCGCGGAGCCGACCGGGTGTTCCTCGCGATGTGCGACATCTGGCCGGAGGCGCCCGTGTTCACCGCCATCTACGACGAGGAGGGCACCGAGGGCCGCTTTGCAGGGCGCGAGGTCCACGCGTCCTTCCTCCAGCGCCTGCGCCCGACGGCGCAGACGTTCCGGACGCTTCTGCCGCTCTATCCGGCGGCCGTGGAGTCGCTTGACGTCTCGAGCTTCGACATGGTCGTCTCGAGCTCGAGCGCCTGGGCCCACGCGGTCATCTGCGACCCGCCCACCGCGCACGTGTCCTATTGCTACAACCCGTTTCGGTACGCGTGGAACGACCGCGAGCGCACACTCGCGACGTGCCCCGACCCGGTCAGCCGCGCCCTGCTGCGCGGCCTCTTGCGTCGCTGGCGGCAGTGGGACTGGATCGCCGCGCAGCGGGTGGACCGGTACCTGACGATCTCGCGCACCGCTCAGGCGCGCATCCAGTCGTACTGGGGCCGCGACTCGAAGATCGTCCACCCGCCGGTCGAGACGGAGCGGTTCGCGCCGGGGCCGGTCGGCGACTACTACCTGATCCTCTCCGAGCTGATGCGCCACAAGGGGATCGACGTGGCCGTCGAGGCCTTCAACCGGCTGAAGCTGCCGCTCGTGATCGCGGGGGACGGGCCGGACGCGCGGCGCCTGCGCCGCCACGCCGGGCCGACGATCAAGTTCGCCGGCCGGGTTCCCGACGAGGAGGCGGCGCGGCTCCTGTCGGGCTGCCGCGCGTTCGTGGCGACGGCCGTCGAGGAGTTCGGGATCGCCGCGGTGGAGGCGCAGGCCGCGGGGCGGCCCGTGATCTCGATCGGGGCGGGCGGTGCGCTCGAAACCGTGAAGCCCGGCGTCACCGGGGCGTTCTTCGACGGCAGCGTGGACGACCTCGTGCGCACGGTCGCCGAGTTCGACGACGCGGCCGTGGACCCGGACGTGTGCGTCGAGAACGCCCGCCGCTACGACGTCTCGCACTTCCGCCGGGTCCTCCCGCGCGAGGTCGAGCGCGCGATGCGCGCGTCGCGCGAGGGGAACCTCGAGCGCCCCGTGATCCGCCCCGCCCGCGAGCGCCGCCGCGGTGGGCTGGTGCGCCGCCTCGGCTAGTCCCCACGATGTGGGGCTACCCGTCGCGGAGTCGCAGCACCTCGTAGTGGCCGAATGCGCGTAGCCGCTCGTAGTCGGACGCGAGCAGCTCGTCCAGCGCGCGGTAGCCGCTCGGCTCCCCGCGCAGGTTCGGCTCGCGGCGCGAGGACTCGGGGTCCGTCCAGCGGACGACGATCCGCGGCCGCGCGTCCGCCAGCGCCTCGACCACGTCGTCGTGGACCGACCGCCGCGCGAGGAGGGGGAAATCGTCGCGCAGGGCGTTCGGCCGGTCGGCCATCACGTACAGGAGCGGATTGCCGATCCGGGCCAGGTCGGAGCGCCGCGGCGCGACGTAGATCGGTTCGCCGGGCGGGACCTCCGCGTGGATCGTCTCGACCACGGCGGGTAGCGCGGCGGCGTCGACAGGGCGCGCGCGCACACCGTCGGCGATCGCCAGGTCGAGCGGCTCGAGCCGCGGCGGGTCGAAGAGGGCGGAGACGCGATCCGCCACCCCCGCCGCGGCCACCAGCGCGAGCGCGACGCCCGCCATAGCCGCGGCTGCGTGGAGGCGCTCGCGAAGGCCCCACGCCACGAGCCACGGGAGGAGGACGGCGAGCGCCACGATCAGTGGCGTCTCGTGGAACGCGTCGGTCCGCGAGCTGAGGTAGAGCGCGGCGCCGGCCGCGAAGGCGAGCACCGCCAGCCACCGCCACGGCGCGGTGCCCGCGCGCCGCCAGGCGAACGCCGCGGCCGCGAGCGCGCTGGCCGCCGCGGCCCAGAGCACGACCGGCAGGTAGTGGTCGAGCAGGTCCTTCCCGTCCGCCGCGAGCGCCGACGGCGGCCACAGCTCGAGGCCGCCGTCATAGGTCCAGTCGAACGGCAGCGTCCAGTAGTCGCGGTCGCGCAGCGACGTCGCCACGAGCGCGTCCCAGAGGTCGGCCGGTCCCGCCGCCACGAGAAACGGCCCGTAGGCGAGGAGCCCGACCGCGACGGCGCCGCCCGCCGCCCACGCGGCCGCCCGGGCGCGCTCGCGCCCCGGCGCCGGGCGCAGGAGGATGGCGACGGCGACCGCCGCCGCCGCATACAGCCCGAAGTCGAGCCGCCAGGCCGCGGCCACGCCACACAGCGCCCCCGCGGCGGCGGCCCGCCGGGGCGAGTGCGGTTCGACCGTGATCACCGCGAGCGCGCCGAGGCCGGCGAGCAGGGCGATCGGGAACGGGTTGGCGCTCAGCGGCTGCGCCATCGCGCACGCGGCGATTAGCGCGCCGACGACCGCCAGCCAGCGCGGCGCATGCCGGCACACGAGGGCGTATACGAGCGTCGCCACGGCGGCGTCCACCAGCACCCGCACGATCCGCCACGCGATCAGCGACGGCGAGAACAGCTCGTTCAGCGCGGCGATCAGGTACGGCTGGCCGGGCCCATACGCCCAGGTGAAGTCCGCGTAGGGAAGCTGGCCGTCGCCCACGCGCGCCGCCGCGTGCAGCGCGAGGCCCTCGTCGAACGGGTCGATCCCGCGCCGGATGGAGAACCCGGCCACGAGAGCCGCGCCGGCGAAGACGAGCGCGTACTGGACGCGCGGGGTCACCTCGCCGGGCGCCGGCCGGGCAGCTCCGGCAGCGCGGCGAGCAGCGGCGCCGCCAGCATGATCATCAGCGGTTCGAGCGGTGCCCGGTAGCGCGGGTTCCCGAAGAAGACCAACCCGTAGAGGACCATCGCGACGATGCCGAGCACGAGGACGCCGCGCAGGACGGGTTGCGCCCACATCGCGCGGCGGAACAGGACGACCGCGATCAGGGTGAGCGCCAGCAGCACGTAGTACGCCGCGTCGAGGATCGTGGTCAGCACGACGTATGCGTTGCCACGGACGGGCCGCTCGTCGCCGGCGGCCACGTTGTTCAGCCACGGCTGGACGATCGCGCCGTCACCGCGGTTCAGGTGGATGAGCTTCAGCGGGATCAGCTCGAGCTCCCGGCGCGGGTGCTCCACGATGAACTCGAGCGCCTCGTTGCGCAGGAACCGGTCGATCTCCTGCGCGGCCTCGGGGCTCTCCGGGTCGTCGGTCTGCGGCAGGTAGCCGTGGGTGGGGTAGGTCGGTCCGCCGGTGGCGCCCGGGTTGTGGCCCGACCACAGCGTCTGCCCGCCGTTGTGTGCGATCGGGATGAACGCGTCGAGCTGGATCGCGTTCCGGACGGTCCACGACCCGATCACCAGCGCCATCCCGGCGGCGAGCAGCGCCGCACGGCGCAGCAGCACCGGCCGCGCGAGCTGGGGCCACCAGACGGCAAGTGCGGGGATCGCGAGGAAGACACCCTCGCTGCGCGTGAGCGCGAGCACGCCGATCGCCGCCCCGACGGCGAGGGCGGGCCAGCGTCGCTCCGGTGGGACCGCCGAGAGCAGCAGGAAGAACAGCAGCAGCCAGAAGCCGTACAGCGTCTCCGCGAGCAGCAGGTCGGCGTAGAGGATCTGGCCGGGGAAGAGGGCCAGCACCGCCGCCGCGATCAGCGCCTCCCGCCGCCCGAAGAGCCGCCGCGCGAGCAGGAAGAGAAGGGGCACTGACGCCGCGCCCAGGACCGCGTTCACGAGCTCACCCACCAGCGCGTCGCTTCCGAAGACGGCGTAGAACGGCGCCAGGAAGAACGGGTAGCCCGGGGGCCAGCGGGCGGACGGCGCGCCGCCGAGGTCGAGGTAGCCGTCGCCGGACGCGAGCGTGGAGGCCGCGTAGTGGTAGAAGGCGGGGTCGGCGAAGCCGAAGCTGTCGCGGTCGATTGCCAGCACGAAGGCGACACGCGCGAGCAGCGCGACGGCCGTCAGGCCAAGCACGATTCGGGCGTCGCGCGAGGCCAGGCGGGCAGGCACGCTGGCAATATGCCAGAGATGGTCGGCCGCATCGCTCTAGCCGTCGCGTCGCTCGCCGTGGCCGCCGCGATGGCCGTCGAGCTGCGGGCGGAGCGCGACTACCAGGCCACGGACGACTTCGTGCTCGAGGACGCCGGGACCCCGTTCGCTGCGGCTGCCGCGGACGAGGTCGAGGAGACGCGCGACCGGCTGGAGCGCGCCCAGTCGGTGCGGCCGGGGACGACCGCGATGCTGCTGCACGTGGCGCTCGAGATCCGCGCCCGTGACGAGGCGGCCGCCTACGCGCTCGCGCGCCGGGCGACCGGGCGCGAGCCGGAGAACGCCGCGGCCTGGAAGGCGCTCGCCACCGTCAGCCCTGACGAGGCGGAGCGCCGGCTGGCGCAGGATCGGGTCCAGGCGCTCGATCCGCTCGGCGCGGGCCGTTGACCCGGACGCCCGGCTTCAGACGCAGGAACGGGCGCTCGACGGCGTAGTAGCTGGCCGCCCCGAGCGCGATCGCGATCGGCGCCGCGAGCCCCAGCACCACCGGGAAGCCGTACCGCCCCGCCCACTCGCCCACCGCGCCGCCGGCCAGCTCGCCCACAACGGGCAGGTGGTAGAGGAAGATGCCGTAGGAGACGAGTCCGAGCCAGGCCGCCACGGGGTGGCCGAGGATGCGGCGCACGACGCCCTGCCCCGCCGTTCCGAAGACCGCTGGGAGGACGAGCGCCACCGCGAGCAGGCCGTACAGCAGGTGGTGCCAGAGCCAGTCCGTGGGCTCGAGCTGCGCGTAGCGGAAGTCGAGCAGCTCCACCATCACGACGAGCATCGCCGCCGCGGCAGCCCAGCAGATCCAGGCGTGGTCGTGGACCAGCCGGATGGCGGCGACGCTCCGCTCCCGGCCGTGGAGGGCGACGCTCGCGACCGCGAGCGCCATGCCCCACGCGAACCAGTCCAGCGATCCCGAGAGAGCCAGGTGGACGATTCGCTTCGGCGTGTCGCCCTCCGCCGCAGTGACGATGCGAAGCGTCCACGGGATCGCGAACAGGAGCGCGAGGAGGGCCAGCTCCGCGCGGAGCCGGCCCGCCCGGGTGCGGCCCGCCGCCGGCAGCGTCAACGCGAGCGCCAGCAGCGGGAGGACGGCGTAGAACGACACCTCGACGACCAGCGTCCACGCGACCTGGATCCCCCCGAGCACGTGTTCGCCGAAGTAGGTCTGGAGGAGGCCGTAGTAGATCCACCAGTCGCCCGTGAAGATGCCGCTGATCCCCGGGTACACGGCGAGCAGCGTGATCGCGACCCAGTAGGCGGGGACGATGCGGAGCGCGCGGCGCGCGGCGTACTGGGGGATGCCGGGCCGCGGCCGTCCCTCGAGCCGGGCCGCCACGAACGGGCGGTAGAGCAGGAAGCCCGACACGACGAAGAAGATCGTCACGCCCACGTCGAGGCGCGAGACGTACGCCCCCCACCACGTGAGGTCCGAGCCGGTCAGGTGGCCGGCGTGGAAGGCGACGATGCTGAGCGCCGCGATCGCGCGCAGGCCGTCGATCAGCGGGAAGCGCGGATTGCCGGGTGGCGGCTGGAAGGCGGGCGGCGCGGGCGCGCGGGCGGCGGTCGCCTCCATCAGTACGGCCAGTCGCCGCTGCGGTGCCCGAGCAGCCGGGCGAGCGGCCGCAGCCGCGTGACCAGCGCGACCTTGACCAGCACGTTCCGCGCGAACCAGGGGATCTCGGCCACCTGGCGGGCCGCGTTCAGCGCCCGGTCCCGCCCCCTGACCGGCTCGCGCCGGTACTCCGCGAGCGACCCGGTCCGCCCGGCGTAGCGGAAGTCGCGCCCGAGGAAGAGCAGGCGCGCGATCGCGAGCGTCACGCCGATCGAGGAGAACGAGTCATGGATCAGCAGCGTGCCGTCCGGCTCGACTCGCGCGCCCCACTTCGCGATGTCGTCACGCGCGGGCCGGTAGCGGTGCGCGCCGTCGACGTACGCGAGCGCCACGCCGCCGGCGACCTCGCCGAGCGCGTCCTGCGACGGCAGGCGGATGTGGCGTACGCGCTCGCCGACGCCCGCGCGCTCCAGGTTGGCCATGAATGCGACGTGGTCGCCCTGGCCCTCGGCGGCGTCACCGTGGATCTGCTGCGGCCCGCGGTCGTTCCCCGCGTGCGGGTCGATGGCGGTCACGGTCACGCCCTCGGGCGCCGCCTTCGCCAGGACGACCGCCGAGCGCCCGCGGTAGCTGCCGATCTCGACGATCTGGCCGGGCGCGGCCACGTCGCGGGCGCGCTCCCAGAGCCGCCGCGCCTGGGCGTCCGTCATCCAGCCCTCGACGTTCGCCACGCTCGCGAGCGCGGCGTCGAATCCCGGGTCGGTCTGCATCGGCATGAGCCTAGGAACCCTCCTCGTCCGCGGCCGCGAGCGCGGCGACGGCGATGACGAACGGCGCCGTGACGGCCGGCATCTCCCAGTCCCAGTCCCAGCTCGCGTGCATCACCCACATGGCCACGACGGCCGCGAGCCCCGGATACCGAGCGGCCTGGCGGACCGTCAGGACGCCGGCGGCGCCGAGAAAGCCGAAGAGCAGCAGGAGTCCGGGGACGCCCAGTTCGAGCGCGGTCTCGAGGTACAGCGAGTGCGCGTCCTTCGCGCGCACCTCGATGTCCCGCTCGGCCAGCCACAGCACGCCGAAGCCGCCGCTCCCCAGGCCGCGCAGGGGCTCCTCGGAGAGCCCCGCGACGGCCACGTCCCAGTACTCGTAGCGGTCGCTCTCGAGCGAGCGCAGCCGGCTGGGATCGGTCGGGACGCCGGCGGGAGCGGGCGTGGCCTCGCGCGGCGTCGCATCGTCGCGCGGACCGAAGGCGACGACGCCGAGGGCGACCGCGAAGCCCACGGCGGCCGCGATCACAGGGGCGCGACGCCGCGGCAGGCGCGCGGTCCACGTCGAGCCCGCCGCCTCGAGCCGCATGAGCCCAGCCGTGGTGAGCCCGGCGACGGCGCAGGCGAGGATGGTCAGCCCCAGCACGATGAGCCCCTGGCGCTCGAGGTCCCCGGCGTCGCCCGTCAGCGAGTCGACGGCGTCGAAGCGCGAGGCCACCGCCACGAGCGTGGCGCCGCACACCGTGGCGACCGCGACCGCGTCTGCCTGCGCCCTCCGGCGCGTGGCGACGACGAGGACGACGGCTCCGAGCGCCAGCGCGGCGAGCGCGCCGCGCGAGAGCGTCAGGTAAAGCGCGAGCGCGAGTGCCGGCGCCGCTGCCGACGCGGCGATGCGCATCGCCGCCCGGCGCCCCTCGTCGGCCGCGATCCGCACGCACAGCACGACGCCGAAGGCCATCAGCAGCCCGACCGCGTTCCAGTACGTGAGCGGCTGGTCGAGCCGCGCTCCCGCAGCCGCCGTCGGGTCGGGATCGACGATCCCGGAGAGGAGCCGCGCGGCGAGCGCGTAGGCGCCGGCGATCGCGGCGCCGAGCGCGAGGCCGGGCTCGACCATCGCCAGGAGGCGGCGCGTGCGAAGCAGCGCGATCCCGGTGAGCAGGAGGGCCAGGTAGAGCCACACGTGCTCCGCGTCCCGCAGCGCCTGGTCCTTGAGCGGCGACCACGCGATCGAGACCGCCGTCCACGCCGCCAGGCCGGCGAGCGAAGCGAGGCAGACGCGCGCGGCGCGCCCCGACGGGAGCGGCGCCGGGACCAGCAGCAGCACCGCCGCGGTCGCCACCCATGCGGCGAGGCCGGCCCAGAGGGTCGCCTCCGCGAAGAACCCGCCCGAGTGGAACGCCAGGATCATGGGCGCGGCCAGGAGGAGCGCGACCGCCCCCGTGCGCATCGGGGCGGCCCGGGGCGTCGCGGCTGTCACCGGGCGGCAAGATAGCGTGGCCCCGCGTGACCTCCCTCGTGCGCGGCCGCATGAGCATCCCCGTCGGCGTCGCCGCGCTCGGCTTCGCGCTGGCCTTCCTCCAGCGGCCGGGGGAGGCTTACTTCGACACGCGAATCGAGCTGTCGACGGACCCGGGGGCGTTCCTCGACCGCGTCGCGAACGTGTGGAGCTCGACCGGCGACCTCGGGCACGTCCAGAGCGGGCAATTCGTGGGCTACCTGTGGCCGATGGGGCCGTGGTTCGCGCTCGGCGACTGGCTCGGCGTGCCGATGTGGGTCTCCCAGCGGCTCTGGCTCGGGCTGCTCCTCGCGCTCGCCGCCTGGGGCGTGGTCGCGCTGCTGGACCGGATCCACACGCGCGAGCGCGGCATGGCCCATCTCGTAGCCGCGCTCCTCTACATGCTCAGCCCGTACGTCGTGATCTACGCGAGCCGCGGCTCGTTCACCCTGCTCGGGTACGCGGCGCTGCCCTGGCTGCTCGTGATCGCGCACCGCGGCCTGCACGAGCCGCGCGGCTGGCTGTGGCCGGCCGCGTTCGCGCTGGCGGTCACGTCGACCGGCGGCGGCGTGAATGCCGCGGTGCTGTTCTGGGTGCTGGCCGCGCCCGCGGTGCTTCTCGTGTACGAGGTGGTCGCCCTGCGGACGCCGCGGCGGCCCGCGCTGGGCTTCGCCCTGCGGGCGGCGGTCTGCACCGCCGCCGTCTCGCTCTGGTGGGTCGTGCCGGTGCTGATCCAGGCGCTCTACGGCGCCGACTTCCTCGCCTTCACCGAGGCGCCGGGAACGATCTGGGGCACGACGAGCATGGCCGAGTCCCTGCGCGGGCTTGGCTTCTGGGTCGTCTACCTGGGCGTCGGCTTCGGTCAGATCGAGCCCGCGATGGACGTCGCCGCCGCCTACCTGTTCGAACCCGCCGTCGTGATCGCGACGTTCGCCGTGCCGCTCGCGGCGATCGCCGGGCTCCGCTCGAACTGGCCGCGGCCGTATGTCCCCTTCCTCGCACTGCTCGCGTTCGCCGGGCTCGTCGCGATGTTCGCCGGGTACCCGGAGGGCGCTCCGCTGCGGCGCGCGCTGCACGAGACCTACGACCAGGTCGAAGCGCTGCGCTTCCTGCGCACCACGTACAAGGCCGCACCGCTCCTCGTGCTGGCGACGGCGACGCTCGCCGGCATCGCCGCCGCCGACGTGTGGCGGCGCCTGGCCGGCGCTCGCCGGGCGCGGCTCCTGGTCCCGGCCGCCGCGGCGGCGGTGATCGTGCTCGCCGGGCTTCCGCTCTTCACCGGCCGCGCGATCGACGACGAGCTGTCATACGACGAGGTCCCCTCGTACTGGCGGGCGGCGATCGCCGACGCCGAGGCCGCGACACGCGAGGGCGAACGGATCGCGGTGCTGCCCGGCGAGCTCTTCGCGATCTACCGCTGGGGCGAGACGAACGACTCGATCGTGCCCGCGATCGCCGACCGGCCGGTGATGGAGCGCACCGTGGTCCGCTACGCCGATCCGCGGGCGAGCCAGCTGCTCGCGGGCATCGACGACCTGATCCAGCAGGGTCGCGCCGTGCCCGGGCAGCTCGCGCCGTTGCTCGAGCTCACCGGCGTGGGCGACGTGCTCGTGGCGACCGACGGGCGCGGCGTGCAGAGCGGCACCACCGGGCCGGCGCTCGCCGCCGCCGCGCTCGAGCGCGCGGGAGGCTTCGAGGCTCCGCGAGCGCGATGGGGTGACGTCCGCGAATTCGGCGCCACGGCCGGCCGGACGGCGGCGGGGGCGGCGCTGCCCGCGGTCCGCGCCTACGAGCCGCCGCGCGCGCCGCTCGGCCTGGTGCGGGTGAAGGGGGAGGAGACGATCGTCGACGGCGATGCCGACGGGCTGGTGGCGCTGGCCGCCACCGGCGAGCTGCGGCCCGACGACGCCATCTTCTACGCGGGCGACCTGGAGCGCGACGAGCTGCGCGCGATGCTCGAGCGGGGCGCGGCGCTCGTCCTGACCGACAGCGCGCGCAGGCGCCTGATCGCGCCCAGCCGCGTGCGCACGAACCGCGGGCCGACGCTCACCGCGGCCGACGAGCTGACGCCCCAGATGCCCTTCTACGACATTTTCTCGGAGCACGGCACCGCCGCTCAGACGCTCGCCGAGTACGAGGGCCTGCGCTACCTGCGGGCGCCGCACTCGGCCGGGCTGGAGCTGTTCCCGGAGACGCGTCCCTACGCTGCCTTCGACGGCCGCCTCGAGACGTCCTGGATCGCGGACGAGAACCTCGCCGAGGACGAGCAGTACGTCGAGCTCGCGCTGCCGCGCCCGCATCGCGCGGACGCGATCCGCGTCCTGCCGCACGCCGACCCCGAGGGCCGCACGCAGGCCGTGGGGGTATCGGTGGACGGCGGCGGCGAGCGCGTGTACCCGCTCGCTCGGGGCTGGAGCACGGTGCCGATCCCGGGCGGGGAGCTGTCCAGCCTGCGGATCTACGCGCGCGGCGGCGAGGGCGCCGACGAGGACGAACGCGCCGATGCGCTGGCCGAGGTGGAGATCCCCGGGCTCGCGATCGAGGAGCGCCTGCGCCTCCCAACCGTCGCCACGCGGGCGGCGGCCGGTCTCTCGCTGGCGGGCAACGACGTCGCCGTGGTACTCGAGCGCACGACCGCGGACTTCCCCTTCCGCGCCGGTGCCGACCGCGGCACCCCGCTCGACGGGAACCCGGTCCACGCGCGCGACGCCGAGCCGGGAATCGAGCGCAGCCTGGAGCTGCCCGTCGCCCGCCGGTATGCGGTGGACGGCTGGGCGTCGGTGCGCCCGGACGCGGACGACGCGCAGATCGACCGGCTGGCCGGCGTCGCGCCGGGTTTCACCATGAGCTCGTCGAGCCGGTTCGAGGGTGTTCCGGGCCGTCGTGCCTCGTCCGCCTTCGACCGCGACCCGGCGACGTACTGGGCGGGCGACACCGAGCCCGGGGCGCGGCCCTGGATCCGCGTCGAGGCGCCGACCGCATTCGAGCTGCGCGCGCTGCGGCTGCTGCCGGGCCCGGACGAGTTCCCGGCCCCGGCGCGCGTGCGCGTCCGCGCGGGCGGGCTCGACGTGACGCGCGCGGTGCCGCCGTCGGGCGGCATCCGGCTGCCGCGCCCGGTGAGGACCCGATCAATTCGCGTCGACGTCGTCGAGGCCGCGCCGGCCCGCCGCGACCAGGGGCTCGCCGCGGTCGCGATCGGCGAGGTCGAGGTTCCCGGCCTGCGCCCGCCCGTGCCGCGCAGGAGCGGTCCGGTGCGAACCGGCTGCGACGCGCTGCGCGTGGAGACGGGCGGGGTCACGGCCGGCGTGCGCGTCCGGGGCACGCTCGGCAGCCTCGACGCGGGGGAGCCGCTCGCGCTCGCCGGATGTGGCGAGCTCGCGCTGCCCGCGGGGCGGGTCGCGCTGAGCGCTCCGCCCGGCGCGGTCATGCGCCCGGACCATCTGCGGCTTCGCTCGCCGGCGCAGCGGCCGGCCGCGGGCCCCGCAGCCGGTGCGGTCCTCGACCAGGGGTCGGGCTCGGGCGGTGAGCGCGAGGGCGCTCGCCTCGACGCGCCCGCCGGCACCTGGCTCGTGCTCGGCGAGGGCTACTCGGAGGGCTGGCGGGCCGAGTGCCGCGGCCCCGACGGCGAGACGTTCGACCTCGGCGAGCCGGTCCCGATCGACGGGTTCGCGAACGGCTGGCGACTCGCGCGCGCGTGCGCGCATGCGGACTTCGCGTTCGCACCCCAGCGCGCGGCCGACCTGTCGTATGCGTTCTCGGCGGTCGGGCTCGCCGCCGTGCTGGCGCTCCTGCTCGTCTCGTTGCGTCGCCCGCGCCGGGCGCGCGCGCCGGAGCTCCGTGCCGCGCGCCCCGCCGACCCGGTCCTTCGGCCGGCGCTTCCCGGCGCGGTCGCGGCGGCGCTGGCCGTGGGCGCCGTCAGCGCCGCGCTGTTCGCGCTGCGAAGCGGCCCGGTGGCGGCGCTCGCCGCGTTCGCGCTGCTGCGCTGGGGGGTCAGCGTCCGGCGGCTGGCCGGGCTCGCCGCGGTCGGAGCCGCCGCTCTCCCCGTGCTCTACCTCGCCTTCCCGGCAGAGGACAAGGGCGGCTACTCGTTCGAGTTCGCCTCGGACACGATGGGCGCGCACTGGGTCGCCGACGGCGTCGTGCTCCTGATGGGCGCGGCCGCGCTTCTCGCCGCGGTCGCGATCAGGCGGGTCAGAGCTTCGTCACGCGGATGACGCAGTTCCAGCTGACCAGCTCGCGCAGCCCCGGCACGTGCATGACGGCGCGCGCCCAGGGCCAGTAGCGCGGCTCGACGCGGTCGATCCGAAGCCGCGGGTGCGAGCGGACGAGGCGCAGGGTGGGGCCGATGTGGACCGCCCACAGCCCCGCGCCATAGGGGTTCTTGCGCGGCGGCCCGTGACGGCGCTCGTAGAGCCGCGGCCCGAGGCGGGGGCCGAGGAAGTGGTAGGGCGACATGTCGTGCCCGCCCCACGGGGAGTACCAGTTCGTCCAGGAGATGTAGCCCCACCCGCCCGGGCGCAGGACGCGCTCGATCTCGCGGATGACCGCCTCCGTGTCCGGCGTGTGTTCGAGCAGGTTCGAGCAGAACGCGCCGTCGATCGACGCGGCCTCGAGCGGCAGGTCGCCCGCATCCGCGATCACCGCGCCCGCCACGGGCGGGCCGGCCACCTCGAGCTCGGCGGGGTCGTTGTCGACCGGGATGACCTCGGCGCCGCGCTCGCGGAGTGCGACCGTGTAGAGGCCGTTGCCGCACCCGAGGTCGACGATCCGCTGGCCGGCGAGGGGGCCGTGGCGGCGGTCGAGGTCGCGCGCGGCCTCGGCCGCGAGCACGCGGTAGAACGGCTCCGGGTCCTCGCGCTCGCGCCGCCAGAGCCGCCACAGCGTCCGGTAGCGCGCGGGCCCGCGCGGCAGCGTGGCGTCGCCGACCGCGCTCACGCCGCCAGCGCGGTGGGCGCGGTCCCGACCCGGCGCCGGAGCGAGATGGCGACCACGGTGGTCGCGACCACGAGCTGGAGTCCGAGCAGGCCGAGCGCGATGCCGGTCAGCTCGCCGCCGATCCCGAGCAGCAGGATCGGCTCGAGGACGGCGGCCGCGGCCAGCACCGGGAGGAAGCGCCACTCGTCGAGCGCGAGCAGGTACTGCACGCCGACGTATGCGCATGCGAGCAGCGTCATCGCGAGCGCGAGCCAGGGAAGCGCGGCCGCCGCGTCCGTCAGGTCGGGACCGAACACGGCGGCCAGCAGGGGCTCGGCCGCGACCGCGTAGACGAGCAGCATCGGGAGCGCGATCGTGCCGATCAGCGCCAGCGTGCGCATCAGTATCGGGCGCGGGTCGATGCCCTCCTTGGCGCGGCGCGCCGCCTCCGGCAGGAGGTAGAGGCCCAGGCCGATCGCGATCCAGATCATGGCCTTGGCGGCGACGGCGGCCACGGCGTACGAGCTGGCCTCGTCCTCGCTCAGCGAGTGCGCCACCACGATCACGTCGATGTTCTGCAGGATCGCGATCAGGGCAAGCGCCGCGACCGGCGCCCACGCGCGTCCGAGTAGGTCACGCAGGCGCCGCACGTGAGCCGGCCGGCCCCCCTCGTCCTGGGCCAGCCGCCGGTGGAGTGGCACGCCCAGCAGGATCCCCATCGCCACCACCGACACGCCGGTGCCGAGGAAGGCGCCGGTCACGCCGGTGCCGAACGCGACCAGCACGAGACCGAACACCAGCCGGGCGCCGGCCTCGCCGACGATGCTCCAGCCGACGATCCTGTACGCCTGGAAGCCCTGGAGCGCGCCGCGTTCGATCGAGAGCGCAAGCCATGCGCAGCCGGTCGGCACGGTCGCTGCCGCCGCCCACGCCTCGTCCACGTGGATCAGGTCGGCGAGCGGCTCCCGCAGGACGAAGGCCGCCAACGTCACCGCCACGCTGCCGAGCAGCACGTGCCGCAGCCATCGCCTGACGCCCGCGCCCGGCTGGGCGGCGCCGCCCGCCGTCGCCTGGCTCACCTCGCGCGCGACCGTGATCTGGAGCGCCGACCCGAGCACGGCGAGGATGAGGAACGTCGACACGAGCCGCGCGAGCGACCCGTAGCCGTCCGATCCGAGGATGCGCGCGAAGGCGATCGTGAAGAGGAGGGCGAGCACGTTGCTGGCCATGACCGCGGCCGCCAGCCCGGCCGCGCGCCCCGTGTCGCTCTTCATGAGCTGCTCGCGCAGGGGCCGCTCGCGCGCGCCCGCCCGCTGCGCCTCGCGCAGGCGGTCGAGGGTGCTCTGGGCGGTGCGCTCCCAGGTGAACTCCCGCGCGCGCTCGTGCGCCTGGCGGCCCAGGCGCTCGCGGAGCTCCTCATCCTCGACGAGACGCCGGGTCGCACCCACGAGCTCCTCGGGCGAGTCGGCCAGGAGGCCGGTGCGCTCGTGCTCGATCGACTCGGGCAGGCCGCCCACGGCCAGCGCCGCGCTCGGGGTCCCGCACGCGGCCGCCTCCATCACGGTCAGGCACCAGCCCTCCGCCGACGACGCGGTCAGGTTGACCCACGCGCGCTGGAGCAGGTCGAGCTTCTTCTCCTCGCCAACGTGCCCGTGCATGCGGACGCGGTCGCCGAGGCCGCGGCGCGCGATCTCCGCTTCGAGCGGCTCCCGGTGATCGCCGTCCCCCGCGATGTCGAGGACGGCGTCAGGGATGCCGTCGAGGACGTCGAGGACGGCCTCGATCCGCTTGTAGCGCTTGAGGCGGCCGAGGAAGAGGAGCGTCGGGTGGGGGTTCCGGGGGCCGGGCCGGTAGCGGTCGAGCTCGACGCCGATGTAGTCCACCTCGACGCGATCGCGTGGGATCCCGTGGGCGGCGATCTCCTCCGCCGTGGCCTCCGAGATCGTGAGGAAGCGGGTCCCGCGGTAGAGGAGCGACAGCGGCGCCGTCTCGAGCAGGAGCGCGGCGAGCCTTCCCTTCGGGCCCATCTCCTCGACGTAGTGCTGGCGGTGGACGTGGTGCACCAGCGCGGCGCGCGGCTTGCGCAGCCAGAGCGGTGTGAGGAAGGTGACGCCGTTGATCACCTCGAGCACGACGTCGGCGTCGGGCACCAGCCCGCGCCACTGCTTCCAGATGGCGCGCGGGAAGATGGTCGAGCGGCCGCCCATGCGGTGCACCTCGAGGCGATCGGAGAGGCGCTCGTGGGGGAGCGCCCCGGGATACGAGCAGGCGATCACGCTGACGCGGTGCCCCCATGCGACCCAGCGCGATATCTGCCCGTAGAGGTTCGTCCCCGTGCCGCCACCCTGGGGGTGCGTCCAGTCACGGTCGGTCAGGACGAGGATGTGGAGGGGCTCCGGCGGCACGCGGGTCAGGGTAGGGCCATGGGTCGGGTGCACACCCCTCAAACCGCCGGCGGCCGCGCGGGTGCGCTCACCGCGCCGGGCTGGTCGGGCTGGGCGGGCCGCGCGGGGACGAGCCGCTTGAGCGAGAGGACTGGCCGCTCGAGCGCGTAGTAGGAGATGCTGCCGGCGAGCCACGCGAGCAGGACGACCGGGACCATCCAGTGGAGGTAGGGGTGGACGAGCACGTGGTCGCCCCAATTCCACCGATCCAGCTGGACGATGATCGCCACGTGCCAGACGTACACGCCGTACGAGACGAGCCCGAAGTGGACGAGCGCGCGGTTCGCGAGGAGCCGGCGCACCAGGCCGCGTTGCGGGTCGCCGAAGACCGCGGGCAGCACGAGCGCCACGCCGGCCACGGCATAGAGCGCGTGCCGGAGAAGGCCGTCGGCCGTGGTCACGGGATCGGCCGGCGTCCCCTGGACCTGGGTCGACACGATCCAGAACGCCACGAGCGCGACGAGCCAGGTGGCGCCGGGCCAGCGGTCGATGACCCGCTCCGCGCGGGTCGGTCCGCCCGCGCGGCGCGCCGTCGCGACGCTCAACACGGCGAGGCCCATCCCCAGGGCGATGTGGTCGATGAAGCCTGGGAGCCAGGTGAGGAAAGGGAGGCTGCCGGTGCCCGGCCCGGCACCCGCAGCCAGGATGATCCAGATGTAGACGTAGGTCGACAGGACCAGCAGGCCGATCGCGAACAGCTCGCGGCCGACGGTCGTCTTGCCCGTGCGCCGCGGTGTCCACCACGCCATGAACGCGACGAAGGCGGGCAGCAGGAGGTAGTAGAGCCCCTCCACGTTCAGGGTCCAGGCCTGCGGCAACCCGCCGGAGAGGCTGTCGATCGTGTAGGTCTGCGCGAACCCGTAGTAGAGGAAGATCCCCTCGAGCGAGAAGACCTCGGTCGGCTTCGGTTCCGAGACGATGTGCGGGCTCGATCCCAGCCAGATCGTGATCAGCGTGAGTGCGACCCAGTACGCCGGGATGAGGCGCAGGGTGCGGCGCCACCCGTAGGCGCGGAGCGATGGCCGTGGTCGCCCGTCCAGCCGAGCGGCGACGAAGGGGCGGTACAGGAGGAACCCGGAGACGAGGAAGAAGAGCGTCAGCACGACCGCGATCTGATCGACGTACGGCTTGACGGCCGCCTCCGGCGACACCATGTCGCCGAAGGCCGCGCAGTGGCCGACGATGACGCCCAGACAGCCGATCGCGCGAAGCGAGTCGAAGAGCGGGAATCGTTCGGCGCGCGTGTCCATGGCGGCTTTGGGCCGCCGTTACCCTAGGTCGCCGTGGACGAGTGCGCGCTCGCGAAGCGCCTGATGGCGTGGGACACCTCGAATCCGGAGGGCGTCCGCTCGTGCGCCGGCTTCATCAAGGGCTGGCTCGAGGCGCGCGACATCGAGGTGAAGGACGCGGTCTTCAACGGCCGGCCGGTCCTGGCCGCGACCGTCGGCCCCGAGGGGATGCCCACGATCGTCCTGCACGGGCACCTGGACGTGGTTCCGGCGCATGCCGAGCAGTTCGACCCGCGGATCGACGGCGACCGGCTGTACGGCCGCGGCGCCTACGACATGAAGGGCGGGCTCGCGGCGATGATGATCGCCACGCGCGACGTGGCCGAGCGGACCGACGCCCGCGTCCACTTCGTGTGCGTCGCCGACGAGGAGTCCGACGAGACCGAGCTGCGCGCCTCGGACTGGCTCGTGAAGCACGGCTACCTCGGGGACTTCGCCATCACCGGCGAGCCCACCGACCTGCTCATCGGCGTGCAGGCGAAGGGCGTGCTGGCGCTCCGGCTCACGTTCCACGGCCGCGCCGCGCACGGCTCGACCCCGTGGCAGGGCGACAACGCGGTGCTCAAGGCGCTCCACGGATTCCGGCGGATCGAGCAGATGGCGTGGGCGCAGGAGTCCTCCGAGCTCTTCCCGCGCGCCTCGGTCAACCTCGGACGGATCGTCGGGGGCGACGCCATCAACAAGGTGCCCGACAGGTGCGTCATCGACCTCGACCTGCGCTACCTGCCCGGCCAGGAGCCGGGCCGGATCCAGGAAGAGATCGCGTCCCTCCCCGATGTCGAGGTGCGCAAGGTCTTTCACCGCTCCCCGATCCTGGTCGAGGCCTCGAACCCCTACGTGCAGCTTCTCGCGCAGGCGATCGAGGAGGGCACGCCCGCCGAGAAGATCTCCGTGGGGCGCGACGGCACGTCCGACGCCATCAGCTTCCTCGAGGCCGGCGTGCCCGCCGTCGAGTTCGGCCCGGTCGGGGCCGGGCACCACGGTCCGGAGGAGTGGGTATCAATCTCCTCGCTCGGGCGCTACCGGCAGGCGCTCGTGAACTTCGTCGGGCTCGCCGCCCGCGGTACCGAGACCACCCACCTGCGCATTGCTTGACCAGTTCGAGAGACCCGGCAACTACTGGAAGCGGCTGCTCGCCGGGTCCCTGACGCTCGTGGTCCTCGCCGCGGGCGTCACCTCCGTCGCCGGCTGGAACGAGGTGGACCGGCTGGTCGACGCGTTCGAGCAGGGCAAGGAGCTGAAGCTCCAGCGTTACCTCGAGCAGGCCGAGTCGGGTGAGCCGCAGACGATCATGCTGATCGGCTCCGACAAGCGCCACAAGTCGGCGATCGACGGCGGCGGCGGCGCCCGCTCCGACACCGTGATGCTCGTGCGGCTCGACCCGTCGCAGCGCGCTACCGCGCTCCTCTCCCTGCCGCGCGACCTGAAGGTCCAGATCCCGGGCTACGGCACCGACAAGCTGAACGCGGCGTACTCGGTGGGCGGGCCGGAGCTCACGCTGCGCACCGTCACGAAGGTGACGGGCATCCCCGTGAACCACGTCGTGAACATCAACTTCACCGGTTTCAAGGATGCGGTGAGAGCGCTCGGGTGCCCGTACGTGGACATCGACCGGCGCTACTTCAACGACAACTCGGGCTACGAGCCGGACTACGCGACGATCGACCTGAAGCCCGGGTACCAGCAGGTCTGCGGCGGCGACGCGCTCGACTACGTGCGCTACCGCCACGAGGACACCGACATCGTCCGCGCCGCGCGCCAGCAGGAGTTCCTGCGGCAGGTCAAGCAGCAGATCGGCCTGACGAAGCTGTTCGAGCGGCGCGCCGACCTCCTGGAGATCTTCGGCCGCTACACCGACTCCGACATCCGCGGCCGCGCGAACGTGCTGCGCCTCCTCAAGCTCGCGCTGGCCTCGGCGCAGCACCCGATCCGCGAGATCCACTTCACGGGCTCGCTCGGCGCCAGCTACGTGACGGCCAGCTCGTCCGTGATGAAGAACCTCCGCGAGGACTTCCTGGGCCTGAAGGCCACCGCGGGCCCGCGCGGGCGCCTCAAGCCCGAGCGCGCCGACCGGAAGCAGGCCAAGCGGAACAAGCGGAAGGAGCCCGTCACCGGGCTGGAGGATGGGAGCGTGGCCGGCAAGGACCAGGCGCTCCAGCTCGCCGGGCAGGGGCAGAAGTTCCCCGCCTTCTACCCGACGCTCCGCACCTACGGCGGGCTCTACGCCGGCCCGCCGCGCTTCTACCGGATCCCGGTCGGACCGAAGGGCGATCGCAAGTTCTACCCGTCGTACCGCATGGTCATCAAGAAGGGCCTGATCGGCGAGTACTACGGCATCCAGGGCACCACCTGGAAGGAGCCGCCGATCCTGCGCGACCCCTCCGAGACGCGCCAGATCGGCAAGCGCGAGTTCGAGCTGCACTACGACGGCGACCGCCTGCGGATGGTCGCCTGGCGCACCGACAAGGCCGTCTACTGGGTGCACAACACACTGCTCCAGACGCTGAGCGAACAGCAGATGCTCGCCATCGCCAGGTCGACCAGAACCCTCTGACCGCTAGATTCCGCCGGCCATGAGTGAGCGCGAACCGATCGGCGTCATCGGCGTCGGCTGGGTGGGGTTGGTCACCGCGGCCGGCTTCGCCGAGCTCGGCCACCAGGTGTACGCGCGCGACATCCTTCAGGACAAGGTCGACGCGCTGAGCCGAGGGGAGGTGCCGATCCACGAGCCGGGGCTGCCCGAGCTCCTCGAGAAGAACCGCGAGCGGATCCACTTCACGACCGACATGGGCGAGGTGATCCAGAACGCCCAGCTCCTCTTCTGCTGCGTCGATACGCCCCCGACGTACTCGGGCGATGCCGACCTCTCGCGCGTCGAGCGTGTCGTCGAGGAACTCGGCGAGTCGACCGACCACGCGCTCGTCATGAAGAGCACGGTGCCGGTCGGAACCGGCCGCTGGATCCAGCGGTTGCGCTCCGACGTGGGCTACGTGTCCTGCCCCGAGTTCCTCAAGGAGGGCGCCGCGGTCGCGGACTTCATGAAGCCCGACCGTGTCGTCGTCGGCGCGCGGCCCGACTCGGCCGAGTTCGGCGACCGGGTCGAGAAGCTGTACGAGCCGCTGAGCGCGCCGATTGTGCGCACGGACGTCGCTTCGGCCGAGATGATCAAGCTGGCCTCGAACGCTTTCCTCGCCACCAAGATCTCGTTCATCAACGAGATCGCGAACGTGTCCGAGGAGCTCGGCGCCGACGTCGAGGAAGTCGCGCGCGGGATGGGCCTCGACGAGCGGATCGGGCCGCACTTCCTGCGCGCGGGCATCGGCTATGGCGGGTCGTGTTTTCCAAAGGACGTCTCGGCGCTCAAGCAGCTCGCCGGAAACTCCGGCTACCACTTCCAGCTCCTCTCATCGGTCATCGAGGTCAACGAGCTCCAGAAGCGCCGCACCATCCAGAAGCTGCTCAAGCACCTGGACGGCACGCTGGTCGGCAAGCAGATCGCGCTGCTCGGCATCTCGTTCAAGCCGCAGACCGACGACATCCGCGAGGCGACCTCGCTGGTCCTCTCCGCGCGGCTCCAGTCCGAGGGCGCGCACGTGCGCGCCTTCGACCCGATCGCGGGCGAGCGGGCCGCGGCGGTCCTGCACGGCGCCGACATCAAGGACTCGGCGATGGCCGCGCTCGAGGGCGCCGACGCCGCTGTGCTCGTGACCGAGTGGCCGGAGTTCCGCGAGTTGGACTGGGCCGACGTCAAGGACCGGATGAAGAAGCCGCTGGTCGTCGATGGCCGCAACTTCCTCGACCGCGAGCTGCTGGAGCAGGCCGGCTTCACCTACGAGGGCGTGGGCCGGGCCCAGTCGCCTTCGCTCGGGACGCCGACGCCCGCGGCCTGATGCAGGCACTGGTCCTGGCCGGCGGCCAGGGGACACGTCTACGCCCGCTGACGTTGACGACGCCGAAGCCGGTCATGCCGCTGGCCGGCCGGCCGTTCCTGACGTTCATGCTCTCGTGGCTGGCCCGCCACGGCGTCGACGACGCGATCCTCTCGTGCGGGCATCTGTCAGATGCCGTCGAGCGCGTCCTGGGCGACGAGTACGAGGGCGTCAAGCTCCACCACGTCGTCGAGGAGGAGAAGCTCGACACCGCCGGGCCGGTGCGGCTGGCCTACGAGCAGGGCCTCCTCCAGGAGCGGCTGTTCGTGATGAACGGCGACTGCCTGGCCGACCTGGACCTGTCCGCCGAGCTGGCCTTCCACGAGTCGAAGGGCGCGGCGTGCACGCTCGGCCTGGTCGCCGTCGACGACACCTCGGCCTACGGCGTCGTGCCCACCCGCGAGGACGGATCGGTCGAGGCGTTCCTCGAGAAGCAGTCCGGCCCCGTGCCCACGAACCGCATCAACGCGGGCGCCTACGTGATTGAACGCTCGGTGGTCGAGGACTTCATCCCATCCGGGCGGCCGTGCTCGTTCGAGCGCGAGGTGTTCCCCGCGCTGGTCGACAACGGCCAGTACGGGTGGCAGGCCGAGGGCTACTGGATCGACATCGGAACGCCCGAGCGCTACCTCGAGGCGACCTACGACCTGCTCGCCGGGCGCGTCGAGTCGACGCTTCCCGCGCGCGACGAGACCGACTCGCTCATCCACGAGCCCTCGATCGTCGCGGGCGCCCGGGTAGGGCCGCTCAGCGTGGTCGGGCAGCACTGCTCGGTCGGCGACCGGTCGGCGGTCGAGCGCTCGGTGCTGCACGACAGCGTGGTCGTGGGGCACGAGGCGCGGATCGTCGAGTCGGTCGTGGCCGAGG
>DASPHG010000014.1:0-5337 GCA_035629775.1 Thermoleophilaceae bacterium | reverse complement strand
ACGATCCCCGAGGAGTACGGCGGGATGGGGCTGGACCTGACGACGTACTGCATGATCGTCGAGGAGCTCTCGCGCGGCTGGATCTCGATCTCCGGGATCATCAACACGCACTTCATCGGCTCCTACCTGCTCATGAAGTTCGGCACCGAGGAGCAGAAGCAGAAGTTCCTCCCCGAGATGGCGACCGGCGAGTGCCGCGCGGCGTTCAGCCTGTCTGAGCCGGAGATGGGCTCCGACGTGCAGGCGCTGAAGTCGACGGCGAAGAAGCTCGACGACGGCGCCTACGAGATCAACGGCCAGAAGATGTGGGTCACCAACGGTCTGCGCTCGACGATCGTCTTCACGCTCGTGCGCACCGACCCGAAGGCCGATCCGCCCTACAAGGGCATGTCGTGCTTCATCTGCGAGAAGGAGCCGGGTGTTTCTGAGAACACCGGCGAGTACGCGGGCTTCACCGTCCCCACGCCGCTGAAGAAGATGGGCTACAAGGGCGTCGAGTCGACCGAGCTCGTCTTCGACGGCTACAAGTGCCCGGCCGAGAACATCCTCGGCGGCGAGGAGGCCGGCCTGAACCGCGGCTTTCAGCAGATGATGGACGCACTCGAGGTCGGCCGGGCGAACGTCGCCGCGCGCGGCGTCGGCATCGCCCAGCGCGCCCTCGAGCTGGCGCTGCGCTACTCCCAGCAGCGCAAGGCGTTCGGCAAGCCGATCGCCCAGCACCAGGTGATCATGTTCAAGCTCGCCGACATGGCGACGCAGATCGAGGCCGCGCGCCTGCTGACGCGCAAGGCCGCACGCCTGAAGGACGCCGGCGAGAGCTCCGAGCTGGAGGCCGGCATGGCCAAGCTCTTCGCCTCGGAGGCCGGACGCTTCTGCGTCGAGGAATGCTTTCGCATCCACGGGGGTTACGGCTACTCCAAGGAGTACGAAATCGAGCGTCTGTACCGCGACGCGCCGCTGCTGCTGATCGGCGAGGGCACGTCGGAGATCCAGAAGATGGTGATCGGGCGCAAGCTCTTGCAGCGCAACAAGATCTAGAACGAACCAGGAGGTCCACGGATGAACCGCCCACGCACCCTCGCGCTCGCCGCGCTCGGAGCGCTGACACTGGCCTCGGCCGCCGCCGCGAACCACATTCCCGGCCAGCCGTGCCCGAACTGCACCTCGCACAAGTACTGGCCGACGATCAACGGCAAGCTCTTCCGGGCCGACGGACAGGCGACGGAACGCGGAACGGACCGCTCCGACCAGCTCATGGGGCATCACGGCTCCGACGACCTGCGCACCGGCGACGGCTCGGACATCCTCTGGGGCGACTACGACCCCAACAACCAGCCCACCACCCAGAAGGACGTCATGTGGGGTGGCAACGGCACGGACTTCATCTACGGCTCGCACGGCCACAACGAGATCTACGCCGGCAACGGCAACGACGTGATCTCCGTGCACTACGGCCGCGGCGTCGTCAACTGCGGGCCGGGACGCGACATCTACCACGTCGCCCGCTCGCGCAAGAGCAAGTACAAGTTCAAGAACTGCGAGAAGGTCGACTACCGCCCCGAGGGGGTCCGCGGCGGGCCGCTCAAGCCGCTCTCCTGAGCGATCGCGGGGCGGTCGCCGGGCCGCCCCGTGCATCATCTAGTCTTGGCCGCCGTGCCTCCCACCGAGAAGACCGAGGACGCGAAGACCCTCATCGAGACCGCGGTGACCCGGTTCATCGCGGAGGTGCCCGCGCTCGCGCCGCTGAAGCTCGTCTTCGCGGTCGAGCTGCGCGGCCGCGGCGACGTACAGATGTACCGCGTCGAGCTGCCGGGGCCGGTCGTGACGAAGGGCATCGGCGAGGATGCCCGGGTGCGCGTCGAGATGCCGCGCTCGTTCTTCAACGTGATGGCCAAGGAGGCGCACATCGCCGACTGGCGCGAGGCCTTCACCTACGGCCAGGCCAAGGCGACGGGCGTCGAGCAGATCCTCAAGCTCATCGCGCACGTCGTGGAGAAGCAGGAGGAGCGCCAGCGCACGCGCCGCGCGCGCAGCTGACGGGCCGGCTGCGCGCCGGCCCGTCGAAGCTGCCCGAACGTGGTGTCGCGGTGACTAGCGGCGGCCGTACGGATCGACGTAGACGTCGTCGATCGACCAGTCCGCGCCCTGGGCGGTGAAGCGGAACCTGACCGGCGTCTGCTCGCCGGGCAGGAGCGGCAGGAGGTTGGCGATCACGAGCATCGGGCTGGTGGCCTGCCAGCTGCCGCCGCTCGCGACGAGCCCGATCGGCAGCCAGGCGACATGGCCGCCGGCCGTCTCGAACAGCACGTCGACGCGCAGCGTGGAGAGCGAGAGCATGCCGCCGCTGCGCCGCTTGGCGAAGAAGCGGATCGTCGGGTGCAAGATGCCGACGCAGATCGCCGGGCTCGTGGCGGAGGCGCCGGCCGGGAGCGCGAGCGACTTCGCGTCGCTGGCGCCGCCGACGCGGTAGGGCTCGTTGCCGTTGGCGACGGCGCTGCCGCCAAGCGACCACCCGGCGGCGCCCGTCTCGAAATCGGCGCCCGCCAGGGGCGTGTAGTCGGCGAAGTCGAGCCACGGCAGGAAGGTCTTGGCGAGCGGCTGCTCGTCGCACGCCGGCGCTGACGCGACAAGGACGCCCGCGCTGGCGCTGGACGCGCCTGCGGCAAGGACGACGGTCGTGGTCAGGGCGGCCACGGCGCTACGCAAGCAATTACGGCTGAGGGACACGGGACGATCTCCTTCTTGGCGGTCTGCCTTCGCTCCCCAGTGGCGTCGGCCTCACGACCTCATCGCCATGAACATCTTCGAACTACGTACGACAATTGCCTAATTTGGCGTCCAGAGGGTTTGGACAACGCCCCGCGTTTAGGATTCGGCGGTGAGCGTGGGCGAGGACAGGCCGGCGACGTCGCGGCTCGGCCGTGCCGTGAAGCCGCGACTGAGCGGCGCCGCCGAGCGCCTGATGGCCGACCGCTACGAACCGCCCCGCGGCCCGGCCGCCCGCCGCGAGGTGATCGTGGAGGCCGGTTCGGCGGTCGCGTTCGTGCTCCTCGCGGTCGCGTTGACGCTGGTGGCGGACGCGCCGGCGCCAGGCTGGGAGCTGACGCTGGCGTTCGTCGTGGCGATCGCCATCGCGTCGCGCGTCGAGTTCGACGTGGGCGCGGGCTTCGTGACGCCGCTGCAACTCGTGTTCGTGCCGATCCTGTTTCTCGCCGATCCGGCGTGGGCGCCGCTCATCGTGGTCGTCGGGCTCGTGCTGAGCCGCGTCGTCGAGGCCGCGCGCGGCGGGAGCGCGGCGCGCCACGCGCTCATCGCGATCGGAAACGGATGGTTCGCGATGGGTCCCGCGGTCATCCTCACCGTCGCCGGCATCGACGCCCCCGCCTGGGAGCACTGGCCGGTCTACCTCCTCGCGCTCGCCAGTCAGTTCATCGGCGACACCGCAGCGGGCATGGCGCGCGAATGGCTCGTGCTCGGCGTGCCGCCGCGCCTGCAGCTTCGCCTGATGGGCCTCGTCTTCCTCGTGGACATCCTGCTGACCCCGATCGGACTGCTGGCGGCGCTCACGGCGCAGGACGAGCCGCTGGCCTTCCTGCTCGTGCTGCCGCTCGTCGCGCTGCTGGCGATCTTCGCCCGTGAGCGCAGTGCGCGGATCGATCAGGCGATCGAGCTCAGCAAGGCCTACCGCGGCACGGCGCTGCTGCTCGGAGATGTCATCAGCGACGACGACGCCTACACCGGCGAGCACAGCTACGGCGTCATCGCCCTGGCGCTGCAGATCGCCGACGAGATGGGGCTCGACGAGGACGAGCGCCGGCTCGTCGAGTTCGGCGCGCTCCTGCATGACGTGGGCAAGATCGGCGTCCCGAAGTCGATCATCAACAAGGCCGGCCCGCTCGACGACGAGGAGTGGGCGATCATGAAGCAGCACACCGTGTACGGCCAGGAGATGCTCGACAAGGTCGGCGGCTCCATGACCGACGTCGGGGTCATCGTGCGCGCCTCGCACGAGCGCTGGGACGGCAAGGGCTACCCGGACGGGACCGCGGGCGAGGACGTTCCGCGCGCGGCGCGCATCGTCGCGGTGGCGGACACCTTCAGCGCGATCACGACGACGCGCTCCTATCGACGCGCCCAGTCGCCCGAGGAGGCCATCGCGGAGCTGCGCCGGTGCGCCGGCACGCAGTTCGATCCGGCGGTCGTCGAAGCGGCCGTCGTCGTGCTCACCCGCCCGGCACCGGCGACCGCGGCGGAGTTCCTGGAGATGGCGTCCTACGGGGGCTCCGGCGGCGCGAGCAAGATCGGCGGCGCGGGCGCGCTGTCCTCAGACCAGGTCCAGCAGCCGCTCTGAGCGTCAGGTAGACATCGCACCATGGAGATCGCCCGCTCGCTCGCGGCGCTGGACGAGCTCCCCGAGGCGATGGTCGCGGTCGTGGCCGTCCGTGACGCGGCAGGTCGCGTCGTCGACTTCGTCTTCGAGTACGCAAACCGCGTCGCGGGCACGGTCGCGCGCGTGCCGTCCGTGGAGCTCGTCGGGCGGCGCGTGCTCGAGACGCTGCCCGCGTTGCCGCCCGAGCTGTTCGCGAGCTTCGTCGCCGTCGTCGAGGACGGCGTCGCGCTGCGCACCCACGTCGAGCTGGGCGCGGGGGGCGACGAGTTCTCCTCGCGCTTCGAGGTCTCGGCCTCGCGTCTGGGCGACGGCCTGCTCGTGGTCTACCAGGACCTCGGAGCGCTCGCTCGGGCGCGAGCGACCGAGCGCCGCTACGGCGCCGTTCTGGAGGCGACCTCGGACTGGGTCTCGATCGCCGACCGCGACAACAACGTCGTCTACGTCAACCCGGCCGGCCGCCGGATGGTGGGCATCGGCCTCGACGAGGAGCTCGCGGGGCGCCGGATCGGCGACTTCTCGCCCGCGTGGGCGCGCCGCCGCGTGCTGGGCGAGGCGCTCACGGCGGCGCGCCGCGACGGCGTGTGGCGCGGCGATCTCGCGCGGCTGCACCGCGACGGGCACGAGATCCCGGTCTCGCAGGTGATCGTCGCGCGCAAGACCGCGGGCGGCGAAACGGACTTCTACGCGACGATCGCGCGCGACATGACGCACGAGCGCGCCGCCGAGGCCGCGCTGCGTGAGAGCGAGGAGCGCTTCCGCGTGACCTTCGAGCAGGCGCCGATCGGGATCTCGCTCATCGACCCCGCGGGTCGCTTCCTGCAGGTCAACGACGCGTACTGCGCCACGGTCGGGCACTCGCGCGCGGAGCTCCTGCAGCTCGGCCCGATCGCGATCACGCACCCCGACGACGTCGCCCGCACGCGCCTCGCGTTCCGCGAGCTGGCCGA
>DASPHG010000013.1:0-3139 GCA_035629775.1 Thermoleophilaceae bacterium | reverse complement strand
GCCCCGCGGCGCCGGCGACGGCGACCCGCGTCACGCCGCGAGCGGCTCCGCGGCCGGGCACACGCTCGCGACGGCGTCGGTGAACGCCGCCTCGTCGGGCCCGATGCCGGCGGCCGACAGCGATGACGGCGCCCACAGCTCGTCGACCAGCGCGCGCAGGTCCTCCAGCGACACGGCGTCGATGCGGGCCATGATCTCGTCGACCTCGAGCAGCGGCAGCCCGTACAGCACCGAGGCGCCGAGCCGGCTCATGCGCGCGCCGGCGGACTCGAGCCCGAGCACGATCCGGCCCTTGACGTTCTCGCGCGCCCGCCGCAGCTCCTCCTCGGTCACGCCGTCGCTGCGCAGGCGGTCGAGCTCGTCGCTCACGACCGCCATCGCCGCGGCGAGGTTGTCCGGCCGCGTGCCCACATACAGCCCGATCTCGCCCGTGTCGATGAACTGCGCGCTGAACGAGTAGACGGAGTAGGCGAGCCCGCGCTCCTCGCGCACGGCCTGGAACAGCCGCGAGGAGGACAGCCCGCCGAAGATGGCGTCGAGCACGCGCAGCGCGAAGCGGCGGTCGTCGTGGCGCGGCAGCCCGAGCGCGCCGAGGCAGACGTGGACCTGCTCGGTGTCCTTGCGCTGGAACTGCAGCGTCGAGCGCGGGACGCCGGGCGCGGGCACGAGCGGCGGCGCCGCCTCCAGGCCCGGGCGCTCCTCGAGCGTGCGGGAGGCGAGCTCGACGATCGCGTCGTGGTCGACCGAGCCGGCCGCCGAGATGACGATCGAGCCGGGCACGTAGCGGCGCGCGTGGAACGCGGCGATCTCGTCGACCGGCGTGTCGCGGATGACCGGGGCGCGGCCGATGATCGGGCGCCCCAGCGGGTGCTCGCCGTAGACGGCGCGGCCGAGCACGTCGAAGACGATGTCCTGCGGGTCGTCCTCGTACATGGCGATCTCCTCGAGCACGACCTGGCGCTCGGGGTCGACGTCGCGGAACGCGGGCCGCCAGATCATGTCGGCCATGACGTCGAAGGCCACGGGCAGGTGCTGGTCGAGCATCCGCGCGTAGACCGTCGTGCCCTCCTTGTCGGTGCCGGCGTTGAGCTCGGCGCCCATCCCGTCGAACAGCTGGTCGATCTCCGTCGAGCCGTAGCGCGGCGTGCCGCGGAACAGCATGTGCTCGAGGAAGTGCGAGAGGCCGGCTTCCTCCTCCGTCTCCCCCCGCGAGCCCGCGGCCACGAAGAAGCCCAGGGCCGCGGACCGCACGGAGGGAACGACCTCCGTGACGATCCGCAGCCCCGAGTCGAGCTCGGTCAGACGGTGCTCGGGCAAGTGCCCGTGCTTAGTTGCGGTCCGGATCGCGGTCCGCGCGCGGCGGGCGGCGCTCGCCGCCACGGCCGCCGCGGTCGCGGTCGCGCCCGCCGCCGCCGCGGCCGTCACGCCGCGGTCCGCGGTCGCCGCCGTTGCGGCTCCCGCCGCCGCCGCCGGAGCCGACGCCGGCCAGCTCCTCGACGGACTTGCCGGCGATCTCCGGGTCCTCGGCCAGGCGCAGGCCGATGCGCCCGCGCTCGCGGTCGACCTCGACCACGCGCACGGCGATCTCGTCGCCCTTGTTGAGCACCTCCTCGACCGTGTCGACCCGCTGGCCGGGCGACACGTTGGAGATGTGCAGCAGGCCGTCGGTGCCCTTGGCGAGCTCGACGAAGGCGCCGAACGTGGTCGTCTTGACGACCTTGCCCGCGAACTCGTCGCCGACCTCGACCTCCTTGGTCATCGAGCGGATGCGGTCGATCAGGGCGTCGCCCTGCTCGCCCGTCTGGGCGTAGACGAGGACCTGGCCCTCGTCGTTGACGTCGATCTGCGCCTCGAACTCCTCGGAGAGGCCGCGGATCGTCTCGCCGCCCTTGCCGATCAGCAGGCCGATCTTGTCCGGGTCGATCTGGATCGTCGAGATGCGCGGCGCGTACTTCGACAGCTCGGACCGCGGCGTGTCGATGACCTCGGCCATCTTGCCGAGGATGAACGTGCGCCCCTCCTTCGCCTGCGTGAGCGCGTCGCGCAGGATGTCGAAGGTCACGCCGGTGATCTTGATGTCCATCTGGAGCGCGGTGATCCCGTTCTCCGTCCCGGCGACCTTGAAGTCCATGTCGCCGAGGTGGTCCTCGACGCCGGCGATGTCGGTGAGGACGATGTAGTCGTCCCCCTCCTTGATCAGCCCCATCGCCACGCCGGCAACCGGGGCGCTGACCGGGACTCCCGCGGCCTGCATCGCCATCGAGGAGGCGCAGACCGAGCCCATCGAGGAGGAGCCGTTGGACTCGAGCGTCTCGGAGACCGCCCGGATCACGTACGGGAACGCCTCTTCATCCGGGACAGTTGCCGCCAGGGCCCGCTCGGCGAGGGCGCCGTGACCGATGTCACGCCGCTTCGGGCCGCGCATGAAGCCCGCCTCCCCGACCGAGAAGGGCGGGAAGTTGTAGTGGTGGAAGAACCGTTTGGTCGTCTGCAGCCCGAGCGTGTCGAGGCGCATGTCCATGCGGGTCGTGCCCAGAGCCACGTTGGAGAGGATCTGGGTCTCGCCGCGGGTGAAGAGGGCGGAGCCGTGGACGCGCGGGGAGATGTCGACCTCGCACTCGATCGGACGGATCTCGTCCTGAGCACGGCCGTCGGGGCGCTTCTTGTCGACGGCGATCGCCTTGCGGATCGTGTCCTTCTCGATCAGGGCGAACGCGGCCTTGACGTCGGCTGCCCGTTTCACGTCGGCCTCGCCGTCGCTGGAGTCGGGCGCGTATTGAGCGACCACCTCGTCCTTGACCTTGTCGATCGCCTCGTAGCGCTCGAGCTTGCCCTCGGTGGCGATCGCGTCGACCAGAGCCTGACCGTGGGAGGAGCGGATCTCGCCGATCAGCGCCTCGTCGAGCTCGACGGCCTCGACCTCGATCTTCTCTTTGCCGGCCTTCTCCTGCAGCTCGGCCATCGCGCCGACGAGCTTCTTGATCTCGCCGTGGGCGATGTCGAGGGCGTCGAGGATCTCGGCCTCGGTGACGCCCTCGGCGCCGGCCTCGACCATCAGGATCGCCTCGTCGGTGCCGGCGACGATCAGGTCGAGCTCCAGCTCCTCGTGGGTGTCCTCGGGCGGGTTGACGACGAAGTC
>DASPHG010000012.1:0-35450 GCA_035629775.1 Thermoleophilaceae bacterium | reverse complement strand
CGGGTGCCCAGCCCGGGCGGATGATCGAGCTCAGCGCAGCGCAGGCAGCCGAGCAGGTCCGCAAGGGCGAGCTGTCGGCGAAGGAGCTGTTCGAGGCCTACCGCGAGCGTGCCGCCGGCGACGATCTCAACGCCTTCCTCTGGGTGGCCGACGAGGCCCCCGAGACCCCGGCCGACGCGCCGCTGGGGGGCGTGCCGCTGGCCGTCAAGGACCTGTTCTGCGTGGAGAACGTCCCCAGCGCCGCCGCCTCGCGCATCCTCGAGGGCCACCGCCCCGCCTACACGGCGACGAGCGTCCGCAAGCTGCAGGAGGCGGGCGCCCCGCTGCTTGGCAAGACCAACATGGACGAGTTCGCGATGGGCTCGTCGAACGAGAACTCGGGCTTCGGCCCGGTCGAGAACCCGTGGGACCGCGAGCGCGTCCCCGGCGGCTCGTCCGGCGGGTCGGCGGCGGCCGTCGCGGCCGGAAGCGCTCCGTGGGCGATCGGCACGGACACGGGCGGGTCCATCCGCCAGCCGGCCGCCCTCTGCGGCGTCGTCGGGCTGAAGCCGACCTACGGCGCGGTCTCCCGCTACGGGATGATCGCGTTCGCCTCGTCGCTCGACCAGGCCGGCCCGCTGACCCGCGACGTCACGGACGCGGCGCTCCTCTTCCGCCACATGGTCGGCCAGGACCCGTGCGACTCGACGTCACTCGCGTTCCCGGAGGATGTCGCGCTTCCCAGTGCAGAGCGTCTCGAGGGCATCCGCTTCGGCGTGCCGCCCGAGTTGACGGGGGAGGGCGTCGAGGACGGCGTCAAGGCGGTCTTCGACGAGACGCTGAAGCGGATCGAGGACCTCGGCGGCAGCCTCGACGAGGTCGCGTTGCCTCATTCGCCGCACGGCATCTCGGCGTACTACGTGCTCGCCCCCGCGGAGGCCTCGGCGAACCTCGCGCGCTACGACGGCGTCCGCTTCGGCACGCGCGCCACCGACGACGACCTGCTGTCGATGTACGAGCAGACCCGCTCGGCCGGCTTCGGCGAGGAGGTCAAGCGCCGGATCATGCTCGGCACCTACGCGCTTTCCTCCGGCTACTACGAGGCCTACTACGGCCGCGCGCAGCGCGTGCGCACGAAGATCGCCGACGACTTCAGGGCGGCGTTCGAGAAGGTGGACCTGATCGTCACGCCCACGTCGCCGACGGTGGCGTTCAAGCTGGGGGAGCGCACCGAGGATCCGCTCGCGATGTACCTCTCGGACGCGCTGACCGTGCCGATGCCGCTCGCGGGCATCCCGGCGATCTCGATCCCGGGCGGGCTGTCGGCGGGGCTGCCCGTGGGCATCCAGCTCGCCGGGCCCGCGTTCAGCGAGAACCGCATCCTCGACGCTGCCCACGCGCTCGAGCAGGCGATCGGCTTCGAGGGAGGGCCGTGGCGTGACGGGTGAGCCGGACCGCGTCTACGAGCCGGTCATCGGGCTCGAGATCCACGTACAGCTCTCCACGCGCACGAAGATGTTCTGCGGCTGCGCGCTCTCCTTCGGCGAGGAGCCCAACACCCGCACGTGCCCGGTGTGCCTGGGTCATCCCGGCGTGCTGCCGGTCATCAACGCGGAGGCGGTCCACTACGCCCTGATGATCGGGATGGCGCTCGAGTGCGACATCGCCGAGCGGTCGATCTTCCACCGCAAGCAGTACTTCTATCCCGACAACCCGAAGGCGTACCAGATCTCCCAGTACGACGTACCGATCTGCGGCGCCGGTCGGCTGGGCGACGTGCGCATCCATCGCGTCCACCTGGAGGAGGACGCGGCGAAGCTCGTCCACGCGGGGGCGTCGGGCCGGATTCACAGCGCGGAGTCGAGCGTGGTCGACTTCAACCGCTGCGGCACGCCGCTCGTTGAGATCGTCACGGAGCCCGACCTGCACGACCCGAAGGAGGCGGGGGAGTGGCTGCGGCTCCTGCGTGCGACGCTCAAACGGCTCGGGGTCTCGGACGTGAACATGGAGGAGGGGTCGCTGCGCTGCGACGCGAACGTGTCACTCCGCCACGCCGGCTCGGCGACGCTCGGCACGAAGACCGAGCTGAAGAACATGAACTCCTTCCGCTTTCTCGAACGCGGGATCGAGGCCGAGCTCGTGCGCCAGGAGGAGATCCTCCGCGGGGGCGGACAGGTGGAGCAGGAGACGCTGCACTTCGATCCCCAGAGCGGCGCGCTCTCGTCGCTGCGCTCGAAGGAGGAGGCACACGACTACCGCTACTTCCCGGAGCCCGACCTCTTGGCGGTGGCGCCGACTCAGGCGATCCTCGACCGTGCGCGCTCGGCGCTCCCCGAGTTGCCCGCCGCGCGGGCGGACCGGTTCGAGTCGGACCTCGGCCTGACCGCGGACACGGCGCGCCTGCTCGCGTTCCGATCGGAGCTGGGCGATCTCTACGAGGAGGCGCTGTCGGCGGGGAGCGGGCTCGACCCGAAGACGCTCGCCAACTGGGTCACCCAGGAGAGCGATGCGGCGGATGTCGAGCCGGGGGCGCTGGCGAAGCTCGTGGGCATGGTCAGTGAGAAGGCGGTGTCCGCCGGGGCCGCGCGGCAGGTTCTGGGCGTGCTGGCGTCCGAGGGCGGCGACCCGGCGGAGATTGTCGCGCGCGAGGGTCTCTCGGCCCAGGGCGCGGACGAGCTGGGCGAAATCGTCGACAGGGCGATCGCCGACAACGCCGACGCCGTCGAGAAGATCAAGGCGGGCAAGGGCCAGGCGATCGGAGCCATCGTCGGCGCCGTGATGCGCGAGACGAAGGGCCGCGCCGACGGGGGCGAGGTCCAGAAGCTGATCAGCGAGAAGCTCGGGCTATAGCTTGACCGCGCACTGACGCAGGAGTACCGTCGGGTGCGTGCAGGGGGTCCTGGCCTACCTCAAGCGGCACCACGTGGGCTTGCTCGCGCTCGTCCTCGCCATGTCGGGAACCGCGTACGCGGCGGTCACCCTCGACCGCGGCAGCGTGAAGACGAAGCACATCGCGAAGGGTGCGGTCACGCCCAAGAAGCTGAGCGAGAAGGCGCGCGAAGGGGCGGAGGGCCCGCGCGGCCGTCGTGGCGCCACGGGGCCGACAGGGCTGGCCGGCCAGGACGCGCCGCCGCTCGACGACGTTCACCTGATCGCGCCCGCGCCGCCGTCGCCGGGCGACAACTGCCTGAAGACGCCGGTCACTGACCAGTTCTGCGGCGAGAGGGTCACACCGACCTACGGCTCGTGGGGGAACTACGGCGCCGGGTATTCACCGGCGGGATACTTCAAGGACCGGTCGGGCCTCGTCCACCTCCAGGGCGGCGTCACGAGGGTCGGCGGCGCAGCTCCCGGCTTCACCATCTTCATCCTGCCGGCGGGGTACCGGCCCAGCACCCACCGTCTCTTTGCCGTGTACGCCGGCGACGACTCGACGGTCGGGCCGGACTTCGCATACGTCCAGGTCTACACGAACGGCCGGGTCGTTCTGCTCGACGAGGATCCGAACGGCGCCGACTTCCTCCAGCTCGACGGCATCCAGTTCCGCCCCTGACGGCCGTCCCCGCCGGGGGCGTACCATCAGGTCCATGAGCAAGTTGATCCGCATGGACCACACCGGGCACTCGACCCTCGCCGAGTGGACGGAGGACAACCCCGAGGCCTGTGAGGCCGCGATCCGGGAGTTCCGCCGCCAGCTCGACGAGGGCTGCATCGGGATGGTCAGCGACGGTCCGGGCAAGGCCACCCAGGTCCGCGAGCTGCCGCTGGACGCCGACCTCGTGATCCTCCGGCGCCCGATCGCCGGCGGGTAGTGGCCGAAGCCGCCCTTCCCGAGCTCGCCGCGGTGCCGTGGCGAGCGCGCGTCGACGCGCGCTGGCTCAGGCGCTGGGGGCGCCTGTGGACGCTTCAGACCGTCGCGTTCGTCGTCCCGTTCACGGCGGCGGGGATCCTCCTGATCTGGCTCGAGCCCCTGGCGGTCCCGGTCGCCCTCGCGAGCTTCGCCCACGGCTGGGTGATCCCCGAGCTACACGCGTTCCGCGGCTCGAACACGATCCGTCCGCCGCGCGGCCCGCGCAACGAGCGCGCCGAGCCGGTCGCCCAGGGCCTGCTCGGCGACCTGCTCGGCCACAACGCGCGCGACCTGCAGCGCGAGACGGGGCTGGCGAGGGAGCGCGGCACGCTCGGCGTGTGGCTGCTCGGGGAGGCGGGCGCGGTGCTCGTGGCCGACGGCGGCCGGCGCGTCCACTGCTTCTGCGTCGGCACGACCGACCGCGCGCTCCCGCCGTCGGACCGGATCGCGCATCTGCTGCTCGCCCTGCGGAGCGACGAGGAGGGGTTCGCGACCGTGGCGAACCACGCCTTCTCCGGCGCGCCATGGCGCCTGCGCCGCCGAATCCGCAAGGAGCAGCGGCCGGCGCTTGACGCCGCCGTAAAGGCGGCCCGCTGATGGCGTGGGACGTGGTCATCGCCGGGGGCGGCTTCGGCGGCTTCTACGCCGCCCGTCGGCTGGAGCGCGTCCTGCCGCGCCACAGCGCGCGGATCACCGTCCTCAGCGACACGAACTTCCTGCTCTACACGCCGCTCCTGCCGGGCGCCGCGGCCGGGACGCTCGAACCGCGCCACGTCGTGGTGCCGCTGCGCGACGAGCTCGACTGGGCGGACGTCCAGCTAGGCCGCGTGCTCGGCTTAGACGCCGCGCTCAACGAGATCCGCTGGTGCACGCTCGATGGCCGCGAGGCGCGCACGCGATACGACCATCTGGTCCTCGCACTCGGCTCGGTCCCGCGCAGCCTGCCGATCCCCGGCCTGGCCGAGCACGCCGTCAGCTTCAAGACGCTCGCGGACGCGATCGCGCTCCGCAACCGCGCGCTGCTTCACCTGGAGATCGCCGAGTCGCTCGAGGATCCCGAGGCGCGCCGCGAGTACCTGACGTTCGTGTTCGTCGGCGCGGGCTACGCGGGGGTGGAGGGGATCGCCGAGCTCCAGGACATGGTCGCCGACGTGATCGACCGCTACCCGCGCTGCCGGATCGACGGCACCCGCTGGATCCTGGTCGAGGCGCTGGACCGGGTGATGCCCGAGATCGGCGAGCGGCTCGCCGAGTTCGCGGTGAAGGAGCTGCGCGGCCGCGGCATCGAGATCCGCACCGGAACCCGGCTGGAGGGGGTGGAGGAGAGCTGCGCGACGCTCTCGACCGGCGAGCGCATCCCGGCGCGGACCGTCTGCTGGACCGCCGGGGTGGCGCCGCCGCCCCTCGTGCGCGAGTTCGGCCTGCCGCTCGCCAAGGGCGGCCGGATCGAGGTCGAGCCGACGCTGCGCGTGAAGGGGCACGAGAACATCTGGGCGATCGGCGACGCGGCCGCGGTGCCCGACCCGTCGGCCGGCGGCGCCCGGCCGACGCCACCGACGGCGCAGCACGCCCTGCGCCAGGGCAGGCTCGTGGGCGGCAACGTCGCCGCCGCGCTGGGCCACGGCCGCGTGCGGCCCTTCCGGTACAAGACGCGCGGCGCGTTCGTGGACATGGGCCGGCACAAGGCGGTCGTGTCCACACCGTTCCTGCGCTTCCGCGGCTTCCCGGCGTGGTTCGCCGCACGGACCTACCACATGCTGATGATGCCCGGGCTCGGCCGAAAGCTCCGGCTCGTCGCGGACTGGACGGTGGGCCTCTTCTTCGGGCGCGGGTCGGCGGAGCTCGGCCAACTGGGCCATCCGCAGCCCCTCGACGCGCCGCATCTCGCCGAGCCGGCCGAGCGCGACGACTAGTGGCCGTCGCCGAGCTCAGCTTCCGCGAGGGCACCGCCGGCGACCTCGCCGCGACCTTCGCGCTGTCCGAGCGGGCGATCTACGACGTCGCGGTCCGCCAGGGCGTGATACCGCACGGCGCGACGCCCACGGAGACGTCGATCCGCGCCCACTGGCTCAGGCAGCGCAACATGATCGAGTTCCTGGCGGCGCAGCCCGGCGGGCGCTACTGGATCGCCGAGGACGGCGAGGAGGTCGTCGGCTTCGCCCGCGTCGTGCGCTTCGGGGCGATGGAGGAGCTGACCGAGCTGATGGTCGATCCCGACCGCCACCGCACCGGCATCGGGCGCGCGCTGCTCGAGCGGGTGTGGCCGGGCGACCCGACGCCCGACCTCGGCCGCGTCGTGGTGGCGACGGGGGCCCCGCCCGACCTCACCCTCTACCCCGACTTCGGCGTGATGCCCGTGACCGGCCACTGGCACCTGCGCGTGCGGACCGAGCGCTACCTGGAGCGCCGCGCGCAGGAGGTCGACGTCCGCGACCCCGGCACCCACGTCCTCGCGCCGGCGCGTGCGGCGGCCGAATGGCAGCGGCTCGAGCCGCTCGCGATCGCGCACGAGCGCCCGGCGCTCCAGGAGTTCTTCGCGCGCGACCGCAACTGCCTGGCGACCATGGACGAGGACGGCAGCGCCACCGGCCTGTGCTGGGTGTCCTCGCACGGGGAGATCGGCCCGGCCGTGGGCGCCGAGCCGGAGGACCTCGTGCCGGTCGTTCTCGCGGCGCTCGACCGCGTGGCGAAGACGCAGGAGCCCGAGGAGCTCAGCATCTTCTGCACGACGATCGCCTGGTGGCTCCTGCGGCGGCTGCGCGGGCTCGGCTTCCACGTCTACTGGCCCAGCTGGGTGATGTGCTCGGTGCCCATCCCGGGCCTCGACCGTTACGTGCCCACCCGGCCCCCTCACGTACTCTGAGGGCATGGCCGAATCACTGAAGGACATCGCAACGAAGGGCATCGCCCTGCTCGTCCTCCTGGGCGCCGCCTTTCTGCTCTTCAAGGTCGTGCTCGGCGTCGTCTCGGGGCTCGTCTGGCTGGCGATCGGGATCGTGGCGATCCTCGCCGTGCTCTGGGCGCTCGCGCGCCTCCTCTAGGTGGAATACGCCGTCTTCTTCTTTTTCTGCGGGCTCTCGTCCGGGACGATCGGGAGGATCAAGGGCAGTTCGTTCTTCATCTGGTTCCTGATCGGCTTCTGCCTGCCGTTGATCGGCACCGTGCTGGCCCTCCTATGGCGGTGGGAGAAGGACGAGCCGATGCGCCGCTGCGATGAGTGCGGCGCGATCGTGCCCGTACACGACCAGGTCTGCATGAGCTGCGGCAGGGACCTCGAGTTCCCGGAAGAGGTCTTTACACTGGATCGCTGATGCGCGCTGTCGACGCAATCATGGAATGTCTCAAGGCCGAGGGCGTCGAGCACGTGTTCGGAATCCCCGGCGGGGCCAACCTCCCGACCTACGACGCGCTCTATGACGCCGGCGTGCGCCACATCCAGTGCCGGCACGAACAGGGCGCCGGGCATGCGGCCGAGGGCTACGCGAAGGCCTCGGGCAGGGTGGGCGTCGCGCTCGCCACGTCCGGCCCGGGCGCGACCAACCTGATCACGCCGATCGCCGACGCGATGATGGACTCGGTCCCCACCGTCTTCATCACCGGGCAGGTGCGCACCGATCTCCTGGGGACGGACGGCTTCCAGGAGGCCGACATCAACGGCATGACGATGCCGGTCGTCAAGCACTCGCTGATGATCCAGGACCCGCGCGACATCCCGCGCGCGATCCACGAGGCGTTCCACATCGCCCGCACCGGCCGCCCCGGCCCGGTGGTGGTGGACATCCCGCAGGACCTCTCGCGCGCGGACATCCCATACGAGCCGGTCACTGACGTCAGCCTGCCGGGCTACCAGCCCACGACGGCGGGGAACGTCAAGCAGATCCGGCTCGCCGCGAAGGCGCTCGCGAATGCCCGCCGTCCGGTGATCTACGCGGGCGGCGGCGTGGTGAACGCCGACGCGGCCAAGGAGCTGACCGAGCTGTGCCTGGCCGACCGCTTCCCCGTGACCTGCACGCTGATGGGCCTGGGCGCGTTCCCCGCGCCGCACGACCAGTGGCTCGGCATGCTCGGCATGCACGGCACGCGCGCGGCCAACTACGCCATGGACGAGGCGGACCTCATCTGCGCGATCGGCGCCCGCTTCGACGACCGGATCACCGGCAAGCTGTCCGAGTTCGCCCCGCGGGCGAAGTTCATCCACATCGACATCGACCCGGCGGAGATCTCGAAGAACATCCCCGCCCACATCCCGATCGTGGGCGACGCCAAGCAGATCCTGCCCAAGCTGACCGCCGAGTACCGCGCGATCGAGACCGATCTGTCGCGGCTCGACGGCTGGTGGGACCGGATCCGGGGCTGGCAGGAGAAGCACCCGCTGCGCTACGACGACTCCGATGGCTCGGAGATCAAGCCGCAGCGGATGGTCGAGGCGATCTGGGAGGTGACCGGCGGCGACGCCATCGTCACCTCGGACGTCGGCCAGCACCAGATGTGGGCGGCGCAGTACTACCACTTCCCCAAGCCGCGCCGGTGGATCAATTCGGGCGGCCTCGGGACGATGGGGTTCGGCCTCCCGTCGGCGCTCGGGGCGAAGGTCGCCTGCCCCGACCAGACCGTCACGTGCATCGCCGGCGACGGGTCGCTGATCATGACCTGCCAGGAACTCGCCACCTGCGTCACCGAGAACATCCCGGTGAAGGTGTTCCTGATGAACAACGGCTACCTGGGGATGGTCCGCCAGTGGCAGGAGCTCTTCTGGGACAAGCGTTACTCCTCGGTCGACATGGGCGCGAGCCCCGACTGGGTGAAGTTGGCGGAGGCGTTCGGAGCCACCGGCATGCGTATCACCCACAAGGACGAGCTGAACGACGGGCTCAAGACTGCGCTCGCGACCGACGGCGTCGTCCTCGTGGACGTGCACGTGACCAAGGAGGAGAACTGCTACCCGATGATCCCCGCGGGTCAGGCCGCCCGGGACATGGTCGGCTGAGCGATGGGTGAGCCAGGCACGAAGGAGGTCCTGAACCTCGCCGATCTGGAAGCCGCGGGTGGCATCCACACGGGCCGCAAACACGTCCTCTCGATCCTCGTCGAGAACAAGCCGGGCGTGCTGACCCGGATCGCCGGGTTGTTCGCCCGCCGCGGGTTCAACATCGACACGCTCGCGGTCGGCCCGACCGACGACCCGACCCTGTCGCGCGTCACGCTGACGGTGGACGGGGCGCTCCATCCCATCGACCAGGTCACGAAGCAGCTCCACAAGCTCGTCAACGTGATCAAGATCCGCGACCTCGAGCCGGAGGAGTGCGTCGCGCGTGAGCTCGCGCTGTTCAAGGTCTCGGCCGATGCGGAGTCACGCGGCCAGGTCATGCAGTTCACCGACATCTTCCGCGGCAAGGTGATCGATGTCTCGAAACGGTCGCTCACGATCGAGATCACAGGCACGGACGAGAAGATCGAGGCGTTCGAGCGGATGATCCGGCCCTTCGGGCTGATCGAGATGGTGCGCACCGGCGAGATCGCGATCTCGCGCGGGCGCTCCGCGACCTGACCAGGGGGCCTGGCCCCGTGGTCAACCCGATTGAACAGGGGGCCAGGCCCCTTGTTCAGCCGCCGTGGCTCGACGACGCCGCGCGGGCGCGGTTGCGCGAGCGGGCAGGCGTTGGGCGCCTGGCGAGCGTCACGGTCGAGGTGGATCCGGGGCTCGACCTCGCCGCCGCCGTCATGGCGGCGCGACGGCCGACGGATCGCTGGTTCTGCTTCGAGCAGCCCGACCGCGATGGATACGCGGTCTGCGGCCTGGGCGCGGCGGCCGTGGTGGAGGCGCGCGGCCACGACCGCTTCCACGAGGTCGCCGAGGCGTGCCGGCGGCTGGGCCGCGCCGCTCGGTACGACGACGTGGCCCTGCCCGGCGCGGGCCCCGTGTTCGTCGGCGGGTTCGCCTTCGCGGCCGCCGGCGGGGGCACGCCCGAGTGGGAGCCGTTCGCGCCCGCGCAGATGGTGCTGCCGGAGCTCTCGTTCGCCCGCCAGGGCGGCCGCGCCGCGCTGACCGTGACCGCCATGGGGGATCCCGACCCCGTGCTCGCGCGGCTCGCCGAGCTGCGCGTGGCGTCGATGCCGCTGATCGACCCTGACCCGGCGGTCCCGCCCCGCGTCGTCAGCGAGGCGCCCCCCGAGCACTTTGAGGAGGCGGTCCGGCGGGCAACGGAGCGGATCCGCGCCGGCGAGCTGGACAAGCTTGTGCTGGCGCGCATCGTCCGAGTCCACGCCAGCCATCCGCACGACCCCGCGGCGCTCTTCGGCGCGCTGCGCGACGTCTTCCCCTCGTGTTTCACGTACTGCGTCGGAGCACCGGGCGCGGCCTTCGTGGGCGCCAGCCCCGAGCTGCTCGTCCGTCGCGAGGGGGCACGGGCGCAGACGGTCGCCCTGGCAGGCACCACGCGCCGCAGCGCCGACCCGGCGGTGGACGACCACCTCGGCGAGCAGCTCCTGACCAGCGCGAAGAACCGCGTCGAGCAGGCGATCGTGGCGCGGCGGATCGAGCGCGCGCTCGACCCGATCAGCGTGTGGGTGACGGTCGCCGACCGGCCGGTGCTGGTGAAGGTCCACAACGTGCAGCACCTGGGCACCCCGATCCGCGCCCAGCTCGCCGAGCCGCTTCCGGCGCTCGAGGTGGCCGGGCGACTTCACCCGACGCCCGCCGTGGGCGGCGAGCCGCTCGAGCAGGCCGCGCGCCTGATCCCGGCGCTCGAGGGGATCGACCGCGGCTGGTACGCGGGGACCGTCGGCTGGACCGACCTCGAGGAGGACGGCGAGTTCTGCGTGGCGATCCGCTGCGCGCTCCTGCGCGGCGAGGTCGCGCACCTGTTCGCCGGCAACGGCATCGTCGCCGACTCCGACCCAGCCGACGAGCTGGCGGAGACCGAGGCGAAGCTCCAGGCGCTCCTCCCGCTGCTCGCGTAGTGGGCGCGGCCGGCGCACTCGCCGCCACGGCGATGCTTGCCCTGGGTGTGGCCGAGACCGCGCAGGCGGTCGAGCTGCGGAGCGGGCCGCTGACGGCGACCGTCGAGGCCGACCCGTTCCGGATCTCGTTCGGCGGGGAGGGGCATCCGACGCTGACGCAGGCCGACGGCCTGAAGCTCGGCTATCGATCGGCCACGGGCTGGCAGCGCGCGAGGCGCGCCAGCCAGATTCAGCGCGACGGAAAGGGCATCCGTGCGGTCGTGGAGACGGGCGGTGGGGGAGAGATCGCGGTCGAGCTGACCGGGTCGGGGCCGGGGGTGATCGCGCTGTCGGCCCTTCCGAGCGGGGATGCGCAGGCGGTGGGCATCGGTTTCGACGCGCCCGGCGACGAGGGCTTCTTCGGCTTCGGGTCGCGCTCGAACGCCGTGGACCACCGCGGCCTGGACGTCGAGAACTACGTGGAGGACGGTCCGACCCGCGAGTCGGACCGCGACTACCCGCGGGCGTTTGTGCCGCCGTGGTCGCATGGAGAGCGCGACGACTCGACCTACTACCCGGTGCCCTGGCTCCTGTCGAGCCGCGGCTACGGCGTGCTGATCGACCGCGACGAGCGCAGCCGCTTCCGGCTGACGAGCGAGCTCGCCGACGCCTGGAGCCTCGAGGTCGACGCACCCGCCCTCGCGTTGCGCGTGTTCGCCGGGCCGACGCCCGCCGCCGCGCTCCGGCGCTTCACCGCGGCGACCGGGCGCCAGCCCCCGCCGCCCACGCCGTGGACGTTCGGGCCCTGGTTCCAGACCGGCCAGCCGAACCGGATCGAGCTCGACGAGGAGGCGCAGATGATCGCGGCCCAGCGCGACGCCGACGTGCCCGTGTCGGCCGCCGAGACTCAGATGCACTTCCTGCCGTGCGGCGCGCACCGCGACGACCCGGAGTACAACGCCGCCCGCACGAAGCAGTTCCACGCGGCCGGCCTGGCCCACCTCGTGTACTTCAACCCGTCGCTGTGCGCCTCGTACCAGCCGGTGTGGGGTGACGCCGCCGCTGAGGGCCTTCTGATCCGCGAGGCGACGGGGCAGCCGCACGTGTACCCCGCGTTCGTCGGCGGGGCGGGGCCGGCGGGCTTCACGACCGAGCCCCTGTCTCAGTTCGACTACACCGCGCCCGGCATCGGCCCCTTCTACGGCGGGCTGCTGAAGGAGGCCGTCGCCGGCGGCCACGACGGCTGGATGGAGGACTTCGGCGAGGGCGTTCCGCCGACGGGCGTCGCGGCCGACGGCTCGACCGGGTCAGGGCTCCACAACCGCTACCCGACCGACTACCACTGCGCGGTCGCCGAGATGCTGCGGACGATCAAGCCCGATGCGGTCCGCCACCTGCGCTCGGGCTGGACCGGAACGGCCGCCTGCGCGGTGAACGTGTGGGGTGGCGACCCGACGACGACCTGGGGCTACGACGGGCTCGAGTCGGGCGTCCGGCAGGCGCTCGGCATCGGGATGTCCGGCGTCAGCCGCTTCGGCACCGACATCGGCGGCTACAACACCTACGGCACCGAGCACCGCCTGACGCCGGAGCTCCTGATCCGCTGGATCCAGTTCGGCGCCGTGTCGGGCGTCATGCGCACGAAGCGCTCCGGCCTGGCGTTCCCGCCGTACGAGCGTCCGCAGGTGTTCGACGAGGAGATCCTGCCGCACTGGCGCCGCTACACGAAGCTGCACACGCAGCTCTATCCGTACATCCTGGCCGCCGACGCCCACTACCGGCGCACGGGGATGCCGCTGATGCGCCACCTGGCGCTGGTCGCGCCGGGTGATGCGGCAGCCGCGGCAAGCCACAACCAGTTCATGTTCGGCCCCGACCTCCTGGCGGCGCCGGTCACCCAGCCGGGCGCGGAAGATCGTGAGCTGTACCTCCCGCGCGGGCGCTGGGTCGACTGGTGGCGCAGCGTCCGCTATCGGCGCGCGGACGGGTCCTTCCATCCCAAGCGGGCGCGCGTCGTCCGCGGGGGGAGCCTGCACACGGTTCCGGCACCGCTCGGAAAGCTGCCCCTCCTCGCGCGTGCGGGCAGCGTGCTCCCGATGCTGCCGGCCGACGTGGACACCCTCGCGCCGTATGGCCGGGGCCTCGTGCGCCTACGCGATCGCCGCGACCGCCTGACGCTCCTCGCCTTCCCGCGCGACAGGTGGCGCGGCCGGATGTTCGAGCGCGGCCGGTTGCGATCCATGGAGACCCGGCCCGGCGGCGAGTGGTGGCTTCAGATTCAGGGCTCCCGCCGGCGCCGCTACTCCGTGCAGGCTGCCCTGTCCACGCTCCGCGACCCGTTCGTCCCGTCCGAGCTGATCGTGAACGGCAGGCGGCTGCGCCCGCGCGCGTGGTCCTTCAGCAGGCGAACCGCCGTGCTGCGTGCGCGCTTCCGCGCACGGGATGCAGAGCTCCTCGTCAGGGAGTAGGACGCCCCAGCCGCTCGGCGACGCGCGCATGCACGTCGCGGTGCGCGCGCACGTTCGCCGCGCGGTCGGTGCGAACCTCGACCAGCCCCGGCTCGGCCGCGGCCGCGCGGACCTCGTCCGGCGTGGTTGCCGTGCGGTGCTCCATCTCGGCCAGCGCCGCGACCTTCGCGAGGTCCACGTCGCTTGGCGTGATGACGTGCTCCTCGTAGGTCGCGCCGGCGCCGTGCTCGGCGAGGGGGAGGAAGTCGAATATCCCGCCGCCGCCGTTGTTCGCGCAGACGATCGTCAGCTCGGCCCCTGCGCGGCGCGCCGCCAGGAGGCCGCCGATGTCGTGGAGCAGGGCGAGCTCCCCCGTGAGGAGCCAGGCGCGTCCGCCGCCCGCGAGCGCCGCCCCGGCCGCCGAGGACACCACTCCGTCGATCCCGTTCGCGCCACGGTTTGCGAGGAAGCGGATCGGCTTCGCGACCGAGGGGAAGAACGCCTCCACGTCCCTGACCGGCATCGACGAGCTCACCCAGACGGAAGCTTCCTCGGGCAGCGACTCGGCGAGCGCGGCCCAGACCTTCGGCTCGAACGGGTCCTCGGCCTCGGCGAGCGCGGGCGGAACGAGACCGTCCGCCGCGCGCCAGCCCTTGAGCCATGTGGGATCGCGCTGCACGGCGAGCGTCTCGGCCAGCTCGGCGCAGGTCAGCCCGGGGTCCGCCGCCGCGATCCACTGGGCGCTCCGGGTCGGCTCGTGCCACGTGGCGTGCGGATCGATCACGAGCTGCTCGGAGCGGGCCAGCCACGCACGCAGCGGCTTCGAGGTGGGCGTGTCGCCGATGCGGACAACGATCTCGGGCAGGTGCGCGCCGGCCCAGCGCTCATCCCGAAGCAGGACGTCGTAGTGGGCGATCACGTGGGAGCGATCGTGCGCGCCGCAGCGCACCCCGGACAGCGGGTCCGCTAGGACCGGCCAGCCCGCCGCCGTCGCGAGCGCGGCGACCGATTCCACCACCGGGCCCGTGCCGGGACCACACACGATCGCACCGTGCGGGCGTGCGAGGTCCGGTGCAACGCCCGACGCGGCCGACGCGGGCGGCTCCCAGAACTCGACCCACGGGCGGCCGTCGTCGCGGCCGGCCCAGTCGGCGGCGGGGAGGTCCTCGCTCACGGGCGCGAGCGGCTCCCGGAGGGGGAAGTTCAGGTGCACGGGCCCGGGCCGCCCGCCGGCGGCGGTCGCATACGCGCGGCACGCCAGCGCGCGGTGGAACACGGCGGCCTCGCGTCCCGGCTCGTGATTGCCCACCTCGACGAACCACTTCGCGGCCGAGCCGTACAGCTTGACCTGGTCGATCGCCTGGCCGGCGCCCGTGTCGCGGAGCTCGGGGGGGCGGTCGGCCGTCAGCACGACCAGCGGCACGCGCGCCTCGCGCGCCTCCACCACCGCGGGCAGCAGGTTCGCCGCGGCGGTGCCGGAGGTGCAGGTGATCGCGACCGGGCGGCCGGTCGCCTTTGCCATGCCCAGGGCGAGGAATCCCGCCGACCGCTCGTCGAGCACCGAGGTCGCCTCGAGGCCCTCGGTCTCGGCCAGCGCGAATATCAGCGGCGCGTTGCGCGAGCCCGGACACGTGACCACGTGCGTCATGCCGCAGCGCACGAACTCGTCGGCCAGCGCCTGCAGCGGGGCGTAGGTGCGGTTGACTGGTCGCATGGAGAGGCCGACGCTCACCTTCGTTCCGGGCTTCATGCAGCGCGGCGACGCGTGGAGGCCGGTGGCCGAGCGGCTGACGGAACGCTATCCGAGCGTCCTTCTCGACCGGGCCGACGAACCGCCGCCGCCCGAGGCCATCCCGATCGGATACTCGATGGGCGGGCGGATCGTCCTGCACGCTGCGCTGGCGAATCCCGGCCGGTGGCCCGCGCTCGTTCTCGTTGGCGTGAGTGCAGGCATTGATGATCCCGTCGCGCGCCGGAAGGACGACGACGAGCTCGCCGGTTGGATTCAGCGCAAGCCGATCGCGGACATCGTGGCCATGTGGGAGACCCAGGCGGCGTTCGCGACCCAGTCACCGGAGCTGGTTGCTGCGCAGCGTGAGGGGCGGCTGTCGTTCGAGCCGCCCGAGCTCGCGTACCTGCTTCGCGCCTTCGGCCAGGGCGTGATGCCGCCGATCTGGGACCGGCTTTCCGCACTCGACGTGCCTGTGTTGCTCCTCACCGGAGCCCTCGACGAGAAGTACCTGGCGGCGGGGCGGCGGATGGCGAGCCTCCTCCCGCGCGGAACCCTGGAGACGATTCCGGACGCGGGCCACGCGCCGCAGCTCGAGGCACCCGAAGCCGTGGCCGACGCGATCGACAGTTTCCTCGGCGAGCTGCGTTCCTGACGCCCGGCCTCGAGGCGCGCTTCCCCGTACCCGGCGCTCGAGCCAGGCCCTTGCGGGTGAACAGGGGGCCTGGCCCCCTGTTCAACTACGCGTCGCTGACGAGGGCCTCGGCCAAGAGGTCCTCGTCCAGCTCAATCCCCAGCCCGGGCCCCAACGGCACGGGCTGAAGACCGCCGCGGGCGGGCGGCACGAGCTGCGCGAGCGGCGAGTCGAAGAGTTCCAGCGTGGCCAGGCCGCAGGCGAGCTGGAACGTCTCGCCGGCGGCGAGCTGCAGGGCGGCCGAGATGCCCCACGGCCCGTCGAGCGTGCTCGACAGGTAGGCCGCCATTCCGGCCTCGCCCGCCGTACGGATCGTCGCGCGGGCCCGCTCGATGCCGCCGCACGAGGCGAGCTTCACGTTGACGGCGTCGCAGGCCTGCGCCGCGGCGGCTGATCGGACGTCGTCGGGGCCCGTGATCGACTCGTCGGCCGCGATCGGGGTGGAGACGCCCTGGCGCACCTCGGCCAGCTCGGGGAGGGTGGCGCACGGCTGCTCGACGAGCTCGATGTCGTGGCGCTCGAGCGCGCCGATGTGCGCGATCGCCTCGTCCACCGACCAGACGCCGTTCGCGTCCAGGCGCAGGGCGGGCCAGCTCCCGATCGCCGCACGGACCGCGGCGACCCGTTCCTCGTCGTCCTCGCGACCGACCTTCAGCTTGAAGCACTGGTAGCCGGCGCGGACCCGCTCCTTCGCGAGCGCGGCCACCTCTTCGGCCGGTCCCGCCGGGAGGGTCGCGTTCACGGGGATGGCGATCGCGCCCTCGTCGCCGATCGGACGTCCCTCGCGCCGGGCCTCGAGGTCGAGGAGCGCCATCTCGACAGCGGCCTCCGCCTGGCGCAGCTCCTCGCGCGAGCGCCCGCGCAGCACGGCCTCGACGCGCTCCACGGAGACGCCGTCGTAGGCCTCGAACGGCGCCGCCTCGCCCCAACCGACAGCCCCGTCCTCGTCCTCCAGCCGCATCAGGATGATTCGCCGCTCGCCGATCACGCCGGTGGCGGTCACGAACGGCTCGCGGAACGGGAGCGACAGGACGAAGAGGTCGCGCTTCACGACGCGAGGAGGAGCCCCGCCGTGAGCAGCAGCGAGAAGATCGCAAGCAGCCGGCCGGTGTCGGCGAGGAGCTGGTTGAGGGCCGGGCCGTCGCGGCGGTCGCGCAGGGTGCGCACGGCCGCCGGAACCAGTGGCACCGATAGGAGCGCGAGCAGGATCCAGGGATCGAGCTCGCTGAATACCGCCACGCCGCCGACGGCGACGTAGGCAAGGGCGAGCATGCCTGCGTACACCCCGACCGCGCGCTCGCGCCCGATGCGCACGGCAAGCGTGCGCTTGCCGGCGCGGCGGTCGGTCTCCACGTCGCGCACGTTGTTCACCACCAGGATCGCGGCCGCGAGCAGGCCGACCGGCACCCCGAGCGCGACCGCCTCCCAGCGCAGGTCCTCGGTCTGCACGAAGTAGGAGCCACCGACCGCGACGAGGCCGAAGAAGACGAATACGAACACCTCGCCGAGCCCCTCGTAGCCATACGGGCGCGGGCCGCCCGTGTAGAGCACGCCGGCGGCGATCGACAGGACTCCGACCACGAGCAGCTCCCAGCCCGCCACCGCCGCCAGGTAGGCGCCGGCCGCGACCGCGATCCCGAACGCGACCCAGGTCCCGACGAGCACCCGTCGCGGCGGCATCAGGCCGCCCGCCGTCACGCGAACCGGGCCCAGGCGGTCCTCGGTGTCGGCGCCGCGGCGGGCGTCGGAGTAGTCGTTCGCCAGGTTGGTCCCGATCTGGATGAAGATGCTCCCGAGGAGCGCGGCGGCGAAGCGCAGCGGCTTGAAGACGTCTTCGGTTCCGGCGAGCGCGGTACCGACGAGCACCGGGGCGACCGCGGCAGGGAGCGTGCGTGGCCGCGCGGCCACGAGCCAGAGCCGCAGGTGGCTCACGGCCGGCGGGGGAACTTGCCGAAGTCCGGCGTGCGCTTCTCCCGGTAGGCGTCCCGGCCCTCCTGGGCCTCCTCGCTGGCGTAGAAGAGGAGGTTCGTGTCGTGCGCGAGCTGCTGGATGCCGGACAGCCCGTCCTCGGTGGCGTTGAAGCTGGCCTTCAGGAGCCGCAGGGCGAACGGCGACAGCTCGAGCATCTCGCGGCACCAGCGGACGGTCTCCTCCTCGAGCTCCTCGAGCGGGACCACCGTGTTCACGAGCCCCATGTCGAGCGCCTGCTGCGCGTCGTACTGGCGGCAGAGGAACCAGACCTCCTTCGCCTTCTTCTGGCCGATCTGGGCGGCCAGCAGCCCGGCGCCGAACCCGCCGTCGAAGCTGCCCACCTTGGGCCCCGTCTGGCCGAAGCGCGCGTTGTCGGCGGCGATCGTCAGGTCGCAGACCACGTGCAGCACGTGTCCGCCGCCGACCGCGTAGCCGGCGACCATCGCGACCACCGGCTTCGGCAGCCGCCGGATCTGGATGTGAAGGTCGGTGACGTGGAAGCGGCCGACCTGCGCACCCTCGGGCACGTAACCCGAGTCGCCGCGCACGTTCTGGTCCCCGCCTGAGCAGAAGGCCAGCGACCCCTCGCCGGCCAGCACGATGACCCCGATGTCGGTGTCCTCGCGCGCGCGCTCGAGCGCGTCCGAGATCTCGATCAGCGTCTCCGGCCGGAACGCATTGCGCACCTCGGGCCGGTTGATCGTGATCTTCGCGATCCCGTCCGCCGTCTCGAAGCGGATGTCCTGGTACTCGCCGGCCGAGCGCCAATCGGCGCCCGGGCGGATCACCCTCTCGGTCGTCGCCATGAGCTACCTACGATACGGAGCCTGGACGGGTCGCTGACTTCCGCCGCACATGAGCGGCCGGGACACCCGGCGGTCATCGCCGGCGGCCAGACCCTGACCTACTCCGAGCTCGACGCGCGCGCCGCCGGGCTGAAGCTCGCGCCGCTGCATGTGACGACGAACCCGGCCGGCATCGACTTCGCGGTCGAGCTGCACGCCGCCTGGCTGAGCGGCGGCGCGATCATGCCGCAACAACCGGGGACGGACCCCGTTCGTTGCGCGGCGCCCGACGACCTGCCCGACCGCACGCTCGCCGTCATGCAGACGTCCGGGACGACGGGCGAGCCGCGGCCCGTGTGCCTCACACGCGCACACTTCGAGGAGAGCGCCCGCGCATCGGCGTTCGCCCTCGGAGTCGAGCCCGACGACCGCTGGCTCTGCTGCCTGCCGGTCCACCACGTCGGCGGCCTGTCGATCTTCACGCGCTCCGCCCTCTACGGGACGACGGTGTATGCGGAACCGCGGTTCGACGCCGCGCGGGTGAAGGATCTGCTGGAGGCCGGCGAGGTCACGATGGTCTCGCTGGTACCGACGATGCTCATCCGCCTCCGGGAGCGCGGCTTCGAACGGGCGCCCAACCTCCGCACGATCCTCCTTGGCGGCGGATCGATCCCCGATGAGCTCTTCGAGTGGGCGGTCGGGGCCGGCCTGCCGGTGCGGGCGACGTACGGGATGACCGAGACCTGCTCGCAGATCGCGACTGCCGACGTGGGGGCGCGGCTTGCGCGCCCGCTGCCCGGCGCCGAGATGGCGATCGCAGGCGACGGCGAGATCCTCGTGCGCGGCCCGATGGTCGCCGCCGACGGCTGGCTCCACACGGGCGACCGGGGCTCGCTCACCCGCGACGGGCGCCTGGAGGTGCAGGGCCGGATGGACGACCTGATCGTCACGGGCGGCGAGAACGTGGCGGCGCAGGAGGTCGAGGCGGTCCTCCTCGCGCACCCGGGGGTCTCCGACGCGGCGGTGATCGGCGTGGAGGACGCCGAGTGGGGGAGGGCCGTGACCGCCTTCGTGGTCGCGACGGCCACGGTGCCCGACATCGACGCGCACGTCCGCGCGCACCTGCCCGGGTTCAAGGCGCCGAAGCGGATCATCCAGGTGGAAGAGCTGCCCCGGACCGCGTCGGGGAAGGTCTGGCGGGCCCAGCTAGAGTCCCGCGCCCGATGATCTACGACAAGGACGCGGACCTCCAGAAGCTCGACGGCAAGACCGTCGCCATCCTCGGATACGGCTCCCAGGGCCACGCCCACGCGCTCAACCTGAAGGAGTCCGGGGTGGACGTGGTGGTCGGCCTCCGCGAGGGCTCCGACTCGGTCGAGAAGGCGCGCGGCGACGGGCTCGAGGTGCTCCCGGTCGCCGACGCCGCCAGCCGCGCCGAAGTCGTGATGGTGCTCCTTCCCGACGAGAAGCAGGCCGAGATCTGGGCGGCGGACATCGCCGACGGCGTCGCCCCCGGCAACCTGCTGCTCTTCGCGCACGGGTTCTCGATCCACTTCGGGCAGATCGAGCCCTCGCCGGAGGTGGACGTCGGAATGGTCGCCCCGAAGAGCCCGGGCCACCTCGTCCGGCGCCAGTTCAAGGACGGCAACGGCGTCCCCGGCCTGGTCGCGATCCACCAGGACGCCACCGGCGGGGCGCGCGAGCTCGTGCTGGCCTATGCGAAGGGCATCGGCTGCACGCGCGCCGGGGTGATCGAGACCACGTTCCGCGAGGAGACCGAGACCGACCTCTTCGGGGAGCAGGCCGTGCTCTGCGGCGGCGTCACGGAGCTGGTGCGAGCCGGCTACGAGACCCTCGTCGAGGCCGGCTACGACCCCCGCCTCGCCTACTTCGAGTGCCTCCACGAGCTCAAGCTGATCGTGGACCTGATGTACGAGAAGGGCATCTCGGGCATGCGCTACTCCATCTCGAACACCGCCGAGTACGGCGACCTGACCCGCGGCAAGCGCATCATCAACGAGCCGGCGCGGCAGGCGATGAAGGAGATCCTCGGCGAGATCCAGTCGGGCGAGTTCGCCAAGGAGTGGATCGCGGAGAACCGGGCCGGGCAGGAGAACTTCAACCGCATGCGCGAGGAGCAGAAGAACCACCAGATCGAGCGCGAGGGCCGCGAGCTCCGCTCGATGATGGACTGGATCGACACGGAGTTCTGACGTGACCGGCGAGTGGCTGCCGCCCAAGCCGCCCGGTGGAGAGGCACCCGAGCGGCCGGCGCCGCCGCCGGCCTCGCCGCCGCCGACCTACGAGCCCGCGCCGGCCCAGCGGGTGCCGCCGGGCTACCGCGCGCCGAGCGCTCCGCCGCCGTCCGAGCCGCCCAACAACGACGCCGTCGCCGGCTTCACCTGCGCGATCATCGGCTCGTCGCTCCTTCTCCTCACGGGCGGGCTGTCGTCGATCGTCTCGCTGGTGCTCGGGATCGTCGCGATCCCGTATGCGCGCCGGGGTCAGCGCAACGTGGACGAGGGCAAGACGGGCAAACAGCGCAGCATGGCGAGCGCCGGCTACGTGATCGGGATTGTCACCGTCGTCCTCTCGGTCGTGGCGATCATCACGTGGATCCTGATCTTCGCGACCGTCGATATCGACTGGGACGAGTTCGACGACCCGAACGGCGATCCGTTCGACCAGGACGAGTTCAGCCTCCGCTGAGGGCCTCGGTATCGTGGGCCGCCCCATGGCCAACCCGTACATCAAGCAGTACCTGATGACCGCCGGGCCGACGCCGCTGCCGCCGCGCGTATCGCAGGTGATGGCGGAGCCGATCCTCTACCACCGGGCACCCGGCTTCATCGACGTCTACGCGCGCTGCCTCGACCGCCTCCGGATGGTGTTCCAGACCCGGAACGACGTCCTGTGCTTCGCGGCCTCCGGCTCGGGCGCCATGGAGTCGGCGGCGGCCAACCTGGCGCGCCCCGGCGAGACGGCAGTCGTCGCCTCGTGTGGGAAGTTCGGCGAGCGCTGGAAGGAAATCTGCGAGGCATTCGGCGTGCCCGTCGCGCACCACGATGCGGGCTGGGGGAGCCGCGTCGAGCCCGCCGACCTCGAGCGGGTGCTCGGCGAGAGTGACGGCGCCCGCGTCGTCTTCACCACCTACTCCGAGACCTCCACCGGTGTCCTGAACGACATCCAGGCGCTGGCGCAGGTCGCGCACGACCACGACGCGCTGCTCGTCGTCGATGCGGTGTCGGCGATGGGCGCCGTGCCGCTGCCCCAGGACGAGTGGGGGATCGACGTCGTCGTCGCCGGGTCGCAGAAGGCGCTCATGTGCCCGCCCGGCCTCGGCTTCGCCAGTGCGAACGAGCGCGCGCTGGAGCGCGCCGGCGAGGACGGCGGCCTGCCACGCTTCTTCTTCGACTGGTCGCGGACCGCGAAGGGGCAGCGCAAGGACCCGCCCGACAGCCCGTTCACCCCGGCCGTCTCGCTCTTCATGGCGCTCGACGTCGCGCTCGCCATGATCGACGAGGAGGGTCTCGATGACGTGCATGACCGCCACCGCCTGCTGGGCCGCGCCGCGCGCGAGGCGGTGAAGGGCCTCGAGCTCGAGCTGTTCGGCCCCGAGGACGAGAACGCGAACGTCGTGACCGCCATCAAGCTGCCCGAGTCGATCGACGGGGCGAAGGTGCCGAAGACCATGCGCGACAAGTACGGGGTCACGATCGCGGGCGGCCAGAGCCAGCTGAAGGGCAAGATCGCTCGGATCGCCCACTGCGGCTACTACGGAGCGTTCGACATCGTCACCACCGTCGCGGCGCTCGAGATGACGCTGCGCGAGCTCGGCGCCGAGATCGAGCTGGGCGCGGGCGTCGCCGCTGCGCAGCGCGTCTTCCTCGAGGCCGGCGTGCCCGTCGCGGCGTGAGCGCGGCGTGAGCGCCCCACGCGTACTCGTCAAGGAGAAGATCGGTGACAGCGGCGTCGACCTGCTGCGCGACGCGGGCTTCGAGGTCGAGTTCGGGATCGACTGGGAGGACGGTGAGCTCGAGCGCCGGATCGGCGAGTTCGACGGCATGCTCATCCGGTCCGCGACGCGGCTCGACGCCGGCCTGATCGCGAAGGCCGAGCGCCTGCGCGCGGTCGGCCGCGCCGGCGTGGGCGTGGACAACGTCGACGTGGAGGCGGCCACCAAGCGCGGCATCGTGGTGGCGAACGCGCCGCAGTCCAACGTGATCACGGCCGCCGAGCACACGCTCGGCATGCTGCTGGCGCTGGCGCGCAACATCCCGCAGGCGCACGGCGCGCTCGTGGGCGGCGCGTGGGACCGCTCGAAGTACTCGGGCACGGAGCTCTACGAGAAGACGCTCGGGATCATCGGCTTCGGCCGCATCGGCCAGCTCGTCGCGCAGCGGGCGCTCGCCTTCGGGATGCGCGTGGTCGCGTTCGACCTCTACGTGGGCGAGGAACGCTTCCGCGAGGCGGGCGTGGAGCGCGCCGAGACCTCGGACGAGCTGTACGCGGCGGCCGACTTCGTGACGATCCACCTGCCGGTGACGCCCGAGACCGAGAGCTGGCTGAACGCCGACGCCTTCGCCCAGATGAAGGACGGCGTCCGCATCATCAACGTGGCGCGCGGCAAGCTGGTCGTCGACGACGACCTGAAGGCGGCGCTCGACTCGGGGAAGGTCGGCGGCGCCGCGCTCGACGTGTTCCGCGACGAGCCGGTCACCGACCATCCGCTGTTCGGCTACCCGAAGGTGATCGTCACGCCGCACCTGGGCGCCTCCACGGCGGAGGCCACCGACCGCGCCGGCTACCAGGCGGCCGAGCAGGTGGTCGCGGCGCTGACCGGCGGTGCAGTCACGACGGCCGTCAACCTTCCCGCGGTGGCCCCCGAGGACATCGAGGCGCTCGGGCCGTACCTGCCGCTGTGCAGCCAGCTCGGCCGGCTCGGCGTGGCGCTTGCCGAGTCCGCGGTGGACGGCCTCGAGATCGAGTTCCTGGGCCGGATCGCCGAGCGCGACACGCGGCCGCTGACCGTGCAGGTGCTGAAGGGCGCTCTTCGCGGCCACACGGAGGAGGAGGTCAACGACGTCAACGCGCCGGGCATCGCCGCCGAGCGCGGGATCGAGGTGGCCGAGACGCGCCGGGGCGAGGCGCGCGACTTCGCGGACCTCGTGCGGGTCACGGTGGTCAGCCGCGACGAGCGCACGCGCGTCGTGGGCACGGTGCTGGGTGAGCGCCACCGTCCGCATCTGCTCGAGGCCTGGGGCTCGCGGTTCAACGTGCAGCTCCTGCCGCACGTGGCGGTCTTCCGCTACGTCGACCAGCCGGGCAGGATCGGCCGTGTGGGGACCATGCTCGGCGACGCGGGCGTGAACATCGTGTCGGCGGCGGTCGGTTGGAAGCCCGAGGACGACGACGACCGCGCCGTCATGGTGGTGACCGCCGACGGCGAGATCCCGCAGACGGTCGTGGACGAGATCGTGGCGACCGACGGCTTCGAGGCCGGCCGGACGATCGCGCTCTGATGCACCCGTTTCGAGCAGCCGTCGAGGCCCGCGACCTGGACGCGGCGATCGCGCTGTTCGCAGACGACGCGACCCTGGATTCGCCCGTGGCGTTCAAGCCGTTCGCGGGGATCGACCAGGTCCGCGTGGTCCTCGGGGCGGTGATCGAGGTCTTCGAGGTCTTCGAGGACTTCGAGTACACGGACGAGCTGGGCGGCGAGGGCGGCGTCCACGCGCTTGTGTTCTCCGCGCGCGTGGGCGACAAGGCGGTCCAGGGCCTCGACCTGATCCGCGCTGATGCCGACGGACGAATCACGAACCTGACCGTGATGATCCGCCCGCTGTCAGGCCTGATCGCGCTGGCCGAGGCGATGGCCCCGAAGGTCAGTCACCTGGCGAAGTAGCCGGCGGCGCCTCGCGAGTTCGCGCTCGCCCGCCAGCAGCGAACCGCAACCGTTTCTGGCCACCCCTCGGCCATAAGTGGTTGCAGTTCGGCGGGGGCAGGCGCGTCAGGCGGTCGTGACGCGGTACTTCACATGCGTCACACCGGGCGCATCGATCACGCGCTCCTGTTCGAGCTTCACGTCCGGGCCGACGCCCTCGAACAACCGCGCGCCGCCGCCGAGGATGATCGGCGCGACGTGCAGGTCCAGCTCGTCCAAGAGCCCGGCGGCCAGGTACTGGTTGATCGTGTCCGCGCCGCCCCCGAGCATCACGTCGCGCCCGCCTGCGGCCGCCCGCGCCTGCTCCAGCGCGGACTCGATGCCGTCGGTCACGAAGGTGAAGGTGGTGTCCGAGAGCGTGAGCGGCTCGCGGTTGTGGTGGGTGAGGACGAAGACCGGCATGTGGAACGGCGGGTTGTCGCCCCACCAGCCCTGCCAGGGCTCATCCGGCCACGGCCCAGGCCCGCCGCCGAACTTCCCACGGCCCATGATCTCGGCGCCGACGTTGGCGAGCGACTCCTCCATGACGGCGGTGCTGGCGTTCACCTCGCCGCCCTCCTTGCCGTGGGGCTCCCGCCATGCGGCCAGCGCGACCACCCAGTCGTGGAGGCTCTCGCCGCCCTCGCCGAGCGGCTCTTCCTTGCTCTGGTTGGGGCCGGCGACGTAGCCGTCTGCGGAAACGCTGATGTGGGCTCTTAGCTTGCTCATGGCACTTAGACCGTACGCGCGCCCGGAACTAATCGCACGCCGGTAGGGTCGCTCCCATGCGCGCGCTGGTCATCACGAAGCACGGGCCGCCGGAGGTGCTCCGGGTGCTCGACCGGCCCGACCCGGAGGTGGGGCCGGGGGAGGTGCGCATAGCGGTGAAGGCCGCGGGCATGAACTTCTCCGACCTGCTCGCGCGGATCGGGATGTACCCGGACGCGCCCAAGCCGCCCTGCGTGATCGGCTACGAGCTGGCCGGCGACGTCGAGTCCGTCGGTGACGGAGTCGAGGGCTTCAAACCCGGCGACCGGGTCATCTCGGGCTCACGCTTCGGCGGACAGGCCGAGCTGGTCGTCGCGAAGGAGAAGGACGTGATCGCCCTGCCCGACGGGTGGAGCTACGAGAAGGGGGCCGCGCTCCCGGTCGTGTACGCGACCGCCTACGCCGGGATGATCCGGTACGGGGCCGTCCATGAGGGCGAGCGCGTCCTCATCCACGCCGCGGCCGGTGGTGTCGGAATCGCGGCCACCCAGCTCGGCAAGCACCTGGGCGCCGAGCTCTTCGGCACGGCGTCCGCGTCGAAGCACGATGCGATCCGCGGCTTCGGCATCCAACACGCGATTGACTACCACTCGCAGGATCCGGCGAAGGAGATCCGCCGGATCACGGGCGAGAAGAAGCCGCTCGACCTGGTCATGGACGCGATCGGCGGGTCGAGCTTCCGCAAGAGCTGGTCGCTGCTGCACGCGGGCGGCCGGCTCGTCGCCTTCGGGATCTCGGAGGGCGGCGGCGGCGAGCGGCGCAACATCCCGAAGGCGCTGAAGATGGTCGCCACCACCCCGATCATGCCGATGCTCCTGATGATGCGCGACTCGAAGTCGGTCATCGGCCTGAACATGCTCACGATCTGGGACGAGAAGGGGTCGCTGGACGAGTTCATCGGGCCGCTCGAGGCCCTGATCGCCGACGGCGTCGTCGACCCGGTCGTCAGCGAGGCGTTCCCGATCGAGCAGGCGGCCGACGCGCACCGCTACCTGGGCGAGCGCAAGAACATCGGCAAGGTCGTCCTCACTTTCTGACCAGCCACGCCTCGGTCACCACTTCGCGGAGGTCGTCGAGCGAGATCCGGTCGAGGCGGACCAGGACGATCGGGTAGCCGTCGAAGTGCGGCGTCGTGAAGAACACCTCCGGGTCGTCGGCAAGCAGAGCCTGCTTCGCCACCTCGTGCTCGACGCGCGCGCCGAGGATCGGCCCGTCCGGCGCGGCGTCGCCGAGCGCCGCGAGGTCTGACCGGCGAAGCGGCCGCTCCCATACGAACAGCTTGCCGCGCACCTTCCACTGCGCGAGACCGCGGGATTCGACCTCGGTCACCTCGGGCAGCGCGGTCGCGAGGCGTCGGACCTCCTCCCAGCTCGCCACGGCGTGTACCCTAGGACCAGATGTCGTTCCTGCTCGACCTTCGACTTCTCCTTCTCCCCCTTCGGGGGGAATGACGCGTGGCGGCCGCTGAAGCCGCGAGCACAGGAGAAGCGAGGTAGGGCACAGAAAGGAAGACGAACGACATGGACCGCACCGACGAGAACCGAGTAAAGATCTTCGACACGACGCTCCGAGACGGCGAGCAGTCGCCGGGCATCTCGCTGAACCGCCAGGAGAAGGTGGAGATCGCCCACCAGCTCGCCCGCCTCGGAGTGGACGTGATCGAGGCCGGCTTCCCCATCACGTCGCCGGGCGACTTCGAGGCGGTCCAGGCGATCGCGCGCGAGGTCCAGGGCCCCGTCATCTGCGGGCTCGCGCGGACGAGCTTCCAGGACATCGACGCCGCCTGGAACGCGATCAAGGACTCCGAGCGGCCGCGGATCCACACCTTCATCGCCACGAGCGACATCCACATCGAGCGCAAGCTGCAGACGACCAAGGACGACGTGAAGGGCCAGGCCCGCGCCGCCGTCGCGCACGCCAAGAGCTACACCGACGACGTCGAGTTCTCGCCGGAGGACGGCTCGCGCTCGAACGTCGAGTTCATGGCCGAGGTCATCCAGATCGCGATCGACGAGGGCGCCACCACGATCAACGTGCCGGACACCGTCGGCTTCACGATGCCGCACGAGTACGCGGCGATGTTCGAGGAGCTCTACCGGCTCGTCCCCGACCTGCACCAGGTCACGGTGTCGGTCCACTGCCACAACGACCTCGGCCTTGCGGTCGCCAACTCGTTCGCCGGTCTCCAGGCCGGTTGCCGCCAGGTCGAGTGTGCGATGAACGGGATCGGCGAGCGCGCCGGCAACACCTCGCTCGAGGAGCTCGTGATGCTGCTGCACACGCGCGAGTCGAGCGTCGGCCTGTGGACCGGCATCAACACGCGCGAGATCGCGCGCACGAGCCGCATGGTCTCGCGCCTCACCGGCTACCCGGTGCAGCCGAACAAGGCGATTGTCGGCCGCAACGCCTTCGCCCACGAGGCCGGCATCCACCAGGACGGAGTCCTGAAGGAGCGAACGACCTACGAGATCATGGATGCGACCACGATCGGCCTCGAGACGAACTCGATCGTGCTCGGCAAGCACTCGGGCCGCCACGCACTCCGGAAGGCGCTCGAGGAGCTCGGCTTCCAGGTGGAGGGCGCCGCCCTCAACACCGCGTTCAAGCGGTTCAAGGAGCTGGCGGACAAGAAGAAGAAGGTCACCGCGCTGGATCTGGAGGCGCTCGTCACCGACGAGATGCGGCAGGCGCCCACCGCCTATGCGATCGACTGGTTCGACGTGGAGGCCTCGTCGACCCGCGCGCCGCTCGCGCGCGTGGGGGTCAGGCTGCCGGACGGCGGCATCGCGGAGGGCAGCTTCACCGGGGACGGCCCGGTCGACGCGTTCTTCAGCGCGATCAACGCCGCGACCGGGATCGAGGCGCGCCTCAAGGAGTACCACGTGAGCGCGGTCACCGGCGGGCGCGACGCGCTGGGCGAGGTGACCGTCCTGCTCGAGCTCGACGGCAAGCTGGCGTCCGGGCAGGGAGTCTCGACCGACATCCTCGAGGCCTCGGGCAAGGCATACCTGCGCGCACTCACGAACGTCCAAGCGGGCTCACCGGTGGCGGAGGCCGAGCATCACCTGCGCGCCGAGGCCGAGGCCGCGCCCTCCGCGTAGGTGGCCGAGCGCTTCACCTGGCGTGACGGCGAGCGGGTGATCCGCTTCGGCGAGGGCGTCCTCGCGGAGGCGCCGGCGCTGCTGCAGGACCGCGGCTTCACCGACTGCGCCCTGCTCACGACCGCGCGCGCCGTGCGCGACGCCCCCGAACTGGCCGCGCTCGCGGCCGTCACCGCACACGTCCCGGCCGGGGCTGTGCCCGAGGCGGCCGCCGCCGTGCGCCAAGAGGCCGGCGGCCGGCCCCTGGTCGCGCTCGGGGGCGGGCGGGTGATTGACGCCGCGAAGGCGGTCGCGGCCGCTGACGGCGGTTCGGTCGCCGCGATCCCCACGACCCTGTCGGGCGCCCCCATGACGGGGTTCCACCGCATGCCCGCCGGCCTGGAGGCGTACGGCCTGGTCCGGCCGGCGCTCGTCATCGCCGACCCGACCGTGATGGCCTCCCAACCGATGCCCGACCTGGCCGCCAGCGCGATGAACGCCGTGGCGCATGCCGTCGAGGCGCTCTACGGCCCGGGGCGCAGCCCCGTCACGACCATGGCGGCGCTCCGTGCCATCGATCTGTTCGAGTCCGGCCTGGCGGAGAACGAGCCGGTGGCCGACGACCTGGCGCTCGGTTCGATCCTCGCCGGCTACGCAGTGGGCGCGGCCGGGTTCGCCGTGCACCACGCCGTCTGTCAGACCACGGTCCGAGTGCTGGGGACGCCCCATGCCCAGACCAACGCCGTCATGTTGCCGCACTCGGTGGGCTTCGTCGCGGAGCGCGCGCCCGACGCGCTTCAGGGCGTCGGACCCGCCCGGATCGCGCATCTGGCGGCCCGCGCGGGCGTGACCCGCCTGCGCGAGCTCGGGGTTGAGCACGAGCAGATCGACGAGGTGGTCGACGCGGTCCTGCAGCATCCGGCGATCGGCAACACCCCGGGCGGGACGCCGACGGGCGAGGAGCTGCGGGCGCTGCTCGAGGCGGCGCTCTGAGACCCGTTCAAGCTTTCCGCGTACCTGCCGATACCCCAATCAGGTTGACCAGCCGCCGCGCAACCGTGTTCGCGATCGGTCTGGCCAGCGCCGTCGCGCTGGCGCTGCCCATGCATGCGTCTGCCGCGACGCTCACCGGACCGGCGACGGTCGACGAGGACGCGGGCACGGTCACCTACCAGGGCACCTGCGCGGCCACCGACTCGATCAGTGTCTCGGCATCCGACGGGACCGCGCCGCCGGCGACCCAGGATGCGGACTACAGCGCGCCGGTGGTGACGGACCCGTGCGGTCTTCTGGACCCGAACTTCACGGTCGCCGTGGACATCACCGACGACGACGCCGACGAAGAGGGCGAGAGCTTCGTCGTGAACGTGGACGCCGGGGTGCTGGGCACCAACGACTCGGTCGAGACGACGATCACGGACGACGACCCGCTCATCCGCATCGCGAAGCTGGTTCCGATCCTCGAGGGCGACTCCGGCACCACGACCGCCTCGGTTCCCGTGATCCTCGCGGCCCCGGCGGCCAAGGACACCACGATCGACTGGAATGCCGAGCCCGCCAGCGCCGAGCGCCCGTCCGACTTCACCGGCACCGGCGGCCAGCTCGTCATTCCGAGCGGCGCGTCGGCAGGCGCGATCACGATTCCGATCGTGGGCGACACGGTCGTCGAGCCGCCGGAGGCGTTCTTCGTGAACCTCACCGCAACCGACAACGGCCGGATCGACGCGCAGAAGTCCCAGGCCGCCGTCGGCATCGTCGACCTGGACAAGCCGCCCCCGCCGGTCCTCTCGATCCCCCAGTCGGTCAAGGTCAAGGAGGGCGACCGCGGCAGGGGCAACGTGCTGTTCGACGTCACGCTCTCGACGCCGGCTACGGAGGCCGTGACGGTCGATTGGAAGACGGCGCACTTCACCGCGAAGGGGCAGGACTACCTCGCCGGCAGCGGCAAGCTCACCTTCAAGGCCGGCCAGAAGACCAAGACGATCTCGGTGAACGTCCTGGGTGACGAGCTCGACGAGCCGGACGAGGCGTTCGCACTCGGCCTCGAGAACCCGGTCGGGCTGACGCTCGCCCGCAAGGGCGCCGTCGCCATCATCGAGGACGACGACGGCCCGCAGGTGGGCATCGGCGAGCCGAGGCTAAAGCCCAAGAAGCTCGTCACGACGATCACCTGCCCCGACAGCGCGTCGGGCTGCAAGGGCCGCCTGGTCGGGCGCTCCGGCAAGAAGCTGAGGCTCGGGCGAACCAAGTTCGACCTGGCGACCGGCGAGAGCACCGACGTGGTCCTCAAGCTCTCGAAGAAGGCACGGAAGAAGCTCGCGCGGAAGAGCCGCAAGGCGAAGCTGACCGCGACCGTCACCGACATCGACGGCTTCGAGGGCACGAGCGTCCTCGAGACCAAGCTCCCCAAGCTCACAGACAACCGTACGTGATAACGTACGGCGGGTGAGCGCCGCCACTGCCGCACCCGCTCGGCACACGGCTGTCGGGACCCGCGTCCGTGCGCTCAGGGAGGGGATGCGCCTGTCCCTGCGCGACCTCGCCGAGCGGAGCGGCGTGTCGGCGCCGATGCTCTCCCAGGTCGAGCGGGGCGAGACCAGCCCGACCCTGTCCGTGGCCGGTCGGATCGCCGCCGGCCTGGACCTGTCGCTGTCGCAGCTCCTGCGCCTCGACGAGGGCGGCGCGGTCAGCGTGGTGCGCGCCACCGAGCGCGTTGCCGGCGGGGCCCGCAGGCGCGGCCACAGCTACGAGGTGCTGACGCCACCGCTCCCGGGCCAGCGCGCCGAGGTGTCGCTGCACGTGCTCGAGCCCAGCGCGCACACCGCGGCCGACGACGATCCACCGATGCACGAGCCCGGCGCGCGTGAGACCGCCGTGGTGCTCGAGGGCGCCCTGCGCCTCCACTGCGACGGTGCCGAGCACGACCTGGCCGAGGGAGACTCGATCACCTTCGACTCGGACCTGCCGCATCGATTCGAGAACCCTGGCGACGAGGCCACGCGCTTCCTCGCGGTCGTCAGCGCAGGGTTGAGGAGAAGCTGACCGTGGCGCACACGCTCTTCGAGAAGATCTGGCAGCGGCACGAGGTCGCGCCGGGGCTGATCTACATCGACCTCCACCTGGTGCACGAGGTCACGTCGGCGCAGGCGTTCGAGTCGCTGCGGCTCGCCGGGCGCACAGTGCGCCGCCCGGACCGCACGCTGGCGACTGCCGACCACAACGTGCCGACGGACGGATCGACCGCGGCGCGGCAGATCCGCGACCGGCTGTCGCGCGTCCAGGTGGAGACGCTCGAGCGCAACTGCCACGAGTTCGGCGTGCCGGTCTACTCGCTCGGATCCGAGCGCCAGGGGATCGTGCACGTGATCGGCCCCGAGCTGGGCGTGTCGCAGCCGGGCATGACGATCGTGTGCGGCGACTCGCACACCTCGACCCACGGCGCGTTCGGCGCGCTCGCCTTCGGGATCGGCACGAGCGAGGTGGAGCACGTGCTGGCGACCCAGACGCTTCAGCAGCAGAAGCCGAGGTCGATGGTCATCCGGTACGAGGGCGAGCTCGGCTTCGGCGTGACCGCGAAGGACCTGATTCTCGGCACGATCGGCCAGATCGGCACGGACGGCGGCGCCGGCCACGTGATCGAGTACGCCGGCCCCGCGATCCAGAAGCTCTCGATGGAGGGCCGCATGACCGTCTGCAACATGACGATCGAGGCCGGCGGGCGAGCGGGCATGATCGCGCCGGACGACACCACCTTCGAGTGGGTGATCGGCCGCGAGGCCGCCCCCCGCGAGGTGCTCGACGAGTGGAATGACCTGCACACCGACGACGGCGCGGGCTTCGACACGGAGGTCGTGGTCGACGCGGATGCGCTGTCGCCGCAGGTGACGTGGGGGACGACGCCCGGGATGGTCGTGCCGGTCACGGAGGCGGTCCCCGAGGCGCGCACAGAGACCGACGAGCGGGCCCTGCGGTACATGGACCTCCAGCCGGGCACACCGATCCAGGACATCCGGCTCGACCGCGTCTTCGTGGGCTCGTGCACAAACTCGCGCATCGGCGACCTGCGCGCGGCCGCCGAGGTGCTCGACGGGCGCAAGGTCCACCCGGACGTGCACGCGATGGTGGTGCCGGGCTCCCAGCAGGTGAAGGCACAGGCCGAGCGGGAGGGGCTCGACGCGGTCTTCCGCGCGGCCGGGTTCGACTGGCGCTCGGCGGGGTGCTCGATGTGCCTGGGGATGAACCCGGACATCCTGAAGCCGGGCGAGCGGTGCGCGTCCACGTCCAATCGCAACTTCGAGGGGCGCCAGGGCCGGGGCGGGCGGACGCACCTGGTTAGCCCGCAGATGGCCGCGGCCGCCGCCGTCGAGGGCCACTTCGTCGACATCAGGAGCTGGAGCTGATGGAGCCCGTGTCCGTCATCAGCGGGCGGGTGTCCGTGCTCGACCGCGCCGACGTCGACACCGACCAGATCATCCCGAAGCAATTCCTGAAGCGGGTGGAGCGGACCGGCTTCGGCGAGTTCCTATTCCACGACTGGAAGGACGAGCCCGGCTGGGACCTGCCCTCGAACCCGATCCTGGCGGCAGGCCGCAACTTCGGCTGCGGCTCTTCGCGCGAGCACGCTCCGTGGGCGCTCGAGGACTACGGCTTCCGGGCGATCGTCGCCCCGTCGTTCGCGGACATCTTCTACTCCAACTGCACGAAGATCGGGCTGCTGCCAGTGGTCCTCGCCGACGACGACGTGCGCGCGCTGATGGCCGCGGGGGAGGCGACGATCGACCTCGAGCGGCAGGTGGTCGAGTTCGACGGGCGCTCCGTGCAGTTCGACATCGACCAGGAGACGAAGCGGCGGCTGCTCGGCGGCCTGGACGACATCGGTGTGACGCTCCAGCACGCGGACGCGATCGCGCGTTACGAGGCCGAGCGGGAGCGCCAGGGCCCGGTGACGACGTCCCTGTGACGCGGGACTGGGACGCGGCCACCTACGACCGGGTCTCGGGGCCACAGGTGGAGTGGGCGGGTCCGGTCCTCGACCGGCTCGAGCTCCGCGGCACTGAGACCGTCCTCGACGCCGGCTGCGGGAGCGGCAGGGTCACGGCGATGCTGCTCGACCGCGTGCCGGACGGGCGCGTGATCGCCGTCGACTCCGCGCCGGCCATGGTGGCCAAGGCTCGCGAGGCGGTCGGCGACCGGGCCGAGGTGCTGCTGCAGGACCTCGCCGAGCTGCGCCTCTCGGAGCGGGTGGACGCCGTCTTCTCGAACGCCGTCTTCCACTGGGTGCTCGACCACAAGCGGCTGTTCACGCGCCTGTTCGAGGCCATGAAGCCGGGCGCGCGGCTCGAGGCGCAGTGCGGCGGCGCCGGGAACATCAAGACGTTCCACGACACGGTCAGCGAGCTCGCCGACCGCGAGCCGTTCTCGTCCTACTTCGAGAACTGGAGTGGGCCGTGGAACTTCGCCGACGACCGCGCCACGAAGGCCCTCCTCGAGCGGATCGGCTTCACCGACGTGCGCTGCTGGCTGGAGGACCGGCCGGTGGTGCCGCCCGAGCCCCACGACTATCTGAAGACGGTGTGTCTGGGCCATCATCTCGAGCAGCTTCCGGACGAGCTGCGGGACACGCTCGTGGGCCGGGTCGTCGACACGCTCGGCAGCCCGCTGATGCTCGAGTACGTGCGCCTGAACGTCTCGGCCCGGAGGCCGGCGTGACCAGGATCGTCGCACTGCCCGGCGACGGCATCGGCCCGGAGGTCATGGCCGCGGCGCTACGGCTTCTCTCCGAGCTCGGTGGCTTCGAGGTCGAGGAGCACGCGGTGGGGGGCGCCTCGATCGACGCGCACGGTACGCCGCTGACCGACGCGGTCCTGGACGCCTGCCGCGCCTCCGACGCCGTCCTGCTGGCCGCGGTGGGCGGGCCGAAGTGGGACTCCACCGACCCCGGCGCGCCGCGCCCGGAGCAGGGGCTGCTCGCGCTGCGCAAGGAGCTCGGCTTGTTCGCCAACCTGCGCCCGGTCCGGCCGGCGCCCGCGCTGCTCGATGCGAGCCCGCTGCGGCGCGAGCGGATCGAGGGCACGGACCTCCTGGTGGTGCGGGAGCTGACCGGCGGCATCTACTTCGGCGACCGTGGCCGCCGGGACGGGACCGCGTACGACACCTGCGTGTACTCGGAGGAGGAGATCGAGCGGATCGCGCGGGTTGCCTTCCGGATGGCTCGCATGAGGGTGAACGAGCACACGCGGCCGGTCGGCCGCGTGTCAAGCGTGGACAAGGCGAACATCCTCGAGACCTCACGGCTGTGGCGCGAGGTGGTGGAGCGCGTGGCGGCAGGATTTACCAAGGGGCCAGGCCCCCTGGTAAATCTCGAGCACCTTCTCGTCGACAACGCCGCCATGCAGCTCGTCTCGCGGCCGGCCGACTTCGACGTGATCCTCACCGAGAACATGTTCGGCGACATCCTCAGCGACGAGGCTTCCATCCTCACCGGGTCGATCGGCCTGCTCCCCAGCGCGAGCCTCGGGGGCGACGGGCCGGGCCTGTTCGAGCCCGTGCACGGTTCCGCCCCCGACATCGCGGGCACGGGGCGCGCGAACCCGCTCGCGATGTTCGGCTCCGTTGCGATGATGCTGCGCTACGGGCTTGACAGGGAAGCGGACGCCGTGAAGATAGAGTCAGCCATCGATCGTGCGCTTGAGGGAGGCCTTCGTACGGCAGACCTCGGCGGCGACGCGACAACCGAGGACGCGACGGAAGCCGTCCTCCGAGGCCTCTGAAGGAGGGACATACGTGCAGACCGCCGACTTCATCTGGGTGAACGGGGAGTTCGTCGCCTGGGAGGACGCGCGGGTACACGTACTGACCCACTCCCTCCACTACGGCACCTCCGTCTTCGAGGGGATCCGCGCGTACGAGACCGAGCAGGGCCCGGCGATCTTCCGCAACGATGAGCACCTCGCCCGCCTCGAGCGCTCGGCCTCCCTCTACTACATGGACATGCCATACACGCGCGACGAGCTGCGCGAGGTCACGCACGAGCTGATCGCCCGCAACGGGCTGCGCAGCTGCTACATCCGGCCGGTCGTCTACCGCGGCTACGGCCCGATGGGGCTCGACCCGCTGGCCAACCCGGTCGAGTGCTTCATCGCGGTCTGGGAGTGGGGCGCCTACCTCGGCGAGGAGGGCAAGGCGAACGGCGTGCGGGCGAAGACCTCGTCCTGGCGGCGGATCTCGCCCGAGTCGCTCATGCCGCAGGCCAAGGCGTGCGGCCAGTACCTGAACAGCGTGCTGG
>DASPHG010000011.1:0-4324 GCA_035629775.1 Thermoleophilaceae bacterium | reverse complement strand
CGCGCGCCGCCCTGGGCCAGACGGCACGCCACCGCCGCCCCGCCGAAGCCCGTGCCGACGACGACGACGTCGAAGTGCTCGGACATGTCAGCCCCCGTCGGGCCACCTCGGCGACGGGACGTCGCGCGGGATCCAGAAGTGCAGTCGCCGGTCGCCGCCCTCGGAGATCGCGTAGTCGGTGAGCTCCATCTCGCCGATCCTCGTCCAGTCGGCTTCGTCGAAGTTCTTGACCTCGATCGCGTAGACGAGCTTGCCGCCGGGATAGTTCTCCAGGCGCAACTCGTCGCGGAAGTCGGCAAAGTCCGCCCGCGGCGTGCCGGGAGCCACGCGCAGCTTCAGCAGGTCCGGGGTGTTGACCGGGTCGGCCTGCGTCAGCCCGAGCGTCGAGACCGGGTGCACCTGGCGCCAGCCCGGCCGCGTGTCGAGGAGCCGGAAGATGCCGCGGTTGACGAGGTTGGCGCCCGGATCACGGCCGACCTGCGGCTTGTTCGTCGGCAGGTAGTCGAGGATGTGCTGCCGGCGCGAGCCGCTGAGCTTGGTCACCGTCACCCAGTTGGCCGGCTTGAACTTGGCGTCGGGGTCGAGCGTCGGCCAGATCTTGCCGCCCCAGCCAAACGCCCGGCGGTCACCGGCCATCAGGGCGGGACCGGCCACCGACCCCCGCACGAGCAGCAGGCCCTCCGACCCCTCGGCGAAGTAGCCGGTGTACGGGTTCTTCGTGTCGATTCGCCACGTCCCGGTGAAGCAGATGCCGTTCGTGTGGATGAGCTTCTCGAAGGTCGGCAGGATGTCGCGGCGATCGATCAGGTTGCGCGTCGAGTGGTTGAAGAACTCGATGAACTTGCCGGGCGTCAGGCCGGTGAGCACCGGCAGCGGCTCGGAGTACGGGCCGCTCCACGTGACCGCCTTGACCTCGTTGAAGGTCGACCCGTCGTACTCGAAGGCCGGGTCGGGTTCGCGCCGGTCGGGCTTGCTGGACGCCGAGGCCATGGTCAGTTGCCCTCCCCGTCGTGCTCGCGCGCGGCGAGGTACAGCAGCGGCGCCTGCACGACGAACAGCAGCGCGTCGATGATGCCGAACAGCGGGTAGGTGCCGCGCCGCAGCCCGAGGAAGAACAGGACGCCGGGCGGCCGGGCCATGACCGACAGCCAGGCGGTCCGGCGGTAGCGGTGCGGGTCCTGGGCGCCGGGGATGTACAGCAGCGAGATGAGCAGCAGCAGCAGCGCGGCGAACGAGCTCCAGACCGGATCGCCCGTAGGCCGCTGCTTGGTCATCTTCAGCACGCGCTCGGGCGCGAAGATCGCCGGGATCCCGAGTGCCCAGTCCTGGATGATGCCCACCCACATGGCTCGCCTGAACCATGTCGTGTACGCGCCGACGGGAGCACTTGGTTGCCTGTCAGGTGGTGTGGGGTTCACGGTTACCTCTCAATCAGCCGCGGGCGTGGACCCTCGGCTCCGTCGTGGCTTACAACGGGTCGTCACGTCGGCGGCGAGCCCTTTCGAGCTTGCCCGGGGATGGGGAACTGGCTGGCCACGAACGCGTCCCAGCCGCGGTCGGGGAGCACGGCGCGCAGCCCGAGGAGGACCTTCGCGGACGCCGTCACGGTGTAGCGCGTGCGCGGCCGGCCGGCGGAGATCGCCTTCTCGATCTTGCGCGCGACGGCCTGCGGCGGCCCGGCGAGGCGAGCGATCGGGCCGACCTCGTAGGCCTGCACGGTGTTGGTCCCGACGGCCGCGTTGAACTCCTCGTAGGGATCGGTGTCATCGGGCTCGGCGATGGTCGCGGGCGTCATCGCTCCGACGGCGGCGGCGCCGAACTGCGTCCGGATGAGACCGGGCTCGACGATGATCACCCGGATGCCGAACCCCTGCACCTCGAAGCGCAGCGCGTCGGAGATCGCCTCGACCGCGTACTTCGTGGCGTGGTAGAAGCCGCCGCCGGGGAACGTGAAGCGCCCGCCCATCGAGGAGAGGTTGACGATCCTTCCCGCGCCCTGGGCGCGCATCCCGGGCAGGACGAGCTGGCACATGCGCGCCAGGCCGAAGACGTTCGTCTCGAACTGCGCGCGCACGGCATCCATCGACACCGTCTCGATCGCCCCCGACTGGCTGTAGCCCGCGTTGTTGACCAGCACCCCGACGGCGCCCTCGCGCGCCTGCACCTCGTCCACGGCGCGGCGCATGGACTCCTCGTCGGTCACGTCGAGCGCCAGCGTGTGGCAGCCCGCCTCCCGCAGATCGGCCAGCGACTCGCGGCGCCGGGCGGTCGCGTAGACCGTCCAGCCGCGTTGGTTGAGGTGCTGGGCGGTGGCCTGCCCGATGCCCGAGGAGCAGCCGGTGATGAGGACGGCCTTGGAGGGCGTCATCGCGTCTTGAGGTACTCGACGAGGGCGCGCTTGTCGGCCCGCGGAAGCGTCGTGCCGTAGGCGCTGCCCTCGTGGCCCTGGTTGGAGTTGCCGGCCACGCGCGTGTCGAAGCCGAAGCCCTCGCGCCGGGCGGTCGGGCCCTGGCTGATGAACCCGAGCTTGCGCGGGTGCACGACGTCGTAGCCGCGGAAGAAGACCTTCGGGCGCCGCCGCGCGGGCTCGAGCAGGTCCTCCACCGACGGCACCGAGCCGTTGTGCAGATACGGCGCGCGCAGCCAGAGGCCGTCCATCGCGACCGCCACGTAGCCGTCCGTCTTGCGGAAGCGCTTGAAGTCGAAGTCATAGCCGTCGGCGTACGCGTTGTACTTCTCGGCCGCCTCCTTCGTCCACATGTCGAGGCGGTGGCGGTCGGTCTTGACCTCCGCCAGCGGGATGACCTTGCCGGTGCGGGCGCCTCCGAACTCGTGGCAGGAGGCGCAGTTGTCGGCGAACACCCTCTCGCCGCGAGCGGCCAGGCGCCGGTCGACCGGGAACGGGTACTTCGGGGCCTTGACCTTCTTGATGTAGTCCTCGATCCGCTTGAGGTCGTCGACCGGCAGCTTGTCGGTGGGCTCCCCGGTGACGGAGCTGGCTCCGTCACCGATGGCGCCGGTCAGCACGACCTCGGTGAGCGAGTCGTCGAGGCCGTCCCAGTGCAGCGAGAAGCCCTCCTTGGGCGCCATGTTCCACAGCGGCTCCATGTCGGAGTTGCCGATCGTGAGGTCCTTGTCCGGATCGAACTTGAGCTGGTGGAACTTCACGGGGTTGAAGGGATCGATGCGCCCGGGCCCCCAGTCCGGCCGCGGGTTCGTCCACGCGAAGCGGGTCGCCTGCTCGCGGAGGGCATCGCGGGTGCGCGGGATGATCAGCCGGCGGTAGAGCTGCTTGTCGATCCAGCTCAGCTTCGTGTGGCGCGCGATCGCCTTGAGGATGTTGTCCGCCGTGAAGCGCTTGTCGGCGCCGGCCGCGATCAGGAAGCGGACGTAGCCCTGCGGGTCGAAGGTCGTCGCGGGGGCGGTCAGCACGAGCTTGCGCGCCCCGTCGCGGTCGGTGCGAAACGTGGCCGAGTGGCACGCCGCGCAGTTGAACGCGGTGCGCGGGAAGCCGACGGTCTTCTTCGTGAAGCCGACGGGCGTCTCCCGGCCCTTCTCCTTATACATGCCGAGCGAGAGGTAGCCCCCCGGTCCGGGCAGGTGCTCGGGGAACATCTCGGGCAGGACGCGCCAGATCTCGAACGGGAGGCCCTCGGCGCTCTCGCTGCCGATCGAGCCGTACGCGAACTGCTCGGAGACGTCGGCGAAGTCCTGGTCGACCTCGCGAAAGAGCTTGTACCAGGCGCCGACGGCCAGCACGGCCCCGAGCAGGACGAGGCTGAGCACGCCGCCCAGGATCACCCTTCCCCGTCGCGTCCGCGGCAGATGCATGCGGTCAGAGACGTCCGAGCCCGAACGGAAGGCCCTTGGCCGACTGCGGCCGCGCGACGAGCGCGAGCATGAGGTTGACGAGCGAGATCGCCACGGTCATCCGCGCCGGCCCGGGCGCGAGGTTGCCGCGCACGCCGGCGAGGGCCGCGCCCGTCGCGTCGGAGGCGTGGATCAGCGGCGCGCGCCGCAACGCCCGTTCGAGCTCGCGCTCGTCGCCGGTGACGAGGTCCAGCGCGGTGAGGACGGTGCGGATGCCGAACATGCGCTGGAAGTACAGGAGCGCGGGGCTCTTGTCGGCGTCGACGTCGAGCCGGTGGGCGAGCGAGTGCGGCGCGAACAGGGCCAGGGCCCCGTTGACGAACCGGATCAGCGCCAGGATGAGATGTGCGTTGCTGCGCAAGCGAGATGGTCTCTTCACGGTCTCGGCCCCTCTTCCGGCTGATTGTGTGCCGCGCCTGTACCCAGTCGGCGCCAACCTACAGCGTCCTTCGGG
>DASPHG010000010.1:0-76253 GCA_035629775.1 Thermoleophilaceae bacterium | reverse complement strand
GCGCATTCAGGTCGCGGTCCTGAAGGCGCGCGCTGTCCATCTCGTTGCAGCCGTTCCGCTTCAGCGGGTAGAGATCGCACAGCGCCTTGTTCTCCACCAGCAGGTTCACGAAGATCCGTAGCCCGCCGCGCCACGCGCGCTCCACCCACTTGTAATACGAGTTCTCGTGCGTCAGCGACTGCGGGTCCGGCCAGCCCGTGAAGGTCGGCCACCCGCCCGCGTCGTGGCAGCGCGCCGGGCTGCCGTACAGGACGTTCTCGAGCACCGCCCCGCAGCCACCCCCGGCCGCGTGGTCGGGACAGTCGACGAGCGCGTACTCGACGCCGTACTTGTGCCACGGCCGCCCGCAGTGCACCGATCCGCCGAGGAACTCGAACGCCATCCAGTGCATGTGGCCGTCGACCATTCCTGTGACGTGCTCGAAGTTGCGCGACCGCGAGGGCCCCCCGGTCACATTCACGTCGACCTCCGGGAAGACGGCGCATCCCTTCGCGGCGCCGCCGAGCGTGCGCGACTCGCCTCCATCCTTCGGCGTCAGCTCGATCCCGCCGCCCTTCTCGGAGGCGACCCACTCGGTCGCGACCGACGGCTCGTCCGCGAGCGTCCCGTCCGCGGCGAGGAAACGCGCGTCCTTCGAGTAGAGGAGGTACTCGGCGAGCGTGGTCGCCTGCATCCGGAAGGGCCCGCCCTCGACGCCCGGCACCGCGAAGCACCCGTGGACGATCGAGTACTTGGTCTCCGCGGCGCCGGCGGCGGACGGGGCGAGGCCGAGCAGGAGCCCAGCGACCAAGGCGAGTCGTCGCATCGTTCAGTTCTACAGGTCCAGCGGGCTATCCGCGCCGGACGGTCTCGCACTTACGCGCCACGTCGTCCTCGAGTTCGCTACTTCTTCTTTTTCTTCTTGACGAGCTTGAACTCGCTGGTCGCCGGTGTGGGGTCCGTGTTTCCGGCCGCATCCGTGGCGACCACCGTGAACGTGTGCTTGCCGCGCCGGACGGTGTAGTCCTTCGGCGAGTCGCACGCCCTGAACGCGCCGTCGTCCATCTTGCAGCGGAACGTCGAGCCCGGCTCGCTCGACTCGAATGAGAAGGACACCTTGACCCGCTTGCGCTTGCTCTTGATCTTCGCCTTCGGCTTGTCGGTGATCGTCGTGTTCGGCGCCTGGAGGTCCGGCTCGGCGACGCACGTGACCGTCATGGCGACGGTCGCCTTCGAGCCGCCGTTCAGCGTGTAGGTGAAGCTGTCGGACCCGCAGTAGTTCGCCGCCGGCTTGTAGGTGACGTTCGCACCCCCGGCGCCGATCGCGACGGTTCCGTGCGCACCGTTCGTCTTCGCCGCCACGGTCTTCGCGCCGCCGTCGGCGTCGGTGTCATTCGCCAGCACGTTCACCACCGTGGCGGGCGAATCCTCGGCCACCGTCTTCGCGTCGTTCACGGCCGTCGGTGCATCGTCCGCGCAGGTCACCGTCACCGACACGGTGGCGCTGTCGCCGCCGTTCACCGTGTAGGTGAAGCTGTCCGGCCCGCAGTAGTTGGAGTTCGGCTTGTACGTCACGTTCGCGGCGCCGGCCCCGACCGTCACGGCGCCGTACGTCCCGTTGGTCTTTGCCCCCACGGACTTGGCGCCGCCGTCGCCGTCGGTGTCATTCGCCAGCACGTTCAAGACCGTCGCGGCCGCGTCCTCGGCAACCGTGGCCACGTCGTTCACCGCCACCGGCCCGTCGTCGACGCAGGTCACCGTGACCGTCACCGTCGCGGCCGACCCTCCGGTGAGCGTGTAGATGAAGGTGTCCTCGCCGCAGAAGTCGGGGTTCGGCTCGTAGCTCACGCCTGCTCCGCCGCCGATGATCTCCACCGACCCGTCCGTCCCGTCGATGACCGACTCCACCGGCGCCGGCGCGCCACCGTCCGCGTCGGTGTCGTTGGCGCGGACGTCGATTGCAGTCGCCCCGGAGTCCTCGGCGACCGTCGCCACGTCGTCCACGGCGACGGGCTCGTCGGGAAGACATGTGACCGTCACCGTGACCGTCGCGGTCGACCCCCCGGTGAGCGTGTAGGTGAAGGTGTCCTCCCCGCAGAAGTCGGGGTTCGGCTCGTAGCTCACGCCTGTTCCGGCGCCGGTGATCTCCACCGTCCCGTCCGTCCCCGTGTCGTCGACCGACTCCACCAGCTCGGGCGAGCCCCCGTCCGCGTCGGTGTCGTTGGCGCGAACTGCGAACGCGTTCTCCTCCGAGTCCTCGTCGACCGTCGCCGAATCGTTCATCGCCACCGATGCGTCGGCGCCACAGGTGACCTCGACGGCCACGTTCGCGGTCGAGTCCGCCTCCCCGTTGAGCGTGTACGTGAAGAGGTCGAGGCCGCAATAGTCGGCGGCCGGCGTGTAAAGCACATCGGTGCCGTTCTCCGCGATGGTGACGCTGCCGTGTAGAGGAGCGGTCGTGGCCGTGACCTCGTTGGCATCCCCGCTGTCGGGCTCGACGTCGTTGGCGAGCACGTTGCCCGCGTTGGAAATGGAATCCTCGGAAACAGTGATCTGGTCGTCAACGGCGCTTCGCAGGACGGTGACCGTGGCGTCGATGTCATCGGTCTCACCGCCCACGACGGTGACGATGTCCGCGTCCTCGAACGCGGCCTGATCCTGGTGGTACTCACTCACGATCCGCGAGGAGGAGGAGCACGGATCGTCGGTCGTGAAGATCACCCGGTAGTCCCCGGGAGCCAGGTTCTCCATCGCGTAGTCGCCGTCCACATCGGTGAACGCGAAGGCCACGAGGGCCTCCGCGTCATCGAGCGCGGCGACGCACACCTCCGGGACGCCGACGGGATCCGCGTTCGTGACCGTCCCCGAGATCGTCCCGGTCGTGGGGTCCGCCGGCACGAAGGCGACCTGAGCGGAGATGCCGGCTGCCGACCCGGCCGGGGGCACCGCCACCGCCGTGGCGGAGGCGTGGTCCGGCGCGTCGTCGTAGAACTCGGTGACGATGACGTGCGGGGGCGTCGCACAGCCCGCGGAGCTGCTGAAGGACACCTTGTGAGAGCCCGAGGCGACTGTGAGCGTGTAGAGGCCACCGGCGTCGGTGGTCGTAAAGCTCGTGACGCCGCCCGGGATCGTGGCGTCCGCCGGGTTGTGGGCCGCCACGCAGATCCCCTGCAGGTCCTCGCCGAGCGGGCCCGTCACATGCCCCGAGATCGTCTCGGCGCCGGCCACGGCCGGCGCGGCCGCGAGGATCAGCGCGGCGCTTGCCGTTATGACGAGGGGTACCCAGCGTTCCATGCGAGTCCGTGACCCACAGTAGGGGCGCCCCGCCAGGGGCGCAAGCGATCGGGCTCAGGTTGGCACGCGCAAAAGCCGCGCGAATGCCGGCGGGAACCACCAGTTCCACTTGCCGAACAGCGACACGACGGCCGGCACGAAGAGCGCCCTGATGATCGTGGCGTCGATCAGGATCCCCGCGGCCAGCCCGGTCGCCAGCACCTTCACGTCGGTCTCCGGCCCGGAGGCCATCGAGACGAACGCGAGGAACAGGATCAGCGCGGCGCTGGTCACGAGCCGGCCGGTTCGGCCGAGCCCGAACACCACGGCCTCGTCGGTGTCCCCCGTCTCGTCGTACTCCTCACGGATCCGCGCGAGGATGAACACCTCGTAGTCCATCGAGAGCCCGTACAGGAACGCGAAGATCATCAGCGGGATCCAGGCCGCGATCGATCCGGTCGGGTCGATGCCCCAGATCTCGTCCGAGCCGTGGCCCTGCTGCCAGATCAGGGTGATCACACCCCAGGCCGCGCCCACCGAGATCACGTTGAGGATCACCGCCTTTGCCGGGAGCAAGACGGAGCGGAACGCTCGCGCGAGGAGCAGGAAGGTGAGGATCGCGATCAGGGCGATCATCAACGGGAACGCCCCGTAGACGGCGTCGATGAAGTCACGGTTGCCCGGGCCGGTGCCCCCGACGAGCGCGTTCTCGGAGGCGTCGTGCGCCGCGTTGGTCAGGTCCTCGACGGTCTGACGGCCGGCCGCGCTCTCGTCACCCTCGTGCGGCACCGCCACGACGACGGTCCGGTCCTCGCGGACCCAGTCCGGGCCCCCGGGGGCGCTCGCGCCGTGCACGCCCTCGACGGCGGCCTGCGCGTCGACCACCGCCTGCGCCTCGGCCACCGGCACCAGCGTCTCCGTGGGCGCGAGCGCGCCCTTGCCGATGCCGGAGTCCGACAGCGCCGTCAGGCCGTCCTTCGCCGAGCCCTCCTTCGCGATCGTGTCGGGGTCCGCGTTGCCGAGGTTGAGGTTCGTGGCCGCCACGATCAGCAGCCCGAGGACGCCGAGTGAGAGCAGGACCGCCAGCCAGCGCCGCTTGACGACGCCGTTCGACCAGCGGTTCCAGAAGTGCTCGCTGCGGTCGCGGCGGCGGATGCGGCGCCGGTCGAGCCGCGGCCCGATCGTGGCGAGGATCACCGGGAGCAGCGTGATCGCGACGAGCGTCGCCACCAGCGGGATGAGCATCCCCGCGTAGCCCATGCTGCGCAGGAACGGGAGCGGCAGGGCGACGAGCGCGAGCAGGCCCACCGCGACGGTGGTGCCGGAGAAGACGACCGCGCGGCCCGCGGTCGCCATCGCCTTGGTGACCGCGTCGTCTCCGCTCAGCCCCCTGTCGATCTCCTCGCGCCAGCGGACCACCACGATCAGCGCGTAGTCGATCGAGACGCCCAGGCCGATCAGCGCGATCAGGAACTGCACGATCGGCGATACGTCGGTGACGACGGTCAGCCCCCAGAGCAACAGGAACGATGTGAGGATCGACGTGATCGCCATCGCCAGCGGTACGAGCGCCAGGAACGACCCGAAGACGAAGATGAGCACAACGAGCGCGCCCAGCCCGCCGACGACCGCCTCCAGCAGCACGCCCGGGCCGTCCGACCCCTCGCTCGAGGAGTCGTAGAGCGCGTCGTACCCGGTCAGGTTGACGGTCCCTCCGGCGACCTCCTCGCCCTCGACGGCTCCGGCGAGCTTCGCCGCCAGGTCGAGGTTCCCCTCGAAGTCGACCTCGGCGCGCGGCGGGAACACGTACACGAACGTCGTGCGCCCGTCGTCCGAGACGAAGGTGTCGTCGCCGGTCGACCCGTAGCCGGCGACGCGCGCGTTCCCGGTGTCGATCGCGCGCTTCGTCTTCGCCTCGAGCGCGCGCAGCTCCGCCCGCACGCCCGGGGAGTCGACCGTGGTGCCCTCCGGCAGGGTGACGACGGGGACCATCGGCCAGGCCTCGCCGCCGTTGCCGTAGAGCTGGTTGATCTCGACGCTGGTCTCCCAGCCCTCCTTGTCGGGCACGCTGAAGCGCTGGTCGAGCGCCTCCGAGGCGGGTCCGGCCGCCATCAACCCCACGACCGTGAGAACGATCCAGGTGATCGCGACCAGGCGCTTGTGGCGCAGGACGTTGCGAGTCAGGGCCTGCATCGGGGCCCCGTTCTAGCAGGAGCGGTCGATGCTCAGCCGGTCAGCCGGACCGGCAGCGTCTTCAGCTGGTTGATGAAGGGCGATTCCGCGTAGGCGGTGTCGCCGGCGAGCTCCATCGCGGGGAAGCGCTTCAGCGTCTCTTCGAGCAGGATCCGCAGCTCGAGGCGCGCCAGCGCCGTGCCCAGGCAGAAATGACGGCCGCCCGCGCCGAACGCCTGGTGTTCGGGGTTGCGCGTGACGTCGAAGCGATCCGGATCGTCGTAGCGCGTCTCGTCGCGGTTCGAGGAGACGTACCACATGACGACCTTCTCGCCCTCCTTGATGTCCGCGCCGTTCAGGTGCACCGGGCAGGTCGCGGTGCGGCGGAAGTGCGCGAACGCCGGGAACATCCGCAGCGCCTCCTCGACCGCGCTCGGGACGAGCGACGGGTCGTCCAGCAGCTTCTGACGCTCGTCGGGATTCTGCATCAGGGCCTGCATCGCGCTGCAGTACGTGGCCTTGGTGCTGTCGTTGCCGGCGGCGACGAGCAGGAAGAACCCCATGATGATCTCGTGCTCCTCGAGCCGCTCGCCGTCGATCTCGGCGTGGACGAGCACGCTGGTCAGGTCGTCCGTCGGGTTCTCGCGGCGGGCGGCGATCATCTCGCCGCAGCGGCGGAAGACCTCCGGGATGATCTCCTCGACCACGCCCTCGACGCCCTCGGGATTCAGGTCCGGGTCGCCGGCGCCGAGCGCCGCGTTCATCAGCTTCGCCCAGATCGCGTCGTCCTCCGGTGGGATCCCCATGAAGCTGCCGATCACGCGCGAGACGACCGGCTGCGCCACGTCATAGACGAGCTCGGCCGTCTCCTGGCCCTCGAGCCGGTCGAGGACGTCGACGGCGATGGCGCGGATCTCGTCCTCGTGGTCGGCGATCCGCTTCGGCGTGAAGCCCTTCTGGAAGAGTGCCTTGACGCGGTCGTGCTTCGGCGGGTCCATCCCGATGAACATCGCGCGGGTCAGCTCCAGCGGGAAGACGTCGGTCACGGCCGTGACGCCGCCGACCTCCGACGAGTACGTCTGCCAGTCGCGGCTGACCGCGTGGATGTCGTCCCAGGTCGTGACCGACCAGTAGCCGGCCTCCGTCGGATACTCCGAGATCTGCTCGGTCCAGTGGACCGGGCACTCACTCCGCAATCGCCGGAACAGCTCGTGTGGCGGACCGTCCTCCCAGTTCTCGCGCTCGGTGACCAGGACCTCGCGCAGGTCCTTGCCGGCGGTCGGCTCCATCAGCTCTCCGCCTGGCGCTTCAGGCCTTCGGCCGCGCCGCCCAGCAGGAAGTCGCGGACGGCCGTCTCGGCCGGGCCGCGCAGCAGCATGCCGAGCACCCGGCCCGGGTCGCTCTCGAGTCCGTAGGTCGCGCGGGTGCGGTCGGCCCCGAGGTCCTCGAACTGCCACCAGCCGCGCAGGGCCTTCGTGTCGCCCTTCTCCTGGACCCACTCGATCCGCGTCGGCTCGTCGTAGCTGAACCGAAGGAGGGAGCGCACGGTCTTCACCTTGGCGTCGGACTTCGTCTCGACGAGGACGGCGCGCTTCTCCGCATCGCGCTCCAGCACCTCGACGTCCTTGAGCGAGCCCTGCCATTCCGGCGCCGCCTCGATGTTCGCCGCGATCTCGAAACAGCGCGCGATCGGTGCCTCGATCTCGACCGAGCGGTCTCCTTTGATCACTCCCACATGACGAGCGTACTAGCGTGCGGGAGGTGACAGGAGAGTCGATCACGCCAGAGGGCCTCGACGCGCTCAAGGCCGACCTGCACGACCTCGAGACCTCGGGGCGCCACGAGATGTCGCGCCGGATCGAGGCGGCGCGCTCGCTGGGCGACCTGAAGGAGAACGCCGAGTACCACATCGCGAAGGAGGATCAGGCGCACCTCGAGACGAAGATCCTGCGCCTGCGCGACCGACTGCGGAGCGCGGTCGTGGTCGAGGCGGCCGAGGGCGGGAGCGAGTTCAGCTTCGGCCGCACCGCCGAGGTTCGGGACCTCGCGACCGACAAGGTGCACACGTGGACGATCGTCGGGCCGACGGAGGCGAACCTCTCCCAGGGCAAGCTCTCGTCGGAGTCGCCGGTCGCGGCAGCGCTCTTGGGCCTGTCCGAGGGCGAGGAAACCGAGGTCGAGGCGCCGGCCGGGAAACGCCGCTACCGCGTGGAGCGCCTCACCTAAGCAGCCGAACTTTGTGGCGTCCGCGTCGGAATCCGGCGCCGGTTCAACGAAGTTCGGCGAGCGCTTCGTCGGCGGCGCGTTCCCCGGCCTGGATCGCGCCCTCCATGTAGCCGTTCCACTCCGTCGCCGTGTCGGTGCCGGCCCAGTGGATCGGGCCCGCCGGCCGGCGCAGCTCGCGGCCCACCCCGGTGAGCGTCCCCGGCGCCATCAGGCCGACCGGCCCGCCGCGGCTCCAGGGCTCCTCGAGCCAGTTGAAGTCGCGGAACGCGCGCGGCCGCTCGGCCTCCGGCGCCGTCATCGCGGCCATCGCCTTCAGGACGATCGCGCGGCGCTCGTCCCCCGGACGGCCGGCCAGCTCGCGCGCGGGCGCGCCCGTCACGAACCCGGCGAGCACACCCGGCTCGCCGCCCGTCGGGCCCACGTCGACCGTCATCTGAACCGGCCCGCGGTCGGTGAGCGACACGCCCGAGAGGCCGTGGTCGCGCCACCAGGCGCGGTCGTAGACCGCGACCCCCTTCATGTAGGCGCCCATCGGCATCCGCTGGCCGAGCGACTCGCGCGCCGGCAGCCCCGGCTCGTACTCGATCCGCGCGGCGAGGGCGGGCGACACCGCGACGATCGCCCGCCGCGCGCGGATGCGGCGCCGGCCGACCTTGATCGAGACGCCGTCGGCGCCGTGGCGCACCGCCGTGGCGGGCACGCCGAGCGTGACCACCTCCTCGCCCAGCTCGGCGGCGATCCGCTCGCAGAACTGCTGCGAGCCGCCGGCGAAATGCGCGTCCTGCGCGCCACCCTCGAAGTCGGTCAGCGTCATCACCCCGCCCGCGCACTGCGCGTACCAGAGGAAGTAGAGGTACGACAGCTCGGACGGCTCGGCGCCGAACATCGTTCGGGTGATGACCGTGAACAGCCCGCGCGCGCTCTCGCTGCGCAGGCCCCGCAGTTGGTGCGCGAGCGTGTAGGAGTCGAGCCGGCGCGCGCCGCGGGAGCGCCACGGCGCGTCGCGATCCACCAGCAGGCGGCGCAGCTCGGCCCGCGCGAGCGCACCGCCCATCTCGAGCGTCCCGCGGATCGACAGCAGCGGAATGTTCCCGCTGTAGGTGCGGCGCTCGCCCCCGACCGCGAGGAGGTGCTCCCCGTCGAGGTACTGCTTCTCGACCGCCACGTCGAACTCGTCCGCGAGCGCCAGCAGCCGGCGCTGCTTCGGGCCGACCCAGTGCGCGCCGAAGTCCACCGGGCAGCCATCGACGTCGTCGGTGAACGTCTTGCCCCCCACCCGATCGCGCGCCTCGAGCACGACGACAGACGCGCCCGCGCGGCTCAGCCTCCTGGCGGCGCTCAGGCCACTCAGGCCGGCGCCGATGACGGCGACGTCGAGGTCCTGGCTAATCGTCCCGCGGAGCCGGGCGGAACACGACCCGCTTGAGCTCCGAGATCGAATCACCGCCCAGGCGCAGCGCCGTGTCGAAGCCCTCCGCCCCGAGCTCGCCGCTGCCGAGCCGGCGGCGCAGCTCGTTCAACGGACCGTGGTCGTCCTCCTCGACCTGGTCGCGGGCCGTCTCGACCAGGATCAGGTGGCACGGCCTGCGTCCCGCGGCCGCTAGGCGCGCGAAGCGCTCGCGCTCCGCCGGGTCGATCCCCTTGGTGACGACGACCGTGCTCTCCTTGGCCGCGATCCGCTTCGACACGGCCGCGGCCAGCAACTCGGCGGAGCGGGCCTCCATTTCCTCGGCCTCCACCCGGCCGGCGAGCAGGGCGCGGACCTTCGCCGTGCTGAGCACCGCACCCTTCTGCTCGACGACGCGGTCCGCGAGCGCCTCGCGGTCGGCCTCCGAAGCAGACACGATCAGGAGCATGCTCCCGGGCGAGTACCGGACCACCTCCGTCGGCCTGAGCACCTTGCAGCGCGTCGAGATGTCGGGCGGGCGCTCGCGCCCGTCGCGACGTGGGCGCTCGGACGACCAGCCGGTGCGCTCGTCGGCTCCGATCTTGACGCTGCGGGGTCCCTCGGCTTCGGCCATGACCCCCATGTTGCCAACTGCGACCCAGCGCAGGCGCTCAAGCCTGCGCACGAGATGCCGAAATCGTTCCCATGCGGAGAAGCGCGATCCTCGCGGCGGCCGTGTTCGCCCTTGCGGCAGGCCCCGCCTCGGCCGCCGAGATCGGCGGGAAGGCCTGGCCGGGCCGGGGAGTCACGACCATCACCTACTTCAACGCCAGCGAGGCGAAGTGGCACGTGCGCGAGGGCGCGCGCGCGTGGAACCAGAGCGGCGTCAACGTGCGGTTCAAGCCCGCCCCGCGGAACCGCGCCGACGTCCTGATCACCAACCTGGCCGGCGGCCGCTCCGACAACGTGATGATCGGCTTCGCGACGCTCGGCTACGTCCCGCCCCAGGGCATCGCGATCGTGTACCACCCGCAGAAGGGACCGCTGCGCAGCAACGACCGCAACCGGATGTGGCTGTCGAAGCTGAGCCACCCCGACCGCCCGAACTACAACATGGCCGGGGTGGCCGCGCACGAGTTCGGCCACATCCTCGGCCTCGACCACGAGAACGACAACTGCGCGACGATGAACTCGACGCTGTGGTGGGAGTGCGACAACGCGCGCCCGTGCCGGTTGCTCGAGCGGGACGACATCGAGGGCGCGATCCGGCTGTACGGGGGCCGCGCCCGCACCCGCACCCCCGGCTTCTGCCCGAAGCCTCCGAAGAAGGTGAAGCGCACGGGCGACCTGCGCAAGTACGAGGTGACGCTCGAGTGGCGCAACCAGCGCGGCGGCCTCTTCGACGGCGTCACCGTGACGCGCGCGAAGGGCAAGTGCCCGAAGCGCCCGCCCCGCTTCGGCGGCGGACTGCGCGTCCGCAACAACCGCCCGGGCGGCCGCGCCTCGCTGCGCGACTCCCTCGCGCCGAACCGGACCGGCCGCTACTGCTACGCGTTCTGGGCCGACGGCGGGCACGGGTTGCAGAGCCGCCGGAAGACGGTGAAGGTCAACTACGACCCGCCGCGTCCGAAGGCCCCCACCAACTTCGAGGCAACGGTCAACCAGAACGGCAAGGTCAGCCTTTCGTGGGACGTCCCGGACCATCCGGAGTTCAGGCGGGTCGAGGGCGGCGCGAAACTCGATAACTGCCCGGGTGGGCGGGTCTCCGCCGAGGATGGGTTCTTCGACGGCAAGCTGGATGCGACGACTGCCGTCTTTGCCCCCGGCCGGTACTGCTTCGCCGCCTGGGCGGTGGACACGGCGGGTGACCGCTTCGGACCGGTCACGACCTTCGTCGAGTTCGCGGGGCGGCCGCCGGTCGCGGAGTTCGAGGCCTACAGCTACGACCTCGACGTCGAGTTCTACGACCTGAGCCACGACGAGGACGCGAACGGCGAGATCGAGCATTGGGTCTGGAACTTCGGCGACGGGAAGGGCAAGAGCTCGGAGCCGAATCCGATCTACACGTACGGATCGGCGGGCACCTACACGGTCACCCTGCTCGTCATCGACGACACCGGCCAGACGGCCTCGACCACGCAGCAGGTGACGGTTCCCTAACCTCCGCGCGCCGATGGCGCAAGTCGAGAGGGTCAGCGAGCTGGACAAGGCTGCCGCACGGCGCAAGGGGTTCGGCGGCCGCGCCCTGAGCTCGGCGCCGATGCGAGCGGGCGCCCGCCTGCTGCGCGGCCTGCTCGTCCGTCACGCACGCGCGAAGCCGCGCGCGAAGGACTGGAGCGACCCGCTGAAGCTCACGATCTTCACGGTCAGCGGCTGGGGCAAGGGCGGGACGACCCGGTCGATGCTGAACCTCGCCGAGTACATGAAGGACAAGCGCGAGGTCGAGATCATCGGCCTCTGGCGGATCCGCGACGAGCCCTTCTTCGAGCACCCGGAGGGCGTCCCGGTCTATGCGGCGGACGACCTGCGCCCCGGGCACCAGCCGCGCGGCCTGAAGGGGCTGCTGAACAAGATGCCAAGCGTCCTCGTCCACCCCGACGACCGCTGGTCCACGAGCTTCAGCCTGCTGAGCGACATCCGCTTCGTCCGCAAGTTCCGCCGCCGCACCGGGATCCTCGTGACGACCCGGCCGGCCACCAACCTGCTGATCTCGCTGCTCAACCCACCCGGCCTGATCACCATCGGCCAGGAGCAGATGCACCTCGGCTCGCACAAGCCGGGCATGCTCGCGGCGATACCGAAGGGCTACCGCAACCTCGACGCGTTCGCCGTGCTCACCGAGGGCGCCCGCGAGGACTACGAGAAGCACCTGAAGGGCAACGTCAGGGTCGTCCGGATCCCCAATTCGGCGCGCGACCTGGGCGCCCCGGCCGACCTCGACGCGAAGCGCGTGCTTGCGGCCGGCCGGCTGACGCGGCAGAAGGGGTTCGACTGGCTCATCCCGGCGTGGGCCCAGGTCGAGGCGAAGCACCCCGACTGGCACCTGCGCGTCTGCGGCGAGGGCAACTGGCGCCCGCGGCTCGAGGCGCAGGTCGCCGAGCACGGCCTGAAGAACATCGAGCTGCCCGGGTCGTGCGCCGACATGGAGGACCAGATGTCGAACGCGTCGATCTTCGCGCTCAGCTCGCGCTTCGAGGGCTTCCCGCTCATCCTCTGCGAGGCGATGAGCAAGGGGATGGCGCCCGTCGCGATGGACTGCCCGACCGGCCCGTCGGAGATGATCCGCGACGCCGAAAACGGCCTGATCGTCCCGCTGGGGGACGTGGACCGCTACGCCGCGGCGCTGATGCGGATGATCGAGGACGACGAGCTGCGCCGCCGGTGCGGGACGGCCGCTCTCGAGACCGGCAAGGGGTTCAAGATGGAAGCGATCGGCCCCATGTGGGACGAGCTCTTCCGCGAGCTTCAGGAAGAGGCGCGCACGGCAGGCCGGCTTCCCTCGGCCAGGTAACCCCAGGTCTCGGCGATCGGCCGAAGCGGCTCGGGGGTCTCGGGCGGGGGCGGCTTCGGCGGCTGGATCTCGCCGGACTTGATCTCCTCCGACCAGTCGCCGAGGCCGGACTTGTACCGGCCGTGGTCGTGCTGCCCGTACTCGAGCATCGACGGCTCCCATTCCACTCCGAGGAACTCGCAGATCTGTCGCGTGTTCGCCTCCGGGTCCTGGGTCAGCTCCTCGTAACGGATCGTGATCCCGTCGAAGCGCTGGCGCGCGCGCTCGAGCGCCTCGCAGTAGCGGCGGATCAGATCGTGGTTCTGCTCGGCGTCGTAGTTGTCGCCCTTGAACCAGTTCTTCCGCGACTCGGCGATCGATGCCGGGTGGCGCAGCAGGAAGATGAAACGCGCATCGGGCCAGCAGGCGCGAAGCTCGTCGGCGATGAAGACGTTGTTCGGCGTCTTGTCGACGATGATCGGCTTGCCGCCGCCCGCGAGCTCGCGGTGGAGGATCCGGTCCCAGAGCAGGTAGCGGAGGTTGTCCCCCTCGAGCCCCATCTCGCGCATCGACCGCTCGGACCATTTCCGGTCGAAGTTGACCGAGATGTAGCGCAGGTGGATCTCGTGCGGGGCGTGGATCTGCGAATGGCTGTTCAGGAGGACGCGCAGGAGCGTCGAGCCGGACCGCAGCGTGCACATGACGAACACCGGCGCCTCCACCAGCCGGTCGCCCTTCCGCAGCTTGCCGCCGCGGCGGCCGCGCTTCGCCGGCGCCGGCGCGGCCTTGGGCGCCCGCCCTCCGGCCGCCGCCCGCTCGAGCTGGTAGCCGGTCGTCTTGACGAGTGCGTCGTTGATCCGCTTCTTCCAGGGCACGACGCCGGGACTATAAAGATGGGCGTGATGCCCCTCATCCGGCTCCTGCTGCTTGCCGCGACCTGCGTCGCGGCGTCCCCCGCCGCCGACGCGGCCGCGCAGGGCTGCGGATACGCCCACCGCGAACCGAGGGCCGCGCGGATCGGAGCGGCGCCGCTCGCGATCGGCGACTCCGTGATGCTGGGAGCCGCGCGCTCGCTCTCGCGCGCGGGGTTCGAGGTGGACGCGCGCTGCGCCCGCAACCCGGACGAGGGGCTCTCGCTCCTGCGCCAGCGCCGCCGCCGCGGCACGCTGCCCGAGGTCGTCGTGATGGCGCTCGGCACCAACATCCAGATGCAGCGGGGGGACATCGACCGCATGCTGCGCGCCGTCGGATGGCGACGCACGCTGGTGCTGGTGACGCCGTTCCGGTCCTGGCGGCCCTACCACACCGGACCGATGCGGCGTGCGGCGCGACAGCGGCCGAAGCGCGTTCGCCTGGTCGACTGGGGGCGCAGGGCGAACCGCAACCAGCACTGGCTCTGGGGCGACGGCACGCACCTGCGCCCGTCCGGCGTCGACGCCTACACGCGCCTGATCAAGCGGCGCGTCTGGTCGCGCCAGCGCGGCCACTTCGGCCGCTAGCCGCGGGCGCCCGCTCGGCGCGGCGCCATGTGCGCAGGTAGGCCTCCGCGGAGTCGAACAGGATCCGCATGGCGCGCTTCCCGCCCGGCTGCTCGCGCATGTAGGCGAGCAGGTCCGCGTACATCCCGTATTGCGCGACGCCGTCCTGGTTCAGGTCGAACTTGCGCTCGCCGGTGACGGCGCAGACGAACCGGACCTTCCCGTCCTGGGAGCGGAACGGGTAGATCAGCGGCTCGGCCTGCCCTGCCGGGTCCGGCTCGGGCGCGGCGGAGAACCCGCCCGTGTCCGTGCCCAGGCCGAGTGCCAGCGGCTTGCCCTTCCGCTTGTAACGGCGGAACGAGAGGATCGTCTCGGCGAGCTTCGCGGCAGTGTCGGGCCGCGCGGTCGCGAACCCGCCGACCGAGAACAGGCGCTCGAGGTCTGACTCCGTCCACACCCCGCCGCTGCCGGTGTGGCTCGACACGACCGGGTAGTCGCGCTCCTCGGCGATCTCGAGCACGCGCATCCGTGCGCGCTCGCTGAGGTGGTCGAGCTCGATCAGGATGTGGTTGTCCATCAGGCGGTTCACCAGGTACTCGCCGAGGCCGGTGAGGCCCTTCACGTTGCAGGAGTCGCCGTGCTCGGGCTGCGGGCAGGTGCCGGTCTCGAACGGCTGCCCCGTCTGCTGCACGTTGAACGTCGCGATGAACGTGCCGATGTCGCCGCTCTCGACCTTCGCGCCTGCGAACGCGTTGTTCACCCAGTGCGCGATGAACACGCTGCGAATGCCGAGCTTCCGGTAGAGCTCGATGCCGCGGTCGACGTCGTCGCGGTCGCACTGCGGCTCGCCCATGAACTCGCTGCAGCCGAACAGGTTCGACGACTCCACCCCCATCACGACGGCGAGCTTCCCGTCCTCGACCACGCGCCGCGCCTGGCGTGCGTTCCGGACGATGCGGAAGAAGCCGCGCCCCGGGCCGCCCGACTGCGCGTCGACGTAGTTCTCGAGCTCGCGCAGCCGCCGGGCCTCCAGCTCGATCGTGTCGGTCTCGTCACACGAGTGGGACCGCTCGGGCTCGATCTCGCACAGCGGCTCGTCCTCGATGAGCTGCGCGACGACCACGCGCAGCCCCGCCATGTAGGTCCGCTTCAGCCACATGTAATAGGCCTGCTGGTGCGTGTAGGTGTCGAACGCCGGCCAGCCGGTGAAGCTCGGCCAGCCCTCGGTGTCGTGCGTGCCGACCGGGTTCCCCGAGCGCAGCAGGTTCCCGGTGATGTCCATGCTTCCGTCGTCACCGTGGACGTCGGCGTCGCGGCCGAGGGCCTCGGTGATGCCGAAGCGGTTGAAGCTCTCGCCGGAGATGACGCGGCCGCCGGCGCGCAGGTCGGCGACCACGTGCAGGTGCGCGTCCACGAACCCGGCGACGGTCCCGTCCCTGCGCGTCCCCCGGAACGGCCTCCCCCGGGCGCCCAGCCTGGCCTCCGGGTAGGGGGAGCAGCCGCGCGCCGCGCGCAGCCGGAAGCGCGACCTGCCCCTGCCCGGGCCTGCGTCCGGCTCCCCGCCCCGGCCGACCGCCAGCAGGAATCCGGTCGAGACGGAGCGGATCCTGAAGGCGGCCTTCCCGGCGCGCTGCGCGGCCCACTCGGCGGCCTGCGCGGGGGTCTCACCGCGCGTGACGGCGCCGCCGGGCTCCGCGGTCAGCAGCCGGCCATCGGCGTCGCGGAGCATGTAGCTGCCGAGCGTCGTGGATTTGAAGTAGAACGCACCCACTTGCCGGCCGGTCGCGACCGACTCGACGGCCAGGCAGCGGTTGGCCATGTCGTGGCGCGTGCGAGGGCGGTCGTCCGCCGCCTGGGCGGCCGCCGAGGCCACGAGGATCACGAGCACGGCCGGCGAGAGATGGCTCGCTCTCACGCGGCGAGGGTAGCCCGCGTGACATCCTGGCAGCCCGGCACCTTGACTCGGGCTGCGACGCGAGTAGGGTCGGCAACCCACCCCACGGATGGGAGATGGAGGAGGGCTCATGCTGGCTCGAGCGATCGGACGACTGGCGGCGCTGACGGCTGTCGCGCTCCTCGGGCTGCCCGCGGCCGCCCACGCGGTCGTTGAGAACTTCGACACGCCGCCGCTCGCGGCGGACACCGAGGTCGACGATCAGTTCGCGGACACCGGCATTGAGTTCACGGCCGATCAGACGGAGGGCATCGCGACCCTGCCCCGGATCGCGATCGACGCAGGGAAGGCGAAGTCGGGCAGCCGGATGCTCGACATCAGCACGGACGCCCAGGAGTTCCCGACGCCGCGTTTCGCGGGCTTCTTCGACACCCAGGTCACGCAGGTCACGGTTCCCGTCCGGAACCTCTACGCGCCGGCGAACGCTCAGCTGCGCCTCGTGGCGGAGGGCACGCACGGCACGGACGCGACGTCGTTCGTCAGCGTGAACGACACCTCCGGCTGGGTGAACCTGACCCTCACGGCCGGGCCTGGGGAGAACTACTTCGCGTTCCGCGTCGTGTCGCAGTCCAGCCAGGGCATAGAGGTCCGCGTCGACGACATCGACTTCACGATCGACCCAGCAGCGGTCGCCGACTACAACCTGCTGACCGGCGACATCGGCGGCGTCGTCCTGGCTGGGCGGACGAAGCACTACACGATCGACATCCAGCGCCTGAACGGGTTCGCCGACGCGGTCACCCTGACGGGCAACTCGACCGTGCCCTTCGACACCGTCACGTTCACGCCGAACCCCGCGTCGGGCAGCACGGCGACGGCCCACCTCACGGTGCCCTCGGACACCGCCGAGGATGACGACCACGTCCTGACGATCAGCGGTCTGGCCGACGGCAAGACGCGCACCCTCCAGATCCCGTTCGTGGTCGAGACGCCATTCAGCGTCCGCGGGTCGGACACGACGCTCGAGGCGTACAGCTGCGCGACGTCGGAGCTCGGCTTCGACGTTGTCCGCAACCGCGCCTTCAGCGAGTCGATCGGGGTCCTGGTGCGGCACAGGGTGGGCGGCGAGACGATCCCCGACGACCTCGACGTGTCGGTCTCGCCCGCCTCGTTTCCCGGCGGCGATACGACGGTGAACCGCGTGACCGTCAGCGTCACCCGCGGCGATGACGCCGGCACCGACCCGGTGCCGCTCCAGCTGGTGGCCAGGAACGGGTCCATCGAGCGCACGATCGACTTCGACGTCCAGCGCGCGCTGCCGCTGATCACCTCGGCGGCTCCGACCAGCCTGTTCACGCCCCAGGGGCTGACCGGCGGGACCGCGCTCACCGTGCGCGGCAACGGCTTCTGCCCGGGCGCCCAGGTCCGCGTCGGCAACGACCAGGCGGATGCTCCCGGCACGCTCACGGCCGCCCCGACCGCGTCCGACCCCGACCGGATGCAGCTGAGGGCCTCCACGCCGCGACTGGCGACGAGCGGGCCGATCTCGGTGCTCAACCCGTCGGGCACGATCGGCTCGACGGCCGGCCTCCTGCCGAACGCGGCGGTGAGCTCCTACCGCAACCGGTTCGGCTTCAGGTTCGAGAACGAGGACGGCGTCTGGGAGGACGAGGACGAGGACGGCGACATCGACGAGGACGACGAGCCGCGGCCCGCCGGGGCCGGCAGCCTGCGCGACTGGCAGGAGCTGCTCGGCCCGCGCCAGACGAATCTCAACGCGTGCGAGATCGGCGCGATCTTCCCGGGCTGCTGGGAGGTCATCACGCCGATCCCGAGCCCGGCCCACGGGATCATGCAGACGATCCTCGGCGAGGCCTCTTTCTACAACCGCAACGGCACCTGCGTCGGGCTTGCGATCGCGAGCCGCCGGATAGCCGCCGGCCAGGCGAGCGTCCTGGGCCGCCCCGCCGGCGGCCTCGCGGCGCCGGTCTGGTCGCTCGAGCGCACCGGGCGCGAGACGATCCCCGGCCGTGGCGACATCCCGCTCGCGGGACGGCAGCAGTTCAGCCCGATCAAGTACGCGGCGGTCCAGCACGTCGCGCAGACGACGGCGGAGTACGTCCAGATGTGGGTCCAGCGGCGCAGCGTGAACGCGATCTCGGGCCCCGCGGCGATGCGCGCCGCGATCGAGCGCCACCTCCGCGCGGGGCGCCGCCCTCTGCTCAACATCAACTGGGACGGCAGTGGCCACGCGGTGAACGTCTACGACGTGGAGGACCGCCCCGGCGGTGGCTACTTCCTCCGCTTCTACGACAACAACTACCCGTACGTGACCGGCGAGGAGATCGACGGGCCGGCCCACCGGACCCTCGACGAGACCTGGAGCCGGATCGAGGTCACCCCCGGAGGCAGCTGGACGGCGCCGGGAATCCGCTCGATCGTCGAGCGCAATGCCGACGGCGACGTCATCAGGACCGAGCCGCGCACCGGCCCGACCGGCGACCTCTCCTGGATCGCCGTCGAGAACGAACTGCCCGTCGTGCCCACGTCACTCGCCGGCCTGGACGGCCTGCGCGTGCTGGCCACGCCGTCGCTCGGCTACAGCTTCGACCGCGCCGCTCGCGCGGCGCAGGACGCCGACTCCGGGCTGACCGAGCTCGGCTACCTCGACGGCGACGGCTCGATGCTGGCCGCCGAGTCGGACCAGCGCCACACGATCCCGGTCGAGCCCGGGAAGGGCGGCCGGACCGAGATGGGCGTCTTCGGCGAGGGCACGGTCGCCCAGGTGCAGGCGAGCGGCTCGGCCGCACGCGCCAGCGCGAAGGGCGACGACAAGGTGGTGCTGCCGCGCGGCGGAGCCGAGGCGATCGGGTTCGACGCCGTGCGCTCATCGCGTGCCGACCTCACGCTGATCGCGGACAAAGCGGGGCGGATGGTGCGGCTGACCGGGGCTCGGCGCGGGCTCACCACGGTCCGGTTCGTCGGCAAGGGCGACCGCATCGAGATCGTCCACAAGGGCCGCCCCGGCAAGGTTCGGCTCGAGCTCTCGAGCTTCCCGCAGCGGGGCCGCGCGACGCAGTTCGCAGCCACGCTGCGCCTGGGCCGAAAGGGCACGGTGCGCCTGAAGCCGCGCTGGAAGCGCCTCGGCAACCGGCTGGTCGCGCGCCGCGGCGGGAAGCGCGTCGTGCTGCGCAGCAGCGTCCGCCCGCCCGTGCGCGTGAAGCGCGTCAGGCTGAACGTGGTCCGCCGCGGCGACGAGGCGCGCGCGAAGGTGCGGGCGCGGCTGCGTGGCAAGCTGCGGCGGCTACGGGCGCTGGTCGTGCAGGTCGAGGTCCGCCGGGCCGGGCGCGTGGTCGGCAGTTCGGTCGAGCAGCTCCGCACGGGCTCCCGCGCGGTGCGACGGCTGCGCCGCGGCAAGCGGGTGGCGGTGCCGCTGAAGAACCTGAAGGGCGGCGGCAAGCTCCGCGCCCGGGCGCGCGTGACCGCCTCAGCCGGCGCGCCGCTGCCCGTCGGCAGCACGAAGGCCGCCGCCAAGCGGATCCCCTAGCCAGCGGAGGTGACTGCGCAGCGCATGCGCGATCATGTCGCGATGGTTTCGCGGGCCGAGGTCGTGATCATCGGCGGGGGGTTCTCCGGGATCGGGGTCGCCGTCGCCCTCCAGCGCGCGGGCTTCGACGACTTCCTGCTGGTCGAGGCGGGTGACGGGGTCGGCGGCGCCTGGCACTGGAACACCTATCCGGGGATCCAGGTCGACATCCCGTCGTTCAGCTACCAGTTCTCGTTCCGCAAGCGGCACGACTGGTCGCGCGTGTACGCGCCCGGAGACGAGCTGAAGGCGTACGCGGAGGACTGCGTGGACCACTACGGACTGCGGCCGAAGCTGCGCCTCAACACGACGATCACCGGCGGGACGTGGGACGACGACGAGCACGTGTGGCGGCTCGAGACGAACGGCGGGCCGCCCATCGTGGCGCGGTACGCGATCGGCGCGACCGGCGTCCTGACCCAGCCGAAGCCGCCCGCCATCCCGGGCGTCGGCGAGTTCACCGGCACCACAATGCACACGGCCCGATGGGACGACGGCGTCGAGCTGCGCGGCAAGCGCGTGGCTCTGATCGGCACGGGTGCCTCCGCCGTGCAGGTGATCCCCTCGATCGCGCCCGATGTCGAGCGGCTCACCGTCTTCCAGCGCACGCCGATCTGGTGCCTGCCCAAGCTCGACGGGCCGATGCCGCGGGCCGTTCGCCGGGTGCTGGAGCTGGTCCCGGGCGCGGAGCACGTCGCCCGGCTGCTCTCGCAGACCTTCATCGAGATGACGTTCCCGGTGGCCGCGCACTACGCCTCGGTCGTTCCGATGGCGAAGTGGTCCAAGGGCGTCGCGCTGAAGCACCTGGAGGACCAGGTGAAGGACCCCGTCGTGCGCGACCGGCTGACGCCGCGCTACGACCTGGGCTGTAAGCGTCCCGGCTTCTCGAACGACTACCTGCGCACCTTCAACCGCGAGAACGTGCAGCTCGAGACCGCACCGATCACGAAGGTCGAGGGCGATCGCGTCGAGACCGCGGAGGGCGAGCACGGCCCGCTCGACGTCCTGATCCTCGCGACCGGGTTCAAGGTCTTCGAGTCCGGCAACATGCCGCCCTTCCCCACCCGCGGGGTGGACGGGCTCGACCTCGAGCGGTTCTTCACCGAGAACCGCCTCCAGTCGTACCAGGGGGTCACGATTCCCGGGTTCCCCAACATGTTCTCGATCCTCGGGCCCTACGGCTACAACGGCGCGTCGTACTTCACCCTGATCGAGAATCAGTCGCGCCACATCGTCCGCTGTCTCAAGCGCGCCCGCGAAATCGGGGCCACGCGGATCGAGGTGACCGAGCAGGCGAAGGACCGCTACATGCGCCAGATGCTCGGCCGCCGCCACCGCCAGGTGTTCTTCCACGGTTCCTGCGCGACCGCGAACTCGTACTACTTCGACCGGCACGGCGACGTGCCGTTCCGCCCCGCCACGACCCTCGAGGTGATGTGGAAGAGCGCGCGCTTCCCGTTCAGCGACTACGCGTTCGCGTAGGAAACCGGCGCCGCCGCGTCACTCTTCGGGTCCACCAGGATCTTGGCGTGGCGCTCCGGATCCGCGAGTTCCTCGAACGCCGCCGCGACCCCGTCGAGGCCGACCTCGCCCGTGATCATCGGCCGTGGATCGACCTCGCCCTCGGCCAGCATGTGGAGCGTGTCGCGGAAGTCGAGCGGCGTGTAGCCGATTACGAATCGCATGTCGATCTCCTTGTTGATCGCCATGGCCGGCCGGAAGTGGTCGGTGCCGACGCAGACTCCCACCACGACCACGCGCGAGAAGAGTGGCGCGCCCTGGACGATCGACTCGATCATCCCCGGCACGCCGACGCACTCGAACACCACGGGCGCCTTCGGCCCGGCGCCGAGCTTCTCGCCGAGCCGCCACACGTGCCACCAGCCGATCGGCAGGCGCGCGAGCCGCTCCTTGGTCGTGATCGCGAGATCGAACAGGCTCGGCGCGTCGGTCAGGTGGCCGCGGTCCCCCGCCGCGGTGTAGGGATCGGCGTCGCGGGGGTCGACCACGACGTCTGCTCCGCATCGCCGCGCGAGCTCGCGGCGCCCGGGTGAAAAATCGCTCGCGACCACGGTCCGCACGCCCTGCGCCTTGAGCATCAGGATCACGCCGAGGCCGACCGGCCCGCAGCCGATCACGACCGCCACCTGCCGCTTTCCGACCTCGCCTCGCCGCACGGCATGGAGCCCGACCGCCATCGGCTCGGTGAGCGCCGCGACATCCGCCGGCAGGGCGTTGGGCACCGGCAGCATCAGGGACTCCTGCACGAGCAGCTGCTCTGCGTAGGCCCCCGGCGCGTGCCGCGAGAGCCCGATCGTGTCGATCCCCTGCGGGTTGCGGATAATCGGCATCGCGACCACCGCGGTGCCCGTCGGCACGCCCTTCGAGCATCCCGGGCCGTACTCGGCCACCCGGCCCGAGAACTCGTGCCCGAAGATCACCTGCTGTTCGGAACGGCCGAAGCGGTCATATCCCAGGGTCGCGGAGAGCTCGGCCCACTCGTCGATGCCGTGCCGCGCGTGCAGGTCGGACCCGCAGATGCCGCAGCGTTCGACCTCGAGCCTCACCTGCCCCTTCGCGGGCGTCGGTTCGGGGGCGTCGATGACGGACAGCTCAGCGTGCTGGCAGGCGACGGCTTTCATGTCCGCAATCTTCGCGCAAAGCCAACGTCGCCTCCGCACCCCGCGAACGATTGATGCCTCAGGGCCCCTCTAGGGGCCTCAATGCATCAAGCGGTGCACTCCGAGGCCGATAGCGCGGCGAGCAGGCCGTCCGCGGCGGCCTCGAAGGTGTGGTCCGCCGCGTACCGTACGGCCTCGGCCCGGAGGCGCGCCCGCTCGTCCGGATCGTGGAGGAGTCCTGCGATCGCCTCCGCCACTTCGTGGGGGCTCGGGTCTGCCCTCACGCGCCTGACGACGTCCTCCGGCAGCCGGGCATGCGCTCCCAGATCGTTTACGACCGTCGGGACCCCGGCGCCGAGCAGGTCGCCGGCGGCCGCCGAGCGCTCACCCGAATCCCGGTCGCGCAGCTGAACAGCCACGGTGATCCGGCCGAGAAGCTCCTCGTACGCATCGTCGTCGAGCCAGTTCGTCAGCTCGACCACGTCTTCCAGCGAAGCCTCGGCGAGCTGCCTGCGCATCGCCGCTTCGCCGTCGCCCCAGGAGGGTCCTGCCACGACCAGGCGAACGCGGGGCATCGCCGCATGCAGGGCGGCGAATGAGGCGACCAGGAGGTCCGCGCGCCGTACGTGCCCGAGGCTGGCGACCACGGGCGAGGTGCCTGTGGGCGCGGCGGGAACGGGCGCGCGCCCGATCCCGAACGGCACCACCGCAACGTTCGCGTCGCCGTGGGCGGACAGCACGGCATCCCGACCCGTCTCCGAGTGAACCAGCACGAGGTCGGCGCGGCAGGCGATCCTCGCAAGCAGTCGCCGGCCGTCGCCGTCGCCGCCCGCCGCCCGCCGATGGAGCCCGGCCAGGTGCGACAGGTCGGTGTCGTGCAGGTGAGCCACGCCTCCCATCCTCAGGAAGGCCTCGAGGCTCCGGAGGTGATGGTCGTTGTTCCCCAGCACCGTTATCGGCTCCGGGAGCCCGGGCTCGAGCGCCGCGGCGGCCTCGAGCGCGGCGGACGCTTCGTACACGCGGACCTCCGCGCGCCCGCGGATCGCCTCGAGCAGCCGGTCGCTGTAGCTCGCGATCCCCGACCGGATGGGAGGCAGCGGGGTCAAAATCGCCAGCGGACGACGCCCGGACCCGGCCGCGGGCCGTCCGCGCCGGCGGGCACCACCGCGTCGCTCAGCGCGCACGGCGGCGGCCTCGTCCCACGCCGCGAGCGTCCGCTCTGCCACCGCGTCCCAGCTCGGCGGGTCGTCCGGCGGTGTGCGCCGCTTCGGATGCTCGAGCGCGTCTCGCAGCGCGGCTGCGATGGCGGCCGGGTCCGCCGGATCGAAGCGCGCCGAGTCGTCGGGCAGGATCTCGCGGACGCTGGGGATGTCGCTCGCCACGACGGGTGCGCCCGCCTCGATCGCCTCGGCCACCGGCAACCCGTAGCCCTCCTCGAGAGACGGAAAGACGACGACGCCGGCACTGGCGAGCAGGGCCGCGAGCGCTGCGTCGTCGAGCCTGGGGGGAAACAGCGTCGTGTCGCCCACCCCGATCCGGGCCGCCTCCGCGGCGAGCCAGCGCCCGCTCGGTGCATCGAGGCGGAACCCGAGCACCACCAGTTGATGCCGTTCCCGCAGTTCGCGCGGAAGCTCGGCATAGGCGCGCAGCAGGCCGGCGGCGTTCTTCCGCCAGTGATCGCCGAGCGGCGCAACGATCGGATCGCGACCCAGCCGCGCGACCGCCGCGCGAGCGGCCGCCAGCGGGTCTTCGGGGGGCGGCGGACCCGGGATCGCCGCGGCCCCCACGGCGTGGACGCGCGTCCGCGGGAGGCCGAGGATCTGGACCGCGTCTTCGGCGACCGCCCGCGAGATCGTCAGAACGGCGTCGGCTTCGCGGAGAAGCTCGAGCCGGACCTCGAGCGCGCGGACCTCGTGGTCGGGCAGGCGGTCGGGATGCCGCGCCTCGATCAGGTCGTACAGCGTGACGGCGAGCGCGACGTCAGAGGCCTGCGCCCACCGCGGCCAGATCGTGCGGAGCGGCGTGCCCCGTGGCACCAATGGTGCGCTCACGTGGTAGACGAGCCGCCCGTCTCCCGCGGGCCGGCCCTGATTCCGCGCGACCGCCATGGGGACCGGCATTCGCGGCGAGAGCGCCTCCATGGCCTCCGGTCCCTCGGCGTCGGCGCGGACCACGCGTTCGGGGGCACGCGCGTGAAGGGCGTTCGCGAGTGCCACGCTGTAGCGGCCGATGCCGCGATCGGCGCTGAGTGCCACGTGCTGGAAGCCGAGAACGGCGCGGGCGGGCATCGGGACTCAGGAGGCGTCCGGGCCGCCGTCGCGCAGGTCCCGCACCATCCGGGAGAGGTGAGCCGCGAACTCCACCACCAGCTCGCGGGACGTCGCGAGGTCGCGCTCGATCCGCGCGAGGTCGCGCCTCAGCCGGTCGTCCTGCTCCACGCCGCGCTCGAGCAGTGCGGCCAGCTGTTCGCTGACGTGGTCGAACCTCACGTCGAGCTGGCGACGGATGTCCGCGCCCTGCTCGAGCAGTGGCGCGAGTGCCTCGACCTGTTCGCTCACGGCGTCGAGCCTCAGGTCAAGCTGGTGCCGGAGCTCCGCGTCGCGCTCGACCAGGGCCGCTAGCTGTTCGCTCACGCGGTCGAACCTCAGGTCCATCTGGTGACGGATCTCGTAGGTCTCCTGATGCAGCACACGCTCGATGCGGGCCGCCAGCTCGGCGATTGCTTTTTCAGACTTGGACATCGGCTCCCCTAGAGCTTCCGTAGTGCCAGGTGGACGCTGGTGAACAGGTGCTTTCCGTGACGCACGACTATGTGGGGCGCCGGCAATGTGGACACGCTAAGCGGCGCGTAGCCGCCATAGCGGTTGGAGTCCGCGGTCACGTAGGCGCCCGCCTCGGCCAGCGCGGACTCGGTCGCGAGCGTCTCCTCGGAGACCGACCAGTCGACCTCGCCGATCCAGGACCACCGGCCGTGGCCGGCGATGTGGCGCTCGAGCTCGTCGGGGCCGAACGTCAGCGTCCCCGGCATCCCGCCGGCGGGCCCCTCGAGCCGGAACTCGGTCGAGAGGGCAAGTACGCCGTCAGGCTTGAGCACCCGATGGGCCTCGGCCACCGCCGCCTCGACGTCCGCCCAATCGCCGAAGTGCTCGATCGAGCCGGAGGAGAACACGGCATCGAAGCTCTCGTCGTCGTAGTGGAGCTCGCGCGCATCCATGTGCTGGACGACGAGGCGCCGCGGTTCCCACTCGCCACGCCAGAACAGGAACGGGCGCGACAGCATCTCCGCCGGCGCCTGGTGCGCCCAGATCCCGGGGGTGAGGTAGAGGTCGGTCGCGAACACGCGGCGGACGTGACTGGTGAGGAAGAACTGGGTCGGGTCGGCGCCGGCCCCAAGGCCGAGCACCTCCGCGTCGGGCCGCAGGGCGCCGCCGGCGCGCATCGCGGCCACCGTCATACCCACCTCCCAGTACTTGCGCAGCTCCCGCCCGCGCGGCAGGTCCGGCCGGTAGCCGAGCTCGTGCTCGAAGACCTCGCGCAAGACTTCGCGGAGGCCGGGATCCTCGAAGTCCTCGAGGTTGCACACTCGGTTGAGGGCGAGGGCGGTCACCGCGTGGCCCGGATCACCGCCCGGTAGTGGGTCGGCTCACCGCGGCGGGGCAGGCTGACGGCCTCGGGACCGACCAGCAGTTCCGCCGCGCTGAACCCCGCCTCGCGACACAGGGCGAGGGCGGCGTTGGCGTTGGGCACGTACCAGTTCGTGCGATCGAGGCCCAGGCTGTCCGACGGGGCAAACTCGAACATCGGCACTTCCTCGTGGTCCCGGATGAAGACCGCTTCCGTCTCGATCAGCGCGGTGCCCGCCGTCAGGGCCGCGACGTTGCGCAGCACGCCGAGCGGATCGCGCACGTGGTAGATCACGCCGAGGCAGAGGACGATGTCGAAGGTGCCCAGGTCGCTCGGGTCCAGCGTCGCGATGTCGGCGACGGCGTTCTCCACACTGCTCCCCAGCGCGAGGTGCGCGAGCTCGTAGCCCCGGCGACCGGGGAGGACGTCGGGCTGCCAGGCCCCCGGAACCTCGTCCCAATCGGGGAGAGGCCCTGTCCCGAGCCGGCGGCCCTCGTGCGCGGCGCGCACGGTCGGATCGATCATCCAGGCGAAGTGATCGAGCGCGACGACGCGTTCGGCACCCTCACGCTCGGCGCGGAACGAGAACCATCCGTCCCAGGCGCCGACGTCGAGAAGCGTGCGGCCGGAGACGTCGAGCTGGAGGTCGCGCCACTGGCTCTCGAGCACCTCCGGCGACTTGCGTCCCGGGGTGACGATGCCGCCGCCGAGGTCGATGGAGTGCCACCAGAAGGGCACCGCCTCCACCGCACGGGCAAGCTCATCCCCCTTCGGGGCGGCGCCGGCTCGCTTCGCCGCGGGTGAGCCGGGCGAGGGGAGGTCAGGGCCGCTGAGCACTCGGTCGACCGCGGCGCGCAGTCGGTCGGGAGGGTCGGCCTCGAGCACGCGCCGCAGCCCCACCTGGGCGAGGTCGTGCTGCTCGTGGGCGTTGGCCAGGATCGCATCGCGCAGCGCCACGTCCCAGGCGCGCTCGTCATCCACCCCGAGGAGCGCGGGCGCCACATAGATCGCGTCGGCCCAGGAAAGCTGGCCCGGCGGCGCTGCGATGCGGATCCCCGACGGCCCGTACTCGAGGGTCTCGGGCTGGAGGGGAGCATCCTCCCCGCCGCGGAGCGGATAGTGGGCGAGCAGCGGCAGGCGCCACAGGACGAGGCCATGGGACCGCAACAGGCGGTCGACGTCCGCGAAGCTCGTGAACCCGGAGTAGGGCACGTTCATCGACACCTCGATCTCGACGACCCTGACCGTGGCGAGTGCGTTCCCGGCGCCCTCGAGGACGGGCCCCTCGTAGCCCTGCGTGTCGAGCTTGAACGCGTCGACCCGCTCCACCTGCGCCTCGGCGAGCCAGAGGTCGAGCGTCGTGACGGGCACCTCCACCCGGTCGACCAGGTCCAGGGATACGCCGACGTCGAGGTGAGACGGAGCGTTCGTGGCGAGGAGGGATGACCCGCCCACGTGCTCGGCGCGGTTAAGCACGGCCCGGCCGGGTTCGCTCCCCAGCGCGGACGCGACGATCTCCGCGTTCGGACGGTCCGCGAGGTTCGCCGTGAGGGTCCGGCTCTCGTCCGGATCCGGCTCGAACCCGATCAGCCGGACGGCCTCGCCAAGCTGGTCCCACTCGCCGGCGAAGCCCCAGCGGACGCCGGCGTCGACCACGACGACCGGGTCCGGGAGGTGCACGGCCAACGCGGCGATTTCCGTACGCGCGTTTCGCAGGGGCCGCGGCTCGTTTGGGGGGCGAGCCTCGGCTGGAAGAGAGACCGCGGACAAGCGGGTCAATATATGCCGAATGCGATTCGGCGAGAACGTGGCGATCGCAGGTACTTTCGGCGAGTCGACGGGCGGGGGGCTGCATGTGATCGGCGAGCCGCCTCGGCGCATCGACGGCCTCTCGACGATCGGGATCGCCGTCGGGCCCGATCTCGTGGCACGCTCCCTGCGCGGGGACGCGGACCAGCCGCAGGGCGAGCTGCTGATCTATGACCGAACCGGTGTCCTCCGGTACCTGCGGGTGCCCGGCCTGATCGACGGGCATGGCATGGCATGGGACGGAGAGAACGTGGTCGCCGTCGCAAGCGGTCGCAACGCCGTTCTGTGGATCGATCCCGGGGGGCGGGTCGTCCGCGAGCGCACCTTTCCCGGAGAGGGCGACGCGTGGCACCTCAACTGCCTGATGCACGACGGCGATCGCCTGTGCGTGTGCGCCTTCGGCCAGCGTGAGCGTCACCGCGAATGGCAGGCCCATCTCGACGATCCGGAGGGCGTGATCGCCGACCTTGAGACGGGGTCGCTGACCGCCACCGGGCTGCGATGCCCGCACCACGCGCACCGTGCCGGGGAGGACCTGCTCGTGTGCGAGTCGCGACACGGCGACCTCGTGTGCCGTGGGCCGGACGGGAGCGAGCAGCGGCGTCTGCATCTCGGGGGCTGGACGCGCGGGCTCGCCGTGACCGACGATGCGATTCTCGTCGGCGTGAGCGCTCAGCGCATCGGCGGTGGGGACGACGATCGTGCCAGCGTCGTCGTCCTCGACCGGGAGACCTGGGAGCTCCGCGCCCGAATCGCCCTCCCCGACCAGGAGATCTTCGACGTCGCTCTCGTCTCACCGGAGTTGCTCGCGGGCCTCGAGCGCGGGTTTGACACGAACCCGCTTCGCTCCGCGGAGATCGGGCAGCGAGCCCTATTCACCGCCGCGGGCGTCGAGCCTGTCCGCCTGTGGCCCACGGGCGATCCGCTTCCGCCCGAGGCCTGCCGCGCCGCGCTCCAGGCGGAGCTGCCGTCCTCGCTCCCGGCGGACGGCGCGGTGACGGTCGAAGTCCGGGTCCAGAATCGCGGCCCGGCGTACTTCACCTCGTTGCTGCCCCATCCGGTGCAGCTCGCGGCGCGGTGGACCGACGCCGGCAACGGCGCGACCCACGAGAACGGACACGAGCGGGTCGCCCGTGCGCTTCCGCCCGAGGGGGAGGCGACGGTGGCCTACCCGCTCAGGGCGCCGGGCCAGCCGGGACGCTGGCGTCTCGCACTCACGCTCGTGCAGGAGCACGTCGCCTGGTTCGAGGACCTCGATCCCGCCAGCGCGCTGGTCGCCGAGGTGGACGTCACGTGATGCCCCCGTACGTCACCACGCTCGACGCGGTCGCAGCTGCGCTGGCCGGCCGTCCGCCCACCGCGGCCGAGCGCGACGCGCACGACCTGCCCGCGCTCGCGCGGGCGCTCGCAACCTCGGCCGAGCACGCGGAGGCCGTGCTGGCCGGAACGCCGGCCGCGCTCGCGGCACACCCCGTCGGCAGCCATTCGCGCGACGGCGTCGTTCGCGTCGGGACCGAGGGTTGGGTTCACCTTGTCGGCGATACGAACCAGGTCCTCGCCCAGTTCGCCGGGACATACCCGCTGCCGAGTGGCTGGGGAGAGTCCTGGGAGGCGCTCGTCACGCACCATCACGCCGTGGCTCGACGGCTTGGCGCGAGCGCCGTCCACATCTTCATCCCCGAGCGCCTCCCCTTCGTGCGATCTTCGTGCCCTGGCCTGCCGCCTCAGGAGGGCCCGCGGCCGCTCGAACTGCTGTGCGAGCGGATGGGGACGGCGCTCACCTACCCCCTCCCCGCCATGACGGCACGCCACCGAGCCGGAGAAGAGGTGCTCTTCCGCACCGACAGCCATATCGCCGGCGCGGGCTACTGGGAGTGCTACCGGGCGATCCTCGCCAAGCTCGGGCTCGACCACGATGTCGCGCTGGAGCGCCGTGAATGGCGTCCCGTGCTGTTCTCGGGCGACCTCGGACGGGCGTTCGCCCCGCGGATCGCCGAGCTGATCCATTACCCCGCGAACCCGCTCTCGTACGACCTCGTCGAGGACGACTCGGAGCGGGTGTTCTCGAGCGGCGGCCACCTCGGCGCACGCCGGGTGCTGCGCTGCCACGACGCACCGCACGACGCCACGGCGGTCGTCTTCGGGGACTCCTTCTCGTGGTTGGATCCGCGCCGGCCCGGCGGACTCGGTGAGCTGCTGGCCGCCACCTTCCGGGAGACCCACGTGGTCTGGGCGCCGATGCAGATCGATCCCGGGTACCTCGGGCGCGTCGGGGCGGACGTCGTCATCTTCGAGTTCGGCGAGCGTGGCGCTGTCAGGGTCCCGCCGCGGGAGATCGACGTGCGGCGCGTCGCCGACGAGACCGTCGGTCGCCGGGCCCGACCTCAGGGCCAGGTGGCGACGACCGTGTAGTGCGGGATCCGGGCTCCGCCCTCGACGAACAACTGCTCGTGGTCGTAGCGCTGCTCGATGCGCATGCCCACCACCTCCAACCAGCGCGTCACCATCCCCAGCGACACCTGCCACCACCCCATGCTCTTCGGTCCCGACGGCTCGTCGTCCCTCAGCGCTGAGAGGAAGTACAGAAGCGGCTCCTCGGGATCGAAGTCCGTGCGCCAGACAGCCTCGGTGACGACGACACGACGGGCGACGGCGGCGGCACTGGCGATCGCCCCCAGCGGGTCGCGCAGATGTTGAAGGACATTCCCGATGAAGGCGACGTCGACCGGGCCGATCGCAGCCGGGATGTCGTTGGCCGAGGCATAGACAGCGCGCGCACGGGATCCGAGGATCCGGTGCGAGAGCCAGAACGCGTTCTTCACGGATTCGAGCCACGCCGTCTGGTGTTGGGGAATCGCCGGGTTGAGGTCGTGGAAGGGAATCGTGTCGAACCCTGCCCCCTCGGCCTGGTCGAGGGCGATCACCTCCGCGCCGCGCCGCTCGAGCTCGAATGTGACGAACCCGCTCGCGGCTCCGATGTCCAGCACCGTCGCGCCCGCGTAGGGCACGTCGGAGAGGTAGCGGTCGATACCGGGCCGGAGGTCCCACTGCCCCTGAAAGCTCCCGAGGCCCGGAAGGTCGATCGACTGGTAGAAGAGACACGTCTCCAGATCGGTCACGTGCCGCGGCTGTGCGAATACGTCGCCCGTCATCGCTCGGGCCGGGACGCCACGACGGTGTAGTGCGGGATCAGGTCACCCGTCTCGACGAACAGCTGCTCGTGGCGAGAGCGCCCCTCGACCCGGTACCCGAGGGCGCTGAGCCACCGCTCAACCAGGGCGGCGCTGACCTGCCACCAGCTGTGAGCCCGGAGCTCGGCCTCGGCGTCGACCATCGCCGGGAGGAAGTACATGAGCGGCTCGTCCTGTGGGAGGTCGGTCCTCCAGAAGGCCTCGGTCACGACGATCCGGCGGGCGAGAGCTGCGGCACTGGTGATCGCGCCGAAGGGGTCGCGCAGGTGCTGGAGGATGTTGCCGAAGAACGCGATGTCGACGGGGCCGAGCGCCTCCGGGATCGCGTTTGCGTGGCCGTACACGGCGCGGACGCTGGACCCCAGCTCCCGGTGGGCCAGCCAAAAGCCGTTCTTCGTCTTCTCGAACATCGGCGCGAGGTCGCGGTGGGCCGCGGCTGCATCGAGGTCATGGAACGGGACGATGTCGGGCGCCACATCGTGTGCGCGGTCGAACGCCACGACCCGGGCGCCCCGCCGCTCGAACTCGAAGCTCAGAAAGCCGCTCGACGCCCCGACGTCGAGGACGGACGCTCCGGCGTAATCCAGCGCCGGGATGTACTCGTCGATGCGGTCGCGGAGGTCCCACGCGCCCGCCTGGAAGCCGGAGACCGGCAGGTCCATGGCGTGGTAGAAGCGGCACTCGGCGACGTCCGTGACGTGGCGTGGGGTCTCGTAGAGCCGCGGCATCGGCGCTCGAGGATCCTAGGGCGGCGCTGACCTCCCAGATGCTGCGAGACCAAGCGCCGCGGGTAGAAAGGCGAAGGGCCCGCCTTATTGCGGGCCCTTCGTAGTAGCGGGGGCGGGATTCGAACCCGCGACCTTCGGGTTATGAGCCCGACGAGCTACCTGACTGCTCCACCCCGCGCCGTTGGACGCCAAACGGTAGCACCCGGTTTGTGGGCGAGCAACCGATGTGAGAGGGTGCCCGGACCATCCATCGAGAGCCAGGAGGAAGAGATGGCGGACAGTGTCTACCGGGTCACAGAGGTGATCGGCTCGAGCACCGAGTCGTGGGATGCAGCAGCGAAGAACGCGGTCGAAACCGCGGCGAAGTCGGTGCGCGACCTGCGAATCGCCGAGGTGATCAAGCAGGACATCACGATCGAGAACGGCACGGTCACCAACTACCGAGTGCGGCTGGGGATCTCGTTCAAGTACGACTCCGGCGACTGAGCCACTGCGCGTCGCGGTCGTCGACCTCGGGACGAACTCGACCCGCCTGCTCGTAGCCCAGGTGGCCGACGGCCGCGTCGAGGAACTCGTGCGCCGCACGGAGATCACCCGCCTCGGGGAGCGCGTGGACTCCCTGGGCCGGCTGAGCGAGGACGCGATCGCACGCGTCTTCGCGACTGTCGCCTCTTTCCGCGAGGACATCGACGCGCAGGCAGCGACGAAGGTCGTGGGCGTCGCCACCAGCGCCGTCCGCGATGCGCGGAACGGCGAGCAGTTCCGCAGGGAGCTGGCAGACCGCTTCGGCCTGGACGCGCGCACGATCTCGGGCGACGAGGAGGCGCGGCTGTCGTTCCTCGGCGCCACCGGCGAGCGGAGCCCGGGCGGCGATCCGCTGCTCGTGCTCGACATCGGCGGCGGGAGCACCGAGTTCGTCGTCGGCATCCCGGGCTCGGATCCGACATTCCACGTCTCCACCGCCGCCGGCTCGGTGCGCCACACCGAGCGTCACCTGCACGACGACCCGCCGACGACCGAGCAGCTCACGTCGGTGGCGGGCGAGGTAGCGGCCGTGATCGAGGCCGAGATCCCGCGCGAGGTGCGCCGGGACACCATCGGCGGGGTCGCGGTCGCTGGCACCGCCACGTCGCTCGCGGCGGTGGACCAGGCGCTCGAGGAATACGACTCCGAGCGCGTCCACGGCTACCGGCTCGACCGCTACGCCGTCGAGGAGATCCTCGACCACCTCGCGCGCCTTCCGGTCGCCGAGCGGCGCGAGGTGACCGGGCTCCATCCCGATCGCGCCCCCACGATCGTGGCCGGCGCGATCATCCTGCGCGAGGCCATGCGCGCGTTCGACCTGGACTGGATGGAGACGTCCGAGCGCGACATCCTGCATGGGGCTGCGCTCGCCGCCGCGCGCGACGCCTGAACGAGCGCCAACGCGCCAGCAATCTGGCCGAATGTTCGATGGTCAGCGCCCGGACACGTCGGTACTCTCGCGCAGCCGGGTCAGGAGAGACGTGCCGTTTGGCAAGCCTCGATCGGCCAGGTACATAGGTTCGGGCTTAGCCGCATCGTATCGGCGCCTCCCGCAGCCCGGACCGTTAGGCCCTTTCATGGCACGTACCCCTGCCCGTCCTGATGGGGCCAACTTGAACCGCCTCCCTCGGGAGGCGGTTCTCGTTTGGGGACCTCTAGGCCAGGTTGCTCTTACGGGGGTAGACCACGCTCGGGTCGGTCAGCACGTTCACCAGTGCCGGCTTCCCTGACGCGAACGCCCGCTCGAGTGCGGGCTTCAGCTCGTCGGGCCGCGTGACCAGCTCGCCGTGCCCGCCGAGCGTCTCCACCACCTGGTCGTAGCGGAGCTCCGGCTGGAGGTCCGCCGCAACCGAGTAGCCGTACAGGAACTCCATCGGGTGCTTCTCGAGCGCCCAGATCCCGTTGTTCCCCATCACGGCGACGACCGGCAGGCCGTGTCGAACCATCGTGTCGAACTCCATCCCGGCGAAGCCGAACGCCCCGTCGCCCAGCAGGAGGCACACCTGGCGATCCGGCCGGGCGAGCTTCGCCGCGATCGCATAGCCGGGTCCCGACCCGAGACACCCGTACGGGCCCGGGTCCATCCAGCAGCCGGGCTCGTATGTCTCCATCACGCGGCCGGCGTACGAGACGAAGTCGCCGCCGTCGCCGATCACGATCGTGGTGCGGTCGATCACCTGCTGGAGCTCGGCGTAGAGGCGCATGGGATGGAGCGGGGCGCGGTCGTCCGCGAGCTCCTCGCGCTCCGCGGCGCGCTTCTCGTCCTCGGCCGCACGGAGCTCGGCCAGCCAGCCGGCGCGGTCGGGGCCGCCGGCGGCGCCCTCGCGAAGCGCGGCGAGCGTGGCCGCCACGCCTCCGTACAGCTCGCAGGCGACCGCGCGCGGATGGGGGTGCTCGGGCGGCGCCTGGCCGATCACGACGATCTCGGTGTCTTCGCCGAACGAACCGCCGAACCCGAGCCGGAAGTCCATCGGGACCCCGATCACGAGCGCCACGTCGGCTCCCTTGAGCGCAGCGCTTCGCGCGCGCGAGAAGAACGACGGGTGGTCGGCGGGCACGCAGCCGCGCGCGAGCCCGTTCAGGAGCACCGGGATCCCGAGCTCCGAGCAGAGCGCCTCGAGCTCCTGCTCGGCGCGCGCCCAGTACAGCCCGGTTCCCGCCATGATCGCGGGGCGCTCCGCTCCGCGCAGCAGCTCGATCGCGCGCTCGACGCCCTCCGCCGCGGGCAGCGCGCGTGGATCGGGCAGCTCGGCGGCCTCGCCGGACGGCTCGCCCTCCATGAAGACGTGGTCGAGCGGCAGGTCGACGAACGCCGGACCGGACGGCGGCTCGACCGTCGTCCGCAGCGCCGCGTCGATCAGACCGGGGATCGCGGCCGTCGAGTCGGCGGTGCGCGCGGACTTCGTGAGCGGAGCGACGAACGGCACGTGGTCGATCTCCTGGAGCGACCCCTGACCCCAGCGCATGGCCGGTGCGCGGCCGCCGAGGACGAGCAGCGGGGAGTTGTTCTTGAGCGCCGAGCCCAGCGCGCTCATCCCGTTCGTCACACCCGGGCCGGCCGTCAGCGCGCAGACGCCCGGCGTGCGCGTGGCCTTCGCCCAGCCCTCCGCCGCGAACGCCGCCGACTGCTCGTGGCGGGTGTCCACGATCGCGATGCCCTCCTCGCGGCACCCGTCGTAGACCGAGAAGAGGTGCCCGCCCGAGAGCGTGAAGAGATGCGAGACCCCGTGGGCCTTCAGCCGCTGCGCGACGAGCCGGCCTCCGTGGACCTGGGTCGTGGCCCGAGCCTCGGCCTCCGTTGACACGCGCCGAACCTATCGAATACCCATTGCCCCGTGAGCCTGGGCGACTTCGCTGGGACGTTCCCTTACGAGCCCCGGTTCGCCGAGGCCGGCGACATCCGCCTGCACTACGTGGATCACGGCCCGCGCGACGCTGCGCCCGTGCTGATGCTCCACGGCAACCCGACGTGGAGCTACATGTACCGCGTGCCGATCGGCGTCCTCTCGGGCGCCGGCCACCGCTGCGTCGCGCTCGACCACATGGGCTTCGGCGCTTCGGACAAGCCGCCCCGGCTCAGCCTGTACACGCTCGAGCGCCACGTGGACAACGCCGTACGGTTCGTCGAGGACCTCGACCTTCGCGACATCACGCTCGTCGCACACGACTGGGGCGGCCCCATCGGGCTCGGCACAGCCCTTCGTCTGCCGGAGCGCTTCCGCGCGCTCGTCCTGATGAACACCTGGGCCTGGGAGCTGCCTAGCTTCGTGCCGCCGTTTCTCCGCGAGTTCCGCACCGACGGGCTCGGCGAGATCCTCGCGCTCGCCGGCAACCTGGCCGTCGAGGCGATCCCCGGGGGCATGGACCGGCGCGAACCCGACCCGGTGATGATGGAGGCCTACCGCGCGCCCTTCCCGGACTACTGGTCGAGAGTCGGGACGCTCGCGTTCACGCGTGACATCCCGCTGACGGAGCGCGACTCCAGCGCGGAGCTCATCGCGAGCATCCACGCCGGCCTCGCCACGCTGGAGGTCCCGAAGCTCCTTATCTGGGGCATGCGCGACCGCGTCTTCCAGCCGATCTTCCTCGACCAGTGGCGGGAGCTCTTCCCGGACGCGCGCGTCGTGACGTTGGAGAACGCCGCGCACTACCTCGTGGAGGACCAGCCGGAGCCGATCGCGCGCGAGATCGCGGACTTCCTGGCCGGGCTTCGCTAGGGAGGGAGCCCCTACGACAACGCGCGGCGGCGCTCGGACAGGTACACGAGGTTGCCGGGCACGACGTCCACTCCCGGCCGGAACGCGCTCGAACGCACGCGAACGGTCGCCGACCCCTGCCGGCGCGCGGCCTCGCCGGCCTCGCGGAGGATCCCGGGCACGTCGTCCAGCGGCACGCCGCAGGCGCGCAGGAAATGCTCGAGCACGTCGCCGACCTCGCGCGCGTCCACCTCGAGCTCCTCGACCCGGGGGCCCGAGGCGGGTGCATCGGGCGCCGCCTTGACGAGGCAAACCGCCATGTCGTCGAGGACGTCGTCCGCCATCTGCTCGATCGCGTCGAGCAGGTCGTCGGCCCCGGCGTCGAATGGCAGCTGGTGCAGCGCCCGCTCGAGTCGCACGGGTCCGACGAGCCGCCCGTCGGCGCGCGCTTCGGTCACGCCGTCGGTGTAGAGGCATACGCGCGAGCCGGCGGTCAGCGTGAAGGTGCTCTGGCGGCAGCCGGTGCGGGTAGTGAGGCCGAACGGCTGCGCCGAGCACGCCGTGATCGGCTCGAAGCGCTCGCCGGGACCGGCGACGACGGGCGGCTGGTGACCCGCGGTCGCGTAGGTGAACCGTCCCGTCCCCGGCTCGTGGACGGCCACGATCACCGTCGCGTACCCGCCGGCCAGGTGCTCGGCCAGCGCCGCCGAGCCCACCTTCACCACCTCGCGCGGCTCGAGCCCCGCCTCCAGGTATGCGCGGAGCGTGTAGCGGACGAAGGTGGTGCGCGCGAGCGCGTCCCGCCCGATGCCGGCGATCTCGCCGAGGATCATCCCCGTGCGGCCCTCGGGCAGCGCGAAGGCGTCGTAGAAGTCGCCCGCGGCGGCGCCGTCCGCCACCGGCCGGTACGCGACGGAGACCGGCAGCTCGCGTGGCACGGCGGGTAGAAGCGCGGCCTGGAGCAACCCGACCTCCTGCAACAGCTCCTCGCGCTGGCGGCGCAACCGGCGTGCCCGGGCTGCCGCCGTCCAGGACGAAGCTGCCAGTCCGGCGGCGACGAGCGCGAGCCCGGCGAGCAGGGCCCAGACCCACCCCGGGATCACCTCGACGATCTCCCTGACCTGACGCGGCACGACGCGCGCGGGCAGCGGCTGCGGCGGCGCGACGGCGGCCGACCGGCGCCCGGTCGCGCTCTCCTCCGGGCCGAGCGCGTTCGCCGACGCCGCGGCCACCACGACCGGGGCGGCGGCGGGCGCGCCGGGCGTGGGCGTGATCGCCTCACGGAACGTCCGGCCGGCTGGCTCGAGCCGTCCCGGCCCGCTCAGCGCTGGCGTCCGGCCCAGGAACTCGCCGCTCCGCCCTGGGTCGTCGACCGGAACGGGCCCCTCGTCCGGGACGGGCTCCTCCCCTGTCGGGGGCGGCAGGTTCGGCGAGCGGATGATCACGCGCGGCCGCTCGGGCGGCGGGCTGCCGGCGGGCTCCTCGGCGGCGGGCGGCTCCTCGGCCGGCGGCGGCTCCTCCGCGGGCGGGGATGATGGCTCCTCGGCGGGCGGCTCCTCCGCGGGCGGGGGCTCCTCCGCAGGCGGCGGCTCCTCCGCGGGTGGCGGTTGCTCCTCGGCGGGCGGCGAAGCGGGCTCGCTCGGCGGGTCCTGGGCGGGCGCGGTCACGGCGCTGCCCACCGCAAGCGCGCAGGCGAGAACCAGAGCAGTGAGTCCCTTCCTGAAGACCAGTCTCAGCAAACGGGTTCCCTGTCTGACACCGCGAGCGCAGGCGCCTCCTCGCGTGGAGCGTAAGGCATGGAACGCGGCTGGCGCAGCAGTACTGTCAGGCGGTGGCGGCAGCCGCGGCGTCGCCCGCACCGGGCGGCAGGCCTTCGGCGCGAACCGCGTACAGGGAGATCGGCTCCGACTTGCCCTTCAGCGGCATCGACCCTCGCTCCTCGAGGCGCGCGCGCCAGTCGTCGCCCAGGAGCGCGCGCGTGGACTCGGTCAGGAGGATCGCGTCACCCGTCTCCCTCGTCGCCTCCTCCACGCGCGCGGCCACGTTCACCGGGTCGCCGATCACCGTGAACTCGAGCCTCCCGCCACCGCCGACCGTCCCGACCATCACGGGGCCGGAGTTGATCCCGATGCCGATCCGCAGCGCCCCGCCGAATTGCTGAGCCACCGCGTCGGCGATCTTCACCGCCACGTCCAGGGCGCAGTCCGCGTGGTCGGAGTGGCGATCGGGCGCGCCGAACACGGCCAGCACGCCGTCGCCGACGAACTTGTTCGCGTGCCCCCGCCCCCGGACCACGAGCGGCACGACCAGGCCGAAGAACTCGTTCAGCTGCGCGACCGCCTCGCGCGCGCTGGCGTTCTCCGCGAATGCCGTGAAGTCGCAGATGTCCACGAAGACCATCGTGGCCTCGACCTGCTCGCCCTCGAGCAGCTCGCCCTCGGCGAGGACGCGTTCCGCGACGTCGGGGTCCACGTAGCTGCCGAACGCCTCCCGAAGCGCCTCGCGCTCCGCCAGCCCGCGGACCATCTCGTTGAAGCTGGCCGCCAGTCGTCCCATCTCGTCGCCGGACACCACCGGCACGCGCGTCGTGAAGTCCCCGCTCGTCACGCGCTCGGTCGCCCCGAGCAGGTCGCCCACCGGGTCGAGCACCGACTTCGTGACCAGGGCGGTCAGCTCGAACGAGATCGTGAACGCAACGATCACCGCGACGATCACGTCGACGCCGAGGTCCTCGAGCGACGCCTGCTCGGTGGTGGAGAGGCCGCTCACGACGACGCCGGTGATCACGTTGATGATCGGCAGCGCCCCGAGGATCTTCCACTTCAGCGGCACCCCCCGCGCGGTCGCGTCGAAGTCGTCGGGGAGGTACCCGTGGATGTGTGCGAGCACCGGCCGCAGGAACAGCTCGCTCGCGAAGAAGTGGAGGAGCGCCGCGTACGCCACCGCGACCAGCGCGCCCGCGAAGATGATCAGGCCGGAGTACGGCGGCAGGTCCTGGTAGATCGTCACGAAGACGGCGATCGGGATCGACACGAGCGCAAACGGCTTCCATCCCGACGCCGCCACGAACTCGCGCGGGAACGTCACGCCGTTCCGCCACGCCGCAAGCGACGACTCCGGGTCGCGCCGGCCCCCGACCCACCGGAAGAGCGGCCGCGACTCACGGAAGCCGCGGAAGATCACCCAGAGCACGGTCGCCAGGGTCACGGCCTCGGCGAACGCGAGCGTGACCAGGAACTCCGTCGTGCCGGGGTTCTCGTACAGCTTGAAGAGCCCGACCGTGCCCAGGCAGATGATGAGCGCGGACACGATCTCGAAGACCGTGTAGACGCCGAAGTACAGCCTCCCGAGCCGCCGGTAGAGCCGGTCGAAGACGAACGGCATGGCCTAGAGATTACGGACGGCGGTGCGGGTGGCGCTCAGCGCCGGGCGGGGTCGCCGTTCGCGTCGTACGAGGTGCCCGGATAGGCGCCGTCGTCCAGGTTCGGCAGCGGTTGGGAGCCGCCCGTCGGCGACGGCTTCTCGCGCAGGTCGTCGTCGCCGCTCTGGACGCGCGGGAAGGTGGTGCCGCTGTACAGCGAAGGCGGCGCGACGAAGCACGGCGGCATCTCCGTGGCGACGCCCGGTGCGCCGCCCGGCTGCGGGTCCTCGATCTCGCCGCCGGCGTTCTGGCAATCGCCGAAGCTCTCGACGCCGCCGAAGGCGAACGCGCGGTTCAGGTAGTTGGGTGCGCCGTACGCGTTGCCGCGCTCGTAGTTGGGGCGGGAGGTCTGGATCCCGAGCGAGCGCGAGTTGTTCACGCCGTACTGCGGCAGCAGGTGGCCCTTGCCCGAGACGCCCGAGTAGGTCCCGTTCAGGGTGGCCGAGCCGGACGAGATGAAGACCGCGAGCGGCTCCTGCATGTAGTTCACGTACGCGAGGAACGGATTCAGCTCCTCGAGGAAGACGTTGAGACCCTCGAACAGGCCGGGCGCGCCCTCCCCCATCGGGCAGTTCTCGCCATCCCGCGCGCAGTCGAGGAAGCGGACCGCCTCCGGCAGGTGCTCGTTCGCCGCGTCGATCAGCGGGTCGAGGTCCTCGAAGAGCTGCTCCAGGTCGGGCGCGAGGTCCCCCAGGTCGCGCACGGTCGGCCCGAGGTCGTCGGCCACCGGCCGCAGGTCGCGCACGAGCGGCCGCGTATCGGTGGCGAAGGCCTGGAGCCGCGCGAGCGTGACCTTCGACTCGTCAAGGAACGTGGGGAAGATCGCGAAGGTCTCGGCGAGCGCGTCGTCGCGCGACGCGGTGGCCTCGAACACGTTGTTCGAGTTGACGATCAGGTCGCGCAGGCCGTTCGTGCGCTCGTTCAGCGCCTTGAAGGTGACGCCGGTGTTCTTCACGAGCTGACGGAGGCCCTGGCCCTGCTCGTCGAGCACCTCGAGGATGTCGGCGCCGTCCACGGCGAACCCCTCGAGGTTCCCGATCGCGTCGTTCAGGTGCTGGCCCGTCCCGCCGCGGATCGCCCCCGCGGAGTTCTTGATCCACGCCCGGAACGCCTCGCGCGTCGGGCGGTCGAACGCCTGGTAGATCTCGTCGAGCTCGACCGTCGGCTCCACCTGGGCGTCGGGCAGCCGGCCGCCGTCCTCGAGGTCCTCGCCCGAGGTGCCCGGGGTCAGCTCCACGTAGGTCTCGCCGAGGAGCGTCTTCTGGCGGAGGATCGCCCGCGTGTTGGCCGGCACCGGCGCGTACTCGTCCTGGATCTCGAGCTCGACGAGGGTGCTGGGGTGGATCGTGCCGTCCTCGTCGTTCAGCTCCTTCGTCTTCACCCTGCCGACAGTCACGCCCGCAATCCGGACGTCTGCCTCCTGGGCCAGCGTGGCCGCCTCCGGGAACGCCGCCTCGAGCCGATAGCTCTGCGGCTTCAGCGGGACCGGGCCGCCGAACGCGAGCCACAGGTACAGCAGCAGGCCGAAGCAGGACATCGCGAAGATGACCATCGCGAGGATCCGCCCGAGGCTTGGCGCTTGCTTCTGCATCAGGGTGTGTCCGTGCAGATGCCCACTTGCTGCACGCCGTCGAGGGTGGTCCCGATCACGAGCGGCACGAGGCCGGTCGGGTCATTGGCGATGATCGTCTTGAAGGTGGTGCAGCCGAATCCGAGCAGCGCGCGCCGGAACGGGCCGCTGGCGTCCGCGGTCGAGAAGATCGACACGGTGTTCTGCGCCACCCAGCCCACCCAGAACAGGTAGCCCTCGTCGCGCAGCCGCTGCTGGTCGGCGGGATAGTCGGCGGGCGCCTCGCGGCCCTTCGGGTTGAAGGCCGCCATGTTGAAGAAGCGGTTCAGCTCGCCGAAGATGTCCGTCAGGTCGGGGGTCGCCTTCGAGAGGTCGCGGGCGGCGGGCTCGAGGTCGGTGACGTACGGTCGCGCCTCGCGCACGAAGGGGCGGATCTCCTCGCGCAGCAGCGGCTCGGCCTCGCGGACGAAGGGCAGCACCGCCCGGTTGGCGACGTCGAGCTGGCGGAAGGCGGGGCGCAGGTCCTCGAGCGCCGGCCCCAGCACCTGCGAGAAGTCGTCCACCTTCGCCAGCGTCGTCGTGGTCTGGCCGAGCGTGGAGGGCAGCTTCGAGACCGTGCTCGAGATGTTCAGGTCCTGCGAGGCGAACGCGGCGAACACCTCGTTCGACGCGCGCACGAGCCGCGCCAGCTCCTGATCCTTGTCGCCGAGCTCGTCGACCAGGAGCGAGTAGTTGTGGATGAGCCGCGCGAGGTTGCGCCGCCGCTCGGCGATGGCGGTATTGAGCCGCGCGATATCGCGGTGGAGCGGCTCGAAGCGCTTCAGTACCGCGCGGAAGTCGTCGTCGCGACCCTCGAGCCCCTTCCCGGCGCCGCTGATCAAGAGCTTCAGGTAGTCGCGGGTGTCGGCGTCGAGCGCGGCCAGGAACTCGTCCTGGTCGATGTCGGGCGAGGTGTTCGAGACGGCGATTCGCTCGCCGTCGGCGAGCGGCTCCCCGTGGCCCGGGTCGACCTCGATGAACATATCCTTGAGGCCGGTCTTCGGCCGCAGGAGCGCCGTGGCCTCGTCCGTGATCAGGTCGTCGTACTCCGAGTCGATGTCCACCGCGACGATGGCGACGCCGTCCTCGATCTCGACCGCCGCGATGTCGCCCACCTTCACGCCGGACACGCGCACGGTCTGCCCCTGGCCCGGGATGATGGCCTGCGCGTCGGCGAGCTCGAGCTCGATCTGCTTCGGCGTCTCTTCGACGAAGGGGAAGCGGAGCCGCTGGTTCTCAAGGATGTACCCGCCCACGCCGACGGCGATCACGAACAGGACGAGGATCGCCAGGAAGTCGCCGAGGTGCTTTCTGATCGCGGTCGTCACTCGTCCGCCTCCTCGGCGTCGGCGGCCGCGTTGCCCGACGAGTCGAGCCCACGGAAGCTGAGCAGGCCCTTCGAGTTCTCGATCCAGCCGTTACGACGGGCCTCGGCCCGGCGGGTGATCTGGTGCCGCATGCCCCACGGGTCGACCGACGGGATGCCCTGCGCCGTCAGCTTCATGTGCTCGATCAGGAGCGCGAGCTCGTCCTTCTGCTTCTGCGTCTGCGGGAGCGAGTGCGACGACTCGACCTGCGGGCTCGGCTCGCCGACGCCGGGGCGCGAGCGGAGGTCCGGCGGCTCCTGCGTCTCGCAGGGAACGTCGGGCCGGAACACCGGCCGGCGCGCGGGGATGATCGGGTTCACGCCCTCGACCGGGAACTGCGCCTGCGCGAACGCATCCTCGCCGCCCAGCTCGCCGAAGTGCACCGAGAACGGGCCGCCCGCCGCCTGGACGCGGAAGAGCGGCGTCTGCGCGTCGTGGATCCGGCTCTCGCCGGACAGGCCCACCAGTCCGCGCGAGGACTGCTTGTAGAACGGCTCGCCGGTGTTGTCCGGGAACTCCGGCTCCTGGATCGGCTCGGTCGCGAACGGCAGGAGCACCTCGTTCTGGCAGGACGACAGGAGGCGGGTCTGCTCGAAGAACCCGACGGACCCGCGCTGGAGCCGGACCAGGTCGGGGATCAGCGAGCGCAGGTCAGCCGCGAGCCCGCGCAGCTCGTCCTCCTCGACGAGCGCGGCGGCCTGGCGGATGAACGGCATCGACGCGTCGATCGTCGGGCCGGAGGAGATCGTGCCCGGCAGCGCGTCGCGCGCGAAGGCGCGCAGGGACGGGAGCGCCCCGTTCAGCGACGCGAGCGCCGGCGAGCCGACGCGCAGAAGCTCGTCGAGCGCCGGGATCGTCCGCTGGAGGGCGAGGTCCTCGCGCGCGAACGCCGCGGCGGTCGTGTTGAAGTTCGTGACGAGGTCCTTGAGCGTCTCCGGGTTCTGGGCGAGCGCGCGGAAGACCTTCGCCTGGCCCGCGATCATCCGCTGGAGGTCGCGGTGGGGCTCCTGCCCGAGCGTGGCCTCGGCCGCGATTGCCGAGTTCTTGTAGGCGGCCTCCCAGTACTGGATCGACCGGTTGAGCGCCGCGGCGCCGCCGTGGTCCAGGGCGCTCGAGTACTCGCGCAGGAGAATCTGGAGGTCGCGCCGCGTGTCGGACTGGAGCGCCGCCAGGATCTGCCCGAACTGCACCGGCGTCGCGGTCTGCTGCGACGGGATCATGCCGCCCGACTCGAGCTCCGGAGAGCTCGGGCTTCCGGGGTGGACGTCCACGAAGAAGTTCCCCTCGAGGAAGAGGTTCGGACGGATCTTCACCTCGGCGTCCTCGTGGATCGGGAGAGCCGAGTCGTCGAGCTCCATGGTCACCCGGGCGGCGCCGGTCTCCGCGATCGGCTCGACCTTCGTGACCTTGCCGACGTTGACGCCCGCGACACGCACCTGCGAGCGTGACTTCAGGTTGTTGGCGGACTCGAATACGGCCGTCAGCTCGTACGGGTCGGCGAACGGGTTCCAGCGCGAGAACCCGAAGAACGTCACCCCCACCATGAGGAGGATCGCCAGCACCCCCGCGGCGACGTTGCCCAGCCGGCTGCCGCGCGTGCGCCTCACGGGTGCCACCTGTCCACGTCCTTGATGCTCCGCGGGCCGAGCTCCTTCGTCTCGCGGTTGACCCACGTCGGCCCGCGGTTCCCGGGGATGTCGCGGTCGAGGACGAGGTGGCTTCCGCCGCCGAGGAACGTCCCGTCACCGGCGGGATTCCCCGCCGAGAGGTCGGCCGGGTAGCGGCCGTAGCTCGGGATGAGCGGCCCCTCGAGGTAGCCCCACTGGCCGACCTGGCAGTCCGCGTTCCCCTGCGCGTCGACCGCGACCGAGTACGGCTGCCCGTGCAGCGACACCAGTGGGGCGCCGGTCGGGTCCGTCGCCGTGTCGGGATCGAGATCGGCCGGGATGTCCATCGGCCGGTCGTTGTCCGAGCTCGACCAGAGGTCGTCCTGCGTGCGGTTCGGTGCCTCCTTCAGGATGACCTGCTCGACGGTGCCGAACGCGGTCTCGGCCGACTGGTGCTCGCCAAGCGGCCCCCAGTAGGTGTTCCAGTAGTTGCACACCGTCTGGTACGGCGCGACGAACTGGATGAGCGGCCGGGTGACCGTCACGGCGTCCGTGACATTCGCGAGCGCCAGCAGCGTGTCCGGCTCGGCCGCCAGATCGTCGAGCGACTCGAACACCTCCGCGGTGCGCTCGTTCAGGTCGACGCTGCGGCGGAGGACGGGCTGGCCGGCGACGAGGGCGTCGTTCAGGTCGGGCAGCGAGCGCGGCAGCTCCTGCGCGGCCGGGCGCAGCTCCCGCGACAGGGTGGCGAACTCGGAGAGGAACGGCCGCTGCACCCGGAACGACTCGATCGCCACCTCCATCGTGGGCGCCGCCTTCTCGATCGTCGCCTGGAGCGCCGCCGGGTCCCTGCTGAACGCGTCGAACGTGTCGGCCATGTTCACGAAGAGCTGCGCCTGGACGTCGGCGACCGGCGCGACCTGGCGCGCGGTGGCCCCGAGCTGGCGGAAGAACTCGTCGAGCTCGGTCTCGGGCGCGGAGAGGTTCCGCATGACGGGCTGGAGATGGACGAAGAGCGGCCGGAACGCCTCGATCGCCCGGTTGAGCGACGCGCCGCGCCCGGCGAGCGCGTCACCGAACCCCTCGAGCGCGACCCGCGAGCCGGCGCGGGTCGGCTCGTCGAAGGTCGAGAAGACGTCATCGAACTCGACCGGCTCACTCGCCTGCTCGAGCGGCAGCGTCTCGCCGGCGTCCAGGCCGGCCTCGCTGGCTCCCGGGGTCAGCTCCACGTACTTGAGCCCGAGCGCCGAACGTTGACGGACGAACACGGTCGTGTCCTCCGGGAGCGGGTCCACTACCGCGTCGAGCTTCATGCTGACGATCGCGATCGCGTCGTTCTCGCGGTCGGCGGTGTCGCGCGTCGCGGTCGTGATGTCGTCCACGACGCCCACCCGGAAGCCGCCGATCCTGACCTCGTTCCCCGCGACGAGGTTGGATCCCGACGGCAGCTCGACCTTGACGTCGTAGGTCGGCACGAACGGGAGGCCCTGGTTCGCGTTGTACGCCAGGAACACCGCGACGATCGCGACCAGCACGGTGACCGCCCCGACAAGGACCGGGCTCGCGACGATCGATGCTGACGGGCGGCGGGTCATGGCGCGAGCAGGTAGTCGAGGATGGTCTCGGGGCGCACCTCGGGGGCGAGGCCTTCCACGTCCGGCAGGCGCTCCTGGACGTCGCCCACCTCAGGCAGCCGCTGCCGCGGGATCGCCGCCGGTTCGAGCGCGTCGAGCAGGCTCTGAAGCGACGGCGGCAGGGCGAACTCGGGCTGCGACCAGTCCTTCTTGCCCGGGATCGGCGGCGCCTCCGGCTGGTTCTCGCCGTGATCGGTCGCAGACTGGTCCACGCCGACACCCATGTCCGCCGCGCGGGCGCGATTGAGCGCGGCCTGCCCGCCCTCGGTCGGATCGGGATCGGTCAGACCGGGCTGGTTCGGGCCGAGCCACGAGTTGCACTGCATGTAGAGGTCGCGCTCGGCCTCGAAGTCCTCGCCGCCCGTGAACGGGTGCGAGCACGGCGCCTCCTCGGTGACCGTGAAGCGCAGCAGGTGGCCGAGCTCGTCGAACGGGTTGACCGAAAGTGTCTGCCAGTAGACGAAGTTGAAGACCGACTCCATTCCGGTGAAGCCGCACTTCGAGTCGTCCTCGCAGTGCGTCTTGTCCGGCGCGGGCGGGTCGGACGACGCAGCGCGGACGTCGTACTCGTGCGCGCGCCGGCGGTCGTCGATCGACTCGAGGAACTGACGCAGCGGCTTGGCGAGCTCGGGGGCGTCGGCGGCGAGCCGGCGCAGCTCGTCGATCTCCTCCTCGGACTCGTCGAGCGCGGCCCGTCCCACCTTGGCGGTTTCGCCGAGCGAGCGGAACGACACGAGCGACGAGTCGGCGAACGGGCCGAGCTCGGTGAACGTCTCCTCCAGGTGCGGCGCGGCCGCCTGCAGGTCGCGCAGGAGCGGGGTCTGCTCGTCGGTGAGGTTCGCGAGCTCGACCATCGTCGGCTTGAGCTCGTCGAGGAAGGTCGGGAATAGCTCGAACTGGCGCGCGAGCTCGGTCCGGCGAGTGGCGGTGATCTCCGCCGTCTCGCCGGCCTCGACGACCCAGCGCGCGACGTCCGCCTTCCGCTCCTCGAGCGACGCGATCACCTGGTCCGAGTCGGTGATGAAGTTCTGGATGATCCGGTTCTGGTCGCCGAGGATCTCGAGCACCTCGCTGGTCTCGCGCAGGCCGGGGTGAGCGCGCTTGAGGACCTCCTGGAGGTCTTCCGGCCGTCCCGCCAGCCCGGTCCCGAGCTCGGCGAGGATCAGCCGGAAGCGCTCGCGGTAGGGACGGCGCATGACGTTGCGCAGCAGGTCTTCCGGGACGACCGAGGAGGTCTGGCCGACCGGGACCCGGCCGCCGTCGGCGAGCTCCTCCGTCGCCGCGCCGGGCTCGCAGTCGACGTAGTACTCGCCGATCAGCGACTGCGGCCGGATCCGGCACTCGGCGTCGGTTCGGAAGGAGTCGAACCCAGGCTCGGTTATCTCGACCCGGACGAGCGCCTTGGGCCGCTCGCCCTCCTGCGCGTCCACCTTGAACTCGGTGGTCTGGCCGGCGCGGACGTTCCCGACCTTCACATCGCCGCCCTCGACGAGGCCGAACGAGTTGTCGAACTCGATCCAGTAGGACTTGCCCTTCGAGCCCTCATCGGACGCGCCGGTGAGCGCGACCGCGGCGGCGCAGGCCCCGGCGACGGCGGTTATGGCGAGGACCCGTCTCATCCGTTCGGGATCGTCGCCCGGTCCTCCTCGAGGCAGTCGAGCATCTCGCGCTCGTCCTCGTTGAAGACGTTGGAGCCGTCGGGGGCGGGTGCCTCGGCCGCACCCGGACAGCGCTTGTGCTGATCGATCTTCGTGAACTGCTTGAAGACCTCGCCGCGGGTTTCGAGCAGCGGCCCGATCAGCGGGGCGCCGAGGCCGCCGGTCGACGGTGTGAAGAAGTTGACGTAGGTCTGCGTCCGCGAGATGCCGGTCGCGGCGTCGGCGGCGCCCGTCGTCGAGAAGTCGTCGAACCAGCCGAAGAGGTCGGGCGTGTAGGGAACGCCGAACGCGATGATCGGCGCGGTGTCGCGCGTCGCGATCGCGTTCTCGGCCAGCGATCCGCGGCGGCGCTCGCCGTTTCGGTCCGCCGTGTCCACCGCGATGTCGGCGAGTGGCGTGAACGTGCGGGTCAGCTCGATCAGGTCGTTGCCCGCGCCGTCACGGCGGACGACCGCGCTGAGGTCCCGGATGGTCGGAGCGGCGTCGTTCGCGAACGGGCGAAGCTCGTCGAGAAACGGCCCGAGCTTGCGCGCCACGGGCTTCGACGCGTCCACGAGCGGCTCGACGTCGTCGAGCGCCGCGCGCAGGTTCACGAACGTGGAGTTCGACCGGCGCATGAAGTCGGGCAGCTGCTGGATCGCGCTCGCGAGCGCGACCTTCTCGTCGCCGATCGCCCGCGTCGTCGCGTTCAGGTTTCCGATGAGCGCCGCCAGGTCGTCGCGCCGGTCGGCGAGCGCGGTCACCAGGCGGGCGCTGTCCACGATGAAGTGCTCGAGCGCGGGCGTGTCGCGGTTGAGCTCGCGGAAGAGCCGCGCGCTGCGCGACAGCGACGGGCTCAGGTAGCGGTAGCCGCGGTTCGCCTCGCGCGCGCGACCCGCGTAGACCTTGGCGCTCCCCTCGAGGAACTTCTGGAGGCTGCGCCGCGTGGGCGGGTCGAGCAAGTTGAACAGCTGGTCGAGGTCGACCGCGGTCTCCGTCTCGTCGACGCCGATCGTCCCGCCGTCCGCGATCGTGCCGGCGTCCTCGATCACGGGGGCCTCGTCGCCCGTGCCCGCCGGAAGCTCGTGTCCGGGGATCCGCAGATCCACGTAGCGGTTGGCGATGCCGGACTGGGAGGCCTGGCGGATGACCGCGCGGGTGCCGTTCGGCAGCGGCGCGAACTCATCCTCGACCTTGAGGGTCACCTCGGCCTGGCCGTTGTCGGTGATCGCGATGCCGTCCACCGCGCCGATGCGCACACCGCCCACCTGGACGGAATTCCCGTTGACGAGCTGCGAGGCGTTCAGGAAGGTCGCGCGGACGGTGTACTCGGCGCCGCCGCCGCCGAACAGGAGGACCGCGACGAGGATGCCCGCAGCCACCACCGCTGCCAAGGCGGCAGCGCGCCCGAAGCCGCTGACCGATCGCATCTCTAGTTCCTCCGTCCTGGTGCGCCGGTGGCCGGTGGTCCGACCCTTCCCCCCGGGCGCGCCCGGAATCTACATCAGCGCGATAGCGCCAAGTAGCAGTCCCTACTCGGGCTCGGGACGTTCCTCGCCGGGCCATGAGCCGGTGACGCCCATGAACGCGCGGCGGGTTCCGTGGTCCGTTGCCTCCTTCACGGCGCGAAAGATGGCGCCCTGGACGGCCGCGGCCGCGATGAGCTTGGCCCACGAGATCTCGAGGTGCTTCGAGTCCGGCGGCTCCTCCTCGTCGATCAGCTCCCAGATCTGGTTGAAGAGCTTCTTCCCGACGAACCCGGCTATGAGCCCGGCCAGAATCGAGATCGGCATGAAGAGGAACTTCACACCGCGATGTATACCCGTGCGCGCGCTCGGGTATCCACCCGCCGTGCCGGCACGCCGCTGGGCCCCGGCCCTCAAGCGCAGCATCCACGAGCTCCGAGAGGACAACCTGACGGACTGGGCCGCCGCGCTCACCTACTACGCGGTCCTCGCGATCTTCCCCGGCCTGATCGTGTTCGTCGCGATCCTCGGCCTCGCCGGGCAGCATCCCCAGACGACCGACGCGCTGCTTGAGATCGTTCGCGACCTCGGCCCGGAATCGGCCGTCGACACCTTCCGCGGTCCGATCGAGGGCGTCGTCAAGTCGAACGGCGGTGCGGGCGCGCTGCTCGGCGTCGGACTGATCGTCGCGGTCTGGTCGGCGTCCGGCTACATCGGCGCGTTCATTCGCGCGGCCAACGACATCTACGAGGTCGAGGAGGGCAGGCCCTTCTGGAGCCGGCGACCGCTCCAGATCGTCATCACGATCGGGATGGTCCTGCTGCTCGCGCTCGTGGCGATCTCGATCGTGGTGACCGGCCCGCTGGCACGCTCGGTCGGGGACGTGATCGGCCTCGGCGACACCGCGGTCACGGCCTGGGAGATAACGAAGTGGCCCGTGATCGTCGTCGTCGTCATGGGGATGTTCGCCGTCCTGTACTACGTCGCGCCGAACGTGCGCCAGCCGCGGTTCCGCTGGGTGACCCCGGGCGGGGTTGCGGCGGTCCTCCTGTGGCTGGCCGCGTCCGCCGGATTCGCCTTCTACGTCGCCAACTTCGGCTCGTATGACAAGACCTACGGGTCACTCGGCGGCGTGGTGGTCTTCCTGGTCTGGCTGTGGCTGTCGAACCTTGCCGTCCTGTTCGGCGCGGAGCTCGACGCCGAGCTGGAGCGCCAGCGCGAACTCGAGGCGGGCCTGCCGGCCGAGGAGACGCTCCAGCTGCCGGAGCGGAAGCCGCCGGACGGGTAGCGGCCTAGACTCGATCCGCCCGGATGGCGGAACGGCAGACGCTATGGCCTTAAAAGCCAGAGCCCTTCGGGGCGTGTGGGTTCGAATCCCACTCCGGGCACTATATCGGTGAACGCCGATGTAATGTGATACCGTCGGTGCATGCCCCAAACGCTCGCGCTCGCGCCGAAGACCAAGCGCCCCGTCGGCGAGCCGTGCTGCGAGCCCCTCGTCCACCCGGATGTGAGCCGCGCGAGCGCCGAGCGGCTGGCGGCGGTCGCCAAGGCCCTCGGCGACCCGACGCGCCTGCAGCTCGTCGATGTCCTGCGAAAGCACGCGGGCGAGGTGTGCGTCTGCGAACTCCAGCCGCTGTTCGACATCAAGCAGTCGACGCTCTCTGAGCATCTGAAGAAGCTCCGGGACGCCGGCATCGTGGGCGTCGAGCGGCGCGGCCTGTGGGCCTACTACTACGTCCAACCCGAGGCGCTGAAGGAGCTGTCCGCATGGCTGAACTGACGACGACCTGCTGTTCTCCGGCCGCGCAGGCGACCTGTTGCGAGCCCGGCGACAAGGACGCATGCTGCGGGACCGCCGCGGCGGGAGGTAGCTGTGGCTGCGCCGCCGGCAAGCCCGACGACATCCGTGAAACCGTTCGCGAGCGCTACGCCGCAGCGGCGACGGCCGCGCCCGCCGAGAGCGGCTGCGGCTGCGGCCCTGTCGGACTGACGGACGAACGCGGAGACCTCGTATTCGGCGGCTCGCTCTACGGCGAGGAGGCGGATGCCGCCGGCGGAGCCGTCGAGGCTTCGCTCGGCTGCGGTGTGCCGACCGCGGTCGCTGCCCTCAGCAAGGGCGAGACCGTGCTCGACCTGGGCTCGGGCGCAGGCGCCGACGTTCTCATCAGCGCACAGCGCGTAGGCGAGACCGGCAGGGTGATCGGCCTCGACATGACCGACGAGATGCTGGAGCTCGCGCGCAGGAACGCGGCTCGGGCGGGCATCACAAACGCCGAGTTCATCAAGGGCTACATCGAGGAGATCCCCCTTCCGGACGAGAGCGTTGATGTCGTCATCTCGAACTGCGTCATCAATCTCGCCGCCGACAAGCGCAGGGTCATCACAGAGACCGCGCGTGTCCTGCGCTCGGGCGGCCGGTTCGCCGTCTCGGACGTCATCGCCGACCCGGAAATGGATGACGCGACACGCGCGGACATGGCGCAATGGACCGGCTGCATCGCCGGCGCGCTGACCGAGGACGAGTTCCGCGCCGCGCTCGCCGACGCCGGCCTGACCGACATCGAGGTGAACCCCACGCACCGCGTGCACGAGCATGCATCGTCGGCGATCGTTCGCGCGCGCAAGCCCTGATGGCGACCGCGCTCTTCGTCTGCCTCCACAACGCCGGGCGCTCGCAGATGAGTCAGGCGCTCTTCGAGCGCGCGGCCGCCGGCCGCCACCGGGCACTCTCGGCCGGCACGACCCCGGGAGAGCGCGTCCACCCCGAGGTGGTCGAGGTAATGCGCGAGCTCGGCATTGACCTCGAAGACCGCGAGCCGATGAGGCTGACGACAGAGCTTGCCGAACAGGCGGATGTCGTAGTCACGATGGGCTGCGGGGACGAGTGCCCCTACATTCCCGGCAAGCGCTACCTCGACTGGAAGCTGGCCGACCCGAAAGGGCGGCCCGTCGAGGAGGTCCGCGCGACCCGCGACGACATCGCGGCGCGCGTCGAGCAGCTTGCGCGCGAGCTCGACGACGTGGACGCATAAGGCGCGCGCCGACCCGGCATCCGCCAAACTGCTGGCCGCCATGACCGGCATCTGGCGACTAAGGGCCGCGGCGCTCGCCGTCCTCGGCGTGCTGGCTGTTCACTACGGGCGCTACGCCGTTGCCCCACCGCAGCACGAACACCAGCTGTCCACGGCGCACGGCTACCTGACCTGGCTCGGTCCGCTCTCGATCGTCCTGGCGTTGATCACGCTGGCGCACCTGTTGGTGGTCGTCGCACGCACCCGCACCGGCGCGCCGCCGGCGCTTCCGAGCGGCCGAATCCTGTGGTTCGTGATGACGGTGACGCTGCTCAGCGCATTCGGCGCGCAGGAGAGCGTCGAAACCTTCCTGACGCACGGCCGCCTGCCGGAGCTCGGCGAGCTGCTGGCTGCGGGCGGCTGGGCCGCGATCCCACTGGCGGCCGCGGCGGCCGCGGCGATCGCGCTCCTCTTGCGCGGCGCGGCGTCCGTCGTCCGCTGGGCGCTCGAGCGCCGCCGCGCAAAGGCCCGGCGCCTCCTGGTCAGGCCTACCGTTCCGAGCCTCCCCACACTCGCAGCGCCGCGGTCGGTCCTCGCGCGGCGCCTTGCCGGGCGCGGGCCGCCTGTCCTGTCGTAGTCGGTTTTCACACCACTTCGACGAAAGGACAGTTCAATGAGGAAGCTCAGTCGTACGACGATGTTGGCTGCGCTCGCGCTCGGGATCCTCCCGGCGCTCGCATCCGCTCACGTGACCCTCCAGCCGGCCGAGGCGCCGGCCGGCGAGTTCACCCGCCTCGACGTGCGCGTGCCGAACGAGCGCGACGACGCGTCAACCGCGAAGGTCCAGATGAAGTTCCCGCCCGGCTTCATCTTCATCTCGCACGAGCCCGTCCCGGGCTGGGACACGCAGGTGAAGATGGTGAAGCTCGACGAGCCGGTCGAGGTATTCGGCGAGCGGCAGACGGAGCGCGTCGACACCGTCACTTTCACCGCGCAGGGCGACGGAGTACAGCCTGGCCAGTTCCAGGACTTCGGGCTCTCGCTGCGGATGCCCGAGGAGCCGGGCACGCTGACGTTCAAGGCGCTCCAGACCTACTCGAGCGGTGAGGTCGTTCGCTGGATCGGACCGCCCGACGCGGAGGAGCCGGCGCCGCAGGTGGAGCTCACCGCCGCCGCCGACGAGTCGGCGGCCGAGCCGACGGACCCGACAGCGCCGGCAGCGGCCGCCGTCGATGACGACAGTGGCGACGACGAGGAGGACGACGGGAACGGGCTCGCCGTGGTCGCACTGATCGTCGGCGGACTCGGCCTCGCGCTCGGGCTGGCGGGCGTGCTGAGCGCCCGCCGGGCGCGCCGCACCGCGTGATCCGCAGCACTGCACGGGCGGTCGCGCTCGTCGCGGCCGTCGCGCTCGCCCTGCCGGGCGAGGCGGCCGCCCATGCGGTGCTCACCCACACGACGCCGCATCAGAGCTCGACGGTCACAGAGGCACCACCGCGGGTGCAGCTCGACTTCAACGAGCCCGTCGTGGCGAGCGTCGGCGCCGTTCGCGTCTATGACGAGGACGGCGAGCAGGTCGACGCGGGGGAGGTCGGCTATCCGGACGGCAGGCAGTCCAGCGTGAGCGTAGACCTGGAGGATGGGCTCGGGCGCGGCATCTACACGACCACCTATCGCGTCACCTCCGCCGACGGGCATCCGGTCTCGGGCGGCTTCGCGTTCGGCGTCGGCGAGCAGGTCACGACCGATCGCGACACGCCCGAGGTCGCCGAGCTTCTCGCGCGCTCGTCCGCCGGCGCCGTCGTCGAGGGCACCTACGGCCTCGCGCGCGGCCTGCACTACGCGGCGCTGCTGCTGCTTCTCGGCGCGGTCGTGTTCCGGCTCGCGATCTGGCGCCCCGACGGCGAGCAGGCATGGCCCGGACGGCTCCTGCTCGGAGCCGCCGCCGTCGGTCTCGTCTCCTCCCTTGCCGGCCTCGTGCTCCAGGGCGCCCTCGGAACCGGTACGGGCATCGGGGACGCGCTCGACTCGGAGGTGCTCGAGGCCTCGCTCGACACGAAGACCGGCGAGGCGTGGCTCCTGCGCGCGATCACCTGGGGCGTCGTGCTCCTCTACCTCTCGCGCTACCGCGGCTTCCGCGCCCGCGGCGAGGCCGTCGCGCTCGCGGCGCTGCTCGCCGTCATCGTCGGCTCGCTGCCGTACGGGGGGCACGCCGCCACGCAGTCGCCGGAGGCCGTTCTCATCCCGGCCGATGTGGTCCACGTGGTCGCCGCTGGCGCCTGGCTCGGCTGCCTCGTGCTCCTCATCGTCTGCTTCTGGCCCTGGCGGTCCCGCGATCCCGCCGCCGGCGCGGCCGAGGCCACGAGCCGCTTCTCGCGTCTCGCCATCCCCGCGATCGTCGTTCTCGTCGTCGCCGGCTCCGTACAGGCCTGGTTCTACATGGGCTCCATCGGTGCGTTCTTCGACACCACCTACGGCCTGGCGCTACTGGCGAAGATCGTGCTGCTGGCCGGGATCATCGGCCTGGCCGCCGGCAACCGCCGCCGGGCCGCCCGGCTGGCCGCGGGGGCTTCCGACGACGCGCCGGCACTGCGCCGGGCGATGCGCGCGGAGGTGCTGCTCGCCGTCCTCGTCATCGGAGCGACCGCCACGCTCGTGCGGGCAGCGCCACCGGAGACGATCTCGGGCGGCCCGGTGTTGCGCGAGCTCGACCTCGGCCCGATGCGGCTGCAGATGGACATCGAGCCGGGCTCGGTTGGCCCGACGGACTACCACCTGTACCTGTTCGACCGGCGCACGGGCGAGCAGATCGACCGGGTGAAGGAGCTGCGGATCGAGTTGGTCCAACCGGAGGAGGACATCGGGCCGATCGAGCTCGACATCCCGCGAAAGGGCCCCGCCCACTACGAGCTGCGCGACTCCGCCCTCGGCGTCGCGGGAACCTGGGAGGCCACGGTGACCGCGCGCGTGTCTGCCTTCGACGAGTACTCCGCCACGACGGAGTTCGAGATCCGCGACGACTGAGCCCCATCCCCCAGCTGCGGTATAGGACCGCAACTCCTTCGGGTCTACCCTGTCTGTAGGCCTGGAGGCCGCAGCTCCCATGGAAGCGCATGCCCTAAACCCCAGTGGTGCCCTCGCGGGCCGCTCGCCGCTCCTTCGGCTTCAGAGCGACGAGCGCCTGATCGCGCTCATCCGGCGCGGTCACCACGGCGCCTTCGACGCGCTCTTCCAGCGCTACCAGTCGCGCCTCCTCGCCTTCTGCCGCCACATGCTCGGATCCACCGAGGACGCCGAGGACGTGTTGCAGGAGGTGTTCACCGCGGCCTTCAACGCGATGCTCGCGGACGAGAGGCCGATCAACGCGCGCCCGTGGCTCTACCGGATCGCGCGCAACCGCTGTCTCAACCACCTTCGGAAGCCGTCGGCGGCCGGGCTCGACTCGATGGACGTGTTCGAGCGGGACGGGGGCGTCACCACGGCCGACACGGTCCACCGCCGCGAGGAGTTCCGCCAGATCGTCGCGGACGTGCAGGACCTGCCGGAGACTCAGCGCACGGCACTGCTCCTGCGCGAGATCGACGCCCTCTCCTACGACCAGATCGCCGAGGCGATGGACACCACCGTGCCGAGCGTCAAGTCGCTCCTCGTGCGCGCGCGCGTGTCGTTGGCCGAGGCCGCCGAGGCGCGCCTCCTCACCTGCAGCGAGGTGCGGCTCGAGCTGGGCCAGGTCGCCGAGGGGATCACGAAGACGACAGCGCCGGTCCGCCGCCACCTGAAGCACTGCGAGCGCTGCCGTCTCTTCCGTTCGGAGCTGCGCAGGGCGAACCGGGCGCTCGCCGCCGTCTACCCGATCGGCCTGCTCGTGCTGGTCAAGAAGCTCTTCCTGGCAAAGGTCGGCTCGAGCGCCGTCGGCAGCTCGCTCGTCGGGGGCGGGGCGGGCGCCGCGGGCGGCGCCGCCGGCGGCGCCGCTGCGGGCGGGGCCCTGTCGGCCGGCATCGGGGCCGTCGCGTCGAAGGCAGTCGCGGGCCTGGCAGCAGTCACGATCGTCACCGCGGGGGCGGTCGAGGTGAACAAGGTCACCCAGAGGGACCCGGCCGACGTGGCCGTCGCTCCGGCCGCCATCGCGTCGACCTCCGCCGCGGATGTCGCCGCGGCACCGCAGCCTGCACCGCCCCAGGTCGCCGCCAAGCCGGCGCAGGCCCCGGCGGACGAGGAGAAGCAGTCCGAGCCGCAGCAGCCGGCGCCGGACCCCGAGCCTGAGCCCGAGCCCGCCGCGATCATCCCCGTCGAGCCGCCCGCTGAGGAGCCGCCCGCCGAGGAGCCGGACGAGCCCATCCAGGCGGGCACCGTGGTGGACGAGGACGGCTCGACGACCACGCTTCCCGACGAAGACGGGCCGGTCGAGCCGACCGAGGAACCCGGCGAGGAGGAGCCGCCTCCGCCGCCCCCGGCAGAAGAGGATCCGGGGATGCAGCAGACCCAGCCGACGACTCCGCCCGGCGAGGCACGCAGCACGCCCGAGGAGCCTCAGCCGGCCCCGGTCGCGGGCGAGCCGGAACCGCGGTCCGCTCTCTGACGGCCCGCGTGGCGTCGATCGAAGAATTCCAGAGGATCGACATGCGCGTGGGCCGCGTCGTCCGCGTGGACGAGTTCCCCGAGGCGCGGAACCCGGCCTGGAAGCTCGAGATCGACTTCGGTCCCGAGATCGGCGTCAAGCATTCGTCGGCGCAGATCGCCCACTACGCGCGCGAGGAGCTCGAGCGGCGGCTCGTGGTCGCGGTCGTGAACTTCCCGCCGCGACGGATCGCCGGATTCGAGTCCGAGGTGCTGGTCCTCGGGGCGATGGACGGCGAGAAGGGCGTCGTGCTCCTGCGCCCCGACGAGGACGTCGCCCTGGGAGACCGGATCGCCTAGGCGGCAGTGGGCGTCAGCCCAATGACCTTGAGGCGCCGGTCGAGCGCCTTCATCGCGAACGCGCGCGTCTCGTCCAGGGAGACGCCGAACAGCTCCTGTCCCTCCTCGTACCACGGCGGCGTCAGCACGCCGTCGGCGGCGGGACCGGCCTCGACCAGCGTGCGCGTGATCGCGTCGCGGTAGCGCTCGCCACGCTGGGCCATATCGCGCAGGAACCGAGCGCCGAACGCGACGTGGCGGTGCTCGTCCCGGGCGACGTTGTTGAAGCCCTCGACGAAGCCCGGGAGCGTGCCGTTCTCCTCGTTGTAGCTGATGATGAAGTGCTGGCCTGTGAGAGCGAGCATGCCCTCGATGATCATGTGGTAGAGCGTCACTGCCTCGACGAGCGTCTCGAGGTCCTCGGGCTCGCGCGCCAGCCGGTCCACGCGGCCGGCGAGCATCTCGTCGAACAGCACGCCGAAGTTCGGGTTCAGGTGCGCGCTGGTCTCCTCGAGCCGTGCCGCCAGGTCGTCGGACTCGAGCACGCCCACCTCTGAGTAGAAGCGGTCGAAGAACGCGACGTGCCGGGCCTCGTCGGCGATCTGGGTGCAGAGGAAGATCCGCATCTCCTCGTCGGGCGCGGCGCGCATCATCGGGCCCAGCTCGGCCGCGACTCGCTGCTCGCCGATGAAGAACGACGACAGCCCGTACATGCGCTGGTAGCGCTCCTCCTCCGGGATCCGCTCGTGCCAGTCGATGCGGTCCTGCGAGAAGTCGATGTCCTGCACGCTCCACTGCTGGCGCTCCCACAGCCGGTAGAGCTCGGCGTAGCTCAGGAGGTTCACGTCGCCGCGGTCGGCGCCCGCCTGCAGCGCAGGGTCGCTGGTGGCCTGGAAGTCGTCGCGCGCCATGCGCGTCGAGGCGGCGTCGGTCACGACGCTTGAGTCTACGGGCCCGGTTCCGCCGAGGCGACCACGCGGACGTTGCCCTGCGGCCCCCTGCCCACATAGGACTCATTCGGCAGAAGGCCGTCGAGCTCGAGCTCGTCCACCGCGCGCTCGTGCCCGATCGCCAGCCGGCTGCCGCCGATCTGCAGCGTGTAGGTCTGGTCGCGACTGGCGTCTGTGGCGCGCAGGATCACCCGGATCGCGATGAACGGGGGCACCCGGACCTCGCGCGGCTTGAGCCGCCCGCCGCTGCCGGTGAAGACGGCCTCGGAGCGGATCGCCTCCTCGTCGCCCTGGTTGCCCTCGTCCGGAACGGTGCGCGGCTCCGTGTCGGGGTCGGGCTTCGGCGCGGGGTCCTCCTCGGTGGCTGTCGTCTCGGGCGGCGGGGTCGTCACCGGAGCCGGCAGTTGCTGCGGCACGGGCGCCGTCTCCGTCGTCCCGGCGGACTCGTCCTCGTCGTCCCCGCCGCAGCCGACGAACACGAGTCCAATCGCGCCCGCCAGTACTAAGGCGAGCAGCGCTCGTGCCGATAAGCACAGAGTGATGCGCGGTGTTCTCACCTTCACTGACATCCCTCCTTCGCTATGACGCCGAGCGGCGTCGGCTCTGGATCGCAGGCCAGCGAGTGCACCACGGGCTGACCGGCGCGCTGCTGTTCACCGCCGGCACCGTCCTCATGCTGCACGACTGGAAGGACCGGTCGCTGTGGTTCCATCTCGGTCCCGACACGCAACGCTAGGCCGAGAAGGTCTCGCCGGGTTGTAGGACCGCGACCTTCGACGAGGTGCGCGACTCCACGTCGGACTTGAACGCCTCGGCGTCCGTCTCGATCGGCGGGAACGTGTCGTAGTGGCACGGGATCACGGTGCCCGCGCCGACCAGCTCGGCGGCGGCGACCCCGTCGTGACGGTCCATCGTGTAGTGGCCGCCGATGCACATGAGCGCGACGTCGATCCCGTCGCGCTTGGCCGGCAGGGCGAGGTCGGAGAAGAGCGCCGTGTCGCCCAGGTGGTAGACCGTCTTCCCGCCCAGGTTGATCACGAGTCCCGCCGGCGTGTGCGCTGTCCCGTTGGGCGACACCGCCGTGTGCCACGCGGGCGTGAGCCGGACCCAGCCGCCCTCGAATTCCACAGTGCCGCCGATGTTCGGGTCGACCACGTTCTCGACGCCGCTCTCCCCGAGCTCGTTCGCCAGCTCGACGATCGCGACCGTCTGCGCGCCGGTGCGCTTCGCGATGTCGACCGTGTCGCCGATGTGGTCGGCGTGTCCGTGCGTGAGGAAGATGTGCGTCGGGTCGACGTCCCCCGCCTCGACGGCCGCCTTCGGGTTCCCGGTCAGGAACGGGTCGACGAGGACGCGCGCGTCGCCCTCGGTCAGCTCGAAGCACGCATGGCCAAGAAACCGGATCTCCACTACTCCTCCTTTTCCTCTAACTCCAGCTCACGGGCGAGCTCCCAGCCTACGGCCACGCCGATCAGCATGCCCAGCCGGGTCTCCTCGGCGAGCAGCGTCCGGACCGCGCGGGTGCGTTCCGCGAGATCCTCCTGCTTCATCGCCGAGGCCACCTCGGACTCGCGAAGTTGCCCGAAGTACCCGTCGAGGTCGAGCGCCTGGTAGAGCACGTGCTGGAGCTGGGGCGCCACCCGCGCGACGCGCGCCTCGGCCTCGCGGAACCGCTCGGGCTCGGTGAGCGCCCGCAGGGCGTCGTCGAGCTCTTCGTCGGTGAAGCGCCGCTCGGCCACGCCGCGGTCAGCGCCTGACGGCGCTCAGCACCAGGCCGGCCAGCGCGCCGACGGCCGCGCCGCCGACCGCCGCGACGATGCTGGCGTCCTCGGTCGCGAGCGAGAGCGCGAACAGGAGCCCGGCGATCACGTAGACGCCGATCAGGTCGTTCTCGCGGTCGTGGCCGCGCCGCGCCGCCGCGCGGTCCTCCACGAGCCACGCGCAGAGGAGGCCGAGCGCGGCCCCGTTTCCGCCGATCGCGGGGAGCACGTCGGCCAGGTTGCTCAGCGCCGCACCGGCGGCGCCGGCCGTCACGAAGATCAGCACCGGCACGATCCGCCCGAAGCGGCGCTCCAGATGCATGCCGAAGATGCCCGTGGCGGTGAGCGCGATGAAGGCGTAGCCCAGGTTGTCGTAGAGGAACGGCGTCGCCACCACCCGCCACCAGTCCCCGTCGATCGGGAACACGAGGGCACCGAGGTCGTAGTAGGTCACCTCGTCGCTCGCCGTTACGACCATTGCGGCGAGCGGCAGCGCGATCAGAAGCCGGGTGGCCCAGGGCGCCGTCTCCGGCGCGATGCCCGGGATCTCGTCCGCGCGCAGCTTGGGCAGCTTCGGTCCGCGCCGCCTGAGCCGCCCCGTCTGCGGCTGGCCATCCGGACCGATCTTCGGCGCGCGCTTGCGCACTCGCTGCCCGCAGTACGGGCACTCGGTCACGTACGGGCTGACCTCGGCGGAGCAGTTCTTGCAGACGACGAAGAGGTCGGGCTCGCTCATCCAAACCCGAGGATACGCAAGCCCCGAGGGCGGGGCCAGGGGATCAGTCGGTCTGGCTCGTCTTCTCGACGATCTCGCGCATGACCTCGCGCAGGTCGTGGTTCGCCTCGAAGACGACGACCTGGCGCGAGGCGCCGTTCCCCCTGTCGAGCAGGTCGGCGATGCAGTCCAGGTCCTCCACGGAGCCGAGCTCCTCGGCGTGCGGGCGGACGCGCTCGACCACCCGCTTCACGAGGTCCACGGTGGGGACGCGGGTCGTGTCGGGCAGATCCACGAGGGTGCCCTCGAGCCCGTGCCGAGCGGCCAGGAACTTGTTCTCGTCGAGCATCTCGTAGGGATACCGCGCGAGCTCGTAGCCCTGGTCGAACTTCTCGCACAGCTCCTTGATCATCGCCTGCACGAGCGCCGCGAGCCCGAGGGTGTGCTCCACCCGCGTCTGGGCGTCCATGACGCGGATCTCGACCGTGCCGAAGTTCGGGTGCGGGCGCACGTCGTACCAGAGGTAGGTGTAGTCCTCGATCGTGCGCGATTCGACCATGAACTCGATCCGCCGCTGGTAGTCGGTCCAGTCGTCGTAGCGCGGCGGGATCCCCACCCGCGGGAACGCCCGGAAGATCGGCGTGCGGGTGGAGAGCAGCCGCGTCTCGTCGCCACGCCAGAAGGGCGAGTTCGCGGACAGGGCGAGCAGGAGCGGCACGTGCACGCGCATGCCGTTCGCCACATAGACGGCCTTGTCGGGGTCATCCACGCCGACGTGCACGTGCACGCCGAAGATCAGCTCCTGACGCGCGACGAACTGGAGCCCGGCGATCAGGTCGCGGTAGCGCGGCCGCGCGACGATCCGCTGGTCCTCCCACATCGCGAAGGGGTGCGTGCCCGCCGATCCGATCGCGAGGCCGAGGCTCTCGGCGGTCGTCTGCACCCGCCTCCGGAGCTCACGCAGCTGGAGGCCCGCCTCGCGCGTGTTGCGGCACGGCTCCGTGGCGATCTCGCAGACTGCCTCCATCAGCTCCGGCTTGACGGTGTCCGTCTCGCCGATCGCCTCGAGGAGCGACTCGATCGAATTCGAGAGCTCGAGCGTCTCCGCATCCACGATCATCAGCTCCTCCTCGATGCCGATCGTGTAGGCGGGGCCCGTGAATCGGTGCTCCACGGCCGGGATCGTAGACTGCTGCGGCAACAGAACGACCAAGGAGTGGAACCAGTGGCACTCGGCTACGACGGCAAGCTGTACATCCTCGCTTTCGATCACAGGGGCTCGTTCCAGAAGAAGTGGTTCGGCCTCGAGGGCGACCCGTCACCCGAGGACACCGAGCGGATCGCCGACGCCAAGCGCGTGATCTACGAGGGGCTCGAGAAGGCACTGGAGAAGGGCGCCGAGCCGAGCGTGACGGGCGCGCTCGTCGACGAGCAGTTCGGCGAGCCGAGCGACATTCCCAAAGCCGCCCAGGGGGCCGGCCTCAAGCTCGCCATGCCGGTCGAGAAGTCGGGCCAGAACGAGTTCGACTTCCAGTACGGCGACGACGGCTTCGGCGAGCACATCGAGAAGTTCGACGTCGACTTCGCGAAGGTCCTGGTTCGCTACAACCCGGACGGAGACGCCGGGATGAACGAGCGGCAGCTCGGCCGGCTGGAGACGCTCTCCGAGTGGCTGCACGCGAACGACCGCAAGTTCCTCTTCGAGCTGCTCGTACCGGCCGAGGATGCCCAACTCGAGCAGGTGGGTGGCGACACCGACCGCTACGACGCGGAGCTCCGGCCCGAGCTGATGCGACGCGCGATCGAGGCCATCCAGGACGCCGGCATCGAGGTGGACATCTGGAAGATCGAGGGCGTGGACGCCCGTGAGGACGCCGAGAAGCTCGCCGAGCAGACGCGCTCGGGCGAGGGCCGCGAGAACGTGGTCTGCGTCCTGCTCGGCCGCGGCGCGAACGACGACAAGGTGGACCACTGGCTCACCCAGGCTGCGCCTGTGGATGGCTTCGTCGGCTTCGCCATCGGCCGATCGATCTGGGGCGACGCGCTGAAGGGGTTCATCGACGGGTCGCTCGACCGCGACACCGCGGCCGGCCAGATCGCCGAGAACTACCTGCGCTTCGTGCGGGTGTACGAGGACGCCGAGCAGCTCGCGACAGCGCGCTAGTCGCTGGTCGCTGGTCGCTGGTCGCTGCTAGGGCCGGTACGCTCTAGGTGCCGCCATGAAGATGCGTCAGTCAATCGCGCAGTTCGAGGCCGCCTTCCATGAGCAGGCGGTCGAGAACCGGCTGCGCCGGGACGAGGTCCGGCGGACCACCGCGCAGCGCGCGCGGGTGCGCCGGGCCGAGCGCGTCCAGAAGCACGGGACGCTGCGCTTCCTCGGCCTGGTCGCGGTGATCATCCTCACGGCCGTCGTGGTGACGATCGTGATGTTCGAAACTCTTGCCCGCGTCGCGGGCTAGGCGCTAGCGGCGGCTCTAACCCTTTAGCTCGTCGAGGGCGGCGTCAACCGCCTGTTTCGCCTGAGGGTCCGCTCCGCGCTCCTGCTGGATCTCCAGGTAGACCTCTTTGCGGAAGACAGGGATCGTCCGCGGGGCCTGGATCCCGATTCGGACCTTCTCACCCATGATCGCGAGGACCGACACCTCGATGTCGTCCCCGATCATGATGCTTTGGTTGGACTTTCTGGTCAGTACAAGCATGCTTCGCCCCTGTCGCTTCCTTGCCTATCGTCAGGTGCGCGTACTCAAGCAGGGTTCACAAGATTGATCAAGTAGTCCGTTGCTAGTGTTCCGCGCCGCGTGGCGCGACGCTCCCTCAAACCCCAGCTCAATCAGATTCGCACATGGGTCAGACAGGGCCGGACGGACGCCTGGATCGCCCACCAGCTCGAGGTCGGCGTCCGCGACATCAGCGCTTTCAAGCGCGAGCACGGCCTTGCTACGGAGGGTGACGAGGAGGCCTTCAGCGAAGAACTCGACCTGCGCGCCGAGGATGACGCGCTGATCGCCGCCGAGCTCGACGCCGAGCCCGAGGAGGACGAGGCCGAGGCCGAGGAAGACGAGGAGGCCGCCGAGAAGACCGACGGCGAGGGCGATGCCGCAGCGGGTGACCGCCCCCGACGCCGACGCGGACGACGCGGCGGGCGCGGCCGCCGCCGAGCCCCGAAGAAGCTCGAGGGCAGCTTCGACCACGGCGAGGAGGGCTACGGGCTGTGGCTCGACCCGTCGATCCAGGAGGACTCGGTGTATGCCGAGCATTGGGCCGGCCACCGTCCGGTGACCGTGACCGTCGAGCCCGACCGGATCGTCATTCGCCGCGCGGGCGAGGATGGCGCCGACGAGTCCTCAGCCGACGAGTCCTCAGCCGACGAGGCGGGCTCCGACTCCGACCGCCTCGACCCGGACGAGTTCGCGGCCTAGCGCCCCACCCGCTCCGAGTCGCTCAGCGGACGGCCTCCGGCGAAGTTCATCGCCTCGCGCGCATAGCGCCCGAACGCGGCGTCCACGAGCCATGAAGGGTCGCGGTCGAACTCGGCGCCCGACGCGTAGAGGTCGGCCAGCTCCTCGAGCGTGAAGCTCGATCCCAGCCGCTTCCGCAGCCTCTCGACCAGGTCGTCGGTGGCCCGCCGGTAGGTGGCGTCGTCGGCCTCGGCGAGCCGCCGCTCGCCGTCCTCCCACTGGAACAGGGCGTTCTCGACCGGGTAGGCCATGGCGGACGCCAGCTTAGGGCAGGTTCTCGATCACGTAGGCCCGCTCGCCTTCCTTGATCATGCCGAGCTTGCGGGCCTCGCGCTCGAGCGCGAGCGGGCGCTTCAGGTCGTCGACGCGCGCCTTGAGATGGTCGTTCTCGTCCTGGAGCTCGTGAAGCAGGGCCTCCTCGTGCTTCGCGGTCTCGGACTGCCGGATCCAGTGGCTGACCGGCGAGATGTACGCGAGCAGGATCGCGAACAGCACCATGAGCAGCGCGTAGCGCCCGAGCCGATCCCAGCGGATCCGGCCGGCGGCAGGCGGTCGTCTCGCTGTCGCGCTGGCGGCCATCCCGCCAAACTTCGCGGCCGGCGCCTCGATCCCTGCCGATAATTCGCCCGTGAGCCGCGACGCACTCGATCTGGCCTACGCCTTGTTCAGCCGCGGGGACAAGGAGGGCTTCCTGTCCATGGCACGACCTGCGTGACAGCTGGTCGGAGTTCAAGCTCACCCATTCGCTGGGTGCCGCGAGCGGCGTCGAGGTGCGCCAGCAGGTCTGGCACGTCATCGAGTTCGCCGGCACCCGCGCCACCCGTCACTGGTCCTGCTGGGACCGGGAGGAGGCGGTTGCGGTGCTTCAGGAGCGGAAGACCGACCGCCCTGGATAGGTGGCGTCGGCGCCCAGCGCCTCCTCGATCCGCAGCAGCTGGTTGTACTTCGCCACGCGATCCGAACGCGAGGGCGCGCCCGTCTTGATCTGCCCGCAGCCGGTCGCCACCGCGAGGTCGGCGATCGTGATGTCCTCGGTCTCACCTGACCGGTGCGACATCACCGCGGAGTAGCCCGCCGTGTCGGCCGTCTTCATCGCGTCGAGCGTCTCCGTGAGGGTGCCGATCTGGTTGACCTTTACGAGGATCGAGTTGGCGACGCCGCGCTCGATGCCCTCGCGCAGCCGCTCGGTGTTCGTGACGAAGAGGTCGTCCCCGACGAGTTGGACCCGCTCGCCGAGCCGCTCGGTGAGCGTCTTCCAGCCGTCCCAGTCCTCCTCGGCCATGCCGTCCTCGATCGAGAGGATCGGATAGCGCCCGGCCATCTCGGCCCAGTAGTCGGCCAGCTCCGCCGCCGACAGCGTGCGGCCCTCGTGCTCGAGCACGTAGGAGCCGCCCTTCTCGATCTCGCTGGTCGCGGGGTCGAGCGCGATCGCGATCTCCTCGCCGGGCGTGAACCCGGCCGCCTTGATCCCCTCCATCAGCGCCTCGAGCGCAGCCTCGTTCGAGTCGAGATCCGGCGCGAAGCCGCCCTCGTCGCCGACGGCCGTGCCCAGGCCGCGGTCGTGGAGGGTCCGCTTCAGCGCGTGGAAGACCTCGATGCCACCGCGCAGCGCCTCGGAGAACGAGGCGAAGCCGACCGGGATCACCATGAACTCCTGGAAGTCCACGCGGTTGTCGGCGTGGGCGCCGCCGTTCAGCACGTTCATCATCGGGACGGGCAGGACGTGGGCGCCCTCGCCGCCCAGGTAGCGCCATAGCGACGTGGCCTCCTCCGCGGCGGTCGCCTTCGCCGCCGCGAGCGACACGCCGAGGAGCGCATTCGCGCCGAGGCGTCCCTTGTTCGGCGTGCCGTCCAGCTCGATCATCGCGCGGTCGAGCCCCGCCTGGTCGGCGGCATCCAACCCCGTGACGGCCTCGCGGATCTCGCCGTTGACGTTCGCGACCGCCTTCGTCACGCCCTTGCCGCCGAAGGCGTCACCGCCGTCGCGCAGCTCGACCGCCTCGTGCTCCCCGGTCGAAGCGCCCGACGGCACCGCGGCGCGGCCGGCCGCGCCCGACTTCAGGCCGACCTCGACCTCCACCGTGGGGTTGCCGCGGCTGTCGATCACCTGCCGGGCGTGCAGAAGCTGGATCTCGCTCAAGCCTCGTTCTCCTCCTTGAATCGGTTGGCGGCGTCGCGCAGGGCGAGCTCGGGGTCGACGTCAAGAGCACGGGCGGCCGCGACCGCCTGGAAGAAGAGCTCGCCGACGATCTGGAACGGGGTCCGCCCCTCCCCCGCCTGGCGCTGCACCTTCCGCGCGTACGAGAGCGAGGGCAGCGTGTCGGGGAGCGAGCCGAAGAGCGCTCCGCCGCGCTCGTCCTCGCGCTTGATCTCGTCCCACTGGCGCACCACTCCCGCAGCGGTATCGACGGCGGTGTCCCCGAACACGTGCGGATGGCGGCGGACGAGCTTCTCGCGGCAGCGGTCGGCGACCTCGGCGAGGCTCCCCGCCTCGCGCTCCTCCAGCAGGAGGGACAGGAAGTAGACCTGGAAGAGGACGTCTCCCAGCTCGTCCACGAGCTTCGCGTCGTCACCCGACTGCGCCGCGTCGGCCAGCTCGTAGGCCTCCTCGACGGTGTGCGGGACGATCGAGCGCTCGTCCTGCTCGCGGTCCCAGGGGCACTCGCGCCTCAGGCGGCGCGTGATCTCGTCGAGTGCCGTGAGGGCTTCGGCCGTCCGGTCGGGGGCGGGCACTAACCCTGCGGCGGGACCGGGACCGGCTGGCCCTGCGGCGGGGCGCCGGTGGGCGGGGCCCCGGTGGGCGGAGCGCCGGTGGGCGGCGCGCCCTGCGGCGGGACCGGGACGCCGGTCGGCGGCGCGCCCTGCGGCGGCGCGACCTGGGGCGAGCCGCCCGAGGCCGGGCCGGTGTCTGCGGACGATTCGAAGTTGTCGCAGTCCTCGACCACGTAGTCGTCCGCGCACTGGGTCTCGTCCTTGTACTTCTCGCGGAACTCCTCGATGAAGTCGTCGAGCGCCTCCTGCTCGCGCTCCGACTTGAGCAGGCTGCGGATCGTCTCCGTGGCGTCCTCGAGCGTCTGCTGCGACGCCGGCGTGACGTCCGAGACCTCGAAGACGTACCAGCCGAACTGTGTCTTCACCGGGCCGGTCAGCTCGCCGGTCTCGGCGGCGAAGATCGCGTCGTCGAAGGCCTTCTCCTGCTGGCCCTCGGCCACGGCCGGCAGCTTGCCGCCCTGCGACTTGGATGCCTCGTCGATCGAGTACTCCTGCGCGACGTCCTTGAAGCTCTGCCCCGACTCGAGCTCGGCGAGGGCCTCCTCGGCCTTGGCCTCGGTGCGGGTGAGCACCACGTTCAGGTCGCGTCGCTCCGGCTGCGCGAACCGCTCCTTGTTCTCCTCGTAGTACTCCGCGATGTCCTCGTCGGACACATCGCCCTTGCCCTCGATGATCGCCTCGCGGACCTTGTTCGAAAGGACGTCGAGCCGGACGCGGAAGAGCAGATCGTCCTCGGTCTGGCCTGATGTCTCGAGGAACTGCTGGTAGTCCTTCTCGTTCGGGAACGACTGCTTCTTCTGGTCCTCGAACTGCTTCTGGACCTCCTCCTCGGTGACCTCGATGTCGCGGTCCTCGGCCTCCTGCTGGATCCACTCCGCCGAGATCAGGAACTGCATGACCTGCTGCTTGAGCGCGTCGAATTCCTGCTCGCACTGGTCCTTGAGCTGGTCGTCGGTCGGCTTCTCGGCGCCGGGCGGCGCGGGCTGCTTCTTCTTCGCCGCGACGCACTCCGTGAAGTCGGGCGGGTCGGGCACGACGACCTCGCCGGTGCCCGGCGGCTGCTGGCCCTTCGCGGCGGCCTGGAGCCAGTGGTCGAACTCCTCTTCGCTGATGACGGTGTCGCCCACCTCGGCCACGGCGTCTGAGGGCAGCTCGTCGCCACAGCCGGTGGCGATCAGTGACAGACCGGCCAGCGCGGCGAGCAGCGGAATGAAGCGCCTCGGTCGCAAAGCAGCGCGGGAGATTAGCCCATCGGCTCTGAAGCAACCTTCAGTATCGCCTCGGCAGCGGCGACCACGGCGGGGAAGCGCGCAGCCGGGTCGTCCGGCACGCGCACGGCGATTTGACTCTTCCCAGATTCGTAGATCGCGCCCGGAAGCTCGGCGCGCAGCGCCTTCGCGCCGGCCGAGTCGAGCTCGATCGGCGTGACCGCCAGGCGGCCGCCGCCGAACGTGACGGCGCGCGCCCCCGCGCGGCCGAGCTTGATCCGCGCGTCCTGCAGCTTGATCAGGTTCTCGAGCGCGTCCGGAAGCGGCCCGAAGCGGTCGCTCAGCTCGTCCCTCAGCATGATCAGGTCGGCGATTTCGCGCGCTCCCGCCACGCGCCGGTGGATCTCGATCTTCGCCGCCTCGTAGGGCACGTAGTCGCCCGGCACGTAGGCGTCGACGGGCACGTCCATGCGCACCGGCTCGGGCGCCTCGTCGGCGGCCGAACCGGCCAGCGCGGCGACTGCCTCGTCGAGCATCGCGACGTAGAGCTCGAATCCAACCGCCGCGACGTGGCCCGATTGCTCCTCGCCGAGCAGGTCCCCCGCGCCGCGGATCTCCAGGTCGCGCATCGCGATCTTGAAGCCCGAGCCGAGTTCCGTGTAGTCGGACAGCGTCGAGAGCCGCGCCGCCGCCTCCTCCGTCAGCGCGGCGGACGAGGGGTAGAAGAGATACGCGTAGGCCCGCTCGCGCGAGCGGCCCACGCGCCCTCGGATCTGGTAGAGCTGGGCGAGCCCGAGCTGATCCGCGCGCTCCACGATCAGAGTGTTCGCGCTCGCGATGTCGAGGCCGGACTCGACGATCGAGGTGCACACGAGGACGTCCGCCCCGCCGCGCAGGAAGTCGAGCATCACCTTCTCGAGCTGCTTCTCGTCCATCTGGCCGTGGGCGACCGAGACGCGCGCCGTCGGACACATCGCACGCACGCGCTCGGCCGTCTCGTCGATCGTCTCGACGCGGTTGTGGAGGAAGAAGGCCTGCCCCTGGCGGGCGAGCTCACGCTCGATCGCTTGCTTCGCGAGCTCCTCGTCGTACTCGCCCACGTAGGTCTTGACGGGCCGGCGACCCTCCGGGGGGGTCTCGATCACGGAGATGTCGCGCAGGCCGGCGAGCGACATCTGGAGCGTGCGCGGGATCGGCGTGGCCGAGAGCGAGAGCACGTCGACCCTCAGCCGGAGCTGGCGGAGCAGCTCCTTCTGCTTCACGCCGAATCGCTGCTCCTCGTCCACGATCAGGAGGCCGAGGTCCTTCGGGCGAACATCACGCGAGAGCAGCCGGTGGGTTCCGATCAGGATGTCGACCTTGCCCTCCGTGAAGTCCTTGACGGCCGCGCGAACCTCGGCGGCCGACCGGAAGCGCGAGGCCATCTCGATGCGGAACGGGTAGTCGCGAAGGCGCTCGTTGAACGTCCCGAAGTGCTGCTGCGCGAGGATCGTCGTGGGCACCAGGAACATCACCTGCTTGGCGTCGGCGGCCGCCTTGAAAGCCGCGCGCAGGGCGACCTCCGTCTTCCCGTAGCCCACGTCGCCGCAGATCAGGCGGTCCATCGGGCGCGCCTCCTCCATGTCGGCCTTGACCTGCTCGATCGCGTCGAACTGGTCGGGCGTCTCGCGGTAGGGGAACGCTTGCTCGAAATCGATCTGCCACTCGCCGTCGGGCGGGAAGCCATGCCCCGCTCGCCGCTTCCGCTCGGCGTACAGGTTGATCAGCTCGCCCGCGAGCGCCTGAGCGGCGCGCCGGGCGCGAAGCTTCATCTGCTCCCACGTCTTGCCGCCGAGCTTCGAGAGCGGCGGGTCGCCGGCGGCGGCGCCCACGTAGCGCGAGATCTTGTGGAGCTGGTCGCTCGGCACGAAGACGCGGTCGCCGTCTCGGTACTCGAGCTCGAGGTAGTCGCGCGTCACGCCGCCGACCGTTTTCGTCTCGAAGCCGGTGAAGCGGGCGATGCCGTGGTCCTCGTGGACGACCGCGTCGCCCGCGCGCAGGTCGGTGAACGACGTGATCGCGCCGCCGGCGCCTGCCCTCGGGCCCGGGCGGCGGTCCGTCGAGCGGCGCCGGCGCAGCAGGCGGTGCTCGGGCACGACCGCGAGCTTCAGGCCGGGCGCGAGGAACCCCTCGCGCAGCGCCGCGGAGGCGAACCAGACCCGCGGCTCCGACCCCGGATCGCGGCCGTCGAGGAACTCGGCGCGCAGACGCGCGAGGTTGTAGGCGGCGCGCTCGGCCTCGCCGCGGCGGCCCCAGGTGACGATGGTGCGGTATCCCGAGTTCACGAGCTTCTCGAGCTCCGGCTCGGCCTCACGCAGGCTCCGGGCGGCGGTGTCCGCGGCCTGCGCACGGAATGCGTGCGGCTGGTCGCCCGAGATGCTCGACAGGTGCACGCAGGCGCGACGCGCGAGCTCCGCCTCGAGCCGGTCGGGGTTCACGTACAGCTGGTGAGCGTCGTCGTCGTGGAAGCTCGTCGTGATGTCCTGCCAGTGGTCGGCCAAGGTCGGCGGGATCTCCTCCTCGGCGGCGATCGCCACGAACGCGTCCTCCGGGATCAGGTCCAGCAGCTCGCCGAAGCGGTCGAGCGGGAGGAGCTCGGCGATGTCGGGTCGGTCCTCCGCGGCCTCCGTGGCGGCGATCTCTGCCAGCTCGCGGTGCTCCGGCCCGAGCTCGGCCGCGGGCGCGATCTCGACGCGCTCGGCCTCCTCGAGCGAACGCTGGGTGAACGTCGAGAAATAGGTCAGCCGCTCGACCTCGATGTCGAACAGCTCGCACCGGATGGCCCGCTCCTCGGTGGCCGGGTACACGTCGAGGATGTCCCCGCGCAGCGCGAACTGCCCGCGGTCCTCGACCTGGTCCACGCGCTCGTAGCCGCACGCCACGAGCTTCGCCATGGCCTCGTCGAGGTCGAGCAGCTCGCCCTTCGCGATCTCGAATCCGTGCGGGCGAAGCTCGGGGTCGGGCACCTTCTCGCTGAGCGCGGTGACCGAGGCGACCACCACCGCTCCCGGCAGGTCCGCCAGGGCGTCGAGCGCGGCGATCCGCAGGCCGACGAGGTGCGGCGGCGGCGCCAGGTGCGACTCGTAGCGGACCCCGCGCGCCGGGTAGAGGCGCACCGGCCGCGGCGCGAGGAACACCTTGAGGTCGGCCGCGAGGTCGCGCGCGGAGCGGTCGTCGCCCGCGACGACGAGCGCCGCCCGGTCGGCGTCCGCGTCGAGCAGCGACGCGAGCAGGTAGGGGCGCAGGCTGGCCGAGACGAAGGCGCGCTGCGGGCCGCTGCGGGCAGCGTCGGCGAGCGCCTCGAACGAGGCGTCCTCATGCGCGTAGGTAAGGAGCTGGCGCAGCGACATGGCACGACGAACGGCCACGCGGGCACCCGCGCGGCTCTCCAGGGCGATTCTAGGGAGGGGCTAGCCGGCCCGTGCGCCCCGGGAGACCGGGCGCGCCGACAGCTCGAACCAGACCCGCGCCCGGGCGTCGCGGCTGACGCCCCAGCGGTCCGCGAGCGTGTCCAGGATCATCAGGCCGCGGCCCCCCTCGGCGTCCTCGCCGACGCTGCGGGTGTCGGCCTCGAAGCCGAACCCGCCGTCCGCGACCTCGACCCGCAGGCCACCCGAGCGGTTCCAGGCGCGGATCCGGATCGGGTCGGTCGAGCCCGAGTGGCGAATGCTGTTCGTGACGATCTCGGAGACCAAGAGCTGCGCGTCGCGCAGCGCGCCCACGTCCAGGACGGCGGCCAGTCTCTGGACCACGCGACGCGCCTCGGCGGGCGCCCGGGACGACGACTCGATCGTGGCGTCCAGCGCCGGTTCGAAACCGGAAGGGGTCACCCTTCCAGGATCGGCGGGAGTCAGTCGGGTGACAAGAGGCCGATCGGCCCGACCGACCGGATGATCTTCTCTCAGTCGATCGGTTGATCCAGCACGACGCGCTCGGCTTCGTCAGCGGCGGCTGCCACGAGCGCCTCAACCTCGTCCCGCCCCTCGGAGAAGCGGCCCAGGACGTGCGCCGAGACGATCTCGGGGTCGGTCGTGTCCGGCCGGCCGACGCCCACCCGCACGCGGCGGAAGTCCGCCGAGCCGAGCCCCTGCTTAAGGGACTTGAGCCCGTTGTGGCCCGCCAGCCCGCCGCCGACGCGGGACTGGATCGTGCCGAACGGCAGGTCGATCTCGTCGTGGATCGCGAGGACGTGATCGAGCTCCAGCCCGAGCGCGCCGCGGGCCGGGCCGACCGACCGGCCCGCCTCGTTCATGTACGTCTGCGGCAGGAGCACGCCGACGCGCGCGCCGCCCGGACCCGTGCGCCCGTCTGTGTAGAGGCCGGCGTAGCGCTTCTTCGCGCGCGGCAGGTCCCAACGGCGAGCGAGCTCATTGGCGACCTCGAAGCCGACGTTGTGGCGGGTACGCGCATACCGGTCGCCCGGATTGCCGAGCCCGACGACCAGCCAGTCCACACGCCCCCCGCCGCGTTCACGGCGGAACAGACTCAGGACTCGTCGCCTCCGGAATCCTCGGCCGCGCCCTCGCCGCCCTCGCCGTCTGCGGCAGCCTCGGCCTCCTCGCCGGTGGCGCCCTCGGCGGCCTCGCCCTCCTCGCCGACCAGCTCGGCCTCCTCCTCGATCTCGGGCTCCTCCACCTCGGTCGGCGTGGTGATGGTGGCGACGATCGTCTCCTCGAGGTCGTCCAGGAACTCGACGCCCTCGGGTGCTGCCACCTCGGACAGGTGCATCGTGCCGGCCACCTCGAGGTGGGACACGTCGACCGTGATGCCCTCGGGGATGTTGCCCGGGAGCGCCACGATGTTGAGCTCACGCGTGACGTGCTCGAGGACGCCCCCCTCCTTGACGCCCGGCGCCTCCTCGACCCCTGTCAGCTCGAGTGCGACCGTGGTCTGGATCTTCTCGTCGAGGCGCACCTCGAGCAGGTCGATGTGCAGGAAGTGGTCACGTACGGGGTGGCGGTGCTGGTCCTTCACGATCACGGGCCGTACGGTGCCCTCCACCTCGACGTCGAAGACGGCCGAGCCGGCGATCAGGACCCGCCTGAGCTCGCGCGCGTCAACCGAGAACGTGCTGCACTTGCCGTCCTTCCCGCCGTAGACGACGCCGGGCACGAGACCCTGCCGGCGCAGACGGCGGGTGGCGCGCGAGCCTCGCTCGGTGCGGTCCTCGACCTTCAGCTGTGGACGCGTGGGGGCCGCCATTGCGACGGCGGAGGATAGCCGCCGCGGCTAGGCGCGCCGGCGCGGGTCGACGAAGAGGTCGTCGATGCGCCACTTGCCGGCGTCACCCATCGGGGTGAACCGGAACGCGGCTTCGAAGGTCACCTCGGGCTCGCCCTTGCCCTTGCCCTTCGGGTTCGCGAGGCCGCTGGCCGTGGCGAGCCGGCGGCTCAGGCGCCAGTCGTCCTTGCGGAAGCGCAGCTTGCCTGCCTTCTTGACCTTCATCGCCCCGGTCGAGTCCCGGAAGATGACCTCGACCTTGAGTCGCGACTTCGCCTTGCCCGTGTTGCGGGCGAAGACTCGGAAGTACGGGAACCCCGGCTCGATGCACATGTACGGGCTGGTCGCGCTGGACCCCGCCGGGAGCTTGAGGGAGTGGCTGTCGCTGGCGCCGTTTACCTGCCAGGGCTCGTTGCCCGAGGCGATCTTGGCGTCATCGAGCGTCCAGCCCTCGTCGCTCTCCATGTCCCCGCCGCCCGCCAGCGTGTACCAGCTCTGGTCCTTCCAATCGAGGAACGTCTGAGACAGCTTCGGGGCGCAGTCGGCGCTCGCAGCCGGCGCGAGCGCGAGCAGTGCGAGGACGACGAGCGGGACGAACTTCGAAAGCTTGACCATGACGAAGACGTCGACGCGCCGCGGGCCTGGGTTGAGCGGTGCTGGCGCGTTCTGGACGCTTAGGCCGCCGCGGGCGTGGGCACGCCGAGGCTCGACAGCAGCGCCCGCACTTCCTCGCCGCCCGTGCTGACGGGCTCGCCCGCCTCGATGACCGCGATGAGGGCCGCGACCACGCGCGGGTCGAACTGGCTGCCGGCGCCCTCACGAAGCTCGGCGAACGCCTCCGACTGGCTCCGTGCCCGCCGGTACGGGCGGTCGGTCGTGATCGCGTTGTACGCGTCACAGCAGAAGACGATTCGAGCGGCAAGCGGGATCTGCTCGCCGGCGACGCCGTCGGGATAGCCGTTGCCGTCCCAGCGCTCGTGGCAGGAGCGAACGATCGTGCCGACGCGTCCCATGAGGCCGCCGACCCGGTTCAGCATCGCCTGACCCTCGACGGTGTGCATCTTCATCAGCTCGAACTCCTCGTCGCTCAGACGCGCAGGCTTGTTCAGGATCTCCTTCGGAATCGCGATCTTGCCGACGTCATGCAGCAGCGCCGCGAACTCGAGCTCGTCGCGCTCGGTGGCGGGGAACCCGAGCTCTTCGGCGACGGCGTGGGCGAGCTCGACCACCGATCGGCTGTGATCGGCCGTGTAGGCGTCGTCGTGCTCGACGACGTCGGCCAGCAGCATGACCGTGCCGCGGTAGGCGCCCTGGAGCTCGATCCCGGCCGCGTAGCGCTCCTGACGGTCGCGCGAGAGCACATGGAGCAGCCCCACAAGCGGGACCAGACTCAGCAGCGCCACCGGGTAGTCCGCGGCAAGGACCGACACTGCGATCGCGAGCGGCGTGAGCAATGAGTCGAACAGCGCCGTCTCGCGGAAGCAGCGCACATTCTCCCGCATCGGGACGCCGTCGACGAGGACGTCACGAATGGTGGACCAGGCGAAATCGAACACGAGCTGCGCCGCGAACGCGAGGCCATACACGGCGAGCAATCCCACCCCCGCCTCGCCTGGCGCGAGCGCGGCCAGGACCAGGACCGGGCCCACGCAGAACCACGAATCCGCGAAGCAGCTGAGCCACCGGTCGCGGTGCCAGGTGCGGTCGATGAACTCGGGCAGCATGCCGAGCACGGACGCTGCGGCGACCATCGCAGGCAGGTACGGCAGCGGCAGCAGGAGCAGCATCGGGACGAACACGAGCTGCTCGGGGACGACGTAGTTGTTCGCGTATTCGAACTGGACGCGCGCGGCCACCATGTAGCCGGCGAACAGCCCGGCGACCAGCAGCAGATCCACGTCCCGCTCGTTCGGCACGAACACGGCAATCGCGGCAGTCGCGAGCAGGAACAGGCCGGCCGACGCGCCGGCGACGGTCCGCTCCTTGGTCTGCATGCGCTTCGGGCGACGCGCGCGCGCCTCCGCGACACGGCTCACGGTCGTGCTCATTGCGCTCGTATCGGCAGCGGCACTCTGGCGCCTGAACCAGCGGCCGTTCCGCTAAACGACCCGCTGGGGAATAGCCTGCACGTTCCCGTGGCGAAGGACGACTCGCGCATCCCCACCGGAAGGGTCCGTCGCACGGCGAAGGTGAGCTCCGCGATCGGAAGTGCCGGGGCCAAGTACGCCGGCGCGCGCGTCGCCGGGGTGGGGCGCTCCGAGGAGAAGCGGGCCGAGGGGATCGAGCAGGCGCACATCGAGGCCGCCGAGCGGATGGTCAAGACGCTCGGAACCATGAAGGGCGCCGCGATGAAGATCGCGCAGCTCGCGTCCTTCATCGACACGGAGTTCCTGCCCCCCGAGTACGCCGCCCTGTACCAAGAGGAGCTGTCCAAGCTCCGCAGCGACGCGCCGCCGATGCCGTGGAAGAAGGTCAAGCACGTGGTCGAGGAGGAGTGGGAGGAACCGGTCGAAGACCTCTTCGAGGACTTCGAGCACGAGGCCGCGGCGGCGGCGTCGATCGGCCAGGTCCATCGCGCCGTCCTGCCTGACGGGCGGAGGGTCGCCGTGAAGATCCAGTACCCGGGCGTCGCGGACGCAGTGCGCGCCGACATGCAGAACGCCGGGCTGATCCTGCGCCTCGCCAAGGCGCTCGCGCCCGGGCTCGACGCCAAGGCGGCGGCGGCGGAGCTCAAGGAGCGCGTGCTCGAGGAGCTCGACTACGAGTACGAGGCCCAGAACCAGCGCTCGTTCGCGCGCGGCTATCGCGGGCACCCGTTCATCTACGTCCCCGACGTGATCACGCGGTTGTCGCGCCACCGCGTCCTCGTCACCGAGTGGGTCGACGGGAAGAAGTTCGAGGAGATCAAGGAGCTTCCGCAGGAGGAGCGCGACCGCTTCGGCGAGATCGTCTTCCGCTTCTGCTTCGGGTCGATCTACCACCTGCAGCACTTCAACGCGGACGCGCACCCCGGCAACTACCTCCTGATGGAGGACGGCAAGGTGGCGTTTCTCGACTTCGGCATGACGAAGCAGCTCGACAAGGAGCAGATCGAGCTGGAGATCGCCGCCCTCGAGGCCGTCTTCGACGAGGACCCCGAGGAGCTCCGCGTGGCCCTGCACGACCTCGGCTTCCTGAACAACCCGAAGAAGGTCGACGCCGAGAAGCTCATGGAGCACGTGAAGACCGTCGGCGGCTGGTACATGCAGGACAAGGACGTCCGGATCAGCCCGCGCTACGTGATGAAGGTGATCACCGCGGTTTCAGACCCGCGGTCCGAGTTCTACGACCTGATGCGGCGCGAGAACGTGCCGGCGAACGAGCTGATGGGCCGGCGGATGGAGACCGGCGTGATGGCCGTGCTCGGCCAGCTCGAGGCGACGCGAAACTGGTACCGGATCGGGCGCGAGTGGTGGTTCGCGGACGAGCCGGCCACCGAGCTCGGCCGCGAGGAGTGGGACTACTTCGAGGCGCGCGGAGAGAAGCGGATCCGGAAGTTCTCTTCCAGGCGCTAGCCGAAGGAGAGGCCCGGCTTTGTTGTCATGTCGATGACAACGAGCACGACGATTAGCGTGTCGACCGTCGCGACCGTGAGAACGCGGTTGATGCTCTGCGCGACCGACGCGTGCTCCATCCCGTGCTGTTCGATGAGCTGCTCGCGTTTCTTGCCCTCGCGCGGGTAGAAGCCAATGCCGATGATGAAGCTGAGCAGCCAGCCGACCTGCCCGAGGTGGAGCCAGGTCTGGTCGAAGTCGTAGCCGAT
>DASPHG010000009.1:0-74930 GCA_035629775.1 Thermoleophilaceae bacterium | reverse complement strand
TGACGGTCTTCGCCAGGTTGCGCGGCTTGTCCACATTCAGCCCGCGCGCCGTGGCGATGTAATACGCGAGCAATTGGAGCGGCACGATGGCGAGGATCGGCTGGAGCAGCCAGTCGCTCTTCGGCACGCAGATCACCTCGTCGGTCTGCTCGTCGATGCCGTCCGAGCCATCGGTCGCCACGGCGATCACGTGAGCGCCGCGCGCCCGCACCTCGGCGGCGTTCGAGAGCACCTTGTCGAGGATCGGCATGTCGGTCGCAACGCAGACGACCGGCGTCGACTTGTCGAGCAGCGCAATCGGTCCGTGCTTCATCTCCCCGGCCGCGTACGCGTCGGTCGGGATGTACGAGATCTCCTTCAGCTTCAGCGCTCCCTCGAGCGCCACCGACAGCCCCACGTGGCGGCCGAGATAGAGGAAGAACTCGCTGTCCTTCCAGTGGTCGGCGACGCGCTTGACAGGCTCGTCGACCCGCTCGAGGACCTCGCTCATCAGGTGCGGCAGGCGCTTGAGCTCTCCGACCAGGCGCTTGATCTCCTCCTCCGGGAGCGATCCGCGCACGTGCGCGAGCTTCAGGCCGAGCAGATACATCGACGCGACCTGCGAGACGAAGGTCTTCGTCGCCGCCACCCCGATCTCGAGTCCGGCGCGCGTGAAGAGCACGGCGTCCGCGTCGCGGGTGGCCTGACTCCCCATCACGTTCGTGACGGCCAGCACCTTCGCGCCGGCGGAGCGCGCGAGCCGCATGGCCGCGAGCGTGTCGGCCGTCTCGCCCGACTGCGAGATGCCGATCACGAGGTCGTCGGTGCCGACGACCGGGTTTCGGTAGCGGTACTCGGACGCGATGTCCATCTCCACCGGCACGCGCGCCCATTCCTCGATCGCGTAGCGCCCGACCAGGCCGGCGTGGTAGGAGGTGCCACAGGCCACGATCACGATCCGGCGCACGTCCGCCAGCATCTCGTCGCTCAGCCCGGTGTCCGGAAGCTCGACCAGGTCGGTCGCGGTCCGGTCGGCGATCGTCTCCGCAACGGCGTCCGGTTGCTCGTGGATCTCCTTGAGCATGAAGGTGTCGTAGCCGCCCTTCTCGGCGGTCTCGGTATCCCAGTCCACCTCGATCGTCTCGCGGTCGAGCGCGGCGCCGGACGCGTCCATGATCTCGACCCCGCCGGGCCGGATCGCGACGATCTCACCGTCGTTCACGAGCTTGACGTTGCGCGTCTCACGCAGGAAGGCGGGGATCGCGGAGGCGAGGAACTGCTCGCCTTCCCCGACGCCCACGATCAGGGGGCACTCCTTGCGGGCGCCGACGAGGACGCCGGGCTCATCGGCCGTCATCGCGACGAACGCGTAGTGCCCGCGGAGATCGTTGTATGCGTTGCGCACGGCCTCGACGATGTCGCCCTCGTAGTGGTGGGCAATCAGGTGGGCCACGACCTCGGCGTCGGTCTCGGAGGTGAACTCCGCTCCCGCCGCGACGAGTCGCTTCCGAAGCTCGGTGTGGTTCTCGACGATCCCGTTCAGCGCGATGTGGACGCGGTCCTTCGTGTCGAAATGCGGGTGCGCGTTCTCCTCGGTGACCGCGCCGTGGGTCGCCCAGCGCGTGTGGGCAATGCCGGTCGTGGCGTCGAACGAGCCGGCCCCGTTGGTGCGCTCCGCGACCGCGTCCTGGAGCTCCGAGAGATGCCCGACCGCGCGCACGGACTCGACGTGACCGTTCACGAGCAGCGAGATGCCCGCGGAGTCGTAGCCGCGGTACTCGAGCATCTGGAGGCCGTGGAGCAGGAGCTCACGGCACGAACGCTCGCCGACGTATCCGACGATTCCGCACACGCCGAACAGGGTAGGGCAGTGCGCTCGCGGCGCTGTCGGATCTAGGCCTGGGGCGGCCCGCCGAGCTCGCGCTCGACCGTTGCGACGAGCCTCGCCGTCACGTCCTCGCATTCCGCATCGTCCGGCGCCTCGACCATCACCCGGACGAGCGGCTCGGTCCCGGACGGGCGGATCAGAACCCGCCCGCGGCCCTGAAGCGCCGTCTCCTCCTGCTCGACCGCCTTCCACACGCCCTCGGCGCGCTCCAGGGCGCCGCGATCGGCCACGCGCACGTTCACGAGCCGCTGCGGCAGCTTCTGCATCGCGCTTCGCTCGGCCAGGTCGGCGCCCGCGAGCGCCTCGAGGGTCAGGAGCGCGGAAGCGGTCCCGTCGCCCGCGGGCACGAAATTCGTGTCGATGATGTGGCCGGACTGCTCGCCGCCGAGCGCCCAGCCGCGGCTCATCAGCTCCATCAGCACGTTGCGGTCCCCCACCGGCGTGGTCGCCACCGCGATGCCCTCTCGCTCCATCGCCTGGTGGAAGCCGTAGTTCGTCATCACCGTCACCGCCACGCCCTCGCCCGGCAGCCGGCCTGAGTTGCGCAGGTGGAGCGCCGCCAGTGCGATGAGCTCGTCGCCGTCCACGATGTCGCCCTGCCGATCGACCGCGAGCATGCGGTCCCCGTCGCCGTCGAATGCGAACCCGATGTGATGCTCGCCGCTGCGCATCGTGTCCGCCAGCCGCTCGATGTGGGTCGACCCGCACCCGGCATTGATGTTGCGCCCGTCGGGCTCCACCGCGAGCGCGGTCACCTCGGCCCCGAGGCGTCTGAAGATTTCGGGCGCGACGCGGTACGTGGCCCCGTTCGCACAGTCGAGCAGCACCCGGCTGCCGGTCAGGTCCAGGTCCTTGAAGCGGATCTCCAGCTCGCGCAGGTAGTCGCCCGCCGCCCCGTGCAGCTCGCGGACGCGGCCGGGGCGCGGCGGCTGGCGCGGCTCGGCGAGCACGGCCTCGACGCGAGCCTCGTCCTCGTCGGACAGCTTCGTGCCGTCGGGGCCGAAGAACTTGATCCCGTTGTCCTCGTAGGGGTTGTGCGACGCCGACACGACCGCGCCCAGGTCGAGCTCGTACCGGCGGATGAGAAGCGACGCTCCGGGCGTGGGCAGGACGCCGCCGAGCAGCGCGTGCCCCCCGGCCGCCGCCACCCCCGCGGCCAGCGCCGTCTCGAGCATCTCGCCCGATTCGCGCGTGTCGCGCACGATCAGGACCTGCGGCGCCTCCGCCCGCGACACGGTCGCGGCCGCGCGGCCCAGGCCCAGCGCCAGTTCGGCGGTCAGGAACTCGCCGGCGACGCCGCGGACCCCGTCGGTCCCGAACAGGCGCCGCGCAGCCGCGGCCCGCTCCACTAGCGCTTGGAGAACTGCGGCCGCTTGCGCGCCTTCTTCAGGCCCGCCTTCTTGCGTTCCTTGGCGCGCGCGTCGCGCGTCAGGAAGCCCCGCCGCTTGAGATCCGTGCGGAGCTGGGGATCGACCTCGATGAGCGCCCGCGCGATGCCGTGGCGGAGTGCGTCGGCCTGCGCCGAGACGCCGCCGCCATGGATCTTCGCGACCACGTCCATCGACTCCTGGTAGCCGGCCGTCTCGAGCGGCTGGCGGGCGCTGTGCTGGAGCGTGGGCCGCGGAAAGTACGCCTCGAGCGAACGCCCGTTGATCGTGTACTCGCCCTTGCCGGGGCGCAGGATCACGCGCGCCACGGAGGTCTTGCGCTTGCCGGTTGCGCGATAGCGCGCCTCGGCGGCGATCTCGACCGGGGTACGCGCCACGGTCTGAGGCTGCGCCTCCTCGGGCTCCTGCTGGAAGTCGGGCGCCTCGTCGGGCGCGTACTCGACCGGCGCGGCGGGCTGCTCGGCGAGCAGCCGCTCGATGTCGGTCTCCGCGCCCTCCGCGCCCACGGCGATGTCGGGTGTCAGGTGCTCGCCGGGGATCACGTCGGCGGGCTTGTCGGTCTTGATGTCGCGCTCGCCGCGCTCGGACGCCTTGCCGCGCGGGCGGCGCTCGGCCTGGGCGGCCTCCTCGATCGCCGCGCCGTCGTCCGCCTCGCGCTCGGCGGCCACCTCCTCGGGGGTGTCCGGCTCGAGGGCCTCTGGCTGCTCGATCTGGGGCTCGGGCTCCGGTTGCTCGTTGCTCGTTGCTCGTTGCTCGGGCTCAGGCTCGGCCGCGGGGGTCTCCTCGGCTGGGCTCTCCTCGACCGGCGTTTCCTCGACCGGCGTTTCCTCGGGCGCGTTCTCCTCGACCGGCGGCGTCTCCTCGGGCTGCTCGGCGTCGTCGTCGCGGGGCTCTTCGATCAAGTCTCCACCTCCAGGGGCTGCGGCTTCTGTGCCGTGTGCGGATGGTCCGGCCCGGCGTAGACCTTCAGTTTGCGGAGCTGCTGGCGAGCGAGCCGGTTGCGCGGGAGCATCCCCTTCACCGCAAGGCGGATGACGTCCTCGGGCTTGCGCTCGAGCATCTCGCCCAGCGAGCGCGTGCGCAGCCCGCCCGGATAGCCGGAATGGCGGTAGTAGCGCTTCTTCTCGCGCTTGTCGCCGGTCACGGAGATCTTCTCCGCGTTCACCACGATCACGAAGTCACCCACGTCGCAGTGGGGCGTGTACTCGGGCTTCCGCTTGCCGCGCACGGTGTCGGCGAGCTGGGTGGCCAGGCGCCCCAGCGTCTTGCCGGTGGCGTCGACCACGAACCAGTTCCGCTCGCGCTCGGCAGGTGTTGCGACGTAGGTCTTCATTCGACAGGAAACGCGCGGCACACCTGGCCGCGCGAAGAGCGCCAATGGTGGCATAAAGCCCTGCCGCGCGCCCACCGCCAGAAACTTCCGTCCCGGACGTTTGTTCTGGCAGGAGCGCGGTGGTGACCGCCGAAACGGTCGATATACTGCCGCGCCAGTTCGTAAGCCTGCCGAATTCCCGGTGCAGTGCCGCCATAGCACCGGGGAACGGGGGATCCAATCGGGGGCCGTCAGGTCTCCGAAGGGGCGAATCAGGGTGTGACCTCAGGTCAACCGGCCCTGTAGCGCTGCTTTTCGGCGCGAGCCCGTCAGCTAACCCCGTAGGCCGCAGAAAAGGAAGGCAATAACGGGATGACGCTCGGGAAGCGATCGATTGCAGCGTGTGCGCTGGTACTGGCCGCGCCGTCCGGCCCTGCGCTCGCGGCCGAGACGAGCGACGCCGGGGGCGCCGAGGCGAGCAACGTCGGCGGTGCCGAGTTCACGCCGACCCCGGTCATCAAGCGGGTCAAGTGCATCAAGCTCTGCTCGGGCAAGACGCGCGTCCAGGCCGGCGGCACCGTCCGAATCATGGGCCGGACCCTGCGCGACGTCGACACGGTCGTGTTCCACGGCGGGACGAAGACGACGCGGGACAACGTGTCGGTCGACGCGAATTCCAAGAGCAACAAGACGCTCAAGGTGAAGGTCCCGCTCGCCGCCGACACGGGCCCGCTCACGGCCTGGGTCTCCAAGGACGTGGGCTCCGAGCCGAGCAACTCGATCGCCGTCCTCCCCCCGCCGCCCCCCGAGCGGTCCGCGCGGCTCAAGCCGTCCAACGGCCCGCGCGACCGCGGGGCGCCTCGGCTCGAGACCGGCATCTCGACGACCAAGGCCTTCTTCGGCGGCGCCAAGGTCCGTTTTTCGTACCGCATCAACGACGACGAGCCGGTCCCGGTCACGATCGAGCTGATCAACGCCACGAAGGACGTCGTCGTCCGCCGCTGGAAGCGCAGCGCCGTCGAGCCGGACACGATCCACACGATCCGCTGGAACGGCCAGGCGGGTCGCAGCATCAAGGTCGGGCAGGGGCGCTACATCTTCCGCGTGACCGCTCAGTCGAGCGAGGGGCTCACCGCCCGCAGCTCGGACAGCACCGAGGCGCGCCGTGACGCGTTCGACTTCTACGGCCACATCTTCCCGATCCGCGGGCGCCATGACTACGGCAGCTCGGGGTCGCGCTTCGGCTCGGGCCGCTCGGGCCACTCGCATCAGGGACAGGACGTGTTCGCCCGCTGCGGCACGAAGCTCGTGGCCGCGCGCTCGGGGAAGGTCAAGTTCAACCAGTACCACTCGGCCGCCGGGTACTACGTGGTGGTGGATGGCTACAAGTCGAAGTTCGACTACGTGTACATGCACCTGCAGAAGCGCTCGCCGTTCAAGGCGGGCGACCGGATCCGGACCGGGCAGATGCTCGGCAGGGTCGGCGAAACGGGCAACGCGCAGGGGTGCCACCTGCACTACGAGATGTGGAGCGCGCCCGGTTGGTATCGCGGCGGCAGCCCGCTCGACCCCTACCGCTTCCTGAAGTCCTGGGACCGCTGGTCCTAGGCGCCTGGCGCCCTAACCCGCGCTAGGTCTTCTTCTCGAGCTCGCGCTTCTTCTCGCCGCGGGCGAGCACCGGCGCCGCGGCCGCCAGCAGCGCGACCGACGTCCCGACCGCAATCAGGAAGCTGCCGAAGTCGAACTCGTCCGAGTCCGCGATGTCGAGCAGCTCGGTGGCGACGATGCCGCCCAGGATCGAGCCCGCGACGCCGAGCAGGATCGTCCAGATGATCCCGATCTTCTGCGGGCCGGGCAGGAGCAGGCGGGCGATCGCGCCGACGAAGAGGCCCCAGAAGATCCAGGAGAAGATGCCCACGCGGCGAGCTTAGCCGCGCTCCGCAACCCACTCGAGCCAGCCGGCGGGCAGCTCGTCGCGAGCCTCGGCCACCCGCACGGCCAGCGAGCGGTCGTGCAGCTTGATCTCGTTCAGCAGGCCGATGGTCACGTCGTGGCCGGGCCGCGCGACCACCTCGATCGGATCCCCCGCGCCGATGTCGCCCTCCTCGAGGATGCGGAAGTAGCAGCCCGGGCGACGCGCCGCCGCGAACCGCTTCAGGAAGCGCGGCTCCTCCATCTTCCGGCCCAGCTTGAAGCATGGAATCCGCGGCAGGCTGACCTCGAGAAGGGCCGAGCCCACGCGCCACTGCTCCCCCACGCGCGCGGTTGTCGGGTCCAGCCCCTCGACCGTCAGGTTCTCCCCGAACGTCCCCGGCGGAAGCTCGCGGCCGAGCTCCCCCTCCCACCACGCGTAGTCCTCGCGCGCGTACGCGTAGACCGCCTGGAACTCGCCGCCGTGCACGCGCCGGTCGGCCTGGTCGTCGCCGTCCACGTTCACGCCGCGCACGGCGACACGGCCCGTTACCGGGAACTTCCAGATGCCCGTCCTTACCATCCGCCCCCGCCAGGGGATCTCGCGGACCTCAGCGACGTTCACCGAGAGGAGCTGCGGCCTCACCTGATTGCGAAAACCGAGCAGATCAAGGACGCAGCCCCGAACGCGTGCGCCGCACGCGGAGGGGCGAGGACGCCGAGATGCGACGGTTTGCAGCCATCAGGGTTATTCCCACTCGATGGTCCCGGGAGGCTTCGACGTGACGTCGAGGACCACCCGGTTCACGTGCCTGATCTCGTTGATCATCCGCGAGGCGATCTTCTCGATCAGGTCGTACGGCAGGCGCGCCCAGTCGGCCGTCATCGCGTCGTCGGAGGTGACCGCGCGGATGACCACGACGTAGCCGTAGGTGCGCTCGTCTCCCTGCACGCCGACCGTGCGCAGGTCACCCGGCAGGACGCAGAACGACTGCCACAGCTCGCGGTAGAGGCCGGCCGAGCGGATCTCGTCCTGCAGGATGAAGTCGGCATCGCGAAGGATCTCGAGCCGCTCCTTCGTGACCTCGCCGCCGACGATCCGGATGCCCAGGCCGGGCCCCGGGAACGGCTGGCGCCACACGAGACGCTCCGGCAGGCCGAGCTCGAGCCCGACCTGGCGCACCTCGTCCTTGAACAGCGCCCGCAGCGGCTCGACCAGCTCGAACTGCAGGTCCTCCGGGAGCCCGCCCACGTTGTGGTGCGACTTGATCGTCGCGGCGCCGTGACCGCCGCCCGACTCGATCACGTCCGAGTAGAGCGTGCCCTGCACGAGGTAGCGGGGGTTGCCGAGCTTGGCCGCCTCCTCCTCGAACACGCGGATGAACTCCGTGCCGATGATCTTGCGCTTGGCCTCAGGCTCCGTGGTGCCGGCCAACCGTTCGAGGAAGCGCTCCTCGGCGTCCACCGCGATGAGCGGCACGTGGAAGCTGTCGCGGAACGCTGCGACCACCTGATCACCCTCGTTCTTACGCATCAGGCCGTGATCCACGAACACGCACGTGAGCTGGTCGCCCACCGCCTTGTGGACGAGCAGCGCGGCCACCGACGAGTCGACGCCGCCCGACAGCCCGCAGATCACCCGGCCGCCGCCGACCTGGGCGCGGATCCGCGCGACCTGCTCCTCGATCACGGACGCCGGGCTCCAGGTCCGGTCGCAGCCGCAGATGTCGCCGAGGAACCGCTCGAGGATCTGCGTGCCGTACGGCGTGTGCACGACCTCGGGGTGGAACTGGATGCCGTACAGCCCGCGCTCGGTGTGCTCGAACGCGGCGACCGGGGACTCGGTGGAGGACGCGAGCGCGGTCGCGCCCGGCGGCGGCTCGAAGACGGTGTCGCGGTGGGACATCCAGCAGGCCTGCTCGGAGGGGAGCTCAGCGAGCAGCCGGCCCGGCTCGTGGACCGTCAGGCGCGAGCGGCCGAACTCCCCCACCGGTGCGCCGTCCACGCGGCCCCCCAGCTCCAGCACCATCGCCTGCATGCCGTAACAGATGCCGAGCACCGGCACCCCGAGCTCGAGCAGCTCCATCCTGAGCTTCGGCGCGCCATCCGCGTACACCGACGCCGGGCCGCCGGAGAGGATCAGCCCGCGCGGGCTGCGGCGCCGGATCTCCTCGAGCGGGATCGTGTGCGGGAGCAGCTCGGAGAAGACGCCGCACTCGCGCACGCGGCGGGCGATCAGCTGCGAGTACTGGCCCCCGAAGTCGAGGACGAGGACCTCTTCGCGCGTTGTGGCAGCCTCGGGCGGAGCGGCGGTGGGGACCTCCGTCGCGGCCCCCTGGCTCACTCGCCGACGAGCGCCGGGTCGGGCTCTACCGCGATCGCGCCGACCGCGCCGCCGGCGTTGTCCGCCGCGGGCGCCGCGGCGGCCGCGGCGGTTGCGCCCATGCCGATCGCCTGGTCGCGCTGAAGCTGCTTGCCCTCGCTCTGGAGCGCCGGCGCAACCATCACCTCGGCCTTGTGGAACGCCGGGATGTCCTCGTATCCGCAGGTGGCCATCGAGGTCCGGAGGCTGCCCATCAGGTTGAACGTGCCGTCGTTCTCGTGCGCGGGCCCGAGCAGGATCTGCTCGAGCGTTCCGTTCTGGGTGGTCTTCACGCGCGCCCCGCGCGGGAGCGACGGGTGGAAGGTCGCCATCCCCCAGTGGAATCCGCGGCCGGGCGCTTCGTAGGCGCGCGCGAGCGGCGAGCCGATCATCACGGCGTCGGCGCCGCAGGCGAACGCCTTCGAAATGTCGCCGCCGTTGCGCATGCCGCCGTCGGCGATCACCTTCACGTACTCCCCGGTCTCGAGCATGTGCTGCGAGCGCGCCGCCTGGACGTCGGCGATGGCCGTGGCCTGTGGGACGCCGATGCCGAGCACGCCGCGCGTGGTGCACGCGGCGCCCGGGCCGACGCCCACGAGCACCCCGGCCGCGCCGGTGCGCATGAGATGGAGGCCGGTCGAGTAGGAGGCGCAGCCACCGACGATGACCGGCACCTCGACCTCGCGGATGAACTCCTTCAGGTTGAGCGGCGGACGGCTCTCGTCGGCCGACACGTGCTCGGCGGAGACGACCGTGCCCTGGATGACGAGGATGTCGAGGCCCGCCTCGATCACGTCCTCGTAGTACTCGCGCACGCGCTGCGGCGTGAGCGAGGCAGCCGAGACCACGCCCTGCTCCTTGATCTCGCGCACGCGCTCGACCATCAGGTCGCGGTCGAGCGGCGCCTGGTAGATCCGCTGCATCTCCGCGGTCGCGACCTCCTTGGGAAGGTCTGCGATCCGCTCGAGCTGCTCCTCAGCGTCCTCGTAGCGGGCGAAGACGCCCTCGAGGTTCAGGACGCCGAGGCCGCCGAGGCTGCCGATGATGCCCGCGGTCCTGGGCGACATGACGCCGTCCATCGCGGCGCCGAGCAGCGGGAGCTCGAAGCGATACGGGCCGAGCGTCCAGCTGATGTCGATGTCGTCGGGGTCGCGGGTCCGGCGGGACGGGACGATCGCGATGTCGTCGAAGCCGTAGGCGCGACGGCCCTTCTTTCCTCGACCGATCTCTACTTCCATGGCGGCATCCTAGGTTCGGCGGCGGACGGGAGGACTGAGCGTAGCAATGCGATCCAGCCGCTCCACGTGCGGGTTTTCCGCGTTTTGCGGGGTCTCCGGGTCGGGCCGCGCTAGGTGGCGACGACGCTCGGCAGCGGCTCAACCTCGACCTCGCCCATCAGCCGCTCGACCTCCCGCGGGTCGAGCACGCCGGCGCCGAAGTGCTGGGTGGACTGCGCGCCGCAGGCAACGCCGAAGCGGAGGCACTCCTCGGCCGGGCTGCCCGTGTAGCGCGCGGCCACGTAGCCGGCCAGGAAGGCGTCGCCGGAGCCGACCGTCGAGCGGGTCTCCCGCGGCTCGAGCGTGACCCGGTAGAGGCGCTTCTCCTCGTCGCCCACCAACGCGATGCACCCGGACGGCAGCGTCATCGCCACCTCGTCGGGCCCGAGGTCCGCGATCTCCTGAAGGCCGCGCAGGCGGTCCTCGTCATCCGAGAACTCGTGACCCACGAGCTCCTCCGCCTCGAGCTCGTTCGGGCTCACCATCGAGGGCTCGCTGCGCATCGCGAGGCGCATCGGCTCGCCCTCGGCGTCGAGGACGCTGGTCACCCCCATGGCCTTCAGCTCCGCCACCAGGTCCGCGTACAGCGAGTTCGGGACGCCCGCGGGCAGGCTGCCGGCGAACACGCACACGCCGGCCCCCTTCGCGAGATAGAGCAGCTTGTCCGTGAAGAGCTCGATCTCGGCCTCGGAGACCGCGGGGCCGCGTTCGTTGATCTCCGTCTGGACCCCGGTCGTGTCGTCGATGACCGCGGTGGAGGTCCGCGACTCGTCGCGGATCCGCACGAAGTCGTTGAGGATCGCCTCCTCGGTGAGCTGCTCGATGATGCGCGTGCCGGTGGGGCCGCCGGCCACGCCGGTCGCGATGACCGGCTGGCCGAGCGCCTTGAGCGCGCGCGCCACGTTCACGCCCTTGCCGCCCGCCATCGACGTCTGCTCGACGGCGCGGTGGCGCCTGCCGATCGTGAAGTTCGGCACGGCAAGCGTCTTGTCGACCGCGGCGTTGAGCGTGACGGTGATGATCATCCGGTTCTCCTCCTGCGCATCCCGAGCATCGCGAGCAGAACGATGCCTAGCACGGTAACGCCGGTCAAGACCGGGCCGATGCCTCCCCCGAGCTTCCGGATGAACCCCGGGTCCTCGATTTTCGCGAGTGTCACGAGCCGGACGCGGCGCACCGTCTCCCCGCCGCGGCGCACCTCGACCCATCCGACGGGCTCGCCGGCCGGGAGCGGGCCCTCGAGCTCCGTCGGCGCATCGACGCTGGTGCGAACCCGCTCACCGCGCCGCAGCACGAGCCGCACCGGCCTGGCTGCGCCCAGCTCGACCTGCTCGTCGCGGTGCTCCACGTCGACACGGGCGAGCACCCGGCCGCGCCGGAGGACCCGGGCGCGCCGGAACTGCTCGAGCCCCCAGCGCAGGAGCGCCAGCGTGTCGGCGTCGCGCGCGGACTCGCTCGGCGCACCCAGGGTCACGGTGACGACCGCTCCCCCGCCCGCCTCGCCCGAACCCACCAGCACGTACCCCGCGCCCAGGGTATGTCCCGTCTTCACCCCGCTCACGAACGGGTAGCGCGCGACCAGGCCGTTGCGGTTGTCGATCACCCGCGTCCGCGCGCCGCTCTCGAGCGTCGCGCGCGGCATGTCCACGATCCGCACGAACTCGGGGTGGCGGAAGAGCTCGCGCGTCAAGGTCGCCAGGTCGCGTGCCGTGGAGTGGTTGTTCGGATCGTCGAAGCCGATCGGATTCGCGTAGCTCGTGTCCCGGAGGCCGAGGGTGACCGCGCGCCGGTTCATCTCGCGCACGAACGCCTCGCGCGATCCGGCGACGCCGTCCGCCAGCGTGACCGCTGCGTCGTTGGCGCTCTCGAGCAGGAGCGCGACGAGCAGGTCGCGCACCGTCATGCGCTCTCCGGCCGCGAGCCCGATCTGTGACTCGACCGAGGACGCGGCGTACGGAGCGGCCGGGAACGTGTCGTCCAGATCGGCGCGCTCGAGCGTGAGCAGCGCGGTCATGAGCTTCGTCGCGCTCGCGATCGGGCGCCGCTCGGCCGCGTTCTCGGCATGCATGACGGTCCCGTCGCGCGCGTCCGCGACCAGCGCCGCCTCCCCACTCGTCGCCGGCGGAGCGCCGTGCGCGAGCGCCGGGGAGCACGCCGCGACGAGCGCGGCCGCGAGCGCCGCGAGGGACGGCCTGAGAGCGGAGGTCACTCCCTCAGTCTGATCTTCTGGCCCGACACGAGGGCCTGCGGGTCGAGCTCGGGGTTCAGCTCCTGGAGCTCTGTCACCGTCAGGCCGACGCGCTCGGCGATGGCCGCGAGGGTGTCGCCGGTCTGGACGGTGTAGAAGCGGTCGGGCACGCGCGGCTCAGTGTCGTCCGCGAGCGGATCGGGCTCCGTGGTCTGCTGCTGGGCCGCGCGGTTGCCCCCGTCGTCGGAGTCGTCCGGCGTGTCGGAGTTCGCGATCACGATGAAGAGCGCGAACGCGAACGTGACGAGCGCGATCGGCGCCAGCAGGCGCGCAGGGCTACTGCGTCGACCGTCCATCTCGCCGGGAATGGTACGGCCGCGCGGAATGCGCCAAGGCCGTCAGCAAGCGAGCGCCCAGGCAGCCTCGCGCAGTTTCTCGGCGGCCGTCGCGGCGGCCGCCGGCGCGTCGTCACCCTCGCCCGCGTTCACGATCGACCGCGACGCGGTCACGAGCCCCGCGGCCGGGTGCGGCCGGAACGCCGCAGCGAGATCCTCGACCGCGCCGCCCTGGGCACCCACACCGGGCAGCAGGAAGATCGCGCGCGGCATCAGCTCGCGCAGGCGCTCGAGGTGCTCCGGCCGGGTGGCCCCGGTGACCGCACCCACACTCGAGAGGCCGCAGTCACCGACCCGCGACTCGCCGAGCTCGGCGACAATCCGCGCGAGCGACTCGTGCACCGGCCCGTCCGGCCCACGCAGGTCCTGCACGTCCGCCGCTCCCGGGTTCGATGTGCGCACCAGGCAGAAGCAGCCGGCCCCGGCGGCGTCCGCGGCCTCGAGCAGCGGCTCGAGCGAGTCGCGCCCGAGCAGGGGGTTGGCCGTGAATGCGTCGGCCCCCAGACCGGTCACCTGCCCCCACGGGGTGTCGGTCGCGCCGACGAGCGCCTGCCCGTAGGCGTGCGCCGTCACCGGCACGTCGCCGCGCTTGCCATCCGCGAGCACGAGCAGGCCGTGCTCGTGGGCGGCGGCCACGGTGTCCTCGAGCGCTTGCAGCCCGTCCGCGCCGAGCCGCTCGAAACACGCGAGCTGCGGCTTGACCGCGACACACGCGGGGCCGGCGGCCCCGATGGCCGCGCGGCAGTGGCGCGCGACCGCCTGAGCCACACGCCGGCGCCGCTCGGGGGCGTCCGCCCCCGCAGACGGCTCGGCCCCGACCGCGACCTGCCACAGGCGGGCCGGGTCGGGGTCGAGGCCGAGAACGATCTGGCTGCGGCGCTGATCGACCAGCGCCGCAACTCGATCCGCGAAATGCGTCAGGTTGCGGTTGCCTTGATCGCCTTCTTCAGAGCCGATCCGGCGCTGAACTTCGGCACCTTGCTGGCCGCGATCTGGATCCTCTCGCCGGTCTGCGGGTTCACGCCCTGTCGAGCACCGCGGTCGGCGACGGAGAACTTGCCGAAGCCGGTGAAGTTGATCTCACCGCCGCGCTTCAGCGTCTCCTCGATCACCGTGAGGGTGGCCTCGACCGCCTTGGTCGCCTCACCCTTCGACAGGCCGGACTCGGACGCGACCTGATCAACGAATTCGGACTTCGTCACCTTCTCCTCCTTAACGGGGGTTGCGGAGAATTCGAAGCTAACAACGGTCCCGGACGACGGAACGCGGTTTTTCCGCTCTGGAAGCGGAAAATGGCGCAGGTTGCGACGTGAAACGGTCCGTGAAACGGCTAGGACCCGCCGACCGACATCTCTTCGAGCAGGAGCGGGGCGGCCTTTACGCTGCCGCCGAAGGGCACCCAGCGGGCCTCGGACCCGACGGCGCGCACCGCCTTGAGCATGGAGACGAGGTCGCTCGCGATCGTGATCTCGCGCACCGGTGAGCCGAGCTGGCCGCCCTCGATCAGGCGGCCCGTCGCCCCCACGGAGAACGTGCCGGACACCGGGTTGACGCCCGAGTGCAGGCCGGCGACGTCGGTCACGAACAGCCCGTCCCCGGCATCGCGGACGAGGGCGTCGAGGTCCTTGTCGCCGGCGTCGAGCACGAGGTTCGAGGTGCCCACGGACGGCGCCGAGCGGTAGGAGCCGCGGGTCGCGCTCCCGGTCGTCTCGCGTCCGTCCTTTCGCGCCGTGCGCGCGTCGTACAGGTAGGTCGCCAGGCGCCCGTCCTCGATGAGGGCGTTGCGGCGCGTCGGCGAGCCCTCGCCGTCGAAGGGCGCGCTCGCCAGGCCACCGGGGTCGGTCGGGTCGTCGGCCAGGCGAAGGATCGGCGCGGCGACCTCGTCGCCGAGCTTGCCGGCGAAGAGCGAACGGCCGCGCTGGACCGAGTCGGCGGAGAGCATCCCGCCGATGAAGCCCGCGAAGCTCGCCGCCACGAAGGCGTCGAGGACGACGGGGCAGCGGCGGCTCCCAGGCTGGCGCGCGCCGACGAGCGCGAGCGCCCGCTCCGCCGCCTCGGAGCCGACGGCCTCGGGGTCGAGCCCGCCGGGGTCGCGCGCCATGCCCACGCCCAGTCCGGTCATCAGGTCCGCGCCCTTGCCGGCGAAGGCGGACGAGTACGCCCAGGCCGAGCTCGACTCGTAGGCGGCGGCGAACCCGCGGCTGTTCGCGATCGCGACCCGCCCGCGGCCGTCCGCGTAGACCGTCTGCTCGACCTGCGACACGCCCTCCTGCGCCCGCGCGGCGCGGTCGACCGCGATGGCCAGCTCGACCTTTCGCTCGGTCGTCCACGAGTCGAACTCGGGCGAGTGGAGATCCCCCACCTCGCTCGCCCCGAAGCTCTCCGGCAGGCCCGCATGCTCGTCGGGGTCGCTCGCGGCGGCGCCCGCGTGGGCGCGCTCGGCAAGCGCGCGCAGCGCGGGCTCGGACAGATCTGTTCCGTACCCGTAGCCCGACCGGCCGTCCACGAACACCCGCAGGCCGATCCCCCGGCCGCCGGCGTCGGTGAGCGACTCGACCTCCTCGCGGTAGACCCGCACCTCGAGGCCCTGGCTCTCGTCGGCCCATGCCTCGGCGTCCGTCGCGCCCGCGGCCTCCGCCGCGGCGAGCGCGAGCTCGGCGGCCTGCTCCAGTGTCACCCGGTCCCCCCGACCGTCAGCGCCCGGATGCGCACGTGCGGCTGGCCAACGCCCGCCGGCACGCGCTGGCCGCCCTTGCCGCAGAACCCGGTCGCGATCTCGAGGTCGGCGGCGATCCCGTCGATCGCGGCGAGCGCCTCCGGCCCGTTGCCGATCAGCGTCGCGCCGCGCACCGGCGCGGTCACCTTCCCGTCCTCGATCAGATACCCCTCGGACACCCCGAACACGAAGTCGCCGGTGGCGGGCTCGACCTGCCCGCCGCCGAAGGAGACCGCATAGAGGCCGCGCTCGACGCCCTCGATCAGGTCCTCCGGGGTGGCCTCGCCCGGGCCGAAGTACGTGTTCGTCATGCGCGGGAGCGGCAGGTGGCGGAACGACTCGCGCCGTCCGTTGCCGGTCGAGAGCGCCCGCCCCTTCTGCGCGCGCAGCCTGTCGTACAGGTAGGAGGTCAGCCGCCCGCCCTCGATGATCGTGGTCCGCTGGGTGGGTGTGCCCTCGTCGTCGATGCCGTCGCTCCCCCACTCGCCCGGCTTGCGCCCGTCGTCGTAGGCGGTCACGAAGTCCTCGGCCAGCGTGTCGCCCACCCGGCCGGCGTAGACGCTCGCATCCTTCTGCACGGCGTCGGCCTCGAGCCCGTGGCCGATCGCCTCGTGCAGCAGGACGCCGCCGAAGCCGTTGCCGACGACGACGGGCATCTTCCCGGCGGGGGCGTCGACGGCGTCGAGCGCGGTCAGCCCCTTGCGCGCGGCCTCCTCGGCGATCGCCTCGGGCCGGTCGTCGAGCAGCTCGAACCCCGCGTGGCCGCCGCGGGTCTCGGTTCCGGTCTCGACCCGGTCGCCGCGGCGAGCCACCACCTGGACGCTGAGCCGCAGCCGGGTGCGATCGTCGCCGGCGGCGAAGCCGTTCGAGTTGAAGATGGCGACGGTTCGCCGGTTCTCGGCGTAGCCCACGGTCACCTGGGCGACGTCGTCGCCGGCGCCGCGCGCGGTCTCCTCGCACGCGCGCAGCAGCTCGACCTTGCGCTCGACCGGGACGTCCTCCGGACGCTCGCGCACCTCGTGCGCGGGCCGCGGCTGCACCCCGCTAAGGGCGATCGCGTTTCCGGGCTCGCGGTCGAGCGCCTGGGAGACCGAGTCGGCCAGCGCGAGCAGGTCCGGCTCCGCGAGGCCGTCGACGTGGCCGAAGTAGGTGGCCTCGCCCAGGACGAGGCGGATCGAGGCGCCGATCTCGTGCCCGCTCTGCGGCCGCTCCACCCGGCGGTCGTCGAGCGAGACGGCGAAGCCGCTCCGCTCCTCCGCGTAGAGCTCGGCCCAGTCGCCGCCCCTCTGTAGCGCGCGATCGAGCGCGGCCTGCGCCAGCTCCGGCGCGAGGAGGCTCACGGGCGCCCCGCGAGCTCGAGCATCGATTCCGCGATCTCGACCAGCTCGTCGCGGCCCTTCATCCCCGCGTGGAGGAGGCGTGGCTCGCCGGCGTCGTCGTAGAGCAGGACGCGCGGCTCGCGCGCCTGCTGGCGCCGCTTCGCGCCGGCGGCGAGCGTCTCGGCGATGTCGCCGACGCGCCCGAGCGGCCCCTTGCGCTGCTCCTTCACGAGCCCAGCTCCGCGAGCGTCTGGCGCATGTCGAAGAAGACCAGCGAGGAGAGCGCGAACCGTCCCGCGATGACCGCGAGCGTCCACGGCCCGCTGCGCAGCGCGTAGACGATGCCGGCGCCGGTCGAGACCTCGACCTGGTCGCCGCCGGCCTGCTCGATCAGCTCCTGCGTGCGTGCCGCGAGCGCTTCGCCGACGGCGGCGTGGGCTTCGTCCACCGCCACCAGCGCGCCGCGTTCGTCCAGCAGCACGCACGCGTGGACGTCGGGTGAAAGGCCCTCGATGAAGTCCGCCGCGCGGTCGGGAGTCAGGGTCGCGTCCGGGATGCGGCCACAATACTCACGTGTCCCTCCCGCGAATCTCGTGGCTCGTGACGGTCGGCCTGTGCCTCATCGCGGCTGTGCTGCTGCTCGTCGAGGGCTACGTGGGCTACTTCGGCGTGCTGCTCGCCGTGGGCGCCGCGGCCGCGGTCAATCTGCGGTAGCGCTCTGCTCGGGCTCCAGGTGGATGAGCACGTCGGCGTGCCTGACGCGCTTGCGGATCTCGCCCTGCAGCTCGTGCGCCAGCTCATGCGCGCGCTCGAGTGTCGTGCCCGCACGGAACTGCACGTGAAGGTCCACGTAGCGGCGTGACCCCGCGCGGCGGGCGCGCAGCTTGTGGAACCCGACAACCTCGTCCGACCCGAACTCCGCAATCGCCGTTCGCACGGCGTCGAGCTCGTCGTCGGGGAGCGCCTCGTCCACCAGGACCCGCGTCGAGCGGCTCAGGATCTGGAGCCCGGCCCACACGATCGCCACCGCCACCACGAGCGCCGTGATCGCGTCGAGCTCCTCGATCCCGGTCACCTCGACCAGCACCAGCGCGAGCAGCACGCCGGCAGACGTGAACGCGTCGGTGCGCAGATGCGCCGCATCGCCCTCGAGCGCCGGCGAGTCCGTGCGGCGCGCCTCGCGGTAGAGGTAGGTCGACACGACCGTGTTCGCCACCACCGAGAAGCCGATCACGGCGATGCCGACGCCGAGGTTCTCGACCCCGGTGTGGTCCATGAGGCGGCGGACGGACTCGTAGATGATGATCCCGGCGCCGACCAGGATCAGCATCCCTTCGATCCCGGCGGCGACGTTCTCGACCTTCTCGTGCCCGTACGGGTGCGACTCGTCGGGCGGCTCGTCGGCCTTGCGCACCGAGAAGTACGCGATCACCGACGCGAGCAGGTCGATCCCGGAGTGGATCGCCTCGGTGATCACCGCGATCGAGCCGGTGATGGCGCCTGCCGCCAGCTTCAGCGCGATGAGGATCGTGTTCGAGGCGATCGACAGCGCCGCCGCGCGCGTCTTCTTCGGCGGGGTGGGGTTGAGAACGCCCGCGGGCCCGCGGGTCATCCCCCGTCCCCCAGCCAGGCGAGAAACGCGCGCGCCGCACGGCCGCGGTGGCTGATTGCGTCCTTCTCGGCGACGCTCAGTTCCGCCATCGTGCGCCCGTCGTCACGGTCGGCCGGCACGAAGGCGGGGTCGTAGCCGAACCCGCCGTCGCCGCGCGGCTCGTGCGCGAGGACCCCTTCGCATCGCTCGGTGAAGACACGCTCGTCACCGTCCGGCCCGGCGTACGCGAGCGCGCACACGTACGCGGCGCGCCGGTCGCCCTCCGCGGGCACCTCGCGCAGGAGCTTCGCCAGGTTCTCCTCGTCGGTCGCGTTCTCCCCCGCGTAGCGGGCGGAACGGACCCCCGGCCGCTCGTCGAGCGCCGCCGCCGCGATGCCGGAGTCGTCGGCGACCGCGGGCTCGCCCGTGGCGCGGGCGGCGGCGCGCGCCTTCTCGAGCGCGTTCTCCTCGAACGTCTCGCCGGTCTCGGGCGGCAGCTCGACCTCGTCCGGCAGGGCCGAGACCTCATGCGGCTCGAGCAGCGTGCGGAACTCCCGCAGCTTGTGCTCGTTGCGCGTGGCGAGGACGAGGCGCACGGCCGCAGGCTAGCCCCGAGGCGCGGGCGCGGTCAGGCAGTCGGCGGATCCGGCAGCGCCCCGGCCACCTCGACCTGGGCGGCGCGGATCTGCTCGATCCCGCTGGCGGCGAGCGCCAGCAGCTCGTCGAGCGACGCGCGCGAGAGCGGCGTGCGCTCGGCCGTCGCCTGCACCTCGACCAGGCCGTCGTCGCCGGTCATCACGACGTTGGCGTCCACCTCGGCGGTCGAGTCCTCGGAGTAGTCGAGGTCGAGCAGCGCACGCCCCTCGACCATCCCGCACGAGACGGCGGCGATCGAACCGGTGAGCGGGAGCCTTGTCAGCTTGCCCTCCTCGATCAGCCGGTTGAGCGCGAGCCGGAGCGCGACGTAGCCGCCGCTGATCGCCGCGGTGCGCGTACCGCCGTCCGCCTCGAGGACGTCGCAGTCGACCCACACGGTCCGCTCACCGAGGGCCTTGAAGTCGATGACGCCGCGCAGCGAGCGCCCGATCAGGCGCTGGATCTCGACCGTCCGGCCGTCGGCGCGCCCCTTCGACACGTCGCGTTGCTTGCGGTCGCCCGTCGACGCGGGCAGCATCCCGTACTCGGCGGTCACCCAGCCGCGGCCGCGTCCGGCCATCCACTTCGGCACGGACTCGTCCACCGACGCCGTGCAGATGACCCGCGTGCCGCCCATCGAGATCAGCGCCGACCCGGTGGCGGTGCGGACGAATCCCGGCTCGATCGTGAGCGGGCGCAATTCGTCCGGCCGCCGGCCGTCGTTGCGGGGCGCGCTCATGCCGCGCGGGCTCCGGCGGCGGGCGCGACGTCCACGTGGCGGACCTCGCCCATCGGGAGCTGGAGGAAGCGCGTGCCGACCGCCCGGAAGCTCTCGGGGTCGGCCGAGCACAGGAAGCTGTACTCGCCGCGCCTGTCCTCGTCTCGCTCCAGGCCGCGCTGGCGAAGCGCGACCTCGACCTCGTCCGCGATCGCCTGGCCCGAGGTGACGATCTTCACGCCGCGACCGAGGCTGCGCTGGAGCATCGGCCTGATGAGCGGGTAGTGCGTGCAGCCGAGGATGACGGTGTCGACGCCGGCGTCGCGCAGCGGATCGCAGTACGACTCGACCTGAGCCACCACGCGGTCATCCACCTCGCCGCCGGCCTGGATCAGCGGCGCGAGCTCCGGGCATGCGACCGGATGGAGGTGCGCGTCGCGGTTGGCCTCGGCCAGCGCGTCCTCGTACGCGCCGCTCGTGACGGTGGCCTCGGTGGCGAGCAGGCCGACCTCGCCGTTGCGCGTGGCGCGCGCAGCCAGGCGCGACTCGGGGCCGACCACCGAGACGATCCCGACTTCGGCCCCCAACTCCGTGCGCAATCTGGGCAGCGCCGCGGCCGTGGCCGAGTTGCAGGCGACCACGAGCAGCTTGGCCCCGCGTTCCAGGAGGATGCGGGCGAGCTCGATCGCGAACGCCTCGAGCTCCTCGCGCGACCGCGCGCCATACGGAAAGCGTGCGGTGTCGCCCAGGTACACGAAGTCCTCGTGCGGAAGCGACACGAGGCACTCGTGAAGGACCGTCAGGCCGCCGACTCCCGAGTCGAAGACGGCGATCGGCAGCTCTGGGTGCGAACGCGGCACGACGCCCATGTTGCCATGGGCGCCGGGCGAGACCTCAAAATTGAACCTTGCGCACCGCCTGCTTGATCTTCGACAGGATCGCGTCGCCGAGCGCCTGGCCCTCATCGGTCTTGAAGCCGTTCATCGCGGCGACGACCCCCGCCATCACGAGCGCGACCAGCAGGATCAGGGCGACGTACTCGACCGTGCCCTGGCCGCGGGCCTCGCCCAGGCGGCGAAGGGTGCGGTGGACGGCGGCGTGGGCGTAGCCGAAAGCGCGATACATCGGGACCTCCCGGGGTTTGCTTGCACGAGCGAGCGATGGTCATCGGCCGCGCGTTACGGCTCAACGCGCGCCGACGGGTCCCGGCCCGCAAGACTGTTACGAAACCGTGTCCAACTGCCCGAACTGCACCGCGCCCCTGCTGGGGGATGAGAAGTTCTGCCTCCAGTGCGGAACGAGGCTCGTCGCCGAGCCGCCGCCGAAGCCGAGCTACACCCTGCCGGCGGTCATCGTCGCCGCCATCGCCCTGCTCGCCGTGGGCGGCGTCGTGTTCGCGCTCGAACAGGTCGAGTCGGATGCCGAGCGCGAGGCGACCAAGCCCACGGCGGTGATCAAGCGCACTCCACCAGCCACCGAGACGACCGCGGATGCGGAACCGCCGGCCGAGGTGGGAGCCTGGCCCGAGGACACCGCTGCGTACACCGTGGTCCTCACCCAGTCGCCCGACGAGGGCGCCGTGCGCGCGCGGGCCACCGCGGCCGCCTCCGACGGAGTGCCTGCCGGCGTGCTGGATTCCGACCTCTACCCCACGCTCGATCCCGGCGTGTGGGTGCTCTTCACCGGCAGTTACGACACGCAGGCAGAAGCGGCCGACGAGGCGACGCGGTATGCGGCGAGCGGCTTCCCCGACGCCCGCGCGGCCTTCGTGAGCGCGCCCGAGAGCTAGCCCGGCCGCCCGCCCAGGCACGGCCACCAGCGCGCGAGGTGCCCGACCGCGGTGTCCGTGGTGGTGTCCCGCTCGACGGTCGCGGCCGGCGTTCCGTCGGCGAGCGCGTCGATCGTCGCGGCGACCGAGCGGGCCAGCGCACCGAGCGCGTAGCCACCCTCCAGTACGACGCCGACGGGCGCGCCCAGCTCCGCGGCAAGGTCGCGCACGGAGGCGGCGAGCGCACCGTAGGAGGAGTCCTCGAGCGTGCACGACGCGAGCGGATCGTCGCGGTGCGCGTCGTAGCCCGCCGACACGAGCACGAGCCCGGGCGCGAACTCGCGCGCCACGGGGGCGAGGACGTGCTGGATGAGCGCGAGGAACGTCCGCTCGTCCGACCCTGGCGGTACCGGAAGGTTCAGCGAGTACCCCTCCCCCGGTCCGCGGCCCACGTCGTTCAGCGGTCCCGTGCCGGGATAGAGCGGCGACTGGTGGATGCTCGCGAAGAGCACGTCGTCGCGCGTGTGGAAGATGTCGTTCGTCCCGTTCCCGTGGTGCACGTCCCAGTCGAGCACCAGCACGCGCTCGACGCCCGACGCGCGCGCGTGCTGTGCGGCGACCGCCACGTTGTTGAAGAGGCAGAAGCCCATCGCGGTCGCGCGCTCGGCGTGGTGGCCGGGCGGGCGCATGCCGCTGAACCCGAACGGCGCGCGCCCGGCGAGGAGCTCGTCCACCATCGCGCACGCTCCGCCCGTTGCGTGGAGCGCGGCACGGTACGAGCCCGGGCTCAGGATCGTGTCGGCGTCGAGGTGACCGCCACCCGCCTCGGCGCCCGCCCGGATCGACTCGACGTACTCGGCGGGGTGAACCGCGGTGACCTGCTCGAGGTCCGCCTCCGGCGCCTCGCGCCGCTCGAGCCCCAGCCAGCCGCGCCGCTCGAGCTCGTCCTCGATCGCCGGGATGCGCGCCCGGTTCTCGGGATGCGACCCGGTGTCGTGCTCGAGCGAGCTCCCGTGGCGGAAGTAGAGCGGCGCGCCGATGCCGGTACGGTAATCCGCCCCTGATGGCGGAGTCGCCGACCGAGCCCATCCGAGCCGACATCGCCGTGATCGGCGCCGGCGCCGCCGGGCTGTATGCGGCGCTCGCGGCCGCGCGCGAGGGCGCCCGCGTCGTCCTCGTGTCGCGCTCGGCGCTGGCTGAGTCCGCCAGCTACTGGGCGCAGGGCGGGATCGCCGCCGCGATCGCCGCCGAGGACTCGCCCGACCGCCACCTGGCCGACACCCTGGCGGCAGGCCGCGGGACCACTCGCGCGAGCGCGGCGCGGGTCCTGTGCCGCGAGGCGCCCGCGCGGGTGCGCGATCTCGAGTCGCTCGGGGTCCGCTTCGACGCCGACCGGCACGGCGCGCTGGCGCTCGGGCTGGAGGGCGGCCACTCCGCGCGGCGCGTCGTGCACGCGGGGGGTAGCGCGACAGGCCGCCGGATCACCCGCCAGCTCTCGGCGATCGCCGCGACGGACAAGCGCATCGAGGTGCTCGAGCGCGCGACCGCCGGCGTCGTCTGGACGCTCGACGGTCGCTGCATCGGGGTGCGCGCCGACCGCGCGGGTGGCGACAGCGTCGCGGTCCTCGCGCGCGCGACCCTGATCGCCACGGGCGGGGCGGCGGCGCTGTGGGAGCGGACCACCAATCCGCGCGGAGCGATCGGCGCGGGGATGACGCTCGCGCACGCCGCGGGCGCCGCGCTCGCCGACATGGAGATGGTCCAGTTCCACCCGACCGCGCTGTCGTCAGGAGGCGAGCGCGACGGGTTCCTGATCACCGAGGCGGTCCGCGGCGAGGGTGCGCTTCTCTACGACGGTTCCGGTGAGCGGTTCGTGGACGAGCTCGCGCCCCGCGACGAGGTGGCGCTCGCCGTGCGGCGCAAGCTGGATGCCGGCGAGCGGGTCGAGCTCGACATGACGATGGTGCAGCCGGGCCGCTTCCCGAACGTCGTGAACACGCTGAACGAGGTCGGAATCGACCCGTACCGCGAGCGCGTCCCGGTCGCGCCGGCCGCCCACTACACGATGGGCGGGATCGCGACCGACGTGGACGGCGCCTCGTCGCTCGGCGGCCTCTACGCGGTCGGCGAGTGCGCGTGCAACGGCCTGCACGGCGCGAACCGGCTTGCGTCGAACTCCCTCGCCGAGTGCTTCGTGTTCGGCCGGCGGGCGGCGCTCGCCGGGCTGGCCGAGCCGGAGCCGCCCCCCGACCCGGGCGCGCCGCCCGCGGGCGGGCCGAACCCGGTGCCCCCGCGGGAGACGCGCACGGCGCTGTGGCGCCTGGCGGGAATCGAACGGTCGGCCGAGCGGCTGCGCGAGCTGGTCGACGACGCCTTCCCGCTCGCGCGGATCGTGGCGGCCTCGGCGCTCGCGCGGCAGGAGAGCCGGGGTGCGCACCAGCGCTCGGACTTCCCGGAGACGGACACCCGCTTCGACCGCATGCACGCGGTCGCGCGCGATGGCGACGACCCGCGCTTCGAGCGCTGGGACTGATGCAAGAAAGGGCTCCGTCCCTTTTGTTGCGTCCGGACCGCCGGGCCGCCGCGGGGAGCGGACGGCCCGGCGCGTCCAGCCTGTGCGAACGGAGCCTGGCGGCTAGCGGGAGCCGGCCTTCGCGCGCGTGCGCGAGGAGCTGCGGCCGTTCGAGCTGCGCGACGACGACTTCTTCGCGGTCGAGCGCTTGGCGGACCCGCCCTTGGCGCCGGCGCGGCTGCGCTTCGCGGCCGTGCTCGCCGCCTTCGCGCTGGTGCGGGCGGTCTTCGCGGCCGACTTGGCCGACTTGGCCGCCGAGCGCGCCCGGCTCTTCGTGGTGCGGCTCGACTTGCGCGAGCTGGTCGACTTGCGCGAGCGGCTGCTGCTCGTCGAGCGTGACCGGCTCGAGCTCGAGCTCCGCGAGCTGCTGCGCTTCTTGGACGACGACCGCCGCCGCGTGCTGCCGCCGTTCCGCAGCGCCGCGGGCACCTCGGCCCGCGCGGCACTCCGTGCGAGCTTCGGGATCAGCTTCTCGAGGTAGCGCGCCATGCGCTCCTCGTCGCGCCGGATCGACTTCGCGAGGTCGTGCGTCTCCTTGTCACCCACGAACTCCGCGACGGTCTCGATCGCGTAGTAGGTGGCGATCTCCTCGAACTCGTTCCAGTACTGCGACTTGGCGTTCTTCAGGAGCTTCTCCTGCTCGCCGGTGCCGCGCAGCACGTGGCCCGGGCCCTTCGCCGCGGCCATCGCGCGGTTCGCGAGGTTGACCGCGCCGCTGGCGACGTTCGACACGGCTTCCGGCCCCGGGACCGTGACCTCCTCCGCCTTCCCGCCGAGCGCCTTGATGCGGCTCTTCAGGCGGCGCGAGTGATCGCGCGTTTCCTTGAGGTGGTCCTGCAGGCGCTTGCGGTAGGCCTTGTCGGTGGTCATCGAGATGTCCGCCGTAAGGGCGGTCTCGAGTTCCTTCTCCTTCCCATACGCCTCGTTCAGGTATTGGACGAGCTTCAGGTCTCGTGCGTTCAGCTCTGTAGCCAAGGGGATTCCTCCGTATGCGTTCTATTCGGGTTCCCCTTGGCACTACCCGACTAGTGGCGCTTTATTCGTTCACACGGGCACCGGCAGGCCGACGCCGATGACCTTCAGCCGCCGCGTCAGCGCGGCGAACGACCACTCGGCCTGCTCCTGGTTCGTGTAGCCCATGAACGTGTAGTCGTCGCCCAGCTGCTTGCCCGGCGGGACGAGCACCCCGGCGGTGATCGGCAGGAGCTCGGCCAGGCGATCCTGGATCCGCTTCGCATGCCGCTCGTCGCGCGCCTTCTGCTGGAGGAACCAGGTGCCGTAGGCCACGTGGCGGTGCTCGTCGCGCGAGATCTTCGTGAAGCCCTCGACGAAGCCGGGCAGGATCCCGCGCTTCTCGAAGTAGTCGGTCATGAAGTGCTGCCCGGTCAGTGCGAGCACTCCCTCGATCAGCAGGTGGTAGGTGACCACGTAGTCGATCTTCGCGTCTACGTCCTGCGGGTCGTCGATCAGCCGCTTCCCCGCGTCCACGAGCACGCCGTCGAAGAGCTCGAGGAAGGCGTCGCTCACGTCACGCCGCGCGAGCTCGAGCCGTCCCGAGATGGACTCGTCGCCATAGCCCGGCACCTCTCGGTACCAGCGATCGAAGAACTGCATGTGCCGGGCCTCGTCGACCTGCTGCGTGGTGAGGAAGGCCTCCTCCTGCTCGTCCTCGTAGGCCATGACGAGCCCCGAGAACTGGGTGGCCACGCGCTCCTCGCCGACGAAGAAGGACGACAGCGTCCACAGACTCTCCTCGCGTTCCGCGTCGGTCAGCGTCGCCCAGTCGTCGGGATCGCGCGTTAGGTCCACCGTCTGCGAGGCCCAGTGCTGGCGCTCCCAAAGCTCGTAGAGCTGCTGCGGCGTCATCAGCTGGACGTCGCGCCCGAGCTTCCCCTCGTCCGCGACCGTGCCGGGGTCAACCTGCTGCGTGAGTTCGAGCAGCGTGGCCATGCCTCTCCTCCGCGTCGTTTCCGCTCTTAAGGCCACCTTAACAGTGACTTCTTCTCGTTCCAAAAGCTCTCGGGGATACTGCGCGTTCTGTCGTCGGGGGGAAGACGACAACAAGGCCAAGGAGGAGGGCCACCCACCGTGTATCAATTCAGTCGCTCGATCTATAGGGAGCTGGCGACGGACGTCATCGGCTCCGACCAGGTCGAGCTCAATGAGAACCGCCAGCGAGTGCTGCGCTCCTGCGAGGGCGCGATGGAACGGCTCGCCACGGACCGCTACTACTTCGCGCGGCCCGCACGCTCGCTGTTCAACGAGATCCGCGTGTTCTTCCCGATCCGCAGCCAGCTGCGTGTGCTGACGGTGGTGGAGCGTCACGTGAAGCTCGCGGTCGACTACGTCGACGAACACGCCCGCGCGGGCGTCACGTTCGACGGCAGCCCGCTGTGTTGCCACGCGACGACCCGCAAGGGCACCGCGTGCCAGCGCGTGCCGCTGCCGGGCAGCAAGTACTGCCCGTCGCACCAGCACCTCGAGGAGGACTTCGAGACCACCACGGAGATCGTCGCCGCGTAGTTCCCGGCCGCCCGCATGGCGGTCTAGCTTTGCGCCGTGGTTCTCGGCGTAGACGTCGGCGGGACGTTCACCGATGCCGTGCTCGCGTCTCCGCGCGGGCTGGTCGCGGCGAAGGCACCGACCACCCCCGACGACCAGTCCGATGGGGTCCTCGACGCGGTGCATGAAGTGCTCGCGCTCGCGGGCGCACGCACGACCGACGTCGAGCGATTCGTCCACGGCATGACAGTCGGCACGAACGCGCTGCTCGAGGGCAACGTCGCGCGCACCGCGCTGCTGGCGACGGAGGGATTCACCGACATCGAGGAACTCGGGCGCCAGGCGCGCGCCGAGCTGTATCGACTGTGTGCGGGCCACCCCCCGCCGCTCGTGCCGCCCGACCTGCGGATCGCCGTGCCCGAGCGCTGCGGCCCTGACGGGGTGCTCGAAGAGCTCGACCGTGACGAGCTGCGCCGCCGGATCGACGCCGCGCCCGGATTCGAGTCTGCCGCCGTCTGCCTGCTGTGGGCGTTTCGCCATCCCGCGCACGAGCGCGCCTGCGGTGCCGCGCTCGACTCGGAGATCCACGTCTCGCTGTCGAACGAGGTCGCCGGGGTTTTCCGCGAGCACGAGCGCTGCGCCACGACGGTGGTGGACGCCGCGCTCTCGCCGCTGCTGCGGCGATACCTGGAGCGCCTCGCGGCGCGCGCCGCCGACGCCGGCCTCCCAGAGCCGGAGATCATGCTGTCGGGCGGCGGCGTGGCGCCGGCCGCGGTGGCGGCGAAGCACGGCTCGTGGACGGTGCTGTCCGGCCCGGCGGGCGGCACGGTCGGGGCAGCCTCGGCGGGCGTCCCGGAGGCGGTGTGCCTGGACATGGGCGGGACGTCCTCCGACGTCAGCGTCGTCAGCGGGGGCCGCGCGCGGGCGAGCGGCGGGCGCGAGGTGGCCGGGCGCGCGCTCGCGATCCCGATGGTCGACGTCCACACCGTGGGGGCGGGCGGCGGCAGCATCGCGTGGCGCGACGCCGGCGGCGCGCTCAGAGTCGGGCCGCAGTCGGCGGGCGCGCAGCCGGGGCCGGCGTGTTACGGGCTCGGCGGCGAGGATCCCACGGTCACCGACGCCAACCTGCTGCTCGGCAATATGGACGCGACGGTGCCGCTGCCGGGCCGGATCGACCTCGACCACACCGCGGCCGTGCGTGCCGTCGAGCGGCTCGCGGACGAGCTCGGCCTCGACCTCGAGGAGACGGCCCGCGGCATCCTGCGCGTCGCGAACGCGGAGATGGCCGGGGCCGTGCGGGTGATGACCGTCGAACGCGGGATCGACCCGCGCGACCTGACCCTGATCGCCTTCGGCGGCGCGGGGCCGATGCACGGCGCGGCGGTGGCCGAGGAGCTCGGCATGAAGCGCGTCGTCGTGCCGCCCGCCTCCGGCGTGCTGTCGGCGGTCGGGATGGTGGTCTCCGAGCGGCGCGTCGACCTCGTCGAGAGCGTGCTCCTCACCGGCGAGTCGTTCACGCGCGCAGCCGTGACGGAGGTGATCGAGCGGCTTGCGGCAGACGCGCGCACCCAGCTGCGGACCGATGGCGGCGAGGTGCGCCCCGCCTTCGACGCCCGGTACGCCGGTCAGGCGTTCGAGCTGACGGTGCGAGGCGAGCCCGAGCCGGGCGCGATCCGCCGCGCGTTCGAAGCGGCGCACGAGGAGCGGTACGGATTCAGGGACTCCGACGCGGACATCGAGCTCGTGACCGTCCGCGTCTCGGTCGCTCAGCCGGGTTCGCCCGCGCCGCCGACGGATGACGAGGTCGAACCGAGCCTCGTCATCCCCGACGGCTGGATCGCCCGGCGCGACGCGGACAACGCCTGGATCCTGGAGCGTGACGGGTGATCGACCCGGTGACGCTCCAGGTGATGCTCGGCGCGCTCCGCTCGGTCTGCGACGAGATGGGCGCGGTCCTCGTCCGCTCCGCGCACTCGGCGAACATCAAGGAGCGCCGCGATTCCTCCACCGCGCTCTTCGACGCGGACGGCCAGATGGTCATGCAGGCCGAGCACATCCCGGTGCATCTCGGCGCGATGCCGACCGCGGTCGCGGCGGTGATCGAGGAGGAGCACCGGCCCGGCGATGTCTGGATCCTGAACGACCCCTATCGCGGCGGCACGCACCTGCCGGACATCACGCTGATCGCGCCGGTCTTCGCAGCCGGGGCGTTGGTGGGCTTCGCGGCGAACCGCGCGCACCACGCGGACGTCGGTGGCCGCGTGCCGGGCAGCATGCCCGCGGACTCGAGGACGCTCGACGAGGAGGGGGTTGTCATCCCGCCGTCGCGTCTTGACGACGATCTCCTGAGCGAGCTGGCCGAGCGGATGCGCTCGCCCGAGCAGCGCCGGGCCGACCTGCGGGCGCAACTGGCCGCGAACCGTACGGGCGCCGCTCGGCTCGAGGCGCTCGTGGAACGTCACGGTCTGAGCCTCGTGCGCGACGCGATGGCGGCGACGCTCGACTACTCCGAACGGCGCACGCGCGCGCGCATCGCCGAGATGGAGGACGGCGAGCGGACCGCGCGCGATGTGCTCGAGGCCGCCGACGGGGACATCGAGCTCCAGGTGCGGGCGACCGTGCGCGGCGACGAGCTCGAGCTCGACTTCTCGGGGAGCGCGGAGCAGCACGGCGGCAACCTGAATTGCCCACTCGCCGTGACGCTGTCGGCCTGCTACTTCGCCGTGCGCGTCCTGGCCGACCCCGATGTTCCACCGAGCGCGGGCGCTTGGCGGCCGGTCAGCGTCGTCGCGCCGGAGGGCTCGCTGCTGAACGCGCGCGCGCCGGCCGCGGTGGCCGCGGGCAACGTCGAGACGTCGTCGCGGGTGGCGGACCTCGTCCTCGCGGCGTTCGGCCGCGCGCTCGGCCAGGGGACGATGAACAACCTGACGCTCGGGAACGAGCGGTTCACCTACTACGAGACGCTCGGCGGCGGCCAGGGCGCGTGTGCGGACGCGGACGGCCCGAGTGCGGTGCACGTGGCGATGAGCAACACGCTCAACACTCCAATCGAGGCGCTCGAGCTTGAATTCCCGCTGCGCGCCGTCGAGTACGCCGTGAGGCGCGGGTCGGGAGGAGCGGGCCACCGCCGGGGCGGCGACGGCGTCGCGCGCGAACTGGAGGCGCTCGAGCCGATGGACTACTCGCTGATCACCGAGCGCCGCCGGCACGCGCCTCCGGGGGCGGAGGGCGGCGCGCCGGGGGCGCCCGGCCGCAACCTCCTGAACGGCGGCGAGCTGCCGCCGAAGGTGGCGGGTAGCCTGCGCGCGGGAGACAGGTTGCGGATCGAGACGCCGGGAGGAGGTGGACATGGAGAGACCTGAGCGGGTTGGCTTCGTCGGGCTCGGGATCATGGGCTCGCGGATGGCCGCGAACCTCTGCCGCGCGGGCTTCGAGGTTCACGCCTGGAACCGCACCCGTGCCCGCGCCGAGGAGCTCGCCGAGACGCATGGCGCGATCGTCGCCCCTACGCCGCGCGACGCCGCGGAGGCGGGCATCGTCATCACGATGGTCGTGGACTCGCCCGAGGTCGAGGCCGTCCTGTTCGGCGACGACGGCGCGGCCGCCGGCCTCGGCCAGGGCGGGCTGGCGATTGACATGTCCACGATCGCGCCCAGCGCGAGTCGCGCGGTCGCCGACCGCCTCGGCGAGCGCGGCATCGCGTTCCTCGACGCGCCGGTCACCGGGTCGAAGCCGAAGGCCGAGGACGGCACGCTCACCGTCATGGTCGGCGGCGACGCTGGCGAGTTCGAGCGCGCACGTCCGCTGTTCGAGGCGATGGGCAAGCTCGTGCTCCACGTGGGCCCTCAGGGACACGGCTCGATGGTGAAGCTGATCAACAACACGATCGCCGCCGTCAACACCGCCGCGGTCGCGGAGGGAATCGCACTCGGGCGAAGCGCGGGCCTTGACCTGGACAGGCTTGTCGACGTCGTGCGCGCAGGGTCGGGCGCCTCGGCCATGCTCGACCTAAAGGCACGCCCCATCATCGAGCGCGACTACGAGCCGCTCTTCAAGCTCGGCCACATGTTGAAGGACGTCCGCCACTGCCTGGCGGAGGCGCGGGCCGCCGGGCTCGACGCGCGCGTGGCCGCGGCGGCCGAGACGCTGTACGCCGCCGCCGAGGAGGCGGGCCGCTACGACGACGACTTCGCGGCGGTGGCGGAGGAGACGGGATGAACGCGGTGGTCCGCCCCGCCACCTCGGCCGACGTCGATGCCGTCCTGTCCGTATGGGCCGCGGCCCGCAGCACCGCCGCGCGGACGCCCGACAACCCCGAGCTGGTCGAGCACCTGCTCGAACGGGACCCCGGGGCGCTGCTCGTCGCCGAGGCGGGTGGCCAGGTCGTGGGCGCGTTGATCGCGGGCTGGGATGGCTGGCGCGGGAACGTCTATCGCCTGGCGGTCCTACCGGAGCACCGCCGGGCCGGCGTCGGGCGCGCGTTGGTCGAGGCCGGCCACGCCCGCCTGGGTGAGCTCGGCGCGCACCGGGTGACCGCGCTCGTGGGCGGCGAGGAGGGCGCCGCCCATCGGCTCTGGCGCGCGCTCGGCTACCAGCGCGACGAGTTCGTGCACCGCTTCGTCCGCAACCTCTGAGCGTCGTCGCGCCATGTGCGAAGTGACAAGTGTCACGACCGCACAATTTCCGTCCACGATTTTTCCCTGCAAAAGCGAAATTTTGGTTTGAAGGGCGGAAAAATCGGGGTTGACTACTCAGTCAATTTCCATAGAATCGCCGCCGCCGCGCCGGGTGATCCCCTAGTTCAGCCCGGTGGCGGGAGGTTCTCTTCCAAATGCCAGTCGCTTTCAAAGAATGGGCTGTGACCGTGCGCGCGCTCGCCGAGGGTGAGCAGCTGCTCACGCTCCGCAAGGGCGGGATCCGCGAGGAGAACCGGCACTTCGAGATCGAGCACGACCGGTTCTTCCTCTACCCCACGTTCGACCACCAGCGCAACGACCTGGTGAAGCCGGCGCATCAGCCCGAGCTGCCGCGCGCGCTCGAGGAGGGCGTCTGGTCGGATGGCGAGCCCTCGCCGCGCGGCTTCGCGCGCGACGGCGGAATCCCGCAGCCCGACCGCGTGCGCATCCGCGCGTGGGCCGAGGTGGCCGCCAGCTACCTGATCACCGACCCGCGGTGCGTCGACGCGCTCTCGCCGTACTACGTGTGGAACGAGGAGTACATGCGCGAGCGCCTCCTCTGGAAGCCGCGCCACCCGCTGCACGTGATCCTGCTGCGCACCTACCGCATCCCGCGTCCCGTGACCGTGAAGGTCCGCGACGAGTACGTCGGGTGCCACTCCTGGCTCGAGCTCCAGCGCGAGCTGCCGTTCGAGGGCACGCCCGTCCTCTCCGACGACGAGTTCGCCCGCGTCGAGGCCGAGATCGAGGACATCGCCACCGAGGCGGTCCCGGTCATCCCCGGCCGCCGCGACCTGGTCTACGCCTAGCCGCGCCTCAGCGCGGACGGTGGCCCTCCACCTCGACGATCTGCTGGAACGTCGGGCGGTCCTGCCAGTGGATGTCGTCCAGACCGACGGCGCCGCCGGTGGTGAACGAGATCTCGTCGCACAGGTCGCCGTCGTCGCAGGTGGCCTGCATCTCGATGTCGGCTAGCGCCTCGACCCCGTAGCGCTCCTTCGCGGCGCCGGTGGCCTCGGCCAGCGCGCCGAGCAGGATCGCCCGGCAGCGCTTCCGCTTGCCGCGGCCGCAGTAGGGCCGCGATAGCGGATCGCCCACCCGGGCGCCCACCAGGCTGCGCAGGTCGGTGTGCACCTCGGACCACCAGCCGCTCCCGAAGGCGCTGCCGTCGGCCGTGGGCGCGCCGCCGAAGCCGTGCACGTCGCGAATCGCCTCGAAGGCCGTCTCGCCCAGCACGGGCCGGAAGATGCCGCGCGCGATCAGCGGCCACCATTCGTCCATGACGGCAATCGCCGCGCCATGTTCGACGACGTTGTCGCCGTCGAGGTCACGGCGGTGTGAACCGGCGCGGACCCACGCGTCAAGCAGTGCGATCGCGGCGCGGGTCTCGGGCGTGTTGCCGCGGCCGGTGACCCGGCGCAGCCATGGGTACAGCTCCCAGCCGCGCAGGTCGGTCGTGGCGCCGAGCTCCATCGCGCGCGTCAGGCCGGCGAGGTCGAGCTTGCGCTTCCTGCGGATACCGCGTCGCATCCGGTCCTCGAGCCGCGTCACGCGCTGGATCGATCCGTAGTTCCAGTAGTCGTCGGCCGCCCGCCAGCCCGGCGCCTGCTTGTTGTTCCAGTTGACGAGGTAGCCCTGCTTCGGGTTCAGCGCGCGTGGAAGACGCTTCACTCCGACTCGCTTCGAGCTGTAGTCGGCGGCGTCGAAGCCGCGCCAGTCCCACCGGCCCGTCCCCCACGCGGGGAAGTCGGGGTGCGTCCCCTGCGCGCGCCGCGGATACCAGCCGGAGGTCTGGTACGCGATGTCGCGATCGTCGGCGTAGAACCAGTTGAACGCGAAGTTGATGTCACGCATCGTGCGCTGGAAGCCCCGCGCGCTCGTGACCTCGTTGAAGTTGAGCCGCTTGAACGCAAGCGAGGACTCGAGCTCGTGGAAGTACGTCGAGCGCGCCTCGGCGATTGCGACCGGCTCACCGTCCACGGTTGCGCGCGCCTGGATCGGGCCATGGACGCTCCGATGCACGCGGAGGTGGACGTCCTGCGGTGGCGAGAGGTCGGGCGGCGGGATGAGGTCGGTGAGCGCCTTCGACGTCTGGAACTGGCGCTCGGACACCTTGAACGGCACGCACTCGCCCTTGTAGACGTAGTGGTCGGACCCGGTGGTCGGCTCCGATCCGTCCGGCTCGCAGAGCTTCTCGACGAACTGATCGACGATGTCGGTGTTCGCCGTGGTCGCACTCCAGGCGAAGTCCTGGCCGCGGCCGAGCAGCACGTAGAGGCTTATCCCGGGGAAGGTCGCGCCGCGGGCGTGCAGCCCGTCCGGACCGTGGATCTCCATCTCCATCAGGATCTGCGGCGAGTAGTAGCCGACCTGCGGCCCCATCACGGCGATCGGCCCGCCCGACTTCGACTCGCGCCGCCCGACGAGCAGGACGTTCGACGCCTCACGCGGCTGAAGGAACGGCGCTGCGGCATCCGCCGCGCCGGCCGGCGCCTCGCCGGACACGATCGGATCGACCGCCTCGAACGAACCCTGGTCGATCATCGCGTAGGCCTTCCGGTCCGGCGCTCCGGCGTCCCGGTACGGGAACTCGCGGTGCGTCGTGACGGGCGCCTCCGGATCGTCGTAGTCGCGGAAGTCGTGGTAGGCGCGGTGACCCTTGCGGCGGCCGAAACGCTCGCGCAGCGCCTGATAGGCGAGCGATACGCGCGCCTCCTCCCCGCCGCCCTTGCCGAAGATGCCGCCGATCAGCGACGCGATCGCGACCGTGTCCGTCACCTTCCAGTCCGCGATCGTCTTTCCGAGCGCCGGGTACTCCACCGGCATCTTGCTCGGGTCGGTGCGCGCCTCGGCGATGTACGCGTTGACGCCGTCGACGAAGTCGATCAGGTCCTGCTTCATCTGCGCGCCCTCTGCGCCGGCCGCCGCCGTCGTTCGGTCGAGCATCTGCTGGAGCTCGTCCTCGTCGTAGTCGGCCACCAGCAGCTGTGCCGCGTCCATCTCGAGGTTGGCGGGGCCGGCGAGCTCGCTCAGCCTCGCCCGCGCGGTGTGGCGCAGCACGTCCATCAGGAACAGCCGATCCTGCGCGGAGACGTACCCGGCGCCGAACATCGAGTCCGAGCGGGTCGCGCCGAAGACCTTCGGCACCGACCACTCGTCGCGGTAGATCGCGACGCCGTCGCGGGGCTCCGACTCGAGCATCGCGCCGTCGACGCCGAACGCGGCGGGCTTGAAGTACTGGTCGAGGTCGGCGTTCGTAAGCGTCGGCGCGGCCCCGATCAGGCCGTTGTAGAGCGGGAGCTGGTTGACGAACGTCGCCGGGGGATCGCCGCCCGTCTGGAAGGCGGCGAACTCGGTGGCGTTGACGGTCTCTCCCTGCCCGCCCGGCAGCACGTTGCGAAAGCCGCCGAAGTCGAACGGCTCGACGGCCGTCTCCTGCGCGCCGCCGGCCGTGGGAAGCGCCAGCAGCGCTGAGGCGACGGCGACTGCTGCGTAGGTGCCCCCTCGCACGCGGCGAAAGATAGAGGCGGTGGCCTGGGTCGAGTCGCAGTCCATGTCGTTCTCAGCGCGGCACGAGACGCGCCACGCCGACGCTGCGGCAGAGCTCCTCGAGCGACTCGAGGAGTTTCGCGCCGAGCTCGAGGACGTCTTCGAGCGCACGCCGTGGGACGTGGCGGTCGTGATCCACCCCAGCCCGCTCGAGCTGGCGCTCGCGCATCCGTGGCTGCCGCTCGCGCGCATGTTCGCCGCGCCGGCAAGCCGGCGCTACTTCGCGGGCTGGTTCGCGCGCAACGAGATCCACGTGCTCGCGCCCGACGCACTGGCCGCGCGCGCCTCGCGCGTGCCGGGCTCGCGTCAGGCGCTCGCGCGCTCGCCGCACCACGAGTACGCGCATCTCGTGCTCGCCGAGAACAACCCCGCGTTGCCGCCGCCGTTCAATCCGAGGACGTTCCGCAAGTACCTGGAGCTCGCGTGGGTGTGTGAGGGCGCGGCCACGTACCTGGCCGGCCAAACCCGCCATCTACGGGCGGCGGTCGCGCGCCGGCTGCGCGAGGGGAAGCCGCCCGCATTCCCGCCGTCCGCGGCGGACGCACAGCTCCTGGGCGGGACGGTGTTCAGCCTGCTCGCGCGGGCCGCCGGCCGTCAGGCGTGCGTCGAGCTGGCGCGCGTCGAGCACCGCGAGGAGGCGCACGCCGCCATCGAGCGCGCATTCGCGCGCCCGATCGGGGAGGTCGAGGACGATTGGCGTGCGTACCTCGACTCGTTCAGCGCTAGCTGACGCTGAGCTCGCGGGTGATCCCGACCGCCGCGCGCTGGGCGCTGGCGAGCGCCTGGACCACGGCGGGCGCCGGCGTCACCAGATCGCCCGCGGCGTAGATCCCGGGGATCGAGGTCTTGCCGAAGAGGTCCTCCGTCTCGAGGAGGGGGCCATTCCGCCCCAGCTCGAGGTGGGCGAACGACGCGTCCCGCGCTGTCGGCGGGGCCGCGACGAACAGCACCTCGAGCGGCACCTCGCTGCCATCCGGCAAGACGACCGCACGCAGGACGCCTCCCACACCACGCACGGCGGTAATCGCCTCGAACACCTCGACATCGGCGGACAGGCGCCGCAGCATCGGTAACAGGCGCTCGACGTGCTCGTCGTCGCCGCCGAGCAACCCGATGCTGGCGTCGCGCACCTCCCAGCCGTGGCAGAACGGGCAGTGGATGACGGACGTGCCCCACAGGTCGGCCGCGCCTGGCAGGTCCGGGTACGCGTAGTCCATGCCGGTGGCCAGCAGGACCGCGCGGGCATCCAGGGAGGTGCCGTCATCGAGCTCCACTGTGCGATCCGCCTCGACGCGGGTCACGTCGCCTTCGATCAGCCGCACGGTCGGCAGCTCTGAGAGCTGGGCGCGGCCGCCCGCCAGAAAGTCGAGCGGCGAGACGTGGTCGGCACCAAGCAGGCCTCCGATCGCGTCGGCCGGCGCGTTGCTCGGCATGCCGGCGTCGACGACGATCACTCCGATGCGCATGCGCCCGAGCGTGAGCGCCGCCTGCAGGCCGGCGGCGCCACCGCCCACGACGATTACGTCCGCAGAGGTCAGGAGCCCGGCGCCGGGGGCGCGCCCTCGGCGTAGCGGTGGTGGATCCCGAGCGCGTTGCCGTCCGGATCTCTGAAGAACGCCTGGTGACAGACGCCCGAGTCGATCGTGTCGCCCTCGAACTCGACGCCCTTCGACTCGAGCTCGGACTTGGCCGCGTCGAAGTCCTCGACGCGGAACTCGAGCGGATGGGTGTTCGGCTTGAACTCGAGCCCGAAGGCGTCCGACTGCATGACCGCGATCGTCAGGTTGCCCGTCTCGAACTCGTAGCCCGGCATGTTCCCCCACTGCTTGCCGCGCTCGAGCCCGAGGACCTCGTCGTAGAACTTGACCGACCTGTCGACGTCAGTCGATCCGATGATGAGGAAGTCGGTTCCGGTGATCAGTGACATGCCTATAGCCCCAGTGTCTTCGCGATGATGTTCTTCTGGATCTCCGACGTGCCGCCGAAGATCGTCGTCACTACCGCGGCGCGTAGGTACTGCTCCATCGGGTACTCGGTCGCGTAGCCGTACCCGCCCATCGACTGCATCCCCTCGAGCGCGCACTTCTTCGCCAGCTCGGTGCAGACGAGCTTGGCCATCGAGGCCTCCTTCGGGAGCATCCGGGCGGGGTCCTCGTCGGTGAGCTGCGCCACGTGGCGCACCAGAAGGCGCGCCTGCGTCAGCTCGGTCGCGAGCTGCGCGAACCGGTGCTGCTGCACCTGGAAGGTGCCGATCGGCCTGCCGAACTGCTTGCGCTCCTTCACGTATGCGAGCGCGTCGTCGAAGGCCCGCTGGCCGAGGCCGAGCGCCTGCGCCGCCAGGATCACCCGCTCCTTGTTGAGGCCGGCCATGAGCTGCAGCCAGCCGTTGCCGTCCTCGCCGAGCAGGTTCTCGGCCGGCACGCGCACGTCCTCGAGGTAGATCTCGTTCGTGTCATCACCGCCGAGGGTCTCGATCGGCGTCATGGTCATGCCTTCGGCGTCCCGTGGGACGAAGATCATCGACAGGCCTTCGTGCTTGGTCGAGCCATCCTGCGTGCGGCACACGATCAGCACGTGGCTCGCGTCGCGCGCGTAGGAGATCCACATCTTCGACCCGTTCAGCACGTACTCGCCGTTGTCGCGCACCGCGCGGGTCTTCAGCGCACCGACGTCCGATCCCGCGTCGGGCTCCGACATCGCGATCGCCAGGCAGTTGCCCTCGCGCGCGACGCCGCCCAGCAGCTCCTGCTTCTGCTGCTCGGTGCCGAACGAGTTCAATGCGCCCACGACGATCAGCGTCACCCCGTACGCGCCGGCCGCCGGCGACTTGCCGTGGGAGATCTCCTCGAGGAAGAGCGAGGCGTCGAGGAACGTCCCGCCCGAGCCGCCGTGCTCGTCGTCGATCATGAGCCCCCACCACCCGAGCTCGGCCATCTTCTTCGTCGTCTCGCCGAAGGACAGGTCCTTCTCGCGCTCACAGAAGTTGCGTACGGACTCGGTGAAGTCCTTCTGCTCGTCGGCCAGCGCCAGCGGCGTCATGCGGTCTCCTTGTCCTTCCAGCGGTTGAGCTCCCTCAGGGCGATCACCATCTTGTGCACCTCGTCCGGCCCGTCGGCCAGGCGCAGCATCCGCAGGCCGCGCCACATCGCGGCGAGTGGCGTGTCGTCGGATACGCCGAGCGCGCCATGCACCTGGATCGCGCGGTCGATCACGTCCATGCACATCTGCGCAGCCTGCACCTTGATCATCGAGATCTCCTGGCGCGCGGCGCGCTTGCCGGCGGTGTCCATCTTCCACGCGGCATGCAGGACCATCAGCCGCGCCGAGTCGATCTCGATCCGCGACTTCGCGACGAAGTCCTGGACGAACTGCTTCTGGCTCAGCGTCTCGCCGAACGAGACCCGGGTGTTCGCGCGCCGGCACATCAGCTCGATCGCGCGCTCGGCCGCGCCGATCGCGCGCATGCAGTGGTGGATCCGGCCGGGCCCGAGCCTGTCCTGCGCGATCACGAACCCCGCGCCGCGCTCGCCCAGCAGGTTCCCCTCCGGCACACGGCAGTCCTCGTAGCGGATCTCGCAGTGACCCGGGCCGCCGTCATGCCCCATGACGGGGACCGGCCGGACAAGATTGAAGCCCGGGGCGTCGGTGGGAACGATGATCATCGAGGCACGCTTGTGGGGCGGGGCGTCGGGCTCCGTCACGATCATGGCGATCGCGAAGTCGGCGCCCACCGCGCCCGAGGTGAACCACTTGTGGCCGTTGATCACCCACTCGCCGTCCTTGAGCTCCGCGCGCGAATGGATGTTGGTGGGGTCGGAACCCGACGTGTCCGGCTCCGTCATCGAGAAGCACGACCGGCGGTGCCCGTTCAGGACCGGCTCGAGGAAGCGCTCCTGCTGCTCCGGCGTGCCGTGCTGGTGCAGGATCTCCATGTTCCCGGTGTCGGGTGCCGAGCAGTTGAAGACCATGGGTGACACCAGGCTCTTGCCCATGACCTCGCAGAGCATCCCGTACTCCCAGTTGGTCAGCCCGACGCCGATCTCCTCGTCCGGCATGAACAGGTTCCATAGACCCTCGGCCTTCGCCTTCTCGCGCACCGCCACGAGCTCGTCGGGGTACGCCTTGCCCGACTGCTGGGTGACCTCCGCGTCGAGCGCGTCGACCAGCTCCCGCTCACGCGGGTAGTAGTGCTCGTCCAGGAACGCGGTGACGCGGTCGAGAAGTTCGGTGACGCGGTCGGAGGGGGTGAAGTCCACGCCGCCGCAGGCTATTACAGCGTCAGCCCGTGGCGTTCGGATCCGGCGGCACCGACGTCTTCGCGGTGTCTCGCAGGAGCTTCGGCCGCTTCGCGACCGGCAGCGTGAGCTTCGTCTGGTCCTCGCCGGCGAACACCGTGACGTTCGGATCCGTCGCGAACGTCGGCACGTGGTCGTCGTCGCTCGTCATCACCTGGAGGACCAGCCGGTTGCCCTTCAGGAGTTCCTGGGCCGAGGTCCAGCACGAGGGGAACAGCGTCATCTGCTCGCCGGGCAGGACGGGCGTGATCGTGTCGAGGCCCTCACGCAGCTCCGGGTTCATCGCGCAGTTCCCGACGCGGCGCCGGTCGTCCGCGTACTCCTGGACGATGTTCACGATCACGTGCAGGCGCGGCACGGTCTGCGACATCGCGAGCTGGAGCTTCGGCAGGCCGACCACGAGCATGTTCCGCTTCAGCGGCTCGGAGACGAACTCGACGTGCGGCGCTCCCTCGCGACCGAACACGTAGCCCTCCGGGGTCCCGCTGAAGCTCTGGGAGTCGCTCTCCTCCGGTTTGGCCGTGGCGAGGGCGCCGTTCGGCTGCGCGTGGAAGGTGACCCGCTTTGTCTTGGGCGGCCAGGCGCGCGCGGTCATGACCTCGTCCTTGCCCTCGATCGCCGACGCGTCGCTCGCCTCCTTGTTCAGGAACACCTCGACTCGGGGCCCCGTCCCGATCCGGCGCTTGAGGAGCGTCTTGTCGAACCAGGCGTGCAGGGCGTAGGTCCACTCCATGCCGCGCCGATTCGGGCAGCAGCCGATGCCGTGGTCCCACTGGCCGATCCAGGCCTTGTCGGACTTCCGCCCCCGGTCGTAGAACCAGTTCATCGACTCGATGCGCGCCGCCTCGTCGTTCACGCCGTGGATCAGGAAGATGCTGCCGTCGAAGGCTGTCGCGCCCGCGCGCCAGTCGCGCTCCTCGTGGTAGTCGACGTACTGGCCGCTCGCCATCGACTGGTGCGTGAGGAGCGCGTTGTTCTCCATTCCGCAGGCGGCCTCCTGCGGGTCGTTGCCGAAGTTGTCGCCCGTGTTGCCGGTGCCGAACGCCTGCTCGAGCGCCGGGTCGGCCGCGTCCGGGACGTCGGGCGGCAGCGCGCGCGCGAAGGCGAGCCCCTGATAGCCGATCACGGGCCCGATCCATTGGAACGCCCACGGGACGCCCGCGTGGAACTGGTGGTCGTACATCGACGCGAGGCCGGCGCTCGGGACGATCGTGACGAGCCCGTCCGGGTTCTGGGCGGCCGCTACGGCCGGCGTCGATCCCACGTAGGAGTGGCCGACCATCCCGACGCGGCCGTTCGACCACGGCTGGTCGGCCGCCCACTCGATCACGGTCTTCAGGTCGGAGGCGTCGTTCTGGCCCAGGTGATCGAGGCAGCCCTGGGACTTGCCCGTGCCCCGCAGGTCCATCATCACCACCGCGTACCCGCGCGGCGCGAAGTAGCCCTTGAGCCCCTGGGGGTTGCCCTTGGCGTCGAGCGGCCGCGGCAGGATCCGGGTGCCGGTGCGGTCATACAGCGTGCCGTGGTAGGGGCTCGACTCGAGGATGACCCCGTAGCGGCCCTTCTTCTTCGGCCGCGTCACCTCGACGTAGACCTCCCGCCCGTCCGCCATCGGCAGGAACACCTTCTCCTCGGTCACCTGGTGCTTCGCCGGCGAGAGCTTCGGGCCGAGCGCGCGGTAGTGCTTGCCGGTGCGGCCGCCCGGGGCGGTCTTTCGCGGCGCGGCCTCGGCCTTGAACTTCGCGCTGGCGTCGAGCGTCGCCTGGACCCCGATCGCGTAGCTGATGCGCACCACGTACGCGCCCGCGGGCACCCGCTGCGAAAGGGCCTCCTCGGCGGTCGCGCTGGCGCTGTCCGCGAGCGATTCCAGCGAGCCGTCCGCGTTCTGCTGGAACAGCTCGAGGTCGGCGTCGATCGTCCCGTTCTGTGCCACCGGGTCGTCGGTGGCCCCGGGCGCGATGGCCACGTCGAGCACGCCGGGGCGCGGGACCACGATCACCGTGTCGTCACAGTCGTTTACGCCGGGCGCCGGGTCGCAGCCGACGATCGTCATGGTGTCCTGCGTGGCGAGGACGCCGCCGCCCGAATCAGTCCAGGTGAACGTCTGCGACTTGCCGGCGCGGGCGGTGAAGCTGTGCTCGCGTTCGGTGGCAGCCGACGCAGGCGCGGCTACGGCGAGGGCGGCGAGAAGGGCGAGGATGACGGCTGTGCGGGCGTGGCGCATCTCCCCTCACAACGCACGGGGAGCCGAAAACCTTCATTTACCACGGGGCCAGGCCCCTTGGTAAGTGAGGCTGAACTGAACAAGGGGCCTGGCCCCTTGTTCAGTCGAGCGCGCGGACCGCCTCCGTGACCTTTCGGTCGATCGACCGCATGGGATTCTCCTTCTTCACCCACGGATCGCCGTCGAAATACCGCTTGAAGATCTTCTCGGCCGTGCGGGTGGCGAGCGCCTGGGTCGTGAGCGTGGGGTTCGGACCGCCGATCGCGTTCGGGAGCGCCGAGTTGTCCGCGATGAACAGTCGCTTTACGAACCGCGCCTCGCCGCCCGGGTCCAGCACGGAGTCTCCCGCACTGCTGCCCATGCGCATCGTGGACTGGACGTGCAGGATGAGCGGCGGCCAGCCGATCCGATGGATCTCCTTGGCGCCGGCCGCCTTGAGCAGGCGGGCGGCCTTCTTCGCGAGAAACTCGCGGTTCCGGCGGGTACGGCGCGAACGCGCGCGCTGGTGGAATTCGACGCGTGCGATCGGACCATGCGCGTCGGGCGGCAGGATCGTCGAGAGGTTGACGCGGTTCTGCGCCTCGACGTCGTCGTCGGTGATCACGAGGACGTTCAGGATCCGGTCCACGTCGGCAAGCACGCGGCGCAGGTCGGGCCCGACCATCCGGCCGAGCGTCTGCGCGCCCGCTTTGGAGAGGCCCACGTCGTTGTCGTACTGCCCCGCTATGCCGGCGTCGCTGAACGTCGCCGAGAAGGCCTGGAGCGCCGGCGGCAGGCCGACGTTCTCGAGCCCGCCGCGCCCGGGGAAGTCACAGCGGGCCCCGGACCCCGGGCCCTTGCTCGAGCCCGTGTAGCGCGGGAGCACGCCGATCACCCAGTCGAAGTGATGGTCGGTGTATCCCCGCCCGACCCAGTCGTTCGGGTTCGGCAGGCCCGAGTTCAGCCAGAGGCGCGGGTTCTCGGTGCAGCCCCCGGCCATCACGATGACCTTCGCCTCCTCGCTCGTCTCCGTGCCGGTGTTGGTGTCGCGCCAGGTGACCCCGCGCGCCTCGCCGTCGGCCAGCGTGATCTGGGTGACGAACGCGTCGGTCACGAGCGTGACCGCCTTGCCGTCGGGCGCCCACTTGTCGGCGGTCAGCGCCATCGGGACGTACGAGTTGTCCGTCGACCGCTTGGCGGCCAGGTTCCGCGGCGCCTTGCGCGGCTCGTAGCAGCCCTGGAAGCAGAAGCCGCAGAAGGTGCATCCGCGCGCCTTCGGGAACACGAGCTTCTTTGGGTCGCTCGTGCGGCCGGCGTTGCCCTTCGGCTGGAGGATCGCGTTCTCCTGCGGGCGGTGGGCGTCGCGTCTGATGTCCTTGCCGCGCTGCAACGGCAGGCCCATCTTCGCCGCCGCATGAAGGTAGATCTCCTCCTTCGTCCCCATCGCCGCGGTCTGCACGGGCAAGGTGTGCTCGACCCACTCGTAGTACGGGACGAAGCTGCGGTAGCTGAACGGGAACTCGTGGTCGCGGTCGTAGGCGGCGCGGTCTTCGCCCTTGTATCCGCGGAAGACGCCGGGCGCGGCCCGCGGGTTGTTCCCGTAGTAGTGGAGCGTCGTCCCACCGACGCCGCTGACCTGCCAGAGGAAGGAGTTCTGCGGCAGCTCCCGCAGCCACGCCGGCTGCGAGCGGTCCGAGGGCCCGAACCGGAAGTACCCGTCCACCGGGTTGTTGGCGTCGTTCTCGAAATGGCGCCACTCCTTCTCGGGCTCCGCGTTGCGGCCGCCGGCCTCGAGCAGCAGCACGTCGAGGCCGCGCTCGCCGAGCTCCTTCGCGACCACCGGCCCGCCGCCGCCGGCGCCGATGACGATCACGTCACGCACGGTCGCGCCTCCGCTTCCGTTTCCGCGCGCGCTTGTGGCCCCGGTAGTAGCCGCGGAACTCGGGGTGCCCCTCCGCGGGCCCGTCGTACTTCGACAGCCGCCAGCCGACCGGGCGCTTCGTGAGCTCGCGGGTCTCCGGATCGATCACGCCCGCCTCCGACCAGGCGAGGAACCCGACGAAGGCAGGAAGGATCCCGGAGACGAACTTGAACTCGGTGTCGTTCCACAGCGGATCCGCCTCGAACAGCCTGAGCGCCTCGGCCTTCTCGTCGAAGCTCAGCCGCGCGAACGGCGAGATCGCGTCGCCCTCCCCCGAGGCTGGATCCACCTCGAGCGCGTAGCGGTTCAGCAGGAGGGCGACCGCGCCGGACGCGGGCAGCGTCGTCGTGCCGAGCTGCGGGATATTGGCCGGCACGAACGCGTCGAGGTTGCGGATGAAGACGGGAACGGTGCCGGCCTCGATCCCGCCGGGCTCGTTTGTCGGCGTGCCCTGGGCCTCCGAGTACGGATCGTCACCCGGGAGGACGAACGCGACGAGGGCGCTGAGCGTCTCGACCACTACGTCGCCGCTCTGCGCGTGCGCGTCCTCGAGCAGGCCCTTCGCCGAGAGCACGCCAGGAAGCTGCGCGACGAAGGCGGCGAGGCCTGCCATCCCGCCGCGCTCGATCAGGTCCCGCCGTGTGAGCTCCCGTCCCAGCACGCAGGACTGAGACTACCCCCCGGGGGCCGCCAACCACAAGAGGTAGACCACGACCATGGCGCCGACCACCAAGGCCAGGACGACCGCGACGGTCCGCAGCGGGCGGGCGTCGGCGGCGGCCGGGAACGGCGGCGGCGCCAGGTCCGCCTCGAGGAGCATCTCGCGCGCGGCCGTGAGCGCCGACTCGGCGACGAGCACGTCCCGCGGGCCGCCGGCCAGGTAGTCGGGAACGTCGAATCCCGCGCTCCGCCGCACCACGCTCGGGATCCCCTCCTCGAGCAGGAGATTCTGGATCAGCTCGGCCTCGGCCTGGTTGCGGCCCCCCGCCACGCGAACGAGGTCCCCGCGCGTGTACTCCGGGTCGATGCGCTCGTAGCCGGCGTAGACCAGTGGAAAGCGGCAGCGCGAGCAGAAGCGCTCGTCGAGCGAGTGCTCGACCCCGCAGCGCGGGCAGCTAAGCGACTTCGATGGGGTCTTCCTCGACACGGCCGTCGGCGATCCGCCAGGCCCGGACGTCGGGGTCGCCCGCGAGGGAGACGATGACGTACGTCCAGTGGGGGTAGTGGGCGAGGTTGATGTCCGTCTGCGAGGGCTCGGCCGGGCTGCGCGGGTGCGAGTGGTAGATGCCGACATCGGCACCCTCGTCGTCCAGCTCGTTGGCGGCCAGCAAGCTCTGCGGGTCGAGCTCGTAACCGTACGGCGAATCGCGCAGGTTGCGGGAGCGCATGACGTCCTCCACGCTCCCGTTCCGCGCCCAGAGGTAGCCGCAGCACTCGTTGGGCGCCTCCTCGCGCGCATGCGCGACCAGGGCGTCGTGCTGCTCGCGGGTCATGCGCATGGTCAGTCCCGTCGGCGCTTCGGGCCGTCCGTGTCGTCCGCCGAGAGGGCGGCGCGGAACTCGCGCATGCCGCGACCGAGCGATCGCGCCATCTCCGGCAGGCGTTGGGGCCCGAGGACGATGAGCGCGATCACGGCCAGCACCATGATCTCGAGTGGGCTGATGTTGAACACGGCCGGCTACCAGAAGGACGCCGTCTCGAGCGTCCCGTCGGCCTCGAGCTCCTCGAGGCTCTTCGTGTACACGCCCGACGACAGGTACTTCCAGCCGCCGTCGGGGAACACCGTCACGACGTTCCCGCCGTCGAGGTCGGCCGCCACGCGATGGGCGATCGCCGCGACCGCGCCGCTCGACACGCCGGCGAAGATCCCCTCCTCCTCGATCAGGCGCTTCGTCCACACGACGGCGTCGCGGTTCGAGACGAAGATCTTCCGGTCGAGCAGCGCCAGGTCGATGATCGGCGGGATGAACCCGTCGGCCAGCGACCGCAGGCCCTGGACGAGCTCGCCCTGGAGCGGCTCGGCGGCGACGATCAACGTCGCGGCGTCGGCCTCCTTCAGCCGCCGCGCGTTCCCCATCAGGGTCCCGCCCGTGCCGAGCCCGCCCACGAAGGCGGCCACGTCGCCGAGCTCCTCGAGGATCTCGACCGCGGTTCCGTCGTAGTGCGCGCGCGGGTTCGCCTCGTTGCCGTACTGGTACGGCATGTAGTAGGACGGGTCGGACCCCGCCATCTCGAGCGCCTTCGCGACCGCGCCGTTCGAGCCCTGCTCGCCGGGCGAGTACTCGATCTCGGCGCCGTACATGCGCAGGAGCTGGGTCCGCTCCTCGGTCACGTTGTCGGGCATCACGACCTTGAGCGGGTAGCCCTTGCGGCGGCAGATCATCGCCAGCGAGATCCCGGTGTTGCCGGACGTCGGCTCGAGGATCGTCTGGCCCGGCTGGATCGCGCCCCGTGCCTCGGCGTCCTCGATGAGGGCGCGCGCCACGCGATCCTTCACCGACCCGGTCGGATTCGCGCTCTCGAGCTTCGCCCAGATGCGCACGTTGGGCTTGGGCGACAGCGACTTCAGCTCGACGAGCGGCGTGTGCCCGATCGACGCGACGATGTCCGCGTACTTGCCCCCGCAGGGTCGGTTGTCGACGCCCGCGCTCATTGCGTAGGGAAAGGCTAGCCCCCGGCCATCGCCGGCAAGATCATCAGCGTGTCCGTGCCGGCCAGCGGGGTGTCGAGGCCTTCCAGGACCCGCACGTCCTCGTCGTTCTTGTAGACGTTGACGTAGCGGTTCAGCTCGCCGTTCTCGCCGAAGAGCTGGCGCTCGGTGTCGGGGTGCTGCGAGGCGAGCGAGCGCAGGGCGTCGCCGACGGTCTCGCCGTCGACGTCCACCTCCTTCTCGCCCCCGGTCGAGGCGCGCAGCACTGGTGGGATCTTCGCGGTCGGCATCGGTGGCGGCGGACCCTAGCCCGCTGCGGCGCAGAAGGCTTCGTAATCCGGGAAGACGCCCATCTCCTCGTCCGAGATGGACTCGGGGTCACGCGAGCAGATCGGGCAGTCGGGATCGCGCCGGACCTTCAGCTCGGTGAACGTCGCGCCGAGCGCCTCGTACAGGAGTAGGCGGCCGGTCAGCGGCTCGCCCGCCCCCGTCACCAGCTTGATGACCTCGACCGCCTGTAGCAGGCCCATCACGCCGGGCAGCACGCCGAGGACCCCGTTCGCGCCGCAGGACGGCGCCAGCTCGGCCGGCGGCGGGGTCGGATAGAGGCAGCGGTAGCACGGCCCCTCGTAGGGATGGAAGACGGAGAGCTGGCCGTCGAAGCCCAGGATCGAGGCCGACACGACGGGGATCCGCAGCCGGACGGTGGCGTCGTTCAGCAGGTAGCGCGTCGGGAAGTTGTCCACGCCGTCCACGATGACGTCGTAGCCCTCGATGATCTCCATGATGTTCGAGGCGTCGAGGCGCTTCTGGTACTTCACGACGTTCACGTCGCCGTTGATGCCCTTGATCGCGATCTCGGCCGAGTCGACCTTCGGCATTCCGACGCGCTCCTCCGAGTGCGCCACCTGGCGCTGCAGGTTCGACAGGTCCACCTCGTCGTCGTCGACGATGCCAAGCGTCCCGACACCGGCGGCGGCCAGGTAGAGCGCGATCGGCGAGCCGAGCCCGCCGGCGCCAAGCAGCAGCACCTTCGCGTCGAGCAGCTTCATCTGGCCCTCGAGGCCGATCTCCGGGATGAGGAGGTGGCGGGAGTAGCGCGAGCGCTGCTCCGCCGTCAGCGAGCGCGGCACCTCGACGTCGTAGCCGCGGTCCTTCCACAGCGTGATCCCGCCGTTCATCGAGGCGACGTCCTCGTAGCCGAGGAGCTCCTGGAGCGTGTGCGCGGCGAGCGCCGACCGGTTGCCCGACTGGCAGTACAGGATCACGCGCTTCGACTTGTCCGGCGCCGCCGTCTCGATCCGGGACTCGAGATGGCCGCGCGGCACGTGCTTGGCGCCCGGGAGGTGCGCCTCCTCGAACTCGTGCTGCTCGCGCACGTCCACGATCAAGGTGCCGTTCGGGCCGCCCTCCACGAGGTCGTTCACCTCGCGCGGATCGACCTCCTCGATTCGCTCCTTGATCTGTCGGATGAGCTCTGCGCCCGTGGCCATCTACCTCAAATCCCTCAAACCTGATCGCCTTTACTTCATTTAGTGTAGCGACCTACCTGGAGGCGCGGTAATACGCGATCAGGCGCTCGCGCGGCAGCGACCGCGCGGCACTCGCGAGCGCCGCGACGCGCCCCTTCCGAAGCATGACGAGCAGGAGGTGGGACCGCCTGGGCACCGCCCAGACGCGTGTCCTGCGGGTTCGGAAGAGGAACCGCTCGCCCTCCAGCCGCTGCCGCGCCTGGCGCTTCGGCGTCAGGCGCCGGACCCCGTCCGTGGCGAACCCCGGGTTGCTCGTCAACAGGAACTGGGCCTGCGCGCCGGACCGCTTCGACGGGAAACCGGCCATGTACTTGCCCCCGCCGTTGACGCAGTAGCGGAGGAAGCGGCGGCGCACGTACTTCGGCTCTCCGTTGCGCTCGATCGTCTTCCCGCGCGTCTCGCCGAGCGCGAGCCCGCCGATCCTGCGCCCCACCCCGCCCCGGGCCTGCGGGCATCCGCGCGGTCCCGGCTTCGGCTCGGGCTCGGTGCGATAGGGGGACTCCTCCTCCGCCTTCGCGACGCAGTCGGGGTCCGCCTCGATCGAACCCGGTGCGTGAACCCCGCCCCGGCCGTAGCCGAAGTACGGCTTCCACTGCTCGGGGAAGCCCGGCAGCGCGGTCGGGTCGCCGCTGCGGCCGTTGATCGTGAAGTTCTCGATGTAGGCGCCGCCCGCGGCCTTGGCCTTGTCGAAGTAGTACGAGCCGTCCCACGCGTAGGTTTGCGTCGCACCGTTCCCCTGGATGACCGACCCGACCCAGTGGTCCCGCTGGTAGTAGAAGCACTTCGACGTGGCCGCCGCGACCCGTGCCGGCTCGAGCGAGAGGAACTCGACCACGCCGAGCTCGGTCACGTTCTGGTGCCGCTTGTCGTACTCGACGCAGAAGGGGTCCGCGTCGGGGTCGGGGAAGTCCGTGCCGGTGCCCACCTGCTGGAGCACGCAGTCGAAGGGGATCGTGCCGTCGAAGGGCTCGGCCGGGGCCTGCGCAAGGGCAGGTGCTGGCACCGACACGAGCGCGGCGGCGGCCGCGAGGGCGACCAGAGCGCGCATGGCCCAAGGGTAGCCTCCGGCCGGTGAACCCGCGCCTGCTCATCGCCCTCTTCCTCGTGGGCGTGTTCGCGATTGGCGCCGCCGCCTACGCGATCGTCGAGAGCGACGACGGATCGCCCGAGGTCGCCTCCGAGGGCTTCGCCGGATCACGGATGCCCGAGGGCGTGCGCGCACCCGACTTCACGCTCACCGACGAGCGCGATGAGCCGATCGCGATGCGCGATTTTCGCGGCGAGCCCGTGATCGTCACGTTCCTCTACACGAACTGCGAGGAAACCTGTCCGCCCGCGGCCCAGCAGGTGAAAGGCGCGCTCAACGAGCTTGGCCGCGACGTCCCGGCGCTCGCAGTCGCCGTGGACCCCGCGCGCGACACGGCCGACAGCGCGCGCGCCTTCCTGTCCGAGCAACGGCTGCTCGGGCGCATGCGGTTCGTGCTCGGGAGCCGCGCCGAGCTCAGGCCGCTCTGGCGCGGGTACGCGGTCGAGCCTCAGACCGCGCGCGCAGAGCACCAGGCGCGCATCGTTTTGGTGGACGAGCGCGGTTTCCAGCGCATCGGATTCCCCGTCGAACAGGCGACCCCGGAGCGGCTGGCGCACGACATCCGCCTGCTCGAGCGCGGCGGTGTGTGAGGTGGCGCATTGACACAAGGCCGTAACGCATGGTCTGATCGCACGACTGCGTAACGCAGGGGACAACTAACGGAGGAGGGCTGAAATGGCCACAGCCGCTATCGACGAGGCACGGCTCGAGGAGTTCGTCGGCCGCGTCGTCACAGACATGAGCGCCGCCATGAGCGCGCCGCTCACCTTGCTCGGGGTAAAGCTCGGGCTCTATGAAGGAATGAAGGGGGCCGGCCCGCTCAGCTCGGCCGAGGTCGCAGAGAAGGCGGGTTGCGACGAGCGGCTCGTCCGCGAGTGGCTCGCAAACCAGGTCGCCGGCGGTTACGTCGAGTACGACGCCGAGGGCGACCGGTACGAGCTGCCCGCCGAGCACGCGATGGTGTTCGCCGAGCCGGACAGCCCCGTGTATCTGATGGGCGGGTTCGACATCATGGCGTCCGTCTGGGCAGACGAGGAGAAATTCGTCGAGGCGTTCCGCACCGGCGGGGGGATGGGCTGGCACGAGCACGACCACCGGCTCTTCCACGGAACCGAGAAGTTCTTCCGGCCCGGCTACCAGGCGCACCTGACGGCCGAGTGGATCCCGGCCCTCGACGGCGTCGAGGGCCGGCTGCAGGAGGGGATCCGTGTCGCCGACGTCGGCTGCGGCCATGGAGCGTCGACGGTGATCATGGCGCGGGAGTACCCGAACTCGGAGTTCGTCGGGTTCGACTACCACGACGAGTCGATCGCGCGCGCCCGTGAGCTGGCGGAGGCGGAGGGTCTGGGCGACCGCGTCTCGTTCGAGGTCGCGTCAGCGCAGGACTTCCCCGGGAAGTTCGACCTGGTGTGCAACTTCGACTGCCTGCACGACATGGGCGATCCGGTCGGGGCTGCCAAGCACACGGCGGAGGCGCTCAACCCGGGCGGCACGTACTTCATCGTGGAGCCGAACGGCGGCGACAACCTGACCGACAACGTCAATCCGGTGGGGCGGATGTTCTACGGCGCGTCGACGCTGATCTGCACGCCGGCGTCGCAGTCGCAGGACGTCGGCCTGGCCCTCGGCGCCCAGGCGGGCTTCGAGCGGCTGTCGGAGGTGCTGAAGGAGGGCGGTTTCGCGCAGGTCCGCAAGGCCACGGAGACGCCCTTCAACATCATCCTGGAGGCGCGCGCCTAGTCGACGACCGGAGCTCTCGCTGACTCGGCGGGCCGCACGAAGACCTGTTGCCCGGGCTCGTAGAGCTCGAGCGACGGAAGCTGGACGAGCAGCGTGCGGCCCGCCGCGTGGCGGGCGCGGTACAGCACGTCGTGGCCGCGGAACTCCCGCTCCACGACCTCCGCGTTCGGCTCGCGGCCGGACCTGAACTCGAGCTGCTCCGGCCGAACGGCCACATGGACGCTGCCGTGCGCGGCGCCGCTGGCCGGGCACACCAGGTCGAAGCTGCCGATCTCGGTGTGGACCGAGTCACCGCGCAGGACGCCCGGGATCACGTTGACCTCGCCCACGAACTGCGCCGCCCACCGCTCGGCGGGCTGCGCGTAGACCTCCTCCGGCGATCCAACCTGCACGAGCCGGCCGTCGCGCATCAGCGCGAGGCGGTCGGCGAGCGTGAGCGCCTCCTCCTGGTCGTGGGTCACGAGGATCGCGCTCGTGCCCGCGTCGCGGAGGATCAGCTCGACCTCCTTGCGGAGGTCCGCGCGCAGCGTCGCGTCGAGGCTCGAGAACGGCTCGTCGAGCAGGACGACGTCCGGCCCCGGCGCGAGCGCGCGGGCGAGCGCTACGCGCTGGCGCTCGCCTCCCGAGAGCTCGTGCGGATGGCTGTTGGCCTTGTGCTGGAGCCCGACCAGCTCGAGTGCCCGCCGTGGCCCGTCGCGGTCCGCGTGCCGGCAGCCGAAGGCGACGTTCCGCTCGACCGTCAGGTGCGGAAAGAGGGCGTAGTCCTGGAACACCATCCCGATTCGGCGCCGCTCCGGTGGGAGCCAAGTCCGCTCGTCCGCAACCAGCCGACCGCCGACGGTCACGCCTCCCGCGTCCGGGCGCTCGAAGCCGGCGATCAGGCGCAGCAGCGTGGTCTTGCCGCATCCCGACGGCCCGAGGACGGCGAAGAGCTCGCCGGGATGGACCGTCACCGTGACGCCGTCGACGGCGTGCGTCAGCCCGAAGCTCTTCGAAACACTGTCGAGCCGGACGCTCATGCGGGGAGTTAGGGTAACCTAATACCCACCGCTGGAGTCGGAGTTCAGACGGCCATCGCGAGGAGCTGCGGCGTGAGGTAGACCTCTACCACCGCGCTCAGCACGAGCACCGGCACCGCGATCGCCACGGTGACGAAGGTGGCCGCGAGCAGCTCGTGCCAGTCGTCGTTGCGGCTCGCCACCATCCACGCGGCGAGCGGCAGGAACAGCGCCACCAGCTCGGGCAGCGCGTGCACCGAGACGATCGCGAGCAGTGCAGCCGGGTTCAGGTCGAGCTGCCAGGAGAGCGTGGCTGCACCGCCGCCCAGGACGTACGCCTGGGTCACGAGCGAGAACGCCGTGGCACCGATGACGAACGCAATCGCCAGCGGGCCGGCCTTCTCGTGCACCCAGCGCGAAGCTCCCGTGCGCTGCTCGGCCGAGTAGGGAAGCGCGCTGCCTGCGATGAACCCGGCCACGCAGGCCATCGCGTGGAGCGCCAGGACCAGACCGTTGCGGTACAGCAGCCGGAAGATGTCGCCGGCCTGCGGGTCGTCGTGCAGGCCCGGGATGATGAGCGGCGTGTAGTCCGGAGTGGTGTGGGCCGCGATCAGGTAGACAGACGCGAGCAGGCCGAGCGCGATGAGGAAGCTCCAGCCGAGCCACCCGCCGACCACGGTCAGCGGATCGCGCTGCCACGTGGAAAGCGTGTGCCGGGTGTCCTTCAGCCCGCGGACGAGTACGAGGTCGTTGACGCTCATCTCGGTCCCATCGGCACGACCCCCGCAAAACCTTGAGAAAGAGAGAGGGCCCCGCCGGAGCGGGGCCCTCTCGGACACTTCAGATGGACCGCGTGCCTACGCGTCGCAGGTCTGCGAATCCTTGATCGTCTGCTTCGAGCCGTCGACGTAGTTCTCGAGGGCCGAGCTCTTCCACTTGTTGTTCTTGCACTTGCTCGGCGAGGTCGCGAATGACAGGACCACCTGCTGCTTCTCGCCGTCGATCTTGACCGTCTTCTTCTTGGTCTTCTTCTTCGTGTCGAGCGCGAACTCCGTGATCACGACGCCGCCCTGGAGCAGGCTCTTCGGCGTCTTCACGATCAGCTTCGGCGCCTTGTCGACGTTCTTCCACTGGCCCTCGAGCACGATCGGGTCGAGGCCGAGCTGGCAATCGGTGCCGGTGCTGGGTCCGGTGCCGACGCCGCACGGCTGGATCACGAACAGAATCGACTTCTTCTTGTTGAAGGCGTCGATCGTGGCGTTGATCTCCGTGCCGCCACGGCGCTTGCCGTCATTGCCGACGGCCTCTCCGCCGAGCCGGGACTTCGCGGCGCCCGAGCCGACGCGAGTCTTGTTCGGGCACTGCTCGCCACCGCCGACGTCACTCGCGTCGAACTTGCACCGGGCGAGCGCGGCTGTGTTGATCGAGCTGCCCTTCGTGAAGTTGATCGTGGTCTTGGACGGCGGGGTGAAGACGTCGTCCGATTCGTCCTCCGGCGTGCCGTTGTCATCGACCTTCGCCGGCTTGATGAGGCTGCTGCTGGTGGTGGCACGAGCCGTCTTCTCCGTGCCGAACGAGAACGTCCACTCAGTTCCGTCCTGGCCCTCATCGGCCGTGGCGAGAACAGTGAAACCGGTCGTAGCCATCGCGGCTATGACGACCGCGACGAAAAGCTTTCGCACGAGTCTTACTCCTCCTGGTTGGGATCGGTACGCGTCCCTGGGGTATCCAAGTCCGAAAGGCGGAAACCCCCGCGCACACCGGGGATGGTTGCAACTACAACGAACTGAACCCCTCCGAGGTCGAGAAGTTTCGCGGTCCGGCGCGCGTCAGCGCCCGAACTGGCGCTCCACACCGTCGAGCAGCGTCCAGTTCCCGCGCAGCGCGCCCTCGGCGACGGCCACGAGCCGATCCTCGTCAACCGCCGCCACGCGCGCCTCGATCAGCGCGCGCGACTGCGCCGCGTGCTCGTGGTCGCGGTGGGCGTGAAGCGAGAAGTACTCGGTTCCGGCACCGGGCGCGAAGCCGTAGTGGTCCACCAGCCCCTCGAGCTTCGTCTGGGCGATCGCGGGCTGGGCCGACTCGATGGCGTAGAGGACGACAAGGCCCTCGAGGGCGTCGCCCGCCGCGGTCCAGGCCGCCGCGCACTCGGCGGTCTCCTCGGCCGGCTCCCGATCCAGGTCGGCGTCGACCGCGCGCGCGAACGCGTCCCACAGGTCGACGTGCTCGGCCTCCTCGGCCGCGTGCTCCTCGAGCTGCGCCCGCACGGCGGGCTCCGCAGCGCGCGCGGTGGCGGCCGTGGCCTCGGCGAGCGCGGTCACGGCGTGCCGGTACTCGCCGGCATACCAGGACAGTTCTTCGCGCGTGAGCTCACCGCTCGTCCAGCGGGTGTAGAAGGGGTGCTCGAGGACGTTGCAGCGGCGCTGGGCGTCTGCGAGGCGGTCGAAAAGCGGCACGTGGTCTCCAATCGGTCGGCGGCCCCGGCATCCTATCCCTCGTGAGGACGCCGCCCGGGACAGATCTGAACGCACCCGAGTTCCCACCGGACCTCCGATGGCTGAACGTCGCCTTCCTGCGGATGGACAAGCAGATCGGGCGGCACGCAGTCCTGGTCGAGTTCTGGGATTTCGCGCGCGTCAACTCCCTGCGGACGCTCCCGTACCTCAGGGCCTGGCACGAGCGCTACGGCGATCGCGGCCTGCGCGTCGTCACGGTTCAGGCCCCCGGGTTCTCGTTCGGCCGCGATGCCGACGTCGCCGCGCGCGCGATCGAGACGCTCGGCATCGAGCACCCCGTCGTGCTCGACCCGAACCTCGAGCTCTGGCGCACGTACGGGAACAAGGGCTGGCCGGGCCGCTACCTCTTCGACCGGCGCGGCGTCCTGCGCTACATCCACTACGGCGAGGGTGACTACCGCGAATGCGAGGAGGCGATCCAGGAGCTCCTGCTCGAGATCGACGACGCGCTCGACCTGCCGGCGCCGCTCGATCCCATCCGGCCCGAGGACGCCCCCGGCGTGATGCTCGAGCCGCAGTCCTCGGACATCGTGCTGCCGCGCGAGCGTGACCGGCTCGAGCTGGTGCGGGACTGGAACGACGGCGAGGACTACATCGAGGCGCAGGACGCCGGCGCCGGCGCCCTCTTCGAATACACGGGCGGCGCGGCCTGGGCTGTTCTCTCGGGCTCGGTCGAGCCCGGGCTCTACGAGGTCGCGGGCGGCCGGGTCGAGGCCGAGTCCCCGGGGCTGCGTCTGCACGGCGTGCAGTTCACGCCGAAGCCGCCGCCAGCGCCTTCCTGATCTCCTTCGGGAGCATGAAGCGGACGTCCTCCTGGACGACCTCGAACTCCTCCACCTCCTGGGTCCCACGGGCGCGGAAGAACTCGACCAGCCGCTGGACGAGCTCCTCGGGGGCGCTCGCGCCCGACGTGATGCCGACCACCCGCTTGCCCTCGAGCCACTCCTCGCGCACCTGGGATTCGGTGTCGATCAGATGCGACTCGGCGCCATGGTCGCGCGCCACCTCGACCAGCCGGTTCGAGTTCGAGGAGTTTCGCGAGCCGATGACGAGCACCAGGTCGCACTCGCGCGCCATCTGGCGAACGGCCGCCTGGCGGTTCGTGGTGGCGTAACAGATGTCGTCGGTGCGCGGGCCGATGATCTGCGGGAACTTCTCCCGCAGGCGCGCGATGATCGCGAGCGTCTCGTCCACCGAGAGGGTCGTCTGGGAGATGTAGGCGATCCGGCTGGGGTCGTCCACCTCGAGCCGGTCCACGTCGGCCTCGGTCTCGATCAGCACGATGTGGTCGGGCGCCTCTCCCATCGTGCCCTCGACCTCCTCGTGGCCCGCGTGGCCGATCAGGACGATCGTGTAGCCCTCGGCGGCGAACTTCTTCGCCTCCACGTGCACCTTCGTCACGAGCGGGCAGGTCGCGTCGATCGTCTGGAGGTTGCGCCGCTCGGCGTTCGCGTGTACCGACGGCGCCACCCCGTGTGCGGAGAAGACGACCGTCTCCCCCTCCGGGACCTCGGTCTCCTGCTCCACGAAGACCGCGCCCCGCGCAGCGAGCTGCTCTACCACGTGCTTGTTGTGGACGATCTCCTTGCGGACATAGACGGGCGGGCCGTATAGCTCGAGCGCGCGCTCGACCGTCTGGACGGCCCGGTCGACGCCCGCGCAGTAGCCGCGCGGGGCCGCAAGGAAGAGCTTCTCGGGAGCGTTCGCCACGGTTCAGAGTGTAGGTAGGAGCCGCATGACGGTCTCGCCGACGCGGTCCAGGCTCTCCTCGGAGACCGCGTCGATGTCGTCGCAGGTCCGGTGCCAGCAGTCGAACTCGAAGTCGATGAGGTCGATCGCGGGGACGCCGCGCTCGAGAAACGGGATGTGGTCGTCGAGCACCGCACCCGCCGTCCCGGCGGGGAAGGTGTCCTCGGTGCCCGCGCGACCCGCGGCGGCGCGCAGCTTCGCCCACAGGCGCTTCGTCGAGTTCCCCTCGCGGGGGATTGCGAGGTCGCTGTCGCCCACGAAGTCGAGCAGCACCATCCGATCGACGCGGTCCGCGAGCCGCCGCGCGGCAACCTTGCTGCCGCGGAGACCCTTCTCCTCGAACTCGTGGTCGGCCGCACCGCGCGGGCTCTCCTCGCCGTCGAAGAACACGAACAAGAGCGTCGGCCGGATCGTCCGCGGCTGGATCTCACGTGCGAGCTGGAGGACGACCGCCGTCCCCGACGCGCCGTCGTTCGCTCCCACGAAACCGTCGATGTCCTTCGTGTCGTAATGGGCGCCGACGAGGACGACCCGATCCGGGTTCCTCCCTCGCACACGGCCGACCACGTTGCGCAGTCCGCCCGGGACCTTTTGGAACCGGCCGCCGGGCACGCGACGCTTCAGGTAGCGCCCGAGCTTCCGCGAGGCCGCCGACCCGGCCGGCCGCTCCCCGAGGCCGACCTGGTGCTCGAGCACCCGCCAGGCGCGGGCGGCGTCGAACCGGTCAGCGCTCGCCGGCGCGCCCGGCGCCGCGGTGTCGGCGGTGTCGTTGCAGGCCAGTGACAGGGCGGGCACGAGAAGCGCGATCAGAATCGGGCGCACGGGTCAATTCTTGCCGCTATGGCCAGCACCCGCGCCAACCATTACGGTCGTGGCATGCCCGACTCGGACGGACGGATCCACGTGTCCCACACGGATGACGGCGCGCGCTCGCGCGCGACCGTCTTCTTCCGGCTCATCCTGCTGATCCCCCACGCGGTCTGGCTCGCCCTCTGGGGCCTCGGCGCGCTCCTGGTCCTGCCGGTGCATTGGGTTGGAGCGCTGATCCTCGGCCGGCCGATGGAGTGGGCGCACGGGTTCTACGCCGCCTTCGTCCGCTACGCGCTGCACGTGTACGCGTACCTCTATCTCGCGGCCGACCCCTACCCGACCTTCTTCGGCGAACCGGGCTACGTGGTCGAGGCCGAAATCCCGGAGGCTGAGCCGCAGCGCCGCTGGACGATCGCGCTGCGGCTGTTCCTTACGATCCCGCCCTTCCTTCTCGCCGCCGCGCTGACCAGCGGGATCGGCGCGGGGTACGCGAGCACCGAGACGGAGACGTCCGCGTCGGTCAACTTCGGCCTGGCCGGCATTCTCGCGGTGCTGGGGTGGTTCGCGTCGCTCGCGCTCGCCCGCACGCCTCAGGGACTGCGCGACACGCAGGTCTACTGCCTCGGCTACGGGGCCCAGGTCTACGCCTACCTGTTCCTGCTGACCGAGCGGTTCCCGACGAGCGACCCGCGCGCCGTCGCGCTCGAGCCGCTGCCGCAGCACCCGATCAGGCTCCCGGACGCGGACGACGACCGGCAGCGCGACCGCCTGATCGTCCTGTTCCGCATCCTGCTCGTGATCCCCCACTTCGTCTGGCTTGCGATCTGGGGGATCGGCGCGCTCATCGTGGTGGTCTTCGGCTGGTTCGCCGTCCTGATCACGACCCGGCTGCCTGAGGGGTGGCACCGGTTCCTCGCCGGATACCTGCGGTACGGGACTCACGTCTCGTCGTTCCTGTACGTACTCGGCGCTCCCTTTCCGGGCTTCCTCGGCCGGGCCGGCACCTACCCGGTCGACCCCGAGATCGCCCCGCCGCAACCGCAGTCGCGCTGGAAGACGGCCTTCCGCGGGTTCCTGGCAATCCCCGCGATGCTGGTGAGCAGCGCATTCTCGGCGGTGCTCTTCGTGGCGGGCGCCGGCGCCTGGTGGTGCGCGCTGGTCACGGGCCGGGTGCCGGACGGCCTGCACGGGCTGCTCGGGTGGGCCGTCCGCTACCAGGCGCAACTCTGCGGCTACATCCTGCTGCTCACGGACCATTACCCGTACACGGGGCCTGACGGGATCGGGCGGCCCGTGCCGGTCGAGGAGTCCTGGCAGCCCGGCCCGGAGACGCCGCTTCCGCGGCCCGAAGCTCCCTGACCGGGAGTAGGCTCCGCGCATGGCGACAGCGCACAGAGACCGGCTCAGCTCCGTCGACGCATCGTTCCTCCACCAGGAGGGCCGCTCCTCACACATGCACGTGGGGGCAGTGATGATCTTCGAGGGCCCGCCCCCCTCACGCGAGGACTTCCTCGCCCAGATCGACTCGCGGCTGCACCTGGTCCCGCGCTACCGCCAGAAGCTCACGTTCCCGCGCTTCGAGATGGGTCGGCCGCTCTGGGTCGACGACCCGCGGTTCAACCTCGGCTACCACGTGCGCCACACGGCGCTCCCCTCGCCGGGAAACGTCGAGCAGCTGCGCCTCCTGGCCGGGCGGATCTTCTCCCAGCGCCTCGACCGGTCGAAGCCGCTCTGGGAGGTCTGGCTGGTGCAGGGGCTCGAGGACAACCGCTTCGCGCTGATCAACAAGACCCACCACGCGCTCGTCGATGGCGTGTCGGGGGTCGACCTGGCGACCGTTCTCTTCGACGTCTCGCCGGTGCCGCGTGAGATCGAGGACACGGACGACTGGGTGCCTGCGCCGGAGCCGAGCCAGGCGGAGCTGATCGCCGAGGGCGTCAAGGGCCTTCTGAAGACGCCGACCGAGGTCGCGGGTAGCGCGCTCAAGGCCCTGCGCGATCCCACCGGGACGGCACGATCCGCCCGCGAGGCCGCGGAGGGAGTCGGGGAGATCCTGTGGGCCGGGCTCAACCCGGCGCCCGAGACGCCGCTCAACGTGTCGATCGGGCCGCACCGGCGGGTGTGGTGGGTGCGCAGCTCACTCGATGACTTCAAGTCGATCAAGAACGCGCTCGGCGGCACCGTCAACGACGTCGTGCTGACCGTCGTATCCGGCGCACTCGGGCGCTGGCTGCGGACGCGCGGCGTGCGGACCGAGGGGCTGGAGCTGCGGGCGCTCGTGCCGGTCTCGATCCGGGCCGCGGGGGCCGAGAGCGAGCTGGGCAACCAGATCGCCGCCATGCGCGGTCCGCTCCCGGTCTACGCGACCGACCCGATCGACCGGCTGGAGATCGTCAAGGAGGCCATGGGGCACCTGAAGCAGTCCAAGCAGGCGCTCGGCGCTGAGGTGATCTCGGGGCTGAACGACTTCGCGCCCCCGACGCTGCTCGCGCAGGCATCCAGGCTCAACTTCTCCACGCGGCTCTTCAACCTGATCGTCACGAACGTGCCCGGGCCGCAGTTCCCGCTCTACCTGCTGGGACGCGAGCTACAGGAGCTCGCGCCGATGGCGTTCCTGCCCGAGGACCACGCGCTCGCGGTGGCGATCATGAGCTACAACGGCTGCGTCGACTTCGGCCTGCTCGGCTGTTACGACGCGATGCCCGACCTGGACGTGTTCGCGGACTACCTCGACGACGCCCTCGCCGAGCTGATGCAGGCCGCCGGCGTCGGCAGGCCGCCCAAAAAGCCGGCCGAGCCGAAGCCCACCGCGAGCGCACCCACACCCGGCTAGCCCCCTAAGGGATCCAGACCTCCGGGCCTTCCGTGCAGCGCGCGGGCCGCGGGAATGTCTCGGCCAGCGCCTGGAGCCTGTCGAACGGGAAGTTCCTCAGCACTCCATTGGCTCCGTAGGCGACCTCGCCGTCGAATATCTCCGGATACGGGTTCGGCCCAGCCAGCGGGTCCTGTCCCCTGAGCGCGAAGTTGCCTCCGCCGTCCACCAGGATCATGCCGTGCTCCTGGGCGGCCTCGGCGACCATCCGGCCGTAGTCGCTCAGGTTGAACTGATCGAGGTTCAGGTCGGCCGGCAGTCGGAAGCGGATGCCCTCGGGCAGCGGGTCCCCCGGCCCCCAATTCGCTCCGCCGTCCGTGCGCTGCGCCGGCCACCTGCAGAAGCCGGTGTCAACGTTCGGCATCGAGAACGAAACGGCGTGATCGATCTCCCCTGCCTTCAGCTCCTCGATCGTCTGGAGGCCGGCCATCATCGGGATGCTCGTGGCGGTAGCGCCGTAGCCCGCTCCGGGCCCTGACGGCGGGTCGGTGTAGTGCCCCGGATTCTGGGACACGTTCTTGATCCGGCCGCCGAATACCGCCTGAGGCCGGCCCTGGAGGTCGTAGTTGAAGTAGAAGAACTCCCACATCGTGTCGGTCTCGGGCTGGTAAACGACGAGATGCTTGTCGAACCCGGCCCCCTCGTTCATGTCGGACGACGCGGCACCACTCGGAAGCGGTACGTGAGCCCACTGATCGTCCTCGAGCGAGTCGATCGCCGCCTGGTTCGGGGTGTGCATGTGAAACCTGTTGACCCGTACCGGAACGGTCGCCTGCTGACGGGGCACGACGTAGAGCGGCGAGCTCCAGTTCGTCGTGTTGACGTACCGCGCGTTGCCGCTTCCAGGCGCCCCGTCGAGGTACCGCAGCAACCGTTCGACGTATGTCGCGCTGTTCGCGTCGATCAGCGTGTTGGCCGGCAGCTCGGCGTTGAAGTAGCTGTCGGGCGCGAACATCGACGGCATGTCCTTCAGCGAGACCTTGTCCACGAACAGGTCGCGGCTGCAGCCCGGGTTGAGCAGCGTCGGCGCCTGGTTGAAATCGTTCGTCATGTGGACGTGGAGCGTGTGCGTCCCGGGCGCGACCTCCACGAATCCCTCGTAGAGCACGTAGTTGCCGACCGCGCTGATGTTCGACGACCAGATCTGGTTCGCGGCGGCCGTCCCGTCGAGCTTGACGGACACATGCGGCTGCGGTGGGTTGCCGCATTGGTTCCCGCGCAGTGCCAACAGGACGCGCTTGAAGTGCGTGCCCGACGTGAAGGTCCACGACGCGCGGTCGTTGTTGAGCAGCTTCAGCGCCTGCCCGCCCGACGCGTTCGCGTCCTGGACGACCGTCATGTGTTGCGAGGAGCGCGTGAGCTGCTCGCCCTCGATCGATATCTCGGCCGCCATGGCCGCGGTCGACGAACACGCGAACGCGATCACGCCGACCACCACACCCTGCACTGCCCGCATCTTGCCCCCCTCGAGCTGGACCCCCCTAGCGGGCGGGGACGATATCGCTACGAGCGCCCAGGCGCCAGAGGGGTCTTGCGGCCGGCGCGGACCTCTGAGAGAGTCGGCGCCGACTCTCGGACTCGGAGGTACTCCCATGCGCAGGCTTCGGCAGCGGCTCTCGTACTCGAACGTGATCGCGACGATCGCGCTCTTCGCGGCCCTCGGCGGCGGCGCGTACGCCGCGGTGCAGCTGTCGAAGGACAGCGTCGGCGCGAAGCAGATCCGCAAGAACGCCGTTCGCGCGGCCGAGATCAAGAAGAACGCGGTGCGCGGACCGGATGTCCGGAACGGATCGCTCGACGGCGAGGACTTCGGGCCCGGCGAACTACCGGCCGGGGCAACCGGCCCTCAGGGACCTCCCGGGCCCACCGCGTCGGCATCGTTCTCCGCGACGCCGGACATCGTGCTGGGCGCCTCCGCAGAGGTCGGGAGCACCCAGATCACCACCGACTTCGACGGCCGGATCATGGCCAACGCCAGCGTGATGGCCGCGCCCGACGGCAGTAGCAACGACCAGCTTCGCTGCTCGCTCTCGCTGGGCGGCAACTCAAGCGGCGCCTTCGACCAGGTCCTGCCCGACACAGGGGTCGGCGCCGACCGCGGGACCCTTGCGCTGAGTCACGGCGCAGAGCTGCCGGCCGGCACGCGGGAGGTGCGCGTCACGTGTGACAGCGTGGCCGGTCAGATGACGGTCGAACGCGTGTCGATCATCGCGTGGGCGGTCGCGGAATGATCGCTCAGTAGCCGAGCGCGAACTTCGCGTCTTCGCTCATCATGTCCGGCGTCCAGGGCGGCGAGAACGTCATGTGCGGGTGCACGTCGTTGACGCCCTCCAGCTCGCCCACGTACTCCTTCATCTGCTCGGAGACCTGCGGGCCGATCGGGCATCCGGGCGACGTGAGCGTGAAGGTCACGTGGACGGCGCCCTGCTCCTCGACCTCGACCTCGTAGACGAGTCCGAGCTCGACGAAGTCGAGCCCCAGCTCCGGGTCGATCACGTTCGAGAGTGCGTCGTAGACGTCGTCCTGAGTCGGCACGGAGCCAATGGTAGCCAGCGGGTAGCCTGGGCCGGATGCCGCTTCTGGCGCTCCTGGTCATCTTCATCGTCGTCCCGCTCCTCGAGCTGTACGTGATCTTCCGCGTGGGCGAGGAGATCGGCTACCCGCTCACGATCCTGATCCTCGCGGTGGACTCGATCGTGGGTTCGCTCCTGCTCAAGTCGCAGGGGACAGCCGTCTGGCGGCGCTTCAGCGAGACGCTCGCGGCGGGCCGGGTCCCGCATCGGGAGGTGCTGGACGGCGTGATGGTGATCTTCGGCGGCGCCTTCCTGATCACGCCGGGCTTCGTGACGGATGTGATCGGGCTGCTCCTGCTGATACCTCCCACGCGCGTACTCATGCGCCGGCTGGTGGTGCGCGCGCTGGGCGGGCGCTTCGTGATCGGAGTGGCGACCGCCGGGACCCGCAGGCGTAACCAAGGGCCCAGGCCCCGTGGTTACGACGTCGAGGGAACGGCGACCGAGGCGGACGACAACCGGCTCGAGCCGCGCAGGCCGCGGCTGCCGCAGTGAGCGCGCCCGCCGATACGCCCGTCGCGCTCTCGTTCTTCGATCCGGCGGCAGGGGTGAGCGGCACCGTCCGCGCCGGGCTGACGCTCGTCTTCCAGGGCCGCGAGGCGCGCGCCGAAGCGGTGGCGGCGGAGATCGAGCGTTCGGGCGATAGCTGGCGCGCGCGGGCGGGTGACGTGGAGCTCGAGCTCTCGCCGGTTGTCGCCACCGCCGAGTTGGGCGGAGTCTCGGTCACGGTCTGCTCGGCGGAGGGACGCATCGGCGAGCGGAAGCTCTCCGGTCTCGGTACGGCCGCCGAGACGCGCCGGCCGCCCGAGTGGCGCGAGCTCGACCTGGTTCGCGCCATCTCCGCCGTGTTCGATCCCGAGCTGGCGGTGCTGGCGATCGCACGCCGGCCCCGGGGGACCGAGAACCATGGCGCCGAGGTGGTGACCGCGGCGCTTCTGGAGGCCGGCGAGCTCCGCATGCCCGAGGACGCGCGCATCTCAACCGTCTACGACGACGGCGGTCGGCAGCACAGCTCGGGGCTCGAGTTGTGGCTTCCGGGCGAGGACTACCCCCGGCGACTGTTCGGGACCGTGCAGGCGGGCACGTCGCTCGAGCTCGAGGGCCTCGCCGTCCACGCCGCAGCGTTCACCTGGCGGATGGAGGGCCGTGCGGGTGCGGGCCTGTACGAGCTGACGGTCCGCCAGGACGAGGAAGCGCCCGCGGCCGCATGACGGTGCCCCCGATCCGGATCGTCATCTCGGATTTCGGCGGCGTGCTCACGTCGCCGCTCTTCGAGTCGTTCGCCGCGTGGCAGCGCCAGTCCGGACTCTCCTTCGAGCGGCTGGGCCAGGCGATGGCGGACGCCGCGGAGCACAACGGCCTCCACCCGCTGTACGAGCTCGAGAAGGGCACCCTCACCGAGGCGGAGTTCCTCCGGATGCTCGAGGCCGAGCTGGGTCCCGGCGTGAGCCTGAGCGGGATGCGCGACGTGTACTTCGAGCACCTCCACCCGAACCGGCCGATGATCGAGTGCATGCGCGACCTACGCCGGTCCGGCATGCGGATGGCGCTCCTCACGAACAACGTGCGCGAGTGGGAGCCGCAGTGGCGCGCGAAGCTGCCCGAGATCGACGAGATCTTCGAGGTGGTGGTGGATTCCGCGTTCGTGGGAATGCGCAAGCCCGACCGCGAGATCTACGAGCTGACGCTCGAGCGGCTGGGCGGCGTCGAGCCGGCCGAGTGCCTCTTCGTCGACGACGTCGACGTCAACTGCGAGGCGGCGGCGTCGCTCGGGATGCACGCGATCCACTTCGTGGAGGCGGAGCAGGCGATCCGGGAAGTCCGCGCCGCAATCGACGAAACGCCCACATAAATCGAGACGCGGCCCGTCACGCTCTTTGAGATGCGTTCCCACTGGACCGGGGTCCTGCGGGCTCGCGGTGGGCCCTTCATCTCGTGACCCACTCTTGGATGCGCTCGGTGCCGCGTCTCTGGAATCGATCTAAGCCCAGGTCTGCGGAGCCGTCAAGCCCCGTGTGGACGACGTTCCCGCAATCTGCGGAAATCTGTGGTCAGCGCCGGGCCAGCTCGCGCTTGGCGATCTTCCGGTAGCGCCGCATCTTCGCGAAGTTGAGGCGGGAGCGGGCGAGCATCGAACCCGGCGGAAGCTCGAAGCCGCCGACCAGTCGGTGCGGCACGAGCACCCACTCGTCGCCGCGCTCGATGAGATCGCCGCGCACCTGGAAGTTCCGCTGCCATTCGAAGTTCGGTCCGTGATCGTGGACCGTCAGGCACGCGCGACCGGGGTGGACGGGCACGCCGACCGCCCCTGCGCCGAAGCGGACCTCCCGCTCCGCTGCGTTCACCTCGATCGGGACGCGGACCGAGAAGGGGAATCCATCCGGCGCGACGATCGAGAGCACTCCGGTCGGGTAGCGATCACCCAGCTCGTCCATGCGACCGTCCCAAGTGGGCGCCCCGCCCTCGGGCGGGTCGAGCGCGACGGTCGGCTCCTCGGCATGGGCGGAGCGGACCTCCTCCATGTGCGAGTCGAGCAGCTCCGGCTCGGCGCTCACGTCGCCGTTCGGCCAAACGTATACGCGCTCGGGCCGGACGTGCACGTAGATGCGCGTGTAGTACCAGGAGAACATCCCGCGCATGAACTTCGGCGGCTGCATGTCCTTGGTCGCCGGCAGCTTCTCGCCCGATTCCTGCCAGTACCGCTTCCGATTCGCGTCCAGGTCGCGGTCGTCGAAGTCGGCGATGCCCTGCACGAGCACCATCGGCGGATCGTCGAGCCCGCTCCCGGTCGGATCCGAGAAGAGCAACGCGACCTTCGGGTTCGCCTTGGCGTCGTAGGCCTTCTTCGGGTAGCCGAGCCCGGTCGTGACATCGATGCAGCCTTCGTCGCGGTGGTGGTAGGGGGTCACCGGCCACGTGATCGGCTGCCCGCGCTTGTCGACCGTCGTGTATTCCGTGGTGATGAAGCGGTCGAACACCTCACACACGGGTTTCGGAAGCGAAGCCGTCATGCGCGCGATTCAACCACCCGCGCGGCACGCGCGCCACAGACCGATGCCGGCTTGGCGCGCGGCGCGGGCCGCCCGCCGGAACGTTTCGGCGAAATCGACGTTCGGCGGGATCGTCAGCGGCTCGGCGTAGCCCCGCTCGACCATCAGGCGGTTGAGCATCCGTCCGTCCTCGAGCCAGACGTAGGCGAGGAGGCGCCCGTAGCGGTCGCGCTCCTCGACGCCCACGCGGTAGCGCACGCGGTCCCCCGGCTTCAGGAGCCGGCTGGCGAACACCGACGCCTCGCGCCCGAAGCACTCCGCCTCGCCGAAGACCTCCGGCGTGTCGATGCCGATCAGCCGAACCGGGCCGAGCGAGTGCAGCCGGAGCGTGTCGCCGTCGGTGACGCGCTCGACCCGGGCATGACGCGCGTCGCGTGCGTTCGGCTCAGTCGCGTCGCCGCAGCCGGCGGCGACCGCCGCGACGAGCGCGAGCGCGACTAGTTCTCGGACCCGAGGCGGTCCCAGCAGTAGAGCTCGAGGGCTTCTGCGGCCAGTTCCATCGCGCGGTCCTCGGAGAGCCACGGCAGCACCGTGTCGAGCGCCTGCTCCTCGGAGATCCCGTGCGCGAACGCCTCGTCGCCGCGGAAGCCGGCGGCGATCTTGAGCGCCTCCCGGCGGTGTTCACCCAGGCCGTGGAAGGCGCCGAGGAGGAACTCCTTGTTCGCGATCGGCGTGCCGACCTCGAGCGACGCGTGCCACGCGGCGAGCATCGAGAGGTCGTCGTCGTCGAGGTCGTCGACCGCCTTCGAGTAGTGAACGACCAGCTCGTCGTCCGGGATCTCGTCGACCCACGCCGCGACCACCTCGGTGAGGAGCTGTCTGCGCGCCTCCCGCCCGACCGACTCGGCGACGACGCGAATGGCTTCCTGGGGCTCGATGAAGCACAGGGGCATGGCGCGAAGGTAGGGCGAGTGCCAGACGGAACGACGGGTGCGCTGCAGGACTAGGGCTGCGGCGGCGCGGCAGCTTCGAGCCGGGCGATCAGGTCATCCAGGCGGAGTTCCTCCAGGCCCTTTCCGACCGCCTCCAGCTCGCCGGCGGCGTAGTCGATCAGCGTCTTGCCCTCGCGGCACAGGTCGAGCGTCTCGCGCAGCCCCGCCTGGCCCGTGTCGAGCCGGGCGATGATCTGCTCGAGCCGCTCGACGGCGGCCTCGTAGCTCTGGGGCTCGCTCATTCCTCCACCTTCGCACGGACGTCGGCATCGGACATCCGGGCGGTGAACGAGCCCGCCTCGCGAACAGCGGCGGCGCTGCCGAGCGGCTCGCCCCCCTCGTCGAGCAGCAGGGCGTATCCGCGTTCGAGCGTCCGTTCGGGATCGTGTGAGTGGAGCGCCGCCGTGTGCTTCGCGAGCACGGCGGCCCGGCGCTCGGCCAGCACCGTGGCGGCCCGGTCGAGCCCCGCCGCCCGGGCGATCAGCCGAACCTCCTCCCCAGCCATGGACGCGAGTGCCGCATCCCGCTTGCGAGCCAGGACCACAGCGGCCACCCGTTCCTGCCAGTCGAGCCGAGTGAGGACGTTGCGCCGGCCCGTCGCCCGAATCTCGCGCGCCATCTGGTGAAGCCCGCGCCGGTGGCGGTTCAGGTGCTCGCGCGGCGCGCGCGAGAGCGACCCCAGCTCGCGCGCCCTGCGCACGACGGCCGCGCGGCCGCACGAATCGAGCCGGCGCGCGGCCTGGCGCAGGCGCTCGCCCTGCGCCGCGCAGTCCACGGCGACGGCGGCCTCAGCAGCGTGCGTGGGCGTCGAGCAGCAGACGGCGGACACGTCGTCGATCAGGGTCCGGTCCACGTCGTGCCCCACCGCGCTGATGACCGGCACCGGGAGCAGCGCGACCGTGCGGCAGAGTGCCTCGTCGCAGAACGCCCACAGGTCGGCGATCGAGCCGCCCCCGCGGGTGACCACGATCACATCGACGGCCTGGGTCGCGGCCAGGTCGGCGATCGCGGTCCTGATCGCCGGCGCGGCCCGCTTGTCCTGCACCGGCGCGTAGCCCCACACGATGCGCCCGCGCCACGACCGCCGCTCGAGACCGGCGAGGAAGTCGCGTCGCGCGGCGCTGCCCTCGGCTGTCACCACGCCGATCGAGCGCGGGAGCGTCGGGAGCCGCAGCCGCTTCTGCGGCTCGAACAGCCCCTCGGCCGCGAGCTCCCGCCGCAGCCGGTCGAGCTTGACGAGCAGGTCGCCCTGGCCTGCGAGCCGGAGGTCGACCACGCGGAAGGAGAGGCTCGGCGACGCGTTCGCCCCGCCCGTGTAGTAGTCGGGCCCGCCGGCGGCGACGACCTGCACGCCGTCGGTCAGGTCCTCGGCGCGGATGGCGCTCCGGTCGAACTCGTTTCGCCACATCGCACAGCGCATCGCGCCCTCGGCGTCGCGCAGCTCGAAGTACACGTTCGCGCCGCTCCCGCCGGTGCGGGCGTTCACCACCTCGCCGACGATGCACACGCGGCTCATCTGTCGCAGCCGGTCGCGGAACTCGCGCGCGTAGCGCCCGACACCGAACGGTCCCGGGAAGCCCTCGATTCCGGCCGCCTCGACCCCGGGGATCGGCTCCTGCTGCGGCTCGGCGCTCACGTCGCGAGCGTAGCGGCGGCTCAGGCTGCGACGGCGCGTTCGACCGCGGTGCGCAGGACGATCCGCGTGTCGGTGCCGGTCACACCGGCGCGCTCCTTGAGCGTCCGGATCGTCAGGTCGAGCTCGGCCGGGTCGCGGCACACCACGCGCAGCTCGTAGTCGAACCGCCCGGTCACGTGCATGGCCTCGACCACGGTCGGAAGCTCCTCGAACACCGCCTCGCACTGGGCCGCCCGCGTGCCCGCCGCCAACTGGACCTCGATCAGAGCCACCAGGCGCTGCCCACCGGCGGTCGGATCGATCACGGTGGTGAACCCGCGAATCACGCCGCGTTTCTGTAGGCGATCGACCCGGGCCGCCGCAGCATTCGCACTCAGGCCGACCTTTCGCCCCAGGTCACTGAAGCTCATTCGGGCATTTGCGCGGAGTTGGCTGAGAATCTCGCGGTCAGTTGGGTCCATTACAGCGTTTTCCTCGGAGTTGCTGCCAGATGACTTGATGATACCGAAGCGGTCAACGTACCTCTCTTCCTATGAAGAGATTCGCAGCCCTCCCGTTCGCCCTCCTCGCGCTCGCTCCGACCGCCCCGCTCGCGGCTCCCGCGGGCTCGACGCTCCTCGTCAGCCGGCCCTCGGCCACTCCCCTGCTCGCGCCCGGCGTCTCGAACTCGAGCTACGCGCGCCAGTCGCCGGGGCAGGCCGGTGACGGCGAGGGCGGCGAGGGAGTCTCTGGCGACGGCGCGTCCGTCGTGTTCACCTCGGACGCGGACCACCTCTCGACCGCCGACGACAACCGCTTCACGAACTGCTTCATCCGCACCGGCACGACGACGGAGCTCGTGAACGTCGCGGACGGGGCAGCCGGCGCCGCGGGCAACGCACACTGCGCGAACCCGGCCATCAGCGACGACGGCACGCGCGTTGCCTTCATCACCCGGGCCTCGAACCTCGACCCATCGGTCACGGACACCAACGCCTTCTTCGACGTCTACGTGCGCGACCTCGACGACGAGACCACGACCCTGGTCAGCCGCGCGACCGGGGGCACCCTGGCCCTCGGGTCGAACGACGGGCCGTCGATCTCCGAAAACGGCACGAAGATCGCCTTCTCCAGCTCGATCGCCGGCCTCGACAAGAACATGGCGGACGGCCCCAACGCGGATGTGTTCGTGTACGACACGGGCACCGACACGACGACGCTGGTCAGCCGAAGCTCGGCGGCGGTGTCGGATGGCCACTCCGGGGACCCGTCGATATCGGCGGACGGGACCCTCGTCGCGTTCGAGTCCACCGCCGCGAACCTGCACCCGGCCGATACGAACGCCACCCTCGACGTGCACCTGCGCGGCATCGACACGGACACGAACGAGCTCGTCAGCCGCGCGACCGGCGCCGGGACCGTCGGCGATGCCGCTTCCGGGGACCCCGCGATCAGCGCGGACGGGACCCACGTGGCCTACGACAGCGCCGCCACGAACCTCGTCGCGGGCGATACGAACGGAGTCGAGGACGTGTTCGTGCGCACGGACGTGCAGGCGGCCGCCGCGTCGCAGACGACCGTGCGGGCTTCGGTGAAGGACGACGGCTCCCAGGGCGGCAACGGCCACCGCTCCCGCGACGCCGCGATCTCCGGGGACGGAAGCCTCGTGGTGTACGAGACCTGGGTGGCCGACGCGTCGATCGGCGACCCGTTGAGCGAGCAGGACATCCACGTCCGCGATCTCGGCGGCAGCACGAGCGTGGCGAGCGCGACGACCGGCACCCCCGGCACCGCGGCGAACTCGGGCAGCAACCAGACGAACGCGCCGTCGATCTCCGCCGACGGCACGCGCGTCATCTTCGAGAGCGACTTCGACGCCGCCAGCCCGGACGACGACGACCGGTGGCTGCAGGTGTTCGCCCGCGCGCTCGACACCGACACGACGACCCTGGTCTCTCGGCCGTCGGGCACCGGCCCCCAGCCCAGCGACGGGATGGACACGAGCCTCCAGGGCTTCACCCGCACCTCCCACCGTGTGCTCAGCCGGGACGGCCGCTACGTGGCCTTCCTCTCGGACGCCGAGCTCGGGCACGGCACCGCCCTGATCCACGCGTACAGGCACGACCTCGTCACCGACACGACGACTCTCGTGAGCCGTGCGAGCGGCGGCGCGCCGGCCAACAACCACACCTACCAGGTGGCGATCTCGGCGGACGGGAGCAAGGTCGCGTTCCTCTCCGACGGGAACAACCTCGCGGACGGCGCGAACAACACGATCCACGTGTTCTGGCGAGATCTCGGGACGGGCACGACCAAGCTCGTCGACCGCCGCAGTGGCGCGAGCGGGACCGTGGCGAACAGCTCGGCGCAGCACCTCACGATGAGCGCGGACGGGACGCGGGTCGCCTGGCTGACGGGCGCCTCCAACCTGCACCCGGACGGCCCGGCCGTCGACACGAACACCTTCAACGACATCTACGTCCGGGATGTCGTCTCGGACATGACCCTCTACGGGAGCGCAACGGAGGGCGGCCTGCTGGCGAACGCGGCCAGCAGCTTCCCGGCGCTGGACGGCGACGGATCGACGCTCGCCTTCGGCAGCGCCGCCACGAACCTCGTCGTGGGCGACTCGAACACGGTCGAGGACGTCTTCGTGCGCGACCTCTCGACGGGGACCGTCGCGCTGGCGAGCCGCGCGGACGGCGAGGGCGGCAACCTCGGCGACGGGATCTCGCGCGACCCGAGCCTCAGCGAGGACGGCACGAAGGTGGCGTTCTGGACCGACGCGGACAACTTCGCCGGCGCCGCGGACACGTTCGGGACCGACGTCTACCGGCGCGACCTGACGAACGCCTCGACGACGCTCGTCAGCCGCACCGACGGCACCGGCGGGACCGACCAGAACTCGTCGAACGCCTCGGGGGCGGCCATCAGCGGCGACGGGAACAGGATCGTCTTCCATACGGGCACCGCCATCAGCGGCGAGAACGACCTGAACGGCGCGACGAACGACGTCTACGTGCGCGACGTGAACGCGGCCGAGACGACACTCGTGAGCGTCGCGGACGGCGGATTCGGCGCGTCGCTGCCCGAGTTCTCCGAGCGTCCGTCGATCAGCCTGGACGGCAACTGCGTGGCGTTCGTCTCTCAGGCGCAGGGCCTGACAGCCGACTATCCCGGCTCCGACTTTCAGCAGGTCTACCTGCGCGTCCTGTCCGGCGAGTGCCCGGACGCGACCGCGCCGAACACACAGGTGGACGACGGCCCGACGGGCACGATCGGCTTCGACGAAGCCGAGTTCGAGTTCTCCTCGCCCGACCCGGACGCCGCGTTCGAGTGCAAGCTGGACGACGCAGCGTTCGCTCCGTGCACGTCGCCGCACATGCAGTCGGGGATCGACGACGGCGCGCACACGTTCCACGTCCGCGCGGTGGACCTCTCGGGCAACCTGGACGGGACGCCGGCGACGCGCGCGTTCACGGTGGACACGACGCTCCCCGACACGACGATCGATTCCGCCCCGCCGGCCGTGACCAATGACGCCACGCCGACGCTCGCCTTCTCGGCAAACGAAGCCGGCCAGGGCTTCGAGTGCCGCGTCGACGAGGGCGCCTTCGCAACCTGCGCCAGCCCGCAAACGCTGAACACGCTCGCCGACGGGACTCATACGTTCCAGGTACGCGCCGTGGACGGGGTCGGCAACCGGGATGCGACCCCGGCGGTCGCGGACTTCACGGTGGACACCGGCGCGCCCGAGACGACGATCACGTCCGGGCCGAACGGCGCGGTCACCGACGCGACCCCGACGTTCGCGTTCGAAGCCGGCGAGGCGGGCGCGGCGTTCCAGTGCCGGCTCGACGACGGAGCGTTCGCGGCCTGCTCGTCGCCGTTCACCGCGACCGCCCTCCCGGACGGCCCGCATACCTTCAGCGTGCGCGCGACCGACGCGGCCGGGAACCAGGAAGCGACGGCGGCCGCGCGCGAGTTCGTGATCGACACCGCCGGGCCCGTCATCTCCATCGAGCTTCGCGGCCGAAAGCCCCGCCGGGTCGCCCGGCGCGGCCTGCGCGGCACGGTGGAGTGTTCCGAGGCCTGCACAGGCAAGCTCAAGCTGCGGATCCGGGGCGTGCGGCCGCGGCCGGCGGGAAGCGCCGAGATCGACCTGGGCGCGGCCGGACAGGCCAGGGTCCGGATCGAGCTGAAGAAGAAGGCCGCGCGCAGGCTCCGCAGGCGCGAGCGGGCACAGGTCTCCGTGAGGGGCGCCTTCCAGGACGCGCTGGGGAACGCGCGCCGGGCGAGCGCTAAGAGGGAGCTGCGACGGTAGCGGTGGTCGCGGCCTCGTCCCACGAGCAGAGGCTCGGCCGGCCCGCGCAGTGCGCGCACAGGTGGAGGTGCGGCTCGCCGGTCGGCTCGAAGCGCCCGTCGATCACGCCTGCGGCGAGCCCGAGCAGCTCCTCCTCGAGCGCGGCCGCGTCAGCCGCGGCCCACTCCCGCGCGACCGGCGCCTCGGGCCGCTCGAGGAAGCAGTAGGCGACCTCGACGGCCGACGCTCCGCCGCGCAGCGCGGCGAGCGCGTAGATCAGCCGCTGGATCGAGTACTGCGCCTCGCAGAGCGCCTCGGCGTCGGTGCCCTCGAGGGAGTCGGTCTTGTAGTCCACGATCAGCACGCGGCCGGGCTCTTCGGCGTACACGTCGAGGAACCCGTTGACGAGCAGGCTTCGCCCCTGCGCGCCGGGCGGCTCGAGGTCGTAGGCGAAACCAAGCTCCTTGCGGACCCGGTCCGCACCGGCGAGCCGTTCGAAGAGCGGGGTCCCGATGAACCCGCGCACGAAGCGCGCGACGTCCGCCACGGCCGGCGCGGCGGGCTCGGCCCCGTACGACTCGAGCCGCGCCGCGATCTCGGCGTCGGCGGGCACCTCCGGATGCGCGAAGTCGAGCCGTTCGAGCAGCTCGTGCACGACGGTGCCGCGCAGCAGCGGCGAGAGCTCGTCCGAGCCGGGCGGTTCGGGCTGCCCGTCGTCGCCTGCACCGCGCTCCAGCTCGCGCATCCCGAGGACGCGCTCGAGGTAGAAGCGGTAGCCGCACGCCCGGTAGCGCGCGAGGCCCGAGTAGGAAAGCCGGCCGACCGGAAGCGCGGGCGCGGCCTCGAAGCGCGCGAAGTCCTGGAGGGGCGCGACCGGCACCGGGCGGTCCTCGCCCACGAGCGCGCCGCCGTAGCGCGCTTCGCGGTCTAGCAACTCGTCCACGTTCGCCGGCGTGCAGACGGTGCCGACGGCGCCGCGCGGGTCGCCCGCGTCGAGGCCGGGCGCAACGCCCCGCCAGACCCAGCTCATCGGCACCCCGAGCAGGGAGGGCGCGGGCCACTTCTCGACATCCGTCGCGCCCGAGAGGACGAGCATCTCGCGCGCGCGCGTCATCGCGACGTAGAAGACCCGCCGTTCCTCCTCGTCCTGCTGGCGGTCCTGCTCCGTCTCGATCTCCTCGAGGGCGAGGCCCTTCGCCGACCCACCCGCGAGCGAGGCGATCTTCAGGCCGACACGCCCGTCCTCGGTCACGCGAAGCGCGTCGTCGTCGCTGCGGCCCGAGCGGCCGAGGTCGGCGACGCAGACCACGGGGAACTCGAGCCCCTTCGCCGCGTGGATCGTCATGAGGCGGACGGCCTGGAGGTCCTCGGCCTCGAGCGGCGCCTCGCCCTCGCGGGCCGCCAACAGGTCCTGCTCGGCGAGGTGGTCGATGAACGCGCGCAGGTCGCCGCCCGCCTCGGCCTCGAAGACGCGCGCGATCCGCATCAGCTTTCGCACGTTCGCCATCCGGCGCCTGCCGTCCGCCAGGGTGAGGACCCGCCGGTCGTAGCCCGAGTCTGTGATGACCCGGTCGAGCAGCCGCTCGAGCGGCACGGTGGCCGCCAGGGTCCGGTGCCCGTCCACGCGCGCGACGAGATCGGGCACGCGCTCGCGATCCGCCGCAGGGAGCAAGTCGAGCAGCCCGTCGGAGCCATCCGCCGCGGTGAGCGCCCACCACGGGTCGCGCCGCAGCTGCTTCGCCCGCAGTCCGACGAGGCCGATCGCGTCCAGGGACAGGCCGCCGAGCGGGGAGCCGAGCATCGAATAGAGCGCCTCCTCGTCGAGCGGGTTCGCGAGCACGGACAGGTACGCGCGCAGGTCCGCGACCTGCTGTTGCGTCCAGAAGTTCCGTCCGCCGACCACGTATGTGTCGATCCCGCGCTCGCGCAGCGCGCGCTCGTAGAGCGGCATCTCCTTGGCCGCGCGCAGGAGGACGACGATGTCGCGCGCCGGCCGGCCCTCCACGCTGATCATGCGGTGGACGCGGTCGGCGAGCAGGCGCATCTCGGCCGCCCGCCAGGCGGCGGCGCTCGCAAGGCTTGCGCCGAACGGCTCGTCGCCCATGTCCTTCCACCGGCTCACCACCTGGTCCACGACGATCAGCTCGACCGCGGTCGCGTCGGCGTGCGGCGTCGATCCATTCAGGTCGAGCTGCAGCTGGTCCTCGGGCGGCGGGACCTCCTCCCCCGGCTCGAGCGGCTGGAAGTCGGTTCCCCAGTGCGGGCCGAAGGTCGCATTCAGCGTCGTGAGGATCTCGGCGCGGCTGCGGAAGTTCGTCCGCAGCGGACGAACGCGATCCTCGCGCGCTGCCGCGTCACGGAACTCGCGGAACACGCCCACGTCGGCGTGCCGGAAGCCGTAGATCGACTGGAACTCGTCGCCGACGAAGAACCGCTCGGTGCCGGGGCCGGTGAGCAGGTCGACGAGGTCGCACTGGAGCCGGTTCGTGTCCTGGAACTCGTCCACCATGATCGAGCGGAAGCGCAGCTGCTCGCGCTCGCGCAGCGCGTCGTGGTCGCGGAGGAGATCGCGGGCGTGCAGCTGGAGATCCTCGAAGTCGAGCGCCGACTCCGCGTCCTTCGCGGCGGCGTACGACTCGGCGAAGCGCTGGAGGAGCTGCTGGAGGAGCTCGCGGTCGCGCAGCGCGAGCTCGTCGAGCGCCGCCTGCTCCACGGCCTTGCGCGCCTCCTCGTACGCCGCGGCGCGCTCGGTGCGGGCGCGCAGGCCGCGCAGGTCGAGGAGACGCTCCGGCAGCGGCGCCGACTCCGCGAGGACGAGCGCCTCGGCGGCCGAGGCCCGCGCCGCCGCGGTCGCGTCGCCGTCGTCCGCGAGCACACGCGCCGCGCCGGCGAGCTCCGCCAGCCGCGTGTCGAGCCCCGGCCGCTCGCCGAGCTCCAGCTCGAGCTCGCGGCCGGCCGAGCGCAGCGTCTCGTACACGCTCGTCAGCATCCGCCGCAGTCCGGAGGCGCCGTAGGTCGCGAGCAGCTGGAGCCGCTCCGGCTGCTCGCCTGCGCAGAACTCCGTCAGAGCCGTCGCGAACGCCTCGCCGCGGACGACCCGGCCCTGGCTGTCGTCGAGGATGCGGAAGCGGGGGTCGAGCCCGGCCTCGAACGGATGCGCCTTCAGCAGCCGCAGGCAGAAGCCGTGGATGGTGGAGATCCAGGCGCCGTCGAGCGAGCGGGCGAGGTCGTGGCGGCCGAGCTCGGCGAGGCGCGCGCGGATGCGACCGCGCAGCTCGCCGGCCGCGCGCTCGGTGTAGGTGATCACGAGCAGCGACTCGACGTCGACGCCGTCCTC
>DASPHG010000008.1:0-49141 GCA_035629775.1 Thermoleophilaceae bacterium | reverse complement strand
GCCGATCTCCCGCAGCGCGTCGCAGACCAGGTCGCGCCGGCGCTGGTAGATGGCGGACATCTCGCGCGCGACATCGTCGCCCTGGTCGAGCGTGGCGGCGGCGGCCAGCTGGACCGCCTCGAACAGGCCCGAGTCGATGTTCGTCTTGAGGCGCCAGTAGGCCTCGATTGCGTCGGCGTTGCCCACGATCGCCGCCGTGCGCCATCCGGTCATGTTGTAGCCCTTCGAGAGCGAGAAGACCTCGACCCCCACGTCCTTCGCGCCCGCGGTCTCGAGGAAGCTCGGCGCGACGTAGCCGTCGAACGTCGTCTCCGTGTACGAGGCGTCGTGCACGACCAGCACGTCGTTCGCGCGCCCGAACTCGACCGCCTCCTCGAACAGGCCGTCCGGGACGACTGCACCCGTCGGGTTGTTCGGGTAGTTCAGGTACATGAGGCGCGCGCGCTCACGCACGCCGGCGTCGATCGCGGCGAAGTCGGGCGCGAAGCCGCGCTCCGGGAGAAGCGGCATCAAGACCGGCTCACCGCCGACCAGCAGCGGACCGCCCGTGTAGACCGGGTAGCCGGGATCCGCGGCGAGCGCGACGTCGCCGACATCGAGGAACGCGAGGTTCAGGTTGAAGACGCATTCCTTCGCGCCGATCGCAGGGATGATCTCCGTGGCGGCATCGAGGGCGACGCCGAAGCGGCGCTCGTAGAACGAGGCCATGGCGTCCCTGAACTCGGGACGGCCGCGGTTCGACGGGTACTGGTGCGTGCCGGGGTCGCTGGCCGCCTCGCGCAGGGCCGAGACGGTGACGTCGGGCGACGGCGTATCCGGATCGCCGATCCCCAGGCTGATCACGTCCACGCCCTGCTCCTTCTTCGCGGCGATCTTCCGCTCGAGCTCGGCGAACAGGTACGGCGGGATCCGCTCCAGGCGGCTACTCGGCTTCATGCAGCTCCTTGATGAAGTCGGCGGCGAGGGTCCCGCTGTAGACGGGCACTGCCCAGCCGCTCAGGTTGACGTGCAGGTCCTCCCCCACCTCGACCTCCAGATCGCCCCCGTCGAGGTGAACGGTCACCGGGCTGTCGGCGCCCCCCAGCACGGCGGCAACCGCCGCCCCGCTCGCGCCCGTGCCCGAGGACATGGTCTCGCCCACTCCGCGCTCGAAGATGCGTGCGGTGATCTCGCCGTCTCCGTCACGGCGCCAGAACGACACGTTCGTCCGATTCGGGAAGAGGTCGGTGTTCGACTCGATCGGCGCGCCGTACCGGGCGAGGTCGAGCCCGAGGTCGTCGACCTCGATCGCGGTCTGGGGGTTTCCGATGGTCAGATGCTGGTAGACGAACTCGCGGTCCGCGCTCATCAGCGTGCCGTCGTGGGCGAGCTTCGCTCGGCCCATGTCCACCGTGCACGTGGTCTCGCCGGTGATCGTCGGCCGAATCTCGCCCGCAGCGGTCTCGATCGAGAACGTGTCCGAGTCGGTCCAGCCCCGCCGGCGCAGGTACATGATTGCTTCGCGCGCGCCGTTTCCGGACAGCTCGGCCTCGGAGCCGTCGGGGTTGAAGATGCGGAGGCTGGCGACGAATCCGCGGCCCTCGGACGGCGCGAGGAGCAGGATGCCGTCGGAGCCGACGCCGGTATGCGGCGCACAGATCATCCGGATGCGCTCGGGCGTCAGCTCGAACGGAAGCTCGTCCCGTTCGACGATCACGTAGTCGTTCCCGAGCGCGTTCCACTTCTCGAATCTCATCCGGCGCGGGAGGCTATATCGGCGGCGACGTCCTCCGGGCTTCGTCCCGTCACGTCGATCGGCTCGACGTTCGGCAGCTTGCGCATCCACGTGAGCTGGCGGCGCGCGTACTGGCGGCTGCGCGTCTTCATCGCGTCGATGTCGCCCACGAGGAGCTCCTGGAATCCGAGCGCCTTGCGCGCCGTCACCGACGCACCCGCGTCGTGGGCGGCCTTGACCTCTTCGAGCGCACCGCCGCCGACCATCTGGTCGACGCGCCGCTCGATCCGCTCGTACAGGCTCGCGCGGTCCATCGTGAGGCCCGCGAGCAGGGTCGGGTGGCGCGTGTCCTCGGTCCAGAGCTGTGACTCGACCGCGGGGTCGTCGTCCTCGAGTGCGCCCATCTCGAGCAGCTCGAGCAGCCGAATCACGCGGCTGCGGTCGGCCGGCGCCACCCTCGCCGCGGCGCCGGGTGCCCGCACGGCGAGCCGGGCATGCAGGGCCTCCGCCCCGGCCGCGTCGGCCTCGCGCTCGAGCCGGGCGCGCAGGTCCTCGGGCGGTGGCGGCCGCAGCTCGAGGTCGGTGAGCGCCGCGCGCAGGTACAGGCCCGTGCCGCCGACGACGATCGGCGTGGTGCCCGCCTCGAGCGCATCGTCGATCTCGCGGTGCGCCAGCGGCATGTACTCCCCCACCGAGAACGTCCGGTGGATCGGGACGAACCCCAGGAGACGGTGCTCGAGGCGCGCCTGCTCGTCCGGGCCGGCGGCGCCGGTCAGGACCGGCATCCCCTCGTAGACCTGGAGGGCGTCGGCCGAAACCGCGACCACGGCGCCACCGAGCCTCTCAGCCAGGGCGACGGCGAGCGCGGTCTTCCCGACCCCGGTGGGGCCGAAGATCGCTATGACGCGCGGGAGGCTCAGCCGACCCGCGCCAGCAGGCTCTCCTCGCCCGCCAGCGTCGTGCTGGTGGCGGAGGCGATCTCGACGTCGGTCATCTCACCGGGGCACGCGACGCCGCTGAAGTTCACGGTCTTGTTGTGGCGCGTGCGGCCGCGCAGCCGCGCCGGATCGGTACGCGACGGCCCCTCGACCAGCACCTCCATCGTCCGCCCCACAAACCGCTGCGCGCGCTCGGCCGCGAGCCGCTGGACGAGCGCCACGAGGCGCTCCATCCGCTCGCGCTTCACCGGATGCGGGAGCTGGTCGGGCATGTCGGCCGCCTGCGTTCCGCGCCGCGGCGAGAAGATAAACGTGAAGGCCGAGTCGAACCGGACCTGCTCGACCACCTCGAGCGTGTCCTCGAAATCGCGCTCGGTCTCGCCGGGGAAGCCGACGATGATGTCGGTCGTCAGCGCGGCATCCGGCACGTGCTCGCGGATCTGAGCGACGCGGTCGAGGAAGCGCTCGCGCGTATAGGTGCGCCGCATCGCCTTGAGGATCCGCGTGGAGCCCGCCTGGAGCGGAAGGTGGATGTGCTCGCACAGACTCGGGAGCTCGGCGTGCGCCGTGATGACGTCCGCCTTCATGTCCTGCGGGTGCGGGCTCGTGTAGCGGATGCGGTCGATGCCGTCGATCGCATCCACCTCGCGCAGGAGCTCCGCGAAGGTGACGCGGCGGTCGGTGGGGAGATCACGGCCGTAGGAGTTCACGTTCTGGCCGAGCAGCGTCACCTCGCGCACTCCGTCGGCGGCGAGCCCGGCGATCTCCGCCACGAGCGGCTCGGGCTCTCGGCTCACCTCCGGGCCGCGCGTCGACGGGACGATGCAGTACGAACATTTCATCCTGCAGCCCTGAGAGATCTGAACCCAGGCCTGGAACTCGCGCTCGCGCTTCATCGGCAGATGGCCCGAGAAGTCCTCGAACTCGAAGTAGCCCTGGGCGGTCAGGCTGTCGCTCGTCAGGAACTCGGCGAGCCGGTGGATCTGGCCCGGGCCGAAGGCCACGTCGACGAACGGGAAGCGCTCGAAGACCTCGTCCTTGACCGACTGCGCCCAGCAGCCCCCGACGCCCACGACGCGTTGCGGGTTCTCCGTCTTCAGCCGCTTGGCGTGGCCGAGGTGACCGATGAACCGGCTGTCGGCCGACTCCCGGATCGAGCACGTGTTGAAGAGGATCAGGTCGGCGTCGTCGCGGTCATCCGCCTGCCTGTAGCCGAGCGACTCGAGCATGCCCTTCATGCGCTCCGAGTCGTGCTCGTTCATCTGACACCCGAAGGTCGTGACGTGGTAGCGCTTCACGGCCTGAAACGGTAGCCGCTGCACTTGGGGTACGTTCCCGGCATGCGCCTCTGGGGAGCTGCTCTGCTCGCGACGTTCGTGATCGCCGGCTGTGGTGGGGGCAAGACGGAGTTGCGCACGATCACGGTCCGCACCGACACCGCGCGCAAGGAGGCTCGCTTCTCCTACGAGCAGATGCAGATGCAGTCGCGCAAGACGTGCGCGGCCGTCCCGCGCGACGTCCTGTCGGAGTCGTTCCGGGCAGCGTCGGAGGACGGCCTCGGACATGCGCCCGGAGCCGAGATGTCGGACAACGACGTGGCGCTCCTGTACGCCGAGTCGCTGGCCAGCGAGCCGATCCCGCTGCAGCAGGCCGCATACGACGGCTGCCTCGCGGGCCTCGAGCGCGGCCTTCCCTAGCCGCTATTTCGCGTAGTCGGTCGCCCGGCTCTCGCGGATCACCGTCACCTTCACCTGGCCGGGATACTCGAGCTCCTTCTCGACCGTTCGGGCGATCGTGTGCGAGAGGAGCGCGGCCTGGTCGTCGTCCACGTCGCCGGGCGCCACGATCACGCGCACCTCTCGCCCGGCGTGCATCGCATAGACCTTCTCGACGCCGGGTTGGCGCTGCGCGATCTCCTCGAGCTCGCGCAGGCGCTTGACGTACTTCTCGAGCGACTCGCCTCGCGCCCCGGGGCGCGCGCCGGACAGCGCGTCGACGATCTGCACGATCACCGCCTCGACCGTCTGCGGCTCGACCTCGTTGTGGTGCGACTCCATCGCGTGCGCGACGGCCTCGGCCTCCTTGTATCGGCGCGCCAGCTCGCCGCCCACGAGCGCGTGCGGCCCCTCCATCTCGTGGGTGACCGCCTTGCCGATGTCGTGCAGCAGCGCTGAACGGGTGGCAGTGGGGACGCTGACGCCCAGCTCCGCGGCCAGGAGGCCCCCCAGCTTCGCGCACTCGATCGAGTGCGCCAGCACGTTCTGCCCGTAGCTCGTCCGATAGTGGAGGCGGCCGAGCAGCTTCGCCAGCTCCGGGTGGAGGGAGCCGATCCCCGCCTCGAACACCGCCTGCTCCCCCACCTCCTGCACGTGGTTCGCGATCTCGGACTTCGCCTGGTAGTACGCCTCCTCGATCCGCGCCGGGTGGATCCGGCCGTCCTGGAGCAGCTTGTCGAGCGTCAGGCGGGCGATCTCGCGCCGCACCCCGTCGAAGCCGGAGAGGAGCACCGCCGACGGGGTGTCGTCGACGATGATGTCGATCCCGGTCAGGGTCTCGAGCGCACGAATGTTGCGCCCCTCGCGCCCGATGATGCGGCCCTTCAGCTCGTCCGACTCGAGCTGCACCACGGACACGGTCGTCTCGGCCGCGTGACCACCCGCCACGCGCTGCATCACGGTCGAGAGGATGTTCCTGGCGCGCCGGTCGGCGTCGCGACGGGCCTCCTCCTCGACGTGGCGGATCATCACCGCGCTCTCGTGGCGGAGCTCGTCCTCGAGCTCCTTGAGGAGGATCTGCTTCGCCTGGCTGACGCTCAGCCCCGCAATCCGCTCGAGCTCGCGAAGCTGGCGCTGGCGGGCCTGCTTGAGCTCCTCCGCCTGGTGCTCCAGGTTCCGGCCGCGGTCGTCCAGCGAGCGCTCGCGCCGGTCGAGCTCGCCCAGGCGGGCGTCTGCGGCCCCCTCCTTGGCCAGCACCCGCTCCTCGGCGCGAGCCAGCTCCGCCCGGCGCTCGCGCAGCTCGTGTTCGATGTCGCTGACCGTCTCGGCGGCCACCGGAGCGGGGTCCCGCCGCTCGGCCGGCGCGGGCGCGGGCGCGGGCGCGTCTCGATCCTCGTGCACCGGCGCCCTGGCCGGCGCGGGCGCCGGGCCCGCAGCGTGGGCGACCACCCCCGAGCGATCACCGCGTTGCAGGAGCAGGACCAGGCCTCCGGCCACGACCGCCGCGACCACAGCTGCAAGCACGATCTCCATCTCTGGTGTCTCCGGTTCTCCCGCGCGCGGGCGGGCTCGGTTACCTCAGTTCGACCGGGCCTTTCGACCCTGCGAGACACCAGGCTGCGTCGGTGTGGATCTGCCTTTCGGGCGGGACGACGACGGCTAGCTGCGCGTACCAGACCTCCTCTCGCGCACTCGGGCCGTCGTTGTCCGGGATGGTCTCAAGCTCTCAGGAATCGTCACAAAACCGCTGCAAATACCGTTGTTCCGTCTCACAGGGGCCGTGTTGGCCCGGGCCGAGAGAGTAACTCGCGGCGCAAGGACACGCAAGCCGCCCGTCAGGCAGCGTGCTCTTGCGCGCGCACGGCGTCGTAGGCGAGCTCGGCGTCATAGCCGCGCCGGACGAGGAGCTGCCAGGCGCGGTTGCGCGCGCGGTCGTCGTCGAGGTTCGCGAAACGCTCGGCGAGCAGCCCGCGCGCGGCCTCGAGCTCGTCCGTGCGCGTCCGCCGCCCGAGCGCAGGCTCGATCAGCTCGGGCGGGATTCCGCGGCGGACGAGCTCCTTCTCGATCCGCTCCGGTCCCCAGCCCGACAGCGCGCGCCGGTCCTCGGTGAAGCGCTCCGCGAAGCGGGCGTCGTCGAGCACGTGCGTGCGCTCGAGCTCGGCCACCACCTCGTCGATCGCGTCCGGCTCGACGCGCTTTCCCTCCAGAAAGACCCGAAGCTCGGCGACCGAGCGGTCACGCACCGAGAGCGCGCGCCCGGCGAGGTCGAATGCGCGCCTGGCCTCTTCCTCGGGCGGCGTCAGGCGGCCTGCTCCTCCGGCGCCTCCGGCGCCTCGGCCGGCTGCGCCGGAATCTCGGCGACCGTCGCGTCGCCCGGAGCCATCCCGACTGCCGCGTAGATCTTCGTCTCGAGGTCCTTCGCGACCTCCGGGTGCTCGCGCAGGTAGCCCTTGGCGTTGTTGCGCCCCTGGCCGATCCGCTCCTCGCCGTAGGAGAAGAACGAGCCCGACTTCTGGACGAGGTTGTGCTCGAGCCCCAAGTCGAGGAGGCAGCCCTCGGAGGAGATGCCCGCCCCGTACTCGATGTCGAACTCGGCCTGGCGGAACGGCGCCGCGACCTTGTTCTTCACGACCTTCACCCGCACCCGGTTCCCGACCGCGTCGGTGCCCTCCTTGAGCGTCTCGATGCGGCGTATGTCGAGCCGCTGGGACGAGTAGAACTTGAGCGCGCGGCCGCCCGGCTGGGTCTCCGGGGAGCCGAACATGACGCCGACCTTCTCGCGGATCTGGTTGGTGAACACGCACAGCGTGTTCGCCCGGTTCAGGTTGCCGGCCAGCTTGCGCATCGCCTGGCTCATCATCCGCGCCTGGAGGCCGACCGACTGGTCGCCCATCTGGCCCTCGAGCTCGGTCTTGGGCGTGAGCGCCGCCACCGAGTCGATCGCGACCACGTCCACCGCTCCCGAACGGATCAGCATGTTCGCGATCTCGAGCGCCTGCTCGCCGTAGTCGGGCTGCGAGACGAGCAGCTCGTCCACGTCGACCCCGATGCGCTTCGCGTACAGCGGGTCCATCGCGTGCTCGGCGTCGATGAACGCGCAGATGCCGCCCTGCTTCTGGGCCTCGGCGAGCACGTGGTAGATCAACGTGGTCTTGCCCGAGGACTCCGGTCCGAAGATCTCGACGATCCGGCCGCGCGCCAGGCCGCCCACGCCGAGCGCCAGGTCGAGCGACAGCGCGCCCGTGGAGATCGCCTTGACGCTGACGGCGAACGCGTCGTCGCCCATCTTCATGATCGAGCCGGCGCCGAACTGGCGCTCGATCTGCCCGACGGCGCTCTGAAGCGCGGAATCGCGCGCCTTGGCGGCCTTCTCCTGTTCCTTGTCCATGGTCAAGCCTTTCCTTCGCGAGATGAGCACTCGAAGGTAGGAAGCCGACCGGACAGATGAATTTCCCCCCGCCGGGCCGTCTATAGGGTCACCGAAGCCGAAAGGAGCCCGCAAATGCCCACGAACATCACCCCCAATCTCTGGTTCGACCACGGCCAGGCCGAGCAGGCCGCCGAGTTCTACTGCTCGGTCTTCAAGAACTCCCGCGTTCTGAGCCAGTCCCACTACCCCGAGAACTCCCCCGGACCCGCCGGCGAGGTCATGACGGTCGAGTTCGAGCTCGACGGGAACCGCTTCGTCGGGATCAACGGCGGTCCCCTGTTCAAGTTCAGCGAGGCGATCTCGCTCCAGATCGACTGCGAGGACCAGGACGAGGTGGACTACTACTGGGACAAGCTGACCGCGGACGGGGGCGAGGAGTCGCAGTGCGGCTGGCTGAAGGACAAGTTCGGCCTCTCGTGGCAGGTCGTCCCGCGCGGGATGGACGAGGTCTTCAGCGACCCCGACAAGAGCCGCGCCGAGCGCGCCATGCAGGCGATGCTCAAGATGCGCAAGCTCGACGTGGAGGCGCTGCGCCGCGCCGCGGACGGCGAGCCGGTGGGCTAAGCCGCTACGCGCCCGGGCGCGGAGGGGCAGCGTCCACCGGCCGCTCGGCCAGACCGAGCCACAGCAGCGCGTCCATGGGCTCGAGCCCGAGCCGCGCCATCACGTGCCGCGCGGCCACGGCAACGGCGACGATGCCGACCGTGCACAGCGCCAGGCTGACGAAGAACATGGTGAGCATGCCCCCATCTTCGGCGCCCGCGCGGACGTTCCTCTAGGCGCGCCTCAGCGTGCCAGCAGGCAGTTCATCCGGTACCCGCTGAGCGCGCCGATGCTGGCGCCGCCGAGGCGCCGGGCGGCCTGCTTCGGCGACAGCCACGTGCCCGCTGCCTTCGACTCGCCCGCGTCCCAGTCGAAGCGGTAGATGTCGAGGCCGCGCGCGATGTCGTTCCCGTACACGTGGAACGACTTCCCACGCCGGATGCTCGGCGTCTTCGCCGACCAGGAGTCCGCGTCGTCCAGCCGGTAGTAGCCGATCTCCTTCATCCCGCCGCTCAGCTGGTTCGCACCCAGGCTGTAGCCGGCGAGGTCGGACAGGTCCACCACCCGCACTCCGCCGTTGTAGAAGGCGATCGTCATGACCTGCGCCTTGCGATGGAGCTGGAAGACGTGCGCCGTGCAGGTCTGCTCGGGGCCCGTCGTGGGGCGGAACTCGTCGATGTTCCAGTAGCCCACCTTCTCCGGGCTCAGCTCGAGGTCGCCGGTCACGTCGTACACGTGCACCCCGCCGCTGGGACAGACCGGGCCACCCGCGGCGCCCGCGAACTCGTCCTCGGCGATCAGGAAGTCGCGCCCGCCGATCGTGATGATCTCCATCTGGTGCCACACGTTGATCGTCGGGTCGACGAAGGTCGTCAGGACGCTCGGCTTGCCCGGGTCCGTGGTGTCGATGATCACGCCCTGCGAGAGCGCGGCGGAGTACGCACGCTTGCCGTCGGGCGAGAACGAGATGTCGTGTGACTCCGTGCCCAGGCCCGGTCGCACGGGGAGCGTGAGCTCGGCGGCCGACTTGGGCTTGGCCGGGTTCGTGATGTCGAAGACCTCGATGGCCGGGTCGAGCGACGTGATCAGGTCCGAGTTCGAGTTGTAGAGCCAGTTGCCACTCGGGTGGACCGTCATGTTGTGCGATCCCTGCTCGACCTCGACGAACGACACGGTCTTCGGCTTGCTCGGCCGAGTCACATCCACGATGAACGTGCCGTTGCGGCCCGAGCCGTCCTCCTGCTGGACCTCGAAGCCGAGCTTCGCGGCTTCGCGGTAGCACTTGGAGGTGCCGTCGCCCGTGGCGTCGGAGGTGTAGGTGGCGAACACCCGGCGCCGCTCGTCACGCTGGCGGAAGATCTGGACGTCGCCCTGCGTGATGCCGCAGTCGTACACGCCGACGATCCGCGCCTTCGCGGGCTTGGTGACGTTCGCGATCTGCATCCCGTTCATGTAGGAGCCGAAGAGGCCGTAGCGCTTGCCGCGGATCTTCGTGAACTCCTGGTCGGTGCCGTAGTTCGGGGCATCGCCGTTCCGCGCCTCGTACGCGATGTTCTTCACGTACGTCATGTTCGGGCTGTGGGCGCCGGGCGGCGTCTCCGCGGCGGTCGCGCCGGCGGGCGCGAGCGAGCAGACGGCGATGGCCAGCAGGCAAAGACGGCGAACGGACACGGCACCTCCCAAGTCGGAAAAACCCCCGGTCACAACCTATCCAACGCGCAAGAGGGGAAAACCTGGCACGTTTAGTTGGAGATGAGCGGTTTTTCCCGGCGCGAGGTCCTGAGGGCGGGTGCTGCGGGCGCCGCGCTGGCGGCGACCCCGGGCTGGGCCGCGGCCCGCGTGCCCCGCTCAGGCCGCGGCAAGCGCGTCGCGGTACTCGGCGGCGGGATGGCCGGCCTGGCGGCGGCCCACGAGCTGGCCGAGCGCGGCTTCCGCGTCGACGTCTACGAGCGCAAGGCGCTGGGCGGCAAGGCGCGCAGCATCCCTGTGCGCGGGACGGCGGCCGGCGGGCGGAAGCCCCTGCCCGGCGAGCACGGGTTCCGCTTCTTCCCCGGCTTCTACCACCACGTGCCGGACTCGATGCGGCGCACGCCCTTCCCCGGCAACCCGAACGGCGTCTGGGACAACCTCGTGGAGGCGAGCGAGACGAAGTCCCCCCGGACCGAGGGCCGCGCGGACGGCACGGTCTTCGGTATCGCGCCGGACCCGAACGAGGCGCGGACCCCCGACGGCATGCGCCGGCTGCTCCTGGAGGCGTTCCACGAGGACGCGATCCCGCCGCACGAGCTTGCCTACTTCGTCGAGCGGGTCATGGTCTTCCTGACCTCGTGCGACGAGCGCCGTTTCGGCGAGTGGGAGCACGTCAGCTGGTGGGACTTCATCCAGGCCGAGGGGAAGTCCGAGGAGTACCAGAAGGTCCTCGCACGCGGGCTCACCCGCGCGGTCGTGGCGGCCAAGGAGCGCAAGGCCTCGACGCGGACGATCGGGAACATGGGCGAGGCCTTCGTCTACAACTTCCAGCAGCGCGGGAACGACGGGCCGCCCGACCGGATCCTGAACGCGCCGACCAACGAGGCCTGGATCCGGCCATGGGTGAAGCTGCTGCGCAAGCTCGGGGTCCGATTCCACGTCGGTCAGACGGTGGAGGCGCTCGCCATGCAGGACGGCAGCGTCGAGTCCGCGCGCGTGCGCGACCGCCGCGGGCGGCGGCGCGCGATCGAGGCGGATTGGTTCGTCTGCGCGATGCCGGCCGAACGAGCGCGGCGCCTGTGGTCGCGCAAGGTCCTTCGCCGCGACCCGTCGCTCGAGCTGATGGACGAGCTCTACGTCGACTGGATGAACGGCATCCAGTTCTACCTGTCGAAGCCGCTCGAGATCGTGCGCGGCCACATGACCTTCATCGACGCGCCGTGGGCGCTGACCGCCCTCACCCAGGCCCAGTTCTGGGCGGATCGGGACTTCCCGGCCGACTACGGTGACGGCGGCCAGCTCGACTGCTTCTCGATCGACGTCTCGGACTGGGACACGCCGGGGATCGTCTACGGCAAGAAGGCCAAGCGCTGCACCCCGAAGCAGGTCGCGCACGAGGTGCTCGAGCAGATCAAGCTGCACCTGAACGACAACGGCGAGGACGTGCTCACCGACGACATGATCGACTCGTGGCACCTCGACCCGGCGATCAGGTGGCGCCCGCGGCGCGGACGCAACACGAACGACGAGCCGCTGCTGGTCAACACGGTCGGCTCCTGGGAGCGGCGTCCCGAGGCCGGCACCAAGGTGCCGAATCTGTTCCTGGCCGGCGACTACGTCCGCACCGACGTGGACCTGGCGACGATGGAGGGCGCGAACGAGTCGGGCCGCGCCGCGGTGAATGCGCTGCTCGACGCGGCCGGATCGAAGGCGGAACCCGTCGAGATGTACACGCTGTACGACCCGCCCGAGTTCGAGGCCGCCAAGGCCGCGGACCGCGAGCTGTACGCGGCGGGCCAGCCGAACGCGCTCGACAAGCCCTAGGAGGAGCGCAGCCGCAGCATCGGCAGCTCTCGCAATACCGCCTGCTCGGGATCGCCCTCGAGCCCATTCACGCGAACGATCATCCGGAGGACGATCCGGCTGTAGATCGGGTGCGCATCGCGATAGGCATCCATCGCGGCGCGGCGCTCGGCTTCGTCCAACTCCCGCCATTCCACCTGTAGCGCCTCTCCGCGTACGTGTATCTCGACGAGTCCGCCGGCGGCCACGTTTCGATACCAGTCCGAGCTTCTGCCCCACATCGGCGCGACGACGAACTCTCGCCCCCCGGGATCCTTGTGCAGCGCCTCGACCGGGGTCCTGAACACCCTGCCGCTCTTGCGGCCACGGTGCACGAGGACGATCACCGGCGCCGGTGAGAGCGCCTGGAGCATCCAGCGGGTGCCCTTGCGATCGAGGACGCCCGGCATCCGCAGGGTGCGGCCCAGTACTCGTGCGCTACGCGACTTCGCGCTCGACACGCGATCAGCCTAATCCTCTCTGCGCGAGCGGCTCGTACTCGGCCCCCTGCGGTCGAAGCGTCGAGCGGTAGAGCGTGACCTGAGACGCGCGCATGGAAGCGAGCGGCGGCCGGTCGGCGGGCAGCGGCGCGGCGCGCCGGTCGCGCTTCACCCGCCCCAGCGTCACGTGCGGCCAGAACGGCCGCTTCTCCGGGCGGTAGAAGCGCCCCGCCTCGAGCCTGTCGGTCAGGCTCTGCTGAAGGCGCGCGCAGGCGCCGTCCTGATCGACCAGGTCGAGCGCGAAGAGGCGCGGGCGGCCCTTCGGCAACGGGACGACCGGGCCGGCGGTCAAGACCAGCGCGGGCCCCGTGGCCGCGGATTCGACGGCCGCCGCGATCGCCTCAATCTCCTTCTCCGGCCGGTATCCGAGGAACGCGAGCGTCACGTGCAGCGCCTCTTCGCGCACCGGCCGCAGGTCGTCGCGGCCCGCGATCAGCGCGTCGCGCCAGGCGGCCAGCTCCGCCCGCTCCCGCACCGGCAGGTCGAGCGCCACGAAGAGCCGCGCCCGCGGCGAGCCTGGCCGCTCCTTGCTCAGACCGGGAAGTCCTCCCCGAGGAGCAGCCGCCGGATCAGGTGCATGGCCACCGTCGTCGCCCGGTCGCGCACCTCGTTGCGGTCGCCGGGCAGACGAACGTCGCGCGCGAGCTTTCGACCGTCGTCGCGCTTCACGCACCAGCACACGTAGCCCACGGGCTTCGACTCGGTGCCGCCGTCCGGGCCGGCCACGCCCGTGATTCCGACGCCCACCTGCGCCCCGAACCGCTCGAGCGCGCCGTCCGCCAGCGCCTCGGCGACCTCGGGCGAGACCGCTCCGTGCGTCTCGATCAGGCCCGGGTCCACGCCGACGAGCTTCACCTTCGCCTCGTTGGAGTAGGCCACCACGCCACCCTGGACGCAGCCGGACGACCCCGGCCGGGCCGTCAGGCGGGCGGCCATCAGCCCGCCCGTGCACGACTCGGCGACCGCGATCTGCATATCGCCCAGCAGCTCCGCGACCTGATCGTCGACCGAGGCGCCGTCCGTCGAATACAGGAACTTGCCGTGACGATCGCGGATCAGGGCCTCCAGCGCGTCGTACGCGTCCTTCGTCGCGGGCTCGTGACGCACGACCACCTCGAGCTCCCCGCGCCGCAGACAGGTCGTGATCTCGAGCTGTGCAACATCGGGGGTCTGTCCCTCGGCGATGCGCAACGTCTCCGCGATCTCCGACTCCGGGATCCCGAAGAGGCGCAGCATGCGCTGCTCGTAGTCCGTCCGGCCGCTGGTGGCGGCCCGGAACGGCTCGCTCGCGACCGCCTTCGGCCACATCTCGTGCAGCTCGCGCGGGGGGCCGGGCAGCACGACCACAATCGGACCGTCGCGCTCGCCCGCCTGCGGCACGACCAGGCCGGGCGCCGTGCCCGCCGGGTCGATCACGAAGGCCCCCTCCGGGATCACCGCCTGCTTGCGGTTGGCGGTTCGCACGGCGTCGAAATCGAGGTTGCGCCACCGCTTCATCAGGGGTTTCAGGATCGCGGCGATCCGCTCCTCGAGGGCTTCATCGAGCACCATCGCCCGTCCCTGGAAGCGACCCACCACCTCCGCCGTCAGGTCGTCCGCGGTCGGCCCCAGGCCGCCGCTCGTGATGATCAGGTCCACCCCCTCCCCTGCGAGGAACCCGAGCTGCGCCTCCATGTCCTCGGGCCGGTCGCCACAGATCGTGATGTGGGCAAGCTCGATGCCGAGCTCGAGCAGCCGGTCCGCGAGCCACGGGCCGTTGCGGTCCTGAACCCGCCCGGTCAGGACCTCGGTGCCCGTGACGACGATGCCGGCGCGGGCGCTCACGCGCAGGGCCGTTCGCCCTCGCCGAGCTCCTGCCGGTCCCCGGCGCGCGTGAACGCAAAGCCGACCGGCGTGGGCCCGTCGGCGAACGCGACGGGACGCCCGTTCACGCGCAGCCCAGCCGAGCGCTTCCCGAGATTGACCCGCAGGGTGTCGCGAGCGCGGAAGGTGCGCGGCGCCCCGAGCGTGCCCTCGAACACCACCCGGTCGGGCCCGCGGTCGACGCAGACGTAGGTCGGCTCGGCCGGCACCACGCGCATGACGACGCGCCGCGCCGCGGGCGTGGGTGCCGGGTCGTCGGCCGGCGGCGGCGCGTCTCGCGCGGGCGTGTCGGCGGACCGCTCCGGCTCGTCGTCGTCGCCCCCGGTCAGGCCGAGGATCAGGAGAAAGGCGAGGAGCGCGAGCGCCGCCGCCACGATCGCCGCGCCGGGGCCGAACCGCGGCGGGCGCGGCCGCCGCCGGGCGTCGCGCGGCGGCGACGCGATCGGATGGAATTCGACCGGCTCCGGCGGCTCGTGCTGGACGCGGAACTCCTCGACGAGGAGCTCCGGGTCGATGCCGAGCTTCTCGGCGTAGGTCCGGAGGAAGCTCTTCACGTACGTGGGCCCGGGGAGCAGCCCGAACTCCTCGTTCTCGAGCGCGCGCAGGTACTTGGCGCGGATCTTCGTGCTCCGCTCAAGTTCCTCGATCGTCACCCGCTCGCGCATGCGCGCCTGGCGAAGCGTTTCTCCGATTCCCGGCACTACCGGGGATTATCGCGACCTCGCGCTAAGCGTCGGCAGGAACGCCTGCAGGCTCGTCCAAGGCCTCGAGGATTCGCGGCAGGTCCGCCTCGGTGATCAGCACCTGGCGCGCCTTCGAACCCTCGTAGCCCGAGATCACGCCGCGGCGCTCGAGCATGTCGATCAGGCGGCCGGCGCGGGTGTAGCCCACCCGTAGGCGCCGCTGGAGCATCGACGTGGAGGCGCTTCCGAGCTGGACCACGGTTGAGATCGCCTCGCCGAGCAGCTCGTCGTGGTCGGGGTCGAAGTCGCCGCGATCGGAGTCGTCCGACTCGGACTCGACCGCCTCGAGCAGCTCCTCGTGGATCTCGGGCTCGCCCTGCTTGCGCCAGGCGTTCGTGATCTTCTCGATCTCCTCCTCCGTCACGAACGCGCCCTGGATCCGCGCCGGGCGGGAATCCGTCGCCGGCCGGAAGAGCAGGTCCCCCTGGCCCAGAAGCGACTCGGCGCCGCCCTGGTCGAGGATCACGCGCGAGTCGATCTGCGAGGAGACCGCGAACGCGATCCGCGCCGGGACGTTCGCCTTGATCATGCCGGTGATGATGTCGGCGCTCGGACGCTGGGTCGCGAGCAGCAGGTGGATGCCGACGGCGCGCGACTTTTGCGCGAGGCGGATGATCGAGTCCTCCACCTCGGCCGGGGCGATCATCATCAGGTCGGCGAGCTCGTCGATCACGCAGAGGATGTAGGGCAGCGGCTTGTCCCCCGCGCGCTCGCGGGCCTTGTTCAGCTCGACCAGGCTGCGCGTCTTGGCCGCGCTCATCACGGTGTAGCGCTGCTCCATCTCCCTGATCAGGTTCTGGAGGACGTTCGCGGCGATCCGCGGGCTGGTCACGACCGGCGTGATCAGGTGCGGGATGCCCTCGTAGTGGTTCAGCTCCACCTGCTTCGGGTCCACCAGCACGAGCTTCACGTCGTTGGGCGTCGCGCGCAGGAGGATCGAGGTGAGCATCGCGTTCACGCAGCCCGACTTTCCCGAGCCCGTGGTGCCGGCGACGAGCACGTGCGGCTGCTTCGCCAGGTCGGTGCCGATCGCCTTGCCGGCGATGTCCTTCCCGAGCCAGACCGTGAGCGGCGACCAGCCGGACGGCGCCTCCTGGAAGACGTCACCCAGGTGGACGATCCGGCGCACCGCGTTCGGGACCTCCACCCCGACCGCCGTCTTGCCCGGGATCGGAGCGAGGATTCGCACGTCCGATGCCGCCAGCGCGTACGCGATGTCGTCCTTCAGGTTCGCGACCTTGGACATCTTGATCCCGGGCGCGAGCTTCAGCTCGTAGCGGGTCACGTGCGGGCCGGCGACCGTCCCGACGATGCTCGCCTCGATGCCGAAGTGGCCGAGCGCTTCCGTGAGCTGCTGCCCGACGCGCATGTCCGCCTTGGCGACGCCCGGCTTGACCGCACCGCCGCGCTTCAGGTGGCGCGCCGGCGGAAGCGTGTACTCGTTGTCGTCGGCCTCGGTCACCTCGGTCCGCCGGTTCCCCTGCGGGGTCAGCGCGGCCTCGGGCTCGGGCGCCGGCTTGGGGGCCTTTCGCGGGCGCGCCGCGGGGGTGGCGGCATGCACGATGAACTCGTCGTCGCCCTCGCCGTCCTCCGTGTCGACCTCCTGCCCCTCCACGACCTCGGGCACCTCCTCGTCCCACTCCTCCTCGATCGAGGGCGCCTCGACGTGCGTCGCGCGCACCACCGGCTCGGAGTTGCGCGGCTCGGGCGGGGCGACCGGCTCGGGCTGCGACCCGAGCCCCGCGAACTCCGTCGTCGAACGCTTCACGCGGCGCGTCGTCGACCGGACGCTCTCGGAGGTGGCGCGCAGCATCCCGGCGATCGAGGCGCCGGTCAGCAGCATGAAGCCGGACACGAACAGGAAGACGAACAGGATGTGCGCGCCGATCTCCTGGACCAGCGTGCGCGAGACCCAGAAGAGGACCTCCCCGACGGCGCCGCCGTGGTGGCGGAACCAGCTCGGCGTCTCGAACGCGGCGTCGCGCGGGGGCTCGTCGGGCCCGAGGCCCAGGCTCCCGGCCGCGAGGCCCAACATGAGCGCGACGAGGAGGCAGAGCCCGCCCGCGTTGAACGGCCTGATCGTGGGGACCATCGGCCCCACGACGAGCAGGGCGCCCGCAGCGAACAGCGCGACGGGCATCAGGTAGCCAACGCCGCCGAACAGCCAGACGAACCCGTCGGCGAGCGCTTCGCCCACCTTGCCGCCGTCCCAGCCGAGGTAGAAGACGAACGCGAAGAAGACTGCAAGCGCCACGAGGCCGAGCCCGAGCAGGTCCTTCTGGCTCTGATCGAGCGCCGGCAGCCGCGGCCGCACGAGATAAGTGCGCGCGCCGGCGCGCCCGCGGCTCCTGGCGGGCTTGCGGCGCGCGGGCTGCGTCCGGCGGCGGCTGGCCATGGCCCGCTCTTTCGACGCCGCCGCGCAAGCCCCTTTGCGGTCCGTCCGGCTCGAGGCGCACCATCGCGCGCCCATGCGAGCCCTCGCAGACATGGAGTTCCTGGCCGTCGATACCGAGACGAACGGCCGTGCCGGCGACCTGTGCGAGCTGACCGAGGTCGGTTGGGTCCTGGTCGGAGGCGGCGAATTGCACGATCAGGGCACCTCGCTCGTGCGCGTCGAGCGGCCGCTCTCGCGCGGCATCCAGCGCTTCACGGGCATCACCCAGGCGATGGTGGACGACGCTCCGCCGCCCGAAGAGGTGCTGCCGGCCGTGGCCGAGCGACTCCGCCGCCGCGTACTCGTGGCGCACAACGCGTCGTTCGACCGGCGTGTGCTGAAGCAGGCGTTCGAGCGCGCCGGGATCGATTGGCCCGACCCGCCGGTGCTGTGCACGGTGGCGATGGGCCGCCGCTTCGCGCCGCTCGCGCGCCAGCGCAAGCTGGCTCTGCTCGCCGAGTCGCTCGGCATCCAGGTGGACGAGACGCACCGCGCGCTGCCGGACGCCGTGACCTGCGCCCGGATCTTCTGCGCGCTCTTCCCGAAGCTCTGCGCGAACGCGGCCTCGCTCGGGGACGCGCTGCGCCTGCTCGGCCCGCGGCGGCGGCCCGCCGCCAACCCGCAGCGCAGGATCCCGCGGGAACAGCGACCCGACCTGTCGAAGCTGCCCGACGACCCGGGCGTCTACGTGTTCCGCAACGAGGCCGGACAGCCGCTGTACGTCGGGAAATCCGTGGCCGTCAAGTCGCGCGCGCGGGCGCACTTCTGCCAGCCCGGCGAGTGGACCGGCCACGCCGAGGTTGTGGACTACCTGCCCACGAACTCGGAGCTCGGCGCCCTGGTGCTCGAGAACCGGCTGATCAAGGAATGGAAGCCGACCGGCAACCGCGCCCTGAAGCGGACCGACCGCTGGGTCTATCTCGTCTGCAGGCTCGACATCCCCTTCCCCGTGCTCGAGGTCGCGGGCGAGCCGGCCGCGGGCCGCGCAGTCAACATCGGGCCGGTCAAGGGCCGCGCCGGCTGCCAGGAGCTCGCCGACCAGCTCACCTCGCTGTTCGGGCTGCGCCACTGCGGCCGAAAGCTGACGCTGCGCGAGCACCCCTCGCTCTACGGGCAGATGGGCCGGTGCGTGTCGCCGTGCCTGGGCGACCTCGACCCGAACGCGTACCGCCGCCGGCTCGACGAAGCGCTCGGCATGTTCGACGGCTCCGACGGCCCCGAGCGGCTGCTCGCGCGCATGGACGCGGAGATGCAGGCCGCCGCGGCCGAGCGCCGCTACGAGCGCGCGGCGGTGCTGCGCGACCGGCGTGAGCGGATCGCCGACCTGCTCGGGCGCCTCGGTGGTCTGGTGCGCGCGGTGCACGCCGGATCGCGGGCCCTGCTCGCAAAGCACCCGGTGAAGGCGGAGTGGGACCTGTTCTGGGTCGCGGGTGGGCGCGTCGTCGAGTGGGGGCCGCTGGCCGAGCGGCTCCCGACCCTCGTCGCCGATGCCGAGCGCGTAGCGGCCGCCCCCACCCCGCCCGTCGTGAAGCCCGAGGGGGTCCACGAGGTGCGGATCGTCTCGTCGTGGCTCGCGGGCGACGAGGCCTGGGAGTGCGAGGTTGCGCCCGGCGCCGACGTGGCGGCGTGGGTCGAGCAGGTCACGGGCGCCGGCGCGGGCCTGCAAGCCGCGGCCTGAGCACCGGCGGCGCCCTGCCTACCATCCCGGGCATGGCCCGCGTGCTCATCGTCGAGGACGACGCCGCCATCGGCGAGGTGCTGCAGCGCTCGCTCCTGCTCGAGGGCTACGAGGTCGCACTCGCGCCGGACGGGGTCACCGCGCTCGAGCGCGCGTACGACTTCGAGCCCGACGCCGTGATCCTGGACCTCGGCCTCCCGCGACTCGACGGCATCGACGTGGCGAAGCGGATCAGGAAGGACTCGGATATCCCGATCCTGATGCTGACGGCGCGCGACGGGATCGAGTCGCGCGTGTCCGGCCTGGACGCGGGTGCCGACGACTACCTGGTCAAGCCGTTCGACCGCCAGGAGCTGCTGGCGCGCCTGCGCGCGATGCTGCGGCGCACCCCGCCACGCGGGGCCGAGTGGCTGACGGTCGCCGACCTCCGCCTGAACCCCGCCCAGCATCAGGCGTTCCGCGGCGAGCGCCAGCTCGACCTGACGCAACGCGAGTTCGAGCTGGTCGAGTACCTGATGCGCAACGAGCGGCTCGTCGTGTCGCGCGACACGCTTCTCCAGGACGTTTGGGGCTACGTCTCCCCCGGCGAGACCAACACCGTCGACGTCTTCGTATCGAACCTGCGCCGCAAGCTCGAGGCGCACGGCGAGCCGCGGCTCCTGCACACGGTGCGCGGCGCGGGCTACGTGCTGAGGACGGCCTGATGGCCCGAGGCACGCCCATGCCGCGGTTCGTCTCGCGCTTCGACATGCTGCCGATTCGCTGGCGGCTCGCCGTGACCTCGGCGATCCTCACGTTCGCGATCCTGCTCGCGTTCGCGCTCGTGATCGGGTTTTTCACAGTCCGCGAGATGCGTGCCGACTTCGACGAGGAGATCCGTCAGAACGCCGACCTGATCGAGGACCGGGTGCGGATCGAGCGCACCGTGGAGGGCACCTTTCGGATCGCTGGGCGTGACGAGCTGGTCGAGCTCGCGTCCGCGGACGACGTCGTCATCCGGATCCTGAACGCGCGGCTCGCCGAGATCGCCGGAACGCGCGGCGCGCCGGACCTCGGGACGCCCTCCAGCGACGTGCGCGACGTGGGCGACTACCGGGTCACGTCGCGGGAGCTCGACCGGCCCTTCGCCGACGTTCCGGTCGCCTACGTCCAATACGCGAAGGACCGCGCCTCGCTCACCTCCACGGTCCGCCGGTTGCGGGTCTTCCTCGCGTTGGGGGTCCTCGGCGGCGGAGCGCTAGCCCTGCTGGCCGGGCTAGCCGTCGCGCGGCGCGCGATGGAGCCGATCGCCGGTCTGACCGCAACGGCGCGGCGCGTCGCGAAGACGCGCGACCCGGAGGTGGACCTGCCCCGGCTGCGCGCCGACGACGAGATCGCCGCTCTCTCACGCACCCTCGACGACATGCTCGGCGAGCTGTCCGAGGCGCGCGCCGAGACCGAGGGCGCGCTCGCCCGGCAGCGGCAGTTCGTCGCGGACGCCTCGCACGAGCTGCGCACACCGCTCACGAGCATCCTCGCCAACCTCGAGCTGCTCGAGACCGAGCTCGAGGGCGACGAGCGCGAGCTGGTGGGCTCGGCGCTCCGCTCCTCCCAGCGCATGCGCCGCCTCGTCGCGGACCTGCTGCTGCTGGCACGCGCGGACGCGGGGCGCCAGGCACCGCGCGAGCCGGTCGATCTGGCCGGCATCGTGCGCGAGGCCGCGGGCGAGGCCGCACCCCTCGCCGAGAAGCACGACCTCGAGGTCCACGCGAACGGCCCGGTCATGGTCGACGGGTCGGCGGACGACCTGCACCGCATGGCGCTCAACCTGATCCAGAACGCGCTCGTGCACACGCCGGCCGGGACCCGCGTCACCGTGAGGCTGCAGTCGGCGGACGCGGCGGTGCTCGAGGTCGAGGACGATGGGCCCGGCGTCCCGGCCGAGCTGCGGCACCGCCTGTTCGAGCGGTTCGTGCGCGGCCACGGCGACACGGGCGGCGGAAGCGGCTTGGGGCTCGCCATCGTGCGCGCCGTGGCCGAGACGCACGGCGGCTCGGTCGAGCTGGGCGAGCGGGATGGCGGCGGGGCCTGCTTCGTCGTCCGCCTGCCCTTCGCGCGCGCCCGGGATCACGCGAGCCGGACGCGAGCCAGCCGCGAGGTGTGACAGGCACGTTCATCAACGTCGGCGCCGTGCTGGCGGGCACGGCGATCGGCCTCCTCGTCGGGGAGCGCCTCTCCGAGGGGGCGCGCCAGCGGGTGCTGGCCGGGCTCGGCCTGATCACGCTGGTCGTCGGCGTGGACCTGGCGCTCGCCTGGCGCGACACGGACCCGCTGTACGTGCTCGGGGGCGTGCTGCTGGGTGGCCTCGTCGGCGAGGCCATCGGGATCGAGGCCTGGCTCGGCCGCCTCGGCGACCGGATCCAGGCGACCGTCTCGCGCGGCGAGCACTCGCGCGTGAGCGAGGCGTTCGTCACGGCGAGCCTGCTCTTCTGCGTCGGCCCGCTGACCGTCGTCGGGGCGATCCAGGACGGGCTGACCGGCGACTACGACGCGCTCGCCACGAAGTCCATGCTGGACGGTTTCGCCTCGATTGCGCTCGCGGCGACGCTCGGCTGGGGTGTGGCCCTCGCGGCCGGCACCGTCCTCGTCGTTCAGGGTGCGCTCTCCCTCGCCGCCGGGCTGTTCGAGGACGTCCTGAAGGGCGACGCGCTGTCCGCCCTGACGAGCGCGGGCGGGATCCTGATCATCGGCATCTCGCTGAAGCTGCTCGACCTGAAGGACGTGAGGGTGGGGAACTTCCTCCCCGCGCTCGTGATCGCCCCCGGCCTCGTGGGGCTGGCGGACCTCTTGTGAACGACAGAGGGGCGGCCTCTCGGCCGCCCCTCTCAAGGTCCCCAGTGCTGCGTGTCCCCGGCGCCCTCGACAAGCGCCGGCAAAAAGCTTGTGCCGGAATGATCGGCTTTTCGGCGCCCCCGCCGTATGGGGTCTCCACCCCATTTTCGCGTGTCAGGGCCCTGACTAGACCTCCACGACCACCGGCAGGATCATCGGCCGGCGCTTGAGCCGCTTGTACACGAAGCCGGCCACATCGTCGTGGAGGTGCGACTGGAGCAGCGAGATCTCGCGCACCTGCTCCTCGGCGGAACGGGCGAGGGAGTCCTCGACCGCCTCGCGGATCTCGTCCACGATCCGGTCCTGCTCGTCCACGAAGGGGACCCCGCGGAAGATGATCTCGGGCTCGGCGACCGAGCGGCCGTCCTGCTCGGAGACCGTGGCGACCACGATGAAGATGCCGTCGGCCGACAGCATGCGCCGGTCGCGCAGGGCGACGTCCTCCGGGTCGCCGATGTCCACGCCGTCCACGAAGATCATGCCCGCCTGCTCCTCTGCCGCCCAGCGCGCGCCGCGCTCGTCGATCTCGAGCGGCAGGCCGTTCCGGCCGCGGAAGATGGCCTCGGCCTCGATCCCCACCTGCTCGGCGAGCTGGCCGTGCAGGCGCAGGCGCTTGAAGTCGCCGTGCACCGGCAGCATGTAGCGCGGCTTCATCAGGTTCATCATCAGCTTGAGCTCCTCGGCGTTCCCGTGCCCGGACGCGTGGATCGGCGCGTCGCTCGTGGTGATGACGTCGGCTCCGAGCCGGTAGAGGCGGTCGATCGTCTCGTTCACCGAGCGCTCGTTCCCCGGGATCGGCGTCGCGGAGAAGATGACCGTGTCGTGCTCGTGCAGCTCGACCGCGGGGTGGTCGCCGTGCGCCATCCGGCGCAGGGCCGACAGGGGCTCTCCCTGGCTTCCGGTCGAGATGATCACGAGCCGCTCGTCGGGGAAGTTGCCGATCTCGCCGAGCTGGACAAGCATCCCCTCGGGCACGTCGATGTGCCCCAGCTGGCGGCCGATGTTCACGTACTTCTTCATCGAGCGTCCGACCAGGACGACCTTGCGGTCCGTGAGCTGGGCGGCGTCGACCACCTGCTGCACGCGGTGGATGTTCGACGCGAAGCAGGTGATGACGATGCGGCCGCGGATGCGGGCGAAGACCTCCTCGAGGTGCGGCCCGATGCTGGACTCGGACGCGGCCATCCCCGGCCGGTCGGCATTCGTGGAGTCGCCGCACAGGAGCAGGATGCCCTCGCGGCCGAGCTCCGCCAGCCGGGCCACGTCCGCCGGTACCCCGTCCACCGGCGTCTGGTCGAACTTGTAGTCGCCGGTGAAGAAGGTCGTGCCGAGCTCGCACTCGAGCGCCATCCCGAACATGTCCGGAATCGAGTGGGCCAGCTTGACCGGCTCCATCGTGAATGGCCCCAGCTCGACCTGATCGCCGGGCTCCACCTCGCGCAGCGGCATGTCGCGCAGCTTGTGCTCGTCGAGCTTCGAGCGCACCATCGCCACCGTCAGCCCGCCCCCGTAGATATCTGGGATCGCAACGTCGCCGATCTCGCGCAGGACGAACGGAAGCGCGCCGACGTGGTCCTCGTGCCCGTGCGTCAGCACGATCGCCTCGATGTCCGCCGCGCGCTCGCGCAGATACGAGAAGTCCGGCAGGACGAGGTCGACCCCGAGCTGGTCGGGCGTGGGGAACATCAGCCCCGAGTCCACCACCACGATCCGGCCCTCGTACTCGACGACGGCCATGTTCTTGCCGATCTCCCCCAGCCCACCCAGGGGAAGCACTCTCAGCGTGCCGCTCAAACCGCGCTCAGGAGGCCCTGGCGTTCGAGCGCGGTGCGGAGGGCCTCGCGCTCATCCGCCGACGCCTCGATCATGGGGAGCCGGAAGCCGCCCACGCGGTGGCCGAGCATCGCCATCGCCGTCTTGACCGGAATGGGGTTCGTGGTCACCGCCAGCGCCTTGAACACCGGCCCGAGGTTCGTATGGATCTCCCTCCGGAGATCGGGCTCGTCGACCATCCGCCGCATCTCGGGTCCGACCAGGTGCGATGCGACCAGGATCCCGCCCGCGCCGCCCTTGTCGAGCACGTCGGCGAAGGTGTCGTCGTTGCCGGCCAGAAGGTCGAGCCCGTCGATCGGCTCGAGGTCCTCGTAGCGCGCCTGCTTGACGGCGCTCACGTTCGGGATCTCGGCCAGCCGCGCGAGCTCCTCGTTCGAGATGTCGACGACGCAGCGCGACGGGATGTTGTAGAGCACGATCGGGCGGTCGGTGGCGGCCGCGACCGCCTCGTAATGCGCCTGGAGCCCGCGGAAGTTCGGCTTGTTGTAGTAGGGCGTGACGCAGAGCATCGCGTCGCAGCCGGCCGCCGTGGCGCGCTCCGTCAGGTGGACCGTGTGGGCCGTGTCGTTCGACCCGGTCCCCGCGACGATCGTCGCGCCGTCGCCGAACTCGCCGACGGCGAGCTCGAACAGGCTGATCTTCTCCGCGTCGGTGAGGGTCGCGCCCTCGCCCGTCGTGCCGGCCACGACAACCCCGTCCGAGCCGTTGTCGAGCAGGTGGCCGACGAGGGCGACGAACGCGTCCTCGTCGACGCTGCCGTCGTCGGTGAACGGCGTCAGCGCGGCGGTTATGACTCCCCAGTCGGCCACGGGCCGATTATCCCCTACTCGATCGGCTTGAACGGATCAGGCGTCGCGTTCGCCCCGCCTTCGGCGGGCTGGCCCGACGGCGGGGGCGCCTGGGCGGCGGGCGGGGCCTCGGGCGCCTCGGCAGGCGCGGCGGGCTCCTCGTGGGTCCCCATCGCGATGTCGCCCGGCGTCGCCTCTCCGGCGGCTGCCTGCTGCTCGGCCTTGTCGCGCTGGGACTCGTTGAACTGCTGCTGCTTCTCGTCCAGCTTCTTCTGCGCCTGATCGGCGAGTTGCTTGGCCTGGTCGCCCAGCTGCTTGGCCTTGTCCATGAACCCCATAACGCCAACCTCCTCCGGAAGTGTTTCTCTGCTGAGGCAGGGTAAGGCAGAATGCGGTGACCGCCATGGCGATATCGACCAAGACCAAGGAGAAGGACTACAGCCACCGGACCACGGTGCAGAAGCTCGGGGTGAAGCCGGGCGACCGGATCGAGGTCCAGGGCGACGTAGGTCCCGGCCTGCGGAAGGACATCAAGGACGCGAGCGGGCGCGGGCTCGTGAAGACCGGCGACCTCGACGGCGCGGTCGTCGCGATCAACTCGGTCGAGGAGGCTCAGGGCGTCTTCTTGACGTACCGCCCCCGGATCAAGGACTCGGGCTACCTCTGGCTCATCACCCGCAAGCGCGGCCACGACAACTACCTGAACCAGCTTCTCCTGGTGCCGTTCGGCAAGCGCTGCGGACTGATCGACAACAAGACGTGCTCGATCGACGACACGCGCTCGGGCATCCGCTTCGTGGTGCCGCGCGCACTCCGGAACGGCAACTAGCCAGGGAAGATCCCGCGGCAGTGCACTAGCGCGAGACCAAGGCGTCCACCAGACCCCTCAAACGAGCAGGTTCTCCAGCCCGATCGTCGGCGAGCGCTCGAGCGAGCCGACCTTCCGGACCGCAAGCAGCACGCCAGGCATGAACGACTCGCGGTCGAGCGAGTCGTGCCGCAGCGAGAGCGTCTGGCCCGGCCCGCCGAAGATCAGCTCCTGGTGGGCGACGAGGCCGGGCAGGCGAACCGAGTGGATCGGCTCGTGCACGTTCGCGCCCGCCTCGCGGAGGAGCTCGGCGGTGCGCAGCGCGGTCCCGGAGGGCGCGTCGAGCTTGCGGTCGTGGTGCAGCTCGACGATCTCGCACTCCGGCATGTGCTCGGCGATCGCCTGGCCGGCCACCATCATCAGGACCGCGCCGATCGCGAAGTTCGGTGCGACGAACAGGTTCGCGTCGCCCACGCCCTCAAGCTGTGAGAAGTCGATCCCCGTGGTGCCGGTCACGCAGTGGACGCCGGCCTCCAGACAGGCCCGCGCGTTGTCGAGCCCGACCTCGGGAGTGGTGAAGTCCACCACCACGTCCGCGTCGCCGAGCACGTCCGCCAGGGCGACACCGAGCGCGGGGTCCGCGCGCCCGACGAGCGCCATGTCCTCCGCGCCGTCGACGGCGCTGCAGACCGTCGCCCCCATCCTGCCCGCCGCACCCGATACCGCGACGCCCAACATCGCGCCTAGGCGGCCGCCAGCGCCGGGCTGACCGCGCCGACGCAATCGCGGAAGAGGTCCTCGTCGCCCCCGACACCCGCGGCGCACAGGCGCTCCGGCGCGAGCAACTCGGCGGCCAGCGCCGACACGTCCTCGAGCGTCACCGCGTCGATGCGGGCAAGCGTCTCGTCCACCGTGAGCAGCGGGAGGCCCATGAGCAGCGAGCTCCCGAGCCGGTTCATGCGCGCGAGCGGCGACTCCATCGACAGCACCGTCCGGCCCTTCACGTTCTCCTTCGCCCGCTCAAGCTCCGCGTCGGATACGGGCCGGCTGCGGATCCGGTCGAGCTCCCCGCCGATCAGCTCGAAGACCTGCGCGACGTTCTCGGGCCGGGTGCCCACGTAGATCGCGGTCTGCCCGGAGTCGGCGTAGTGGCTCTGATACGAGTAGACGGCGTAGGCGAGCCCGCGCTTCTCGCGCACCTCCTGGAAGAGGCGCGACGACGTCGAGCCGCCAAAGATGGTGTCGAGCACGCGCAGCGTGAACCTGCGGTCGTCGCCGCGCGGAATGCCCGGCGCACCCACGCAGAGGTGGTACTGCTCGGTCTCCTTCTGATGGAAGAGCCTGCGCGCCACCGGGGCCACCGGCGCCTCCACGCGGCCGTTCTCACCCCCGGCCAGGTTGCCCGCCGCCGCCGCCGCCAGCTCGACGAGCCGGTCGTGGTCGATGTTGCCGGCCGCCGCGAGGACGAGGTTGCTCGAGTTGTAGCGCTGGTCGTGATACCGGGCGATGTCCGGCACCGGCACCGACGAGATGACCTCGGCGCGCCCGATCACGGGCCGCCCGAGCGGATGGTCGCCGAACACGGCTCGGGCGAGCACGTCGTGCACCTTGTCCGAGGGCTCGTCCTCGTACATCGCGATTTCCTCGATCACGACCTGGCGCTCGGAGTCGATTTCGGGATACGACGGGCGCAGGACCATGTCCGCCATCACGTCGAAGGCGCGCTCGAGATGCTGGTCGAGGAAGCGCGAATAGACGGACGTCGTCTCCTTGCCCGTGCCGGCGTTGATCTCCGCCCCCATGCCGTCGAAGATCTCGTCGATCTCCGTCGAGCTGAAGCGATCGGTGCCCTTGAACAGCAGGTGCTCGAGGAAGTGCGAGATCCCCGCCTGCTCGACGGTCTCGTCGCGCGATCCCGTTCGCACCCAGAAGCCGAGCGCGATCGAGCGCACGGACGGCAACCTCTCGGTCACCACCCGCACGCCCGAGTCGAGCTCAGTCAGCCTGTGCTGCTGACCGTTCAGATCAGTCCCTGGAGTCGCGTCGATGCTCGCGGTCGCCGCCGCCGCGTCCGCCGCGTTCGCGGTCGCGGCCTCCGCCGTTGCGCCCGCGCCCGTCACGGCCACCGCGGCCTCCGCCACGGCCCCCGCGGTCGCGGTCGCGCCCGCCGCCGCCACGCGGCCCGGCATCGCCGGTCCCGACCGCGGCGAGCTCCTCGGCGGTCTTGCCGTCGACCTCCGGGTCGTCCGCCAGGCGCAGGCCGATCCGGCCGCGCTCGCGGTCGACCTCGACCACGCGCACGTCGATCTCCTGGCCGCGCTCCAGCACGTCCTCGACCGAGTCCACCCGCTCTCCGGGCTTCACGTTCGAGATGTGGAGCAGTCCGTCGGTGCCCTTGGACAGCTCGACGAACGCGCCGAAGGTCGTGGTCTTCACGACCTTGCCGGTGAACGTGTCGCCGACCTCGACGTCCTTCGTCATCGACTCGATCCGCTCGACCAGCGCGTCGCCGAGGGCGCCCGTCCGCGCGTACACGCGGATGATGCCGTCGTCGTTGACGTCGATCTGAGCCTCGAACTCCTCGGACAGGGCGCGGATCGTCTCGCCGCCCTTGCCGATGACCATGCCGATCTTGTCGGTGTCGATCTGGATGGAAGAGATCCGCGGTGCGTACTCCGACATCTCCTCGCGCGGGGCGTCGATGACCTCGGCCATCTTGCCGAGGATGAACGTGCGCCCCTCCTTGGCCTGCTCGAGCGCGTCGCGCAGGATGTCGAAGGTGACTCCGGTGATCTTGATGTCCATCTGGAGGGCGGTGATGCCGTTCTCCGTGCCGGCGACCTTGAAGTCCATGTCGCCGAGGTGGTCCTCGACGCCGGCGATGTCGGAGAGGACGATGTAGTCGTCGCCCTCCTTGATCAGGCCCATCGCGATACCCGCGACCGGGCGCGCGATCGGGACGCCCGCGTCCATCAGCGAGAGGCTCGAACCGCACACCGACGCCATCGACGACGAGCCGTTCGACTCGAAGATGTCCGAGACCACGCGGATCGTGTACGGGAAGTCCTCGATCGACGGGATCATCGGCACGAGCGCCCGCTCCGCGAGCGCACCGTGGCCGATGTCGCGGCGCTTCGGACCGCGCATGAAGCCGGCCTCCCCGACCGAGAACGGCGGGAAGTTGTAGTGGTGGAAGTAGTACTTGCTGGTCTCGAGCCCGAGCGTGTCGAGGCGCATCTCCTCGCGCGTCGTGCCGAGCGCGGCCACCGAGAACGCCTGTGTCTGCCCGCGCGTGAAGAGCGCCGAGCCGTGTGTGCGCGGCGCGATCCCCACCTCGATCGAAATGTCGCGGATCTCGTCGGCCTTGCGGCCGTCGGGACGCTTCTTGTCGACCGCGATCCGCGTGCGGATCGTCTCCTTCTCGAACTTGTCGAAGGCGAGCTGGACGGCCTGACGCCGCTCCACGGACTCCGTGTCCTCACCCTCCTGGCCGAAGGCCTCGAGCACCTCCTGCTCGACCTTCTTCGTCGCGTCCTGGCGGTCGAGCTTGTCCTCGACCTGGGTGGCCGCGTTGAGCGCGTCGCCGAACTTGTCCTTGATCTCGCCGAACAGCTTCTCGTCCACCTGCGGGACCTCGACCTCGGACTTCTCCTTGCCGGCCTTCTTCTGCAGCTCGCGCTGCGCCTCGCACAGCTTCTTGATCTCGCCGTGGGCGATGTCGAGCGCGTCGAGGATCTCGGCCTCGGTGACCTCGTTGGCGCCCGCCTCGACCATGAGGATGGCCTCCTCGGTGCCGGCCACGATCAGGTCGAGATCGCCGGTCAGGAGCGACTCCTCCTCCGGGTTGACGACGAACGCGCCGTCCTCGTCCTTGCCGATGCGCACGGCGCCGACCGGCATCGGGAACGGGATGTCCGACAGCATCAGCGCGGCGCTGGCGCCGTTCATCGCGAGGATGTCGTACGGGTGCACGTGGTCGACCGACATCGGGATCGCGACGAGCTGCGTCTCGCGCCGCCAGCCCTTCGGGAAGAGAGGACGGATCGGTCGGTCGATCATGCGCGCGGTCAGGGTGCCCTTCTCGCCGGCACGTCCCTCGCGCTTGAAGAAGCTGCCGGGGATCTTGCCCGCGGCGTACATGCGCTCCTCCACGTCGACCGTCAGGGGGAGGAAGTCGACGTCCCTGAGGTTTCCTGCGGTGGCCGTCGAGAGGACCATCGTGTCCCCCGCCTGAACGACCACGGCGCCGCTGGCCTGCTTGGCCAGCTTGCCGGTCTCGAACGAAATCTCGTTCCCGCCGATCTCGACGGAGACCCGGCTAACTTCGCTATTCATACTGTTCCTTTCGGCCGCCTCCGGTTGGCGGCTGCTTTGCTTTCAGACCTTCGGAAAGTTCCGGGCAGCGTAGCAGTGGGTCAGCCGCCGCGGCGGGCCACGACCGACTGCTCGCACCGGTACAGCGAGTCCTCCGGATCGCGCTCGACGCGGTCCTGGCCCCATCCGCAATGGATGGAGTCGGGCTCCCCGTCGGCAGCACGGATGACGTCCGCGCCGCGCCTGCCCTGGATGTCGTCGGCGCCCGGGCCGCCGACCAGCACGTCGTCGCCCGGCCCTCCGAAGACGTAGTCGCGGCCCTCGCCGCCGGTGAGCGAATCGGCGCCGAACGCGCCGTGCACGAAGTCCTCATCGGCACCGCCCGCGACCTCGTCGTCACCGACGCCTCCGGCGAGGACGTCGGGGCCGCCACCGCCACCGATCGTCTCGTCGCCGTCGTCGCCGTAGAGGCAATCCGCACCGGCGTGCCCGATCAGCTCGTCGCCGCCGCCGCGCCCGCGCAGCCGTGGCGAGTCCGCTGTCGCAACCAGCCGGTCAGCGCCCTGCGTCGAGACCCCCAGGCCGCGCGAGCGCGACAGGAAATCGGGCAGGTGGACCTCGGCCGTGAACTCCAGGAAGCCCGAGAACTCCGGATCGTGGCCAGAGCACCGGAAGGAGAGGATCGCGAGCTCGTTCCAGCCGTCGCCGTCCATATCCCCCGGCCCGGCCACCCGGTGCCCGGTCTCGTCGAAGGGGACGCCGCGGATGGCGAATCCGCGTGGGTTGTCTCCGGGGCCGCGCAGCCCTCGCAGCGCCAGGTCGGCCGTGACGGGTCCGCCGAGGGCGACGTATGCCCGTCCCGCGCCCTCGCCCTGGTAGGGGTGGTCGCCGCGCACGCCCACGAGGACATCCGCGTGGCCGTCACGGTTGACGTCGCCCGGCGCCGCGACCTGGGCGCCGAACAGGCCATGTCTGCCGGTGAGCAGGCGCACGCCCCGCGCGCCGAGGTCCTCGAGCTCGACCGCGGCCGTGGAGTCGGCGCCGAAGACCACGTAGACCGCCGGCCGCGAGCTCGGCCCAACCCCGTATTGCCCGCGCCCTTCGGACTGGATCGCGACGTCGTCGAGGCCGTCACCGTCGAAGTCGCCCACTCCGGCTACCGATTGAGCGGGCAGTAACGCGCTGTCGTCGAGGCGCATGAGGAAGCCTCCGCTGCCGAGCTCGCTCAGGTCGAGCGGCTCCCCGCGCCGCGCGCCCCCGAAGACGACGACCGCCGCCCGGCGCTCCTGGCTCGCGGGGATGCCCGCCAGCAGGTCCGGGCGCGAATCGCCGTTGACATCCCCCGCGCGCGCCACCTGGCCGACGTAGACGAAGTCCTCCCCCGGCGTCACGGTGAAGCCGCGGTTGCCGAGATCGAGCGCGTCGAGCGACTGCGGCGCCGGCCCGCCGTAGATCACCGCCACGTCCGGGACGCCGGCGCCGACCGCGATGTCGTCGAACCCGTCGCCGTCGAGATCACCCGGGCCCGCGAGGCGCTCGAACTGCCCCGTGTTGGCGACGCGGAACCCACGCGGCCCGAGGCTGTCGAGGTCCAGGTCCGCCGGGCTCGGGCCGCCGAAGACGACGTAGGCGCTTCCGCGGTCGGCGTCGACGCTCGGATCGAACACGCTCGCCACGAGGATGTCGTCGAAGCCGTCCCCGTTCACGTCCCCTGCCCCCGCCACCCGCTCGCCGATCCGGCGCTCCGCGGCGGCGGTGATGGTGAAGCCCTCGTTCGCCGGCAACGCGATCCGCGGGGTCGAACGCAAGGACGGCCGGCCGAAGACGACGTGCACCGCGCCGCCTGGTGTGCCGTTCTCCCCGGGGTTGCCGAAGGCGAGGTCCGGCAGCCCGTCGTCGTTCACGTCGCCCACGCCCGCCAGGCCGAGGTTCGGGCCGTCGGCGGCGCCCACGTGCGCCGCCGGCGGCGGCTCGAGCCGAACGCCCGCCTCCTCGACCAGGTCGAGCGGCGGCGACGCGGCGGCGCTCGGCGCGAGGAGCCCGAAGGTCAGGACGAGACAAGCGAGGGCTCGGGACATATGTCCAGTGAACACCCGAATGCGCCGGAGCGCACGCTTCGCGCGGCCGTCAGGTGCGAACGAGCGACGCCTGCAGCGCGCGCTCGAACGCGGCGACCACCGCCGGGTCGAACTGGGAGCCCGCGCAACCCGTCAGTTCCGATAGCGCCCCCTCGGTGCTCATACCGGTCCGGTAGGGCCGGTTCGAGGTCATCGCGTCGAAGGAGTCGCAGACGGACACAATGCGGGCGGCGAGCGGGATCTCGTCGCCGGCGAGGCCATCGGGATAGCCGCCGCCGTCGTATCGCTCGTGGCTCGAGCGCACGATCTTCGCGGCGGCGGCCAGCGATGGCGCCTCGGCCAAGATGCGCTCGCCGATGAGCGTGTGCTTGCGCATGAACTCCCACTCGTGTTCGTCCAGCGGGCCGGGCTTGTCGAGGATCGCGTCCGGGATTGCCACCTTGCCCACGTCGTGTAGCGCGGCGGCCTGAAGAAGCGGCGTCATCTGCTCGTCGGGTAGGCCGAGCTCGCGGCCGACGGCCTCGCAGAGGCCGGTCACGTCGTCCAGGTGCTCTCCAAGCCCCGGGTTGCGCTCGGCCAGCGCACGCAGGAGCGCATCGGTGGCTTGGCGGCCCGCCGATGTGCGTCGCTGGCCCTTGCGCGCGTACATCCGCTGGTCTGCGATTCCGAGTGCCTCGGCGGCCGTGCTGGCCTCGTGCGGAATGCTCGCCACGCCGTGCGACGCGGTGATATCGAACCCCTCTCCGCATTCCGTCAGCGCGGCGGAGCCGGCGGCCGCGAGCGCGGCGGGGCCGTCCGCCATGAGGTCTGCGAGCACGCAGAACTCGTCGCCGCCCATGCGGTACGCGTTGCCGCGCCCATGGATGGCGGCCTCGAGCCGGGCACCGAGCCGGACGAGCAGCGCGTCGCCCGCCGGGTGCCCGTAGGCGTCGTTGTAGGCCTTGAAGCCGTCGAGGTCGAAGAGGATCAGCAGCGTCGGCGCTGTCGGCCCGGCCGTCAGGCGCTCCTCCAGATCGCGCATCAGCTTGCGCCGGTTCGGGAGCCCGGTGAGCGAGTCGTGGTAGGCCTGATGCGATAGCTGGGCCTCGATCCGCTTCTGCTCCGTCACATCCTGCACCTGCACCACCGTGTGGATCGGCTCGCCCGCAGCGTCGCGCACGAGCGAGATGTTCACGAGCGCGGAGAGGATCCGACCGTCGGCGTGCACGTAGCGTTTGTCCAGCGTCGCGGCCGTTAGCTCACCGGCGAGCATGCGCCGGCTCACGTCGATCCCGGCGGCGACGTCCTCCGGATGCGTGATGTCGGGGCCGGACATCGTCAGGAGCTCCTCGCGCGAGTAGCCCGTGAGGGCAGCCATCGCGGGGTTCACCTGGAGATAACGGCCGAACTCGCCGAGGCGGATACTCGCCAGCGCCATGCCGATCGGCGCGTTCTCGAACGCACTGCGAAAGCGCTCCTCGCTATGACGCGCCTGCTGGTAGGCCTCGTCGGTCTCCGCCCGGACCTCCTCGTTGAGGCGCCACGCCAGCACGGCTCCCGCGCCGGCGCTCGTCACGAACAGACCGTGAATCGCCGCCCACCGCCAGGGATGGGCCACCGCCTGCGCGTGGTTGTAAACGGAGTCGGCGTCGAGCGCTCCGACCAACCCGTGGTGCAGAACCACGTAAGCGGCGGCGAGCAGAAACGGCACCCAGTCCTCGTACAGGGACAGAATTACGATCATCACGAAGAAGTGGAAGTGGGCTTCGATCACGCCGCCCCAGAGGTGCACGAGGACGGCCGACGCGGTAATGAGGCCGAGCGAGACCAGCGCGGACGCCGTCCGCTTGCGCGAGCCGGCCATCGTCGCGGCCGCCGCGAAGATGCCGACCATCGCACCCTCCTGGAGGGAGTGCGCGACCCCGAAGCCCTGCCCCAGCGCGAAGATGGTCAGCCCGAGCGCGTGCAGCCAGAGCAGCGTGAGCATCGCGCGATGGCGCCTCGTCCAGACCCGGTCCGGCAACGCTTGACCCGCCGGCAGCGCGGCGCGCAGACGGATGAGAAACGAGCCCCGGGCGGCGGGAGCAGTAGCGGCCATACGCCAGACCCATCGGCCGGTCTCAGCCCCCTGCTTGAGTCCGCGCAGGCTGCGCTAGACGACCAGCGCGTCCAGGATCAGGTCCGGCGCGGGGATCTCGAGCGGCGACGGCGACTTGTGGGAGTGCTTCACCTTCCCGTCCGCGTCGATGACGACGAAGCCGCGCGCGTTCGTGCCGTGGTCGTCGAGGTACATCCCGTACTGACGCGCCACCTCGCCCTTCGGCTCGAAGTCGGCGAGCAGGTCGAACTCGACCCCCAGGTGCTGCTGGAACGCCTTGTGGCTGAACGCGGAGTCGACCGAGACGCCGTAGAGCGTGGCGTCCTGCTTGCCGAAGTCGCGGATCGCCTCTTGGTAGAGGTTGAGCTGGTCCGTGCACACCGGCGACCAGTCCAGCGGGTAGAAGACGAGCACGAGCGTCTGCCCCCGCAGCTCCGAGAGCGTGACCTTCTTCCCGTCCTGGTTGCGGAGCGTGAAGTCGGGCGCTTCCCGCCCGACCAGATCGCTCACCGCCGGAGCCCGAGCTCCTTGATGAGCTCGCGGTATCGGTCCAGGTCCTTCTTCTGCAGGTAGTTGAGGAAGCGGCGGCGCTGCCCGACGAGCATCAGGAGTCCGCGGCGCGAGTGGTGGTCCTTCTTGTGCTCGCGCATGTGCTCGGTGAGGTGGTTGATCCGCTCGGTGAGGAGCGCGATCTGGACCTCGGTCGAGCCGGTGTCGTTCTCGCCCTTACCGAAGCGGGCGCTGATCTCGCGCTTCTTCTCAGCCGTCAGTGACATCGGCGCGAAACCGTAGCAGTGCGCTAGACGCAGAGGGTAAGGCGTCGCTCGATCGAGATGCTCTTGCGGCTGGTCTTCTCGGTCTCCGTGTCGAAGATCCTCGCCACGACGCGCGCAGTCACGGACGTGACTGCCGGGGTCAGATCGTCGGTCGGCAGCTTCTTCGCGAACGGCGCGCCCTTGTCACGCCTTCGGGTGGACTCGGCGACGAAGTCGACGCGCAGGATCTTGCGCAGGCGCGCGGATCCCTCGCGCGCACGCTTCGGTCCGCGCCTCACGCGGAGGCGGGCGGGGAAGTTCCCTCCGGGGATCACACAGCGCGAGGGGCTGCTGAGCACGAGCTTCTTGTTCGCCAAGACGCGCGCCTCGGTCCCGAGCGGGCCGGCGTAGTCCGGGTCGACGGGAGCGGCGGCGCATCCGTGGTTGAAGCAATGCCGTGTCAGGCGAAGCCGGCTGTCGTTCGCCCCGGTGGCCGCGCTCACCTGACGCCAGAACATCACCTTGCTCCCGGCGACGAGGAACCCGCCGAACGGGAAGAACTCCGTGTTCGGATAACCGTTGTTCTCCAGCGTCGTGTCGAGCCGGCCGTTGGCCGCGATCAGGTTGAACCACCCGCGGTCGGTCCCCGGGAATGCCCGGACGACGACGAAGCGGCCGTCACCGCGCGGCACGACACCCTGGAAGAAAGCCTCCTCTCCGAGGGTCGTCTTGCCGCCGGACCCGAAGCTCCCGTCGGGAGCGCCCTTCGGCGTGAGCCGGGAGAGAACGACCGGACCGTCCAAGGTGTCGCCCTGCGAGTCCTTCTGTCTGCCGACGACGACCACCCCGTTCGCTTGAGGCACGAGCTCCGGGAACCAGTGCTCGCCGGGCACCGACGCGTAACCGGACGCGCCGTACGAGGAGTCGATCACGCCGGCGCCCGTGAAGCGCGCAACGAGGGCCTCGCCCGCGACGGGTTCGGGCGGGTGGGTGTCCATGGCCGCCAACAGGATCCCGCCGTCCGGTGCGATCGTCATGTCCCCGAAATACGTGCCGGATGTCCGGCCCACGGCCACCCCGTCGGCGCCGAAGTCCGGGTCCGGGTTGCCGGCGGCCGTGAAGCGAATGGCGAACAGGCGCATGAGCGACTCGGTGGTACTGCCGGACGTATGTGCGAAGGCGCGTTCGCCCCCGAGGACGAGACGCCCAGCGGCATCGAGCGCGAGCGCGCCGCCAGCGGCCACGTGGATGCCGGCGACGCTCGCGTCGTCGGGATTGACGTAGCGGAACACGCCGTCCCCGGACCACGACGAGTCCAGGGCGCCGTTCGGCTTCAGCATCAGCACGAGTGCGTCCTGGTGGTTGACGAACGGCTCGTGGGACGGGTACGTGATATGGCCCGCGAGTGCGATCCTCCCGTCGGGGAGCACCAGGAGGTCCTTGATCGCCACCGGACCCGACATCGGGATCACGTGTCCGGCGCCGGCGAACGACTTGTCGAGCTTCGCGTCCGCCTGCATGTAGCGCGCGACGAAGGTGTCCTCGCCGGTACCGCCGACCACGACGACCCGGCCGCCCGGCGCGGCGGCCGCGAGGTGCATCACGGGCTCCGTGTAGGGCAGGGGATCGCCGGTGACGATTCCGTTCGCCCCGTAGGACTTGTCCAGGCTCCCGGACGCTCCGAGAGCGACCGCCGGGAAGAGGGTCATCGCGGCGCATACGAGCGCCGCGAGTGGGCAACGGGTCACGTCACCCTTGTAACACGGCGATGCTCAATGCGCCAGAACGGCGCGGGCCTCATCCACATCGCGCGTCATCTGATCGACGAGCGCATCGGCGCTGTCGAACCGCCGCTCGCCGCGCAGACGTTTCGCGAACGCGATTCGCAGCGTCTGGCCGTAGAGGTCGCCGTCGAAGTCGATCAGATACGCCTCGACGAGCAGGCCGCGACCCGTGTCGAACGTCGGCCTCACCCCCACGTTGACCGCCGCCATGTGTCCGTGTGCCCAGCAGGCATAGACGCCGTGGCCGGGGTGCGCGATGTGGTCCGAGGGCACGATGTTCGCCGTGGGGAAGCCCAGTTCGCGGCCGCGCCTGTCCCCCTCCACTACCTCGCCCTCGAGCATGAACGGGGCCCCCAGGAACCGCGCCGCGCGCTCCACGTCGCCCGCCGCCACCAGGCCGCGGATGTGCGTCGACGACACGGTCTCGTCCTCCGCCTCGACGAGCGGCACGATTCGCGTCTCGAACTGCGACCGCAACTGGAGCAGCGCCGGGTCGCCCTTCGCGCCCTTGCCGAAGCGGAAGTTCTCCCCCACCGAGACGTGCGTCGCCCCGAGCTTCTCCACCAGCACCTCGTCCACGAACTCCTCCGCCGACTTCGACGCGAACTCGCGGTCGAAGGGGATCGTGACCAGCTCCTCCACGCCGAGCCCCCCGATCAGGTCACGCTTGATCGTCGGCGAGTCGAGCAGCTTGGGGAGCGCCTGTGGCGCGATCACCGAGAGCGGATGCGGGTCGAACGTGAGGACGGTGTCGTTGCCGCGGATCACCTCGCGGTGCCCGAGATGCACGCCGTCGAAGGTCCCGACGGCCACACGGCGGGCGCGCGGCTCGGCGTCTGGCAGCGAGGTGACCTTCACTCGGCGAACACCACGTCGGGCTGAATCTCGTCACCCTCGGGCCGGCCGATGGCGAGGAGCTCGCCGCCGTGCGTCAGGCGGTGCAACGAACGGGGTCCGTCCCCTTTTGTTGCGATTCGGCGGCCGTGGGAGATCGCGGTCGCCTCGTCGGACGACAGCTCGCGCTCGGGCATGAAGGCCAGCGCGTCATTCAGCGGCATCAGCCGCTCCGGGTCGGCGTCGGCCAGCCGGAACTCACCGATCGCCGTGCGCTCGAGCCGCTCGCAGTAGGCGTCGCCGAGCGCCGCGACGAGCTGGCGGACGTACGTTCCCGCCGAGCACTCGACCTCGAACTCGGCTCGCTCGCCGTCGAAGGACAGGCGCTCGGCCCGGTAGACCGTCACCGGCCGCTCGGCCAGATCGGGATCGCCGCCGGCGCGCGCAACCTCGTAGGCGCGCCGCCCGCCGACCTTCACGGCGGAGTAGGCGTGCGGCCGCTGCATGATCTCTCCTACGGCGATCCGCGGATCATCCGGGATCCGCCCGGTCGGTGACAGCTCGCCCTCCGGATCACCGGTGGTCGAGGTCCATCCGAGCCGCGCGACGACCCGGTAGGTCTTCGGGAGGGCCATCAGGAAACGCTGCGCCCGCGTCGCCCGCCCGACGAGGACCAGGAGCAGCCCGCTCGCGAACGGGTCGAGCGTGCCCGCGTGGCCCACCTTCGCCCGCTTCGGCATCCCCCTCCGCACCGCGGCGACCACGTCGTGCGAGGTGACGCCGACGGGCTTGGCGTGGAGGTAGATGCCTGTCAGAGCTGTTCCGAGACGCCGCGCCGGATGGTCGCGACCAGCTCGTCGAGTGGCAGGTCGGACGACGCCCCCGCGGCCTGGCGGTGGCCGCCGCCGCTCAGCCCGCGAGCGATCCGCGACACGTCCACCGCTCCGTCCGTCGAGCGCATCGAGACCTTGCGCCACCCGGCGCGGTCGTCCGCCAGGAGCTCGCGCACCAGCACGGCGACCCTCGTCCCCTCGACCGAGCGAAGATGGTCCACGATCCCCTCCGCGTCGCTCTCGACCGCACCGGTCTCGTCGAAGTCGGCGCGGGTCAGGAAGGCCGCGGTGACGATGCCGTCGTCGTAGCGCTGACGCGAGTTCAGCGCGCGCGACAGGAGCTCGAGCCGTCCGTACGGAAGGTCCTCGTACAGCCGCCGGTAGATCCCGTGCGCGTCGACCCCCGACTCGATCAGCTCGGCCGCCATGCGATGCGAGCGCGGCGAGGTGTTCGTGTACATGAACTTGCCCGTGTCCGTGACCAGCCCCACGTAGAGGGCGTCGCCGATCTCCTGCGTGATCTCGGCACCGAGCTCCTTCGCGAGCTCCCAGACGATCTCCGCCGTGCACGACGCTCCCGGGTCCACCAGGTTCACCGTCCCGAACCGCGTGTTGTCGTGGTGGTGGTCGATGTTGACGATGTGGATGCCGTCGCGTTGGAGGAAGTCCACCGGCATCCGGTCGATGTTCCCGCAGTCGAGGAAGATCACGGTGCGCTCGCCGAGGTCGTCGGGGGGCGCGTGCGAGACCTCGTCGAGCGGCATCTTCCGGTACTCCCACGGCAGCGGGAACTCCTCGGAGGCGAGGAACATGCAGGAGTCCTTGCCGAGCTGCTTCAGGAGCTCGTGCATGCCGAGCAGCGACCCGAGGGCGTCCCCGTCCGGGTTCTCGTGGGTCGTCAGAAGGAACTTGTGCGCCGTGCGGATCTCCTCCACCACCGTGTCCATCTCGACCGCGACGCTCATCGGCTCTCCTCCTCCTTGAGCAAACCGCTGATCCGCATGCCGGTGTCGATCGAATCGTCGTACACGAACTCGAGGACGGGCGTCCGCTTCAGGCGCAGCTCGGCCGCGAGCTGGCTCTGGAGATACCCGTGCGAGGCGTCGAGCCCGGCGAGCGAGCGCTCGCGTTCGTCTTCGCCACCGAGGACGGAGACGTAAACACGCGCGCGGCGCAGGTCTGGGCTGGTCTCAACGGACGTCACTGTCACAAAGCCAACGCGCGGGTCATGCAGATCTCCTGCGATGTGGGTCGAGAGGACCTCCTTGAGGGCCTCATTTACCCGCCGCATCCGGTCGGCGGGCATCCTAATCAAGTGCCTCTCGGGTGGACATCAATGCTCGTTCGACACGCACGCCCTGCGGGAAGTGCCCATCCAACCAACGTTCAATCCTGTCCGCCGCTGCCGCGGCGTCCGCGGCGTGGCGCCCGACGACCGCCGCCGTCAGCGTGGCGCGCTGCCACAGCTCGTGGTGGTCGGTCTCGGCAACGGTCGCGCCGAACCGCTGGTGAAGCTGTGCCTTCACGGACTGCAGCTCTTTGCGCTTTCCCTTGAGGCTCCCGTTGTCCGGGAAGTGCAGATGGATCTCGAGGATCGCGGCATAGCCCATCGGCCGCGCGGTCCTTACTCGAGTTCTCGTTCGACCTGCTTGGTCTCGTAGACCTCGAGGACGTCCTCTTCCTTCACGTCCGGGTAGTTCTCGATCACGATGCCGCACTCCTGGCCCTCCGTGACCTCCGCGACGTCGTTCTGGAAGCGGCGGAGCGAGCCGATGCGGCCGTCGTGGACGATCGTCCCGTCACGGACGAGTCGCACCTGCGCGCCGCGGCGAACCGTGCCGCTGGCGACGAAGCAGCCCGCGATCGTTCCGACGCGCGACGCCTTGAAGGTCTGGCGCACCTCGACGGTCGCGATCGTCTGCTCGACCTCCTCCGGCACGAGCAGACCCTCCATCGAGTTGCGCAGGTCCTCGACGATCTTGTAGATGACCGAGTAGGTGCGGATCTCGACGCCCTCGCGGGCGGCCACTGCGCGCGCGTCGCCCACCGGGCGGACGTTGAAGCCGATGACGATCGCGTTCGAGGCGGCGGCGAGCATCACATCCGACTCCGTGATGCCGCCCACCCCGTCGCGCACGGTCGCGACCGTGACCTGCTGCTGGGGGAGCTTCGCGATCTCGTCTGCCAGGGCCTCGAGTGAGCCGGCGACGTCGGCCTTCAGAATGAGCGGCAGCTCCGCGAGCTCGCCGGCCTGCGCGCGCTTGAAGACGTCCTCGAGCGAGACGCGCACGCCCTGGCGGCGTGCCAGCGACTCGGTCTTCAGCCGGTGTGCCCGCTCGCCGGCGAGCTGGCGCGCCTTGCGCTCGTTCTCGACGACACGGGCGCGCTCGCCCGCCTCCGGCACGCCGTCGAAGCCCAGGAGCTCGACCGGCATGCCCGGCGTGGCCTCCTTCACGCGCTCGCCGCGATAGTCGTGCATCGCCCGCACGCGTCCCCAGTGGGCGCCGGCGACCAGGGCCTCGCCCACCCGCAGCGTCCCGCGGTCCACGAGCAGCGTCACGACCGGGCCGCGGCCGGGATCGAGCCGCGACTCGATGACCGTCCCGGACGCCTCGGTCTCCGGGTTCGACTTGATCTCCTCCAGCTCGGCGACCGTGACGATCGTCTCGAGCAGGTCCGGAAGGTTCTGCTTGGTCTTCGCGGACACGTCCACGAACTCGGTGTCGCCGCCCCAGTCGGCGGGCGTGATGCCCTGCTGGGCGAGCTCGCCGCGGACGCGGTTCGGGTCCGCACCCTCCTTGTCGATCTTGTTGACCGCGATCAGGATCGGCACGTCGGCGGCCTTGGCGTGGTCGAGCGCCTCCACCGTCTGCGGCATCACGCCGTCGTCGGCCGCGACCACGATCACCGCGATGTCGGTGACCTTCGCGCCGCGGGCGCGCATCGCCGTGAAGGCCTGGTGGCCGGGCGTGTCCAGGAAGGTGATCGTGTGGCTGTCGTGGTGCACCTGGTAGGCGCCGATGTGCTGGGTGATCCCGCCGGCCTCGCCGGCGGCGACCTCCGTCTCGCGGATCGCGTCGAGGAGCGAGGTCTTGCCGTGGTCGACATGGCCCATGATCGTCACGACCGGCGGGCGGTCGACGAGCGTGTCGTCGGGGTCCGTGAACTCGGGCTCCTCCTCGACCTCGTCGGCAGCGTGGACGATCTCGACCTTCTTCTCGAACGACTCCGCGAGGACCTCGATCGCATCGTCGGGGAGGGTCTGCGTGAGCGTCGCCATCTCGCCGAGCTCCATGAGCTTCTTGATCACCTCGGCCGAGGAGAGGCCGAGCGACTCCGCGATCTCGCCGACCGTGGCGCCCGAGTTCACCGGCGTCGGCGGCTCCTCGACGGGAGCGGGAGCCGGAGCGTTCAGGTCGGGCTCCACCCAGGGCGTGCGGCGCCGTCGGCCGCGCCGGCGCGGTGGCTGCTGCTGCGGAGGCGGGCCCTGCTGGCGGCGGGATGCCTGCGAGTCGATCACGACCCGCCGGCGGCGTCCCCCGGCGCCACCGCCGCCGTCGGACCGCTGTGGACGCTGCGGCTTGGCCGGCTGGGTCGGCTGGGCGGGCGGTGCCGACGGCGCTTCGGCCTTCGGCTCGGGTGGAGGCGGGGCCTCCACCGCGGCGGCCTCGGCGCCGCCGCCGCCGTTCTTGGCCGAGAAGGCGCGCTCGATCTCGCCCTCGTCGACGCTCGAGGCGGCGGCCTTGACGTCGAGTCCCGCGGCCTGGAGAACGGAGAGCACCTCCTTCGAGGAGATCCCCTTCTCTTTCGCTATCTCATGGACGCGCTTCTTGGCCATCTACCGGTCAAGTCTAGGGTCACTCCCCTAGGAGGGCTGCTCCTCGGGGGCAGCCTGCGACTCGGTGATGGTCTCCTCCGGCTCGGGCTCGGGCTCCTCTGCTCCCGGGACCTCCTCGGGCACAGCCTCCGCGGGCTCCTCGGGCTGCTCGGGCTCGGCCTCGACCGCGACGCTGCCGGTGGCCTCGTCCGCGGCTGACTCGTCCTCGGTCGGGGCGACCTGCTCGGTGCCCGCCGCGGCGTCCGCGGGCTCCGGCTCGGCGGGCTCGGCAGGCGCTTCGGGCACGGGCGCGTCGGCATCGTCCTCGGGCGGGGGGACCTGCTCCGAGGCGGGCGGCTCGCCGCCCACGTGGTCGCTCCCAGTCCCCTCGAGCTCCTGATGGGCGGGGAGCCCGCAGTAGCGCGAGCCCGGCAGCGAGGCGTTCGGGCAGCGGCGTCCGGAGGTGAGGATCGCGGCGCACCGGCCGGCGGTCTCCTCCTCCTCGAACCCCATCTCCGCCTCCTCCTTCGCGAACTCGGTCTCCGAGCGGATGTCCACGCGCCAGCCGGTCAGGCGTGCGGCGAGGCGGGCGTTCTGCCCCTCCTTGCCGATCGCGAGTGAGAGCTGGTCGTCGGGGACGATCACGGTCGCCTGCTTCGCCTCGTCGTCCACGAGAACCTCGCGCACACGCGCGGGCGAGAGCGCCTTTGCGACGAAGCGCGCGGGCTCCTCGTTGAACGGGATGATGTCGATCTTCTCGCCGCGCAGCTCGGACACGACCATGCGCACCCGCGAGCCGCGCGGGCCGACGCACGCGCCCACGGGGTCCACCCCGCTCGCGTGCGAGACGACGGCGATCTTCGACCGGTAGCCCGGCTCGCGTGCGACCGCCTGGATCTCAACCAGGCCGTCGGCGATCTCCGGGACCTCGAGTTCGAACAGCTTGCGGATGAGCTCGGGTGAGCGGCGCGAGACGACGATCGAGGGACCCTTCGCCTGGTTCGAGACGTCGGTGATGATCGCCTTCACGCGCTGACCGTGGTCGTAGCGCTCCTGTGGCACCTGCTCCGATTTCGGGAGCAGCGCCTCGACGCGCTCGCGCAGCTGGACGAGCGTGTAGCGCGAGTCCGACTGCTGGACGATGCCGGTGATCAGCTCGCCGACCCGGTCCTGATACTCGTCGAACATCATGTCGCGCTCGGCCTCGCGGATCCGCTGGAGGATCACCTGCTTCGCGGTCTGCGCGGCGATGCGGCCGAAGTCGTCGGGCGTCGCGTCGCGCTCCTCGATCTGGTCGCGATACTCGGCGAGCATCTCGGGGTCGAGCTCCGGCTCCGCGGGCTCGCGCATCTCGCCGGTCTCGGGGTCGACCTCGGGCTCGGCGGGCTCCACCTCGGCGAGCAGCTTCTCCTCGAGGTCCTCGGGCACGAGCAGCTCGAAGACGCGGAAGTCCGCCGTATCGCGGTCCATGTCGACGCGCGCGTACTTGGCGGCGCCCGGCTGCTTCTTGTAGGCCGACAGGAGGGCGTCCTCCAGCGCCAGCATGAGGCGCTCCGCCGAGATGCCCTTTTCCCGCTCGAGCGTGTGTACCGCTTCGACGATCTCCTTCGACATCTCTCCTAGCCCTCCAACAGGTTGCTCTTGTGAATGTCGGCGAGGGGGATCCGCACGATCCCCGCGTCGGCGGCCACGGAGACCGCGTCGTCGGCGGCCTCGACCAGCTCGCCGCTGAAGCTCTTGGTGCCCTCGATCGGGGTGTGCGTCCGCACGCGCACGCGCCGGCCCACGTAGCGCTGGAAGTGCTCGGGCTTCGCCAGTGGGCGGTCCGGCCCCGGCGAGGAAACCTCGAGCGCGTATTCCTGCAGGAGATCGCGCAGGTGTGCCGTCACGCGCTCGCAGAGCGCCAGGTCGACCCCACCCGGATGGTCGATGAACAGCCTGATGCGCTCGGCGCCGATCTGCTCGGCGAGCAGCACCTCGACCTCCGGCTCGGTGGCAGCGAGCCGGCCTTCGATGTCTTCCTGAATCTTTGTCGTGGTCGGCATTTGGACGAAAAAAAGGTGGGCTGCGAAGCCCACCTCAGGTGCGACCTCCCGGGCCGCAGATGAAGTCCTAGCGAAGCCGGAGTATAGCCCCGCTATCCCGCACTCGCCCGCCGTGCCGAACTGCGGCTGGGTGGGAACGGGCCGTAAGGGCAGCCCATTCGTCGAGTGTCGCCTGAGCGCCCGCAACGGGCGCTGAAGCGACACTCGATGAGACGAAACCGACATTGGCGTCGCTCCTACCCAGCCGCGCGTGCGCGCCGCCGCGCGCTTAATTCTCAACAAGAATCGTCACCGGGCCGTCGTTCACCAGCTCGACGTGCATGTGCGCGCCGAAGCGGCCGCCCTGTGCGCCGAGCGCTTCGCGCACGCGCGCGACGAGCGGTTCGGCGACGGCGGGCGCGGCGGCCTCCACGAAGCTCGGGCGATTCCCACGCCGCGCGTCGCCGTAGAGCGTGAAGTTCGAAACGACGAGCACCTCGCCGCCGACGTCGCGCACCGAGCGGTTCATCTTGCCCGCCTCGTCCTCGAAGACGCGCAACGCGGCCAGCTTCGCGGCCACTCGGTCGGCAGCGTCCTCGCCGTCACCCTCGCGGACGCCGAGCAGCACGAGGAGGCCCGGACCGATCGACGCGACGCGTTCGCCCGCGACCGTCACCGCGGCTGAGGCAACCCGCTGTACCACGGCGCGCATCGCGCGCACCGTACCCTCCGGCGCGATGGCGGCGGTGGATGTGATCGCTGAGTACATCGACGGGCTGCCCGGCGACACCCGGCGCGTCGCGCACACCGAGTGGGGCGTGACGGTCGACGCAGAACGTGGCGGCGGGTGGCCGCTCGATCTTGGCCTCCGGCTCGCCGAGGGCCTCCTGCGGATCCAGGCGTTCGCGCTCCCCCACCGGCCGGATGTGGACCTCGGCCAGATCCTCCACTGGAACCGCCAGACGCGGATGGCCCGGTTTGCCTGCACCCGGTCCGGCGACATCTGGGTGCACGCGGACCTCCCGGCGGAGGCGGTCACCGGGGCCCTGCTCGACCGGGTTCTCGGACTCGTCGTCGAGGCCGCCCTGAACGCGCGTGCATACGCCGCGGCGCTCGACGCGCCCGCCTCCGAGGGCGGCTGGCTGCGCTCCGAATAGGCGCCGGGCGGGTTCTACCCTCCTGGCGTGCGCCGCGCTCTCGTGCTTCTCCTGTTGCTCTGCCTGCCCGCGGCCGTCGCGGAGGCGGGCCCGCGCGTGCTCGTGACGGGCGACTCCATGGTTCAGCCGCTCGACGAGCTGCTCGCAAAGCCGGTCAAGCGCGTCGATGGCCGTGTGAAGCGCGACCCGCGGCCGGGCACCGCGTTGACGCGCCCGATCGTGCTCGACTGGGAGAAGCACGCCCGCAAGCAGGCGCGGGAGCACCGACCGAAGGCGACGGTCATGTTCATCGGGGCGGGCGACACCGAGAAGCTGAAGAGCGAGGACGGTCCCCGGGTCGCATGCTGCAGCCGGGCGTGGGTCGACGCCTACTCCGAGCGCGTCGCCCGGATGATGCGCTCGTACATGCGCAAGAAGCGCGCGTACGTCTACTGGCTCACGCTGCCGGCGCCCCGGCAGCAGAAGCACCAGAAGCGTTTCCTGGCGATCAACTTCGCCATCGCGCAGGCCGCCGAGGAGGTCGGCGGCAAGGCCCGCGCGGTCGACACGGTCCCCGTGCTCTCGCCCGGCAACGACTTCCGGCGCAAGCTCCGCTACCGCGGCAAGATGGTCGTCGTCCGTGACGGCGACGGCATCCATCTGACGACCGCCGGATCGAAGATCGCGCGCGACATCGTCGTCCGGGCGATGCGCGCGGACGGGCTCCTCGAGCCCCGGTGACCGCTGCACGCGCCGCGCTGATGGCGACGACCGCGGCCCTGGCCGCGGCGCCCGCCGCCGCCGCCTCCACGGCGACGCTCACCTACGACGAGCCGATCGCGGGAGTGGTCGATGCTGCCTACTCGCTGACCGTGCGCGGCCAGGCCGGGGAAGAGAATCGGATCTCGGTCGTGGCCGACGCCGGCGGCTACACGGTGACGGACACGGGGGCCGCGCTCTCGGCGCGCAGCGGGTGCCAGCCGGTCGCCCAGGGCAAGGTCCGCTGCCCGACGCCGCAGGCGGCCGGCGAGCGGACCGTGTTCGTGGACGGCGCCGGCGCGGACGACCGGCTGTCGCTCGGCGCCCAGCTCCCCGAGACCACGACCGAGATGCATGGGGGCCGGGGCGACGACCTGCTGTTCGGCGAGCCGGAGCACGACCTGCTGCTGGGCGGCCCGGGCGAGGACGGGCTGGTGGGCGGCACGGGCTTCGATGTGCTCGATGGCGGGACCGGCGACGACGTGCTGCACGGCGGCTCGGGCTTCGACACCGCCTCCTACGAGCCACGGCACGTTCCCGTCGAGGTCGACCTGGCGCGCGGGACGGGCGGCGCCGAGGGCGAGCGCGACACCCTGACCGAGATCGACGAGGTCGTGGGCGGCCGCGGTGCGGATGTCCTGCGTGGCGGACCGAATGCCGACACCCTGGTGGGCGGGCAGGGCGATGCGCGTGACCGGGCGAGCGGATTCGGCGGCGACGACGTGGTGATCGCCCACCGCGCCCGGGGTGGCGCGGGCAGCGACAGCCTGGACGGCGTGCGGCTCGACTGCGGCGCCGGCCGGGACTTCCTGTACCGCGGCAAGCACCATCCGCGCGGGCCCTTCCCGCTCGACTGCGAGCGCATCGTCGCGCTCTTCGTGATGCTGCGCCCGGACCCGGTCCGCACCTCGCGCGACGCGGCGGTCTTCGAGATCCGCTGCCATAGGCGCCGCCGGTGTCGCGGGAGCCTCGAACTGCGCGACCGCGCCGGCCTGCTCGGGCGCGCCGACTTCGAGCTCCGCGTCTCCGCGGACGACCCCGGCGCGCTACATCGCGTGCGCGTGCCGCTCGAGCGCCGGCCGACCCGCCGCCTCGCGCGGCTGCGGATCGACGGGATCCGCGCCTACCAGCGCTCGGAGTTCCGCACCCGCGTCCGCCGGCGCGCTCAGGCGGCGCCGCGCAGCCGGTCGCGGTAGACGCGGTAGTCGGCCCGCTCCGGGCGCAGGTTCGACGCGAGGGCCAGGTGGCGCCGCGCCTCGTCGCGACGGCCCGTCTTCTCGAGCGAGCGGCCGAGACAGAAATGCGCGAAGTCGTTCACCGGCGCGCGCTCGACGACCGCGCGGAACTCCTCGGTCGCCTGCTGATACCTGCCCGCCCGGAAGTACGCGCGCCCAAGCGCCTCGCGGATCGAAGTCTTGTCCGGCTCGATGCGGCTGGCCTTCGCGAGCGGAATCGTCGCGGCGGAGTAGTCGCCGGACTCGAGCAACTCGCTGCCGCGCCGGTACAGGTCGTAGACGTCAGGCCGGTCGTCGGTCATGCCGCAGTTCCTCGACCAAATCGACTATCGCATGCGCCACCACGCTCTTCGCGGCCTTCGGCAGCGGCCGGTCCCCCGCCGGGGTGACGAGGGTGACCTCGTTGTCCTCGGTGTCGAAGCCGATGTCGGTGCGCGAGATGTCGTTGACGACGACGGCGTCGAGCCCCTTGCGGACCAGCTTCTCGCGCGCGCGCTCGACCGCCCCCTCCCCGTGCTCGGCGGCGAAACCCACGAGGGTCTGGTCACCGCGCCGGTCCGCCGACAGTGCGGCCAGCACGTCGGTCGTGGGGACGAGGCGCAGCTCGAGCGCGTCACGCCCGCTCTTCGAGAGCTTCTCGCCCGCCGCGGCGGGCGGCCGGAAGTCCGCCACCGCCGCGGCCATGACCAGGACGTCGCAGTCGGGGAAGCGCCGGCGGGCGGCGGCCTCGAGGTCGGCCGCCGTCTCGACGTCCTCGTATGTCACGCCGGGGCGGCGCGCCAGGGCGACGTTCGCCGCGATCACGGTCACCTCCGCGCCACGCGCGGCCGCCTCCTCGGCGACCGCGAAGCCCATGCGGCCCGATGAACGGTTGCCCACGTAGCGCACGCTGTCGATCGGCTCGCGCGTGCCGCCGGCCGTGACGAGCACGCGCAGCCCGTCCAGCGACCGCGGCGCGTAGCCGTCTCGCGGGGCGAGCGCCGCCTCGACGGCCGCGAGGATGTCGACCGGCTCGGCCAGGCGGCCGACGCCCCATTCGCCCTTCGACGCGAGCGCACCCGTGCCCGGGTCGGCGATCAGGACGCCGCGCGCCCGGAGCGTCTCCAGGTTCGCCTGGGTCGCCGGGTGCTCGTACATGGCGTTGTTCATGGCCGGCGCGATCACGAGCGGCGCTGTGCAGGCGAGGGCTGCGCTCGTCAGGAGGTTGTCGGCCGTGCCAGTCGCGAGCTTGGCGATCGTGTTCGCCGACGCGGGCGCGATCACGTAGGCATCGCAGCGGCGGACGATCTCGAGGTGGGAGATCGGGTCGTGGTCGGGCGCCGGCTCACCCGGGTACGCGCCGCGGGCGGGATCGCGCTCGAACTCGCCCGTCAGGACGGGCGCCCCGGCGATCCCCTCGAAGGTGGCCGCGCCGACGAATCGCTGCGCGGTGGGCGTCTGGACGACGCGGACCGCATGGCCCGCGCGCATCGCGAGCCGCACGAGCTCGACGGCCTTGTATGCGGCGATCCCACCGGATACGCCGAGCAGGATGCGCGCCATCAGCTCGCTCCGGGCTTAGACGCGGTACCGGTAGTTGATCTTCTCGGCTGCGACTTCCTCGAGCGCGATCTTGAGGTAGTTCTTCGAGCCGGTCTCCACCATCGGCGGCGGGTACTCGTCGAACGTCCCCTCGCCGAGGTTGTGGTAGTAGGCGTTGATCTGACGCGCGCGCTTGGCGGCGACGAGGACGATCGCGTAATGCGAGTCAACCTGTTCGAGCAGTGTGTCCAGCCGTGGTTTGATCATTCGGGACACATCGTAGCGACGAGGCGAACAAGCTCCTGCACGGCGTCGTCCAGGCGGTCGTTGACGATCACGTGCTCGAACTCGTCGCGCGCCGCCAGCTCCTCGGCCGCGACCGCCAGCCGGCGCTCGATCTGCTCGGGCTCGTCGGAGCCGCGCCCGACCAGTCGTGTACGAAGTGCTTCCTCCGAAGGCGGCGCGATGAAGACCTGCACGGCGCCGGGCATCGCGTCGCGCACCTGGCGCGCGCCCTGCACCTCGATCTCGAGCACCAGCGCCCTGGCGCCCGCGTCCGCGGCGCGCCCGATCTCGGAGCGCAGC
>DASPHG010000007.1:0-87769 GCA_035629775.1 Thermoleophilaceae bacterium | reverse complement strand
CATGATGTAGTCGGGCATCGACTTCGCGAACGGGATCTCCGGGTTGCCGGTCGCCCCCTCCGGGTCGAAGCGCATGTAGCTGAACTTGCGCACGAGCGTCTCGAGCGGCACGCCGTACTGGAGCGCGATCGAGATCGACGTCGCGAACGCGTTCATCATGCCGCGCAGCGTCGAGCCCTCCTTGCCGATGTCGGTGAGGAAGATCTCGCCGACCGTGCCGTCCTCGTACATGCCGGCGGTGATGTAGCCCTCGTGGCCGCCAATCGAGAACTTGTGCGTGATCGACTGGCGCTCCTTCGGCATCCGCCGCCGCAGCGGCTTGCGCTCCGGCTCCTCCGCGGGCGCGGCGTCCTTCTTCTTGTCGCCCGCGTCCGTGCGCAGCGCCTGCGCCGTCTTCGACCCGTCGCGGTAGATCGCGAGCGCCTTCACACCGAGCTTCCACGCCTGGAGGTACGCGTCCGCGATGTCCTCGACGGTCGTGGTCTCGGGCATGTTCACCGTCTTCGAGATCGCGCCCGAGATGAACGGCTGGACCGCGCCCATCATCTTGATGTGGCCCATGTGCGAGATGGCCCGCTGGCCGACGGCCACGTCGAACACCGGCAGGTGCTCCTCCTTGAGGACCGGGGCGCCGACGATCGTGCCGTGCTCCGCGATCCAGGCGTCGATCTGACCGATCTCCGCGGCTGAGTACCCGAGCGTCTCGAGCGCCAGCGGCACGGTCATGTTGACGATCGTCATCTGGCCGCCGCCCACGAGCTCCTTGAACTTGACGAGCGAGAAGTCCGGCTCGACGCCGGTCGTGTCGCAGTCCATCAGGAAGGAGATCGTGCCGGTGGGGGCCAGCACCGTCGCCTGCGCGTTCCGGTACCCGTGGGCCTCGCCCAGCTCGACCGCCTCGTTCCACGCGCGGTGCGCCGCGCCGAGGAGCGCGCCGTCATCGATGAGCCCCTCCGGGATCTCGTACGAGGCGTCGCGGTGCTTGCGCATCACGTGGTTGTGCGCGTCGCGGTTCTCCGGGTAGCGCTCGTACGGGCCGGTCGCGTCGCGGGCGATCTCGGCCGACATGCGGTACGCGCGCCCGGTCATGAGCGCCGTGATCGCCGCCGCCAGCGCGCGGCCGGCGTCCGAGTCGTACGGCAGGCCGTTCGCCATCAGGAGCGCGCCGAGGTTCGCGTAGCCCAGGCCGATCTGGCGGAACGCGCGCGCGTTCGCCCCGATCCCCTCGGTCGGGTACGAGGACGGCCCGACGACGATCTCCTGCGCGAGGAAGACGACGTCCACCGCGTGCTCGTACGACTCGACGTCGAACGTGCCGTCCGGGCGGCGGAACTTCATGAGGTTGAGCGACGCCAGGTTGCACGCCGAGTCGTCCACGTGCATGTACTCCGAGCACGGGTTCGACGCGTTGATGCGGCCGGACACCGGGCAGGTGTGCCAGTCGTTGATGATCGTGTCGTACTGGACGCCCGGATCGGCGCAGCGCCACGCGGCCTCGGCGATCTCCTTCAGCAGCCAGCGCGCGTCGACCCGGTCGACGACGTGCCCGCCGTTGCGGGCGGTCAGTTCCCATTCCTCGCCGCGCTCGGCGCGCTGCATGAACTCGTCCGAGACGCGCACTGAGTTGTTCGCGTTCTGGTACTGGATCGAGGTGAAGCCGTCACCGTCGATCGACATGTCGAAGCCGGCGTCGCGCAGCGCGGCCGCCTTCTCCTCCTCCTTGGCCTTGCACCAGATGAAGTCGTGGATGTCGGGGTGGTCCACGTCCAGCACGACCATCTTGGCCGCGCGGCGGGTCTTGCCGCCCGACTTGATCGTGCCAGCCCACGAGTCGGCGCCGCGCATGAACGAGACCGGCCCGGACGCCGTGCCGCCCTTCGACAGCTGCTCCTTGGACGCGCGGATGTTCGAGAGGTTGATGCCGGACCCCGACCCGCCCCGGAAGATCATCCCCTCCTTCGTGTTCCAGGAGAGGATCGACTCCATCGTGTCGTCCACCGACAGGATGAAGCAGGCCGAGCACTGCGGGTGCTCTTCGAAGCCGACGTTGAACCAGACGGGCGAGTTGAACGCCGCCATCTGGTGGAGCAGGATGTGGGTGAGCTCGTGCTCGAAGGTCTCGGCGTCGTCGGCCGTCGCGAAGTAGCCGCCGTCGCGGCCCCAGGCCGCGATCGTGCCGGCGACGCGGCCGATCATCTGCTTGACCGACCGCTCGCGCTGCTCCGAGCCGAGCTGCCCGCGGAAGTACTTCTGGGCGACGATGTTCGTGGCGTTCTGCGACCAGCTCTTCGGGAACTCGACGCCGCGCTGCTCGAAGGCGGGCTTCTCCGGGTTGCCGATGATCGCGTCGCGGATCTCCCACTCGATCGCGTCGAACGGATGGACACCCGGCTGCGTGAAGACGCGCTTCAGCCCGACACCACCATGGGTCTGTGCCTGGTCGGAGGTGGTGGTGGCGGTGTGCGGCATGAGTCTCTCCTAAGCGTCTTGCGGGCGTACAAACCCCTGATCAAAGGGGGGAGATAACGCTACGACGGCTCCCGGACGTAACCGAGGAAATCCCTGCAAAACGAGGATCTTCGGAAACGGCGGCGGCTGAGGTAATTGTAGAGCTAGCGACCGGGCGAGAGACGGTCCCACACCGACTCAAACGTCGCGAATAGCGGCTTCGTGAGGCGCTCGGGGCTCCAGCCCATGAACCACGCCACGGTCCAGGCGAGCGAGAGCAGCACCGCGATGCCTGCCGCCACCAGCAGCGCGACGAGCGCGCCGGGCGTCTCGCTCGCGACGGCGGCGGTCGCCAGGTTGGGCGCCGCGAGCTCGGTCGGGACGGCCTCCGCCGCCACCTTCGGCGCGGGCGGCTCCGGCACGGCCTTCGTCTTCTCGATCTGGGGTGCGCCGGGGCCCGGCGTGCCGGCGGAGACGACGGTCGGCGGCACCTCCTCCTCGTCGGTCCCCACCGGGCCGGTCGGCGCGGGCGTGTCCGACCCGCACTGGGCGCCGGCGGTCGTGAGCGCGTCCCCGAACCCCGGCGCGTACTGCTGGATGTCCGGGGGGATCCCCTGCCCGGCGTTGTGCAGCTGATCGGGCCGGTAGCAGCCGTCGATCGTGCCGTCGCCCTTGTAGTCGTTGAAGATCTGCTGGAAGTCCTCCTGAGCCGCTGCGGCCCCGGGGAGCGCGAGCGCGACGAGCACGCTCAGCGCGGGTATCAGGCGGACAACCCTCACCTCATCGAGGGTAGCGACCGCCGATGAGGGTCGAGGCGGCACAATGCGCGCGTGTCCGACCCCCTCGAGCCGGCGGCGCCCCGGCGCCCCGCGGGCGCCGCCATGCTCGGCGTCGCGCTGGCGGCGCTGTGCGCGTGGGCGCTCTTCTCGGAGGGTGCGACCTCGCTCCAGAACGAGGCCGGGCTCCAGATCGCGGTCTGCGCGCTCGCCCTCGTGGCCCTCGCCGGGCTCCTGTTCTCGCCGCGGATCGGCCTCCGCGCACCGGTCCAGGCGCTCGCCGGGCTCGCCCTGCTCGTGGTGTTCGCGGCGTGGTCCGGCTGGAGCATCGGCTGGTCGATCGCGCCCGACCTGAGCTGGGTCCAGCTCAACCGGTGGGCCACCTACGCGCTCGTCGTCGCGCTCGCCCTCGTGCTGGGATCGAGCCTCCGCGAGGCGCCGCGGCGGACGGCCGGCGCCTATCTCGTCGTCGCGACCGCTGTCGCGCTCTACGCCCTCGGCGGCAAGGTGCTCCCGTGGGTCGAGATCCCGGGCCTGCTCGACCTCGACCACACGAGCGACTTCTCGCGCGTGCGCGCGCCACTGGGCTACTGGAACGCGCTCGGCCTCGTATGCGTGCTCGCGGCGCCGCTCGCGGTCCGGATCGCGGCGGACCCGGACTCCCGTCCGCGCGCGCGGAGCCTCTCGACGGTGGCGCTCGTGCTCGTGCTCGTCACGCTGGGCCTCACCTACTCGCGCGGGGGGATCCTCGCGACGCTCGTCGCCCTGGGCGCGCTGGTCGCGATGGGCCCCGACCGCCTCCGCCTGACCGCTCACGCCGCGCTCGGGATCGCCGCCGCCGTGCCCGCGTACCTCGTCGCCGTCGTGCGCGACGACCTGACCGCCGACGGCATGTCGCTCGGCGAGCGGTCGGACGACGGCCTGATCCTGCTGGGCGCTCTGCTCCTGGGCTGCGGCCTGGCGGCCGCCGCGGCGCGGCGGCTGGCCGCCGCCGACGCCCGTCTCGGCGAAGCGCGGCTGCCGCGGCGCTGGGCGAACGCGCGAACGGCGATCGCCGCCGCCGCGGTCGGGCTCGCGCTGGCGGTGGGCGCCCTCGCCGTCTCGGAGCGCGGGGTCACGGGCACGATCGAGCGGAGCTGGGACGACTTCACGGCGACCAAGCAGGACGAGCAGACCGATCCGTCCCGCGTGCTGCGCTCGAACTCGGGGAACCGCTGGGTCTGGTGGCGCGAGGCCGTGGGCGCCTTCTCGGACGAGCCGGTGCGCGGCTGGGGGGCGGGTTCGTTCCCGCTCGTCCACCGGCGCTATCGCTCGGACCAGCTCTCGGTGCGCCAGGCCCACAGTGTCCCGCTCCAGCTCCTCGCGGAGACGGGCCTCGTGGGCGCGCTGCTCGCGCTGGGCGGCCTCGGGCTGCTTGGGTGGGCGGCCGCCGGCCGGGTGCGCCGCGCGGACGGTCGCGAGCGCCTCTACGTCGCGGCGCTCGCCGGCGCCTCGATCGGCTGGGGCGTCCACATGTGGTTCGACTGGGACTCGGACATCCCGGGGGTCACGCTGCCCATGCTCGTCTTCCTGGGGGTCCTCGCCGCCCGCCCGCCCGGGGCCAGCGACGCGGTCGAGGCCGTCCCGCCGGCGGACGACGCGCGCGCCTCGGCGGGGCCGCGCGCGGCCGGGCTCCTCGCCGGGGCGCTGGTCCTCGCCGGCCTGGCGGCGTCGGCATACCTGCCCTGGCTGGCGGAGGACAAGGCCGCCGAGGCGGCCCTGCTCAGCTCGGTCGGAGACGAGCGCGCGCTGCGCGAGGCCGCGAAGCGGGCCGAGGAGGCGATGCAGCTCAACCCGCTGTCAGTGGAGCCCGTCGTGTCCGCGATCGCGATCGCACAGCGCCGCGGGCGTCTGGGGGAGGTCGCCGACCTGGCCGAGGAGGCGGTGGAGCGGCAGCCCGAGAACCCGGACGCCTGGTTGCGCGCCTTCTCGGTGCAGAGCTTCGTGGACGACGCCCCGGCCCGGATCGAGAGCGCGCGCCGGGTCCTCGCGCTCGACCCGTACGAGACGCGCGTGACGGCCGGCGCGACCCTGGGCGACGTGGCGTCGCGCTCGGCGAGCGCGACGGGCACCCCGCTCGTGGTGGCCGTCCTGCCGCCACCGCCGCCCGCGATCGGGCCGCCGGCGCCTAACGCCACGCCGCTGATCGGGCCGCCGCAGCCGGCGTCGGCGGGGGGAACCACCGTAGAACCGCCCGACGTCAGCGAAGAGAGTCGAGAGTCCGCTCCAGACCGTCCCTGAGGGTGATCTGGGGCTCCCAACCGAGCTCCGCACGCGCGCGCGTCGGATCGATCGCGATGTGCTGCACCTCGCCCAGCCGCGGCGCCGCGAACTCGGGCTCGAAGTCCTCCTTGCCCGAGATCTCGCGGAGCGCCTCCACGAGCTGGAGCACGGAGCTCTGAACGCCGAGCCCGACGTTGAACGCGCCGTTCGCGTGCGAGTCGGCCGCCGCGAGGTTCGCCCGGACCACGTCGCCCACGTAGACGTAGTCGCGCGTCTGCTCGCCGTTGCCGTAGATCGTGGGGGTGCCGCCCTCGAGCAGCTTGCCGCAGAAGATCGCGATCACGCCGGCCTCGCCGAGGGGGTCCTGCCGCGGGCCGTAGACGTTTCCGTAGCGGAGCGACACGGTGGAGAGGCCGTGCATGCGGGAGAAGAGGTCGCAGTACCCCTCGGCGCAGAACTTCGACTGGCCGTACGGGGCTTCCGGCGACTGCGGATGGTCCTCGGGGGCGGGCAGGATGCGTCCCTCGCCGTAGATCGCGCCGCCGGTCGAGGTGTTGATGAAGCGGTCCACGCCGGCCGCGAGCGCGGCCCCGAGCAGGTTGATCGTGCCGATCACGTTGATGCCCGCGTCCCAGGCCGGGTCCGCGGTGGACTTGCGCACGTCGATCTGGGCGGCGAGGTGGAAGACGACCTGCGGCTTCACTCGCTCGAGCAGGTCGCGCATCGCACCGGCGTCGCGGATGTCCGCCTCGACCAGCTCGGCTGCTCCGCCGGGCCCGGCCAGGTTCTCGCGCTTGCCGGTCGAGAGGTCGTCCACGACCGCCACGTCGTCGCCGCGCTCGACCAGCGCGTCGACCAGATTCGATCCGATGAAGCCGGCGCCGCCGGTGACGAGGGCCTTCATGGGCGGCGGAGGCTACCTTGCCTCCCGTGTCCGGGATCTTCGTCACCTTCGAGGGGATCGACCGCTCGGGGAAATCCACCCAGGCGCGGATGCTGGCGGAGGCGCTCGGCGCTGACGCCCTCCCCGTCCGCGAGCCCGGCGGCACGGCCGTCGGCGAGCGCGTGCGCGAGCTGCTCAAGGACAGGGAGATCATGATCGGGGCGGCGGCCGAGGCGCTCCTGTTCGCGGCCGCACGGGCGGAGCTGGTCGCCGAGGTCATCCGACCCGCCCTCGACGATGGCAAGGTCGTGATCTCGGACCGCTTCCTCGACTCCTCGCTCGCCTACCAGGGCGCCGCGCGCGGCCTCGGCACGGACGCGGTGCGCCGCGTGAACGAGTTCGCGACCGGCGATCTCGCGCCGGACGTGACGATCCTGCTCGATCTCCCCCCGGCAGCGGCCGCCGAGCGCGCCGGCGTCGAGATCGACCGGTTCGAGGACGAGGGCGAGGCGCTTCAGCGCAGCGTGCGCGCCGCGTACGAGGAGCTTGTCGAGCGCGAGCCCGAGCGCTGGGTGCGGATCGACGCCGCGCGCGCGCCGGAGGATGTGCACGCGGACGTGGTGGCGGCGGTCGAGCGAGTCCGGCGATGACGGCGGCGCTCGCGGGCACGGAGCACCACCCGCACGCGCGGATGGTCCTCGGGTCGGCGCTCCGCGCGGGCACGCCGTCGCACGCCTACCTCTTCCACGGTCCCCCGGGGACCGGCAAGCGCTCCGCGGCCCGGGCCCTGGCGGCGGAGCTCTTGGCCGAGGGCGCGGCCGACCCGGACAACGTCCGCCTGCGGGTGGAGCACGGTGCGCACCCCGACCTCACGTGGGTCGTGCCCACGGGCGCCCACGTGATGCGGGTGGACGACGTCGAGCAGCCGGTCGTGGCCGCCGCGAACCGCACGCCCTTCGAGGCGCGCAAGCGCGTGTTCGTCCTCGAGCGGGTCGAGCTGATGAACGACGAGGTCGCCAACCGGATGCTGAAGACGCTCGAGGAGCCGGCGCACTTCGTGCACCTGATCCTGCTCACGAGCGCGCCGGGCCGCGTGCTCGAGACGGTCGTCTCGCGGTGCCAGCTCGTGCGCTTCAACCCGCTGCCGGCGACCCGGCTCGCCGAGGCGCTCGTGGCCGACGGCCTGGAGGCCGCGCGCGCCGAGGCCTGCGCGCGGCTCGCGCTCGGGAACGGGGAGCGCGCGCGCTTCCTTGCGTCGGACGAGGGGGATGCCCTGCGCGGCGAGGTCGAGGCGCTCGTCCGGCACGCCCTCGCGGGCGAGGAGGACGCGGCAGCGGAGCCGTGGCGGGCGCTCCTCGCGCGCGCGGAGGCCCGGCGCACGGCCGCCGAGGAGCGCTCCGCCCAGGCGCGCGGCGAGCGGCTCGAGCTCGAGCCGAAGGGGCGCGAGCGGCGCTCGCTCGAGAAGGAGATGGAGGAGGCCGCGAAGCGCGAGGGCCGCCGGGCGCGGACGGAGGTCCTCGACCTGGCGCTCGACCTGGCCGGGCTCTCGTTTCGCGATTTGGTCTGCGTCGCCGAGGGGGCGGACGACGCCGTGCTGGCGCGCGACCGGATCCCCGGGCTCGCCGCCGAGGCGCGCTCGCGCGACCCACGTCGCCTGCGCACGGCCGCCGAGCGGTGCGAGGAGGCGCGCGAGTCGCTCGAGCTGAACGTCAGCGAGGACCTGGCGCTCCAGGCGCTGACCTTCCGGCTGCGGCGCCTGGTCGGCTCGGGCGGCTGAACGAAAAGGGCTCCGTCCCCTTATGGACGGGTCGGCTTCAGCCCGACCAGCGGCCCGACACGGCCCAGGAATCCGAAGGCGAGCCTGATCGGCAGCGGGCCCGGCTGGATCGTGTCCGAGTGCTCGCGCCAGATCACAGCCATGCGCGCCGCCATGGCGGGGCCGATCTTGACGGTGTCGTGCTCGACCACGGTCGCGTGGAGCGTGCGGATGTAGCGCTCGAACGAGAGGCCCGGCTCGTGCACCGTGCGCACACGGGCGGTCCGCGCGCCCTCGTTGCGGTAGGTGTGGACCGCGCCCGCCTCGACCACCACCGACTCGCCCGGCGCGAGCCTGCGCCACTCGCCGTCGATCAGCAGCTCGAAGTCGCCCTCCTCGAGCGTGAAAACCTCGCGCTGCCGCGGGTGAACGTGCGGCGGCGGGGCCGGCCCACCGGGCTGTGCGGTGAAGACGATCTCGGAGGGGTCGCGCTCCGGATCGGCCGCCGAGCGCACGATCTCGAACGCGGTCCCGTCGGGCATGGTGAGGACCTCTCCCACGCCTCGAATCTATCTACACTCGGGCGCGCGCGCCGACGTAGCTCAGCTGGTAGAGCACTTCACTCGTAATGAAGGGGTCGGGGGTTCGAGTCCCCCCGTCGGCTTCACTGACCTCGCGCCTTGCGCGGCTGTCGGTTCGGCCGTACGGTGGGAGGACTGGCACCCGGCGCTAGTGCGCGCCTTTACTTCGGAGGCTTCATGCTCGCTCGCGCCCGTTCTCGTCTGACCTTCGCGAATGCCGTTTCGTGTCTGGCGCTGTTCGTGGCGCTGGGCGGGTCGGCGGTCGCGCTCGACGTGGTGCCGTTCGCCAAGGAGGCCGGGTTCGCGAAGAAGGCCGGAAAGGCGAAGAAGGCCAAGGCAGCCGGCAAGGTCGACGGGCTGAGCGCGTCCAAGACCCCGAAGAAGAACAAGCTGCTCGCGCTCAACAACACCGCGAAGTTCCCGGCCGCCGTTCTCCCCGAGGGATTCACCGGACCGCAGGGCGCTACCGGGCCGATAGGCGCGACCGGGCCGGCCGGCCCGCTGCTCGAAACTCTGCCTAGTGGCAAGACGCTCCTTGGCACGTGGGCCCTTGGCGACGTCAGCGGTGCCGCCTTCACGCACGCCGCTGTGACGGAAGTCACGTTCCAGTTTCCCCTCGCTTCCGAGCCTGTGGCCCACCTGATCTCCACCGGCGAGGCTGACCCCAACTGCCCGGGAAGCGCAGCAGCGCCGACAGCGGCGCCTGGGCATTTCTGCATCTACGAAGCCATCGGCACCGCGGGCGGAGCCACGAGCAAGAGCGTCTACAAGGCAGACGACTCCAATGGCGCCAGCCGTTTCGGGGCGAACATCCTGTACATCTCGACCGTCAATGACCTCTACGGGAGGGGCGGCTGGGCAGTCACCGCCCCCTAGAGGATTCGGCGAGGGCGGACGGCCACGCGCTCTGGGTCTTGTGGTCCAATAGGCATATGTCGGCCGCTTGTAGCCACCTCGACCAGGTCAAGGTCGTCGCGCCCGAGGACGACGTGACGGGCTGCCCGCAGTGCATGGCGGCGGGGGACAGCTGGGTCCACCTGCGGATGTGCCAGACGTGCGGCCAGGTCGGCTGCTGTGACAACAGCCCGAACCGGCACGCCACCGCCCATCACGAGGACTCGGGGCACCCGATCATCCGATCGGTCGAGCCCGGCGAGCACTGGTCGTGGTGCTACGAGGACGAGCTGATGTTCCGCCTGGCCGACGCGTGATCGACGCCGGCGGCCCGTGAGCCCGGTCCGCCCGACCGTGCAGGTGGTCGGGGAGCGGCTCGACCCGGCCGCGCACCGCGTGCGCGACTTCCTCACCCGCGTCGCGCAGCCGCACGAGTGGGTCGAGGCCGGATCATCCGAGGCAGACGACCTGCTCGCAGCGCACGCGCTCGAAGACGCGGCGCTCCCGGTCGTGATCGACGGGGAAGACGCCTTCCAGGGAGCGACCGTCGCGGGGCTCGTCGAGGCCTGGGGCCACGCCGACCCGCCCGCGCGGTCGCACTACGACGTCGCGATCGTCGGGGCGGGTCCCGCCGGGCTCGCCGCCGCTGTGTACGCCGCCTCGGACGGGCTCGCGACGCTCGTGCTCGAGCACGACGTGCCGGGCGGGCAGGCCTCACACACGTCGATGATCGAGAACTTCTTCGGATTCCCGGAGGGGATAGGCGGCGCCGAGCTCGCGCGCCTCGCCGGGCGCCAGGCCGAGCGCTTCGGCGCCGAGGTCATGGTGATGCGCGGCGTCGAGGGCGCCGCGCACGGCGCGCGCGAGCACCGTCTGCGCTTGCAGGGCGGGATCGAGGTGACGGCGGCGGTCGTGCTCGCCGCCGCGGGCATGGTGTGGCGTCGGCTCGAAATCGAGGGATTGGACGACCTCGTCGGTCGCGGCGTGTACTACGGCGCCGGGCGCAGCGAAGCCGCCCAGTGCGCGGGCGACGACGTGATCGTCGTCGGCGCGGGCAACTCGGCCGGGCAGGCCGTGCTCAACCTGGCGAACGCGAACGCGCGCGTGAGGATGCTCGTGCGTGGGGAAGCGCTCGGGAAGACGATGTCGGCCTACCTCGTCGACCGCATCCGCGATCACCCGCTCGTCGACGTGCGCCTACGCACCCAGGCGACCGCCGTCGAGGCGTCCGATGGCCGGCTCGCCGCGGTCGCGATCGAGGAGGCTGACGGCGCGGGCGAGCTGTGTCCGGCGGAGGCGCTCTTCGTCTGCATCGGTGGCACTCCGCGCACCGGCTGGGCCGCGGACGTCGGGGTTCGACTCGACGCCGCCGGCTACGTCCTCACGGGCCCGGACCTCCTGAGCGACGGTCAGCGGCCCGTGGGCTGGCCGCTCGAGCGTGACCCGCTCGCGCTCGAGACGAGCGTGCCCGGTCTGTTCGCGGCGGGGGACATTCGCCACGGCTCGACCAAACGCGTCGCCGGTGCCGTCGGCGAGGGCGCGATGGCGGCCGCGCTCGCCTATCGGCGGCTCACCGAGCTCGAGGCGGGCGCCTAGTAGTCGCCGGCCGGCCGGCCGAACTGGTCACGCAGCGCCGGGGCGACCAGTTCGACGAACTCCGGGTGCCGGCCGATGTAGGCGGCGGTGAAGGGGCACGTCGGGATCACCGTCTTGCCACTGGCGCGGATTCTCTCGAGCGCCTCGCGCACGAGCACCCCGCCAAGGCCCTCGCCCTCGTGCCCCTCGGCGATCTCGGTGTGGGCGATGATCACGCTGTCTCCGGCCGGCCGGTACTCGGCGAAGCCGACGATCTCCCCGTCCAGCCGAAGCTCGAAGCGGCTCTCGCCCGGGTTGTCGGCGACCGTCGGAGCGGGATCGGCAGAGGCGATCGGCTAGCGCTCGCCGGGCTCGGAGCGCGTGATCTGTCCCAGCACCGCGCGCAGTGGCGGGAGCGGCGCGGGCGGATCAATGCCGAGGGGCCGCGGGACGCCCTCGTCGGATGCCATGCGGCAGAGCGCCATGACGAGGACGGCCACGAACAGCCATAGCGTCACGGCGGAGATGGTGAGGAGGAGCACCACCAGCGGAAACCTTCGCGGATCCTACGGACGAACCTTTAGAGGGCCGCTGCGGCCGGCAGCTCCGCGCCAGGGATTCCCGCATCTTGCGAGAATTTCCCACCGCCCTCGGTCGCGCGGGCGCGGTGCCAGGCCACCTGCTCCCGGAGACCGCGCACGAGCGTCCAGCCGGGCGCGTAATCCAGGTCGTGCTCGGCGGCCGTGATGTCGGCGGCGGTGGCGCGGGTGTCCCCGCGCTGCCCCGGCGCGCGCGCGACCGACAGCGCGCTGCCGACCTCGGCGCCGATCATGTCGAGCGCCTCGTGCATCGCCGCCCGCCCGCCGCCCCCCAGGTTGTACGTGCTGCCGGGCCGGGCGCTCGCCGCGGCGGCGATCGTGCCGGTGACGATGTCTGCGACATAGGTGAAGTCGCGCGTCTGGGCACCGTCGCCGAACAGCTCGAACTCCTCGCCGCGGAGCGCCGCCTCGATGGCGCGGTGAAACGCCATGTCGGGGCGCTGGCGCGGTCCGTACACGCTGAAGTAGCGCAGGTTGACGGTCGGGACGGCGTAGTTGCGGAAGTACAGGTAGGTGAGGTGCTCGCCGAGCGCCTTGGTCGCTCCGTAGGGCGAGACGGGGCGCAGCACCTGGTCCTCGGTCGTCGGAAGCGACTCGGCATCGCCGTACACCGACGACGACGAGGCAAAGATGAAACGCTCGAGCGCGTCCGAGTGGCGCGCCGCCTCGAGGAGCCGCTGGAGCACGGTGATGTTCAGGTGCGTGTATACGTCGAAGCTCTGCCCCCAGCTGGCGCGCACGCCGGCCTGCGCGGCCAGGTGGAACACGACCGCCGAGCCCTCCAGCACCGTCGGCAGGTCCACGTCGAGGATGTCGCGCTCGAGGTAGGTGCAGCGGGGGTGACGCCGGAAGCCGTCCGTATTGCGGATTTTCGCCGCGGGCGAGTAGTAGGTGGTGAGCGAGTCGATCGCGACCACCTCCCAGCCCCGTCGCAGGGACTCCTCGACGAGGTGGGAACCGATGAACCCGGCCGCGCCGGTGACGACGACCTTCACGCGCCCGAACGCTACCGGCGCGGGAGCCCGGGCTGCCTAGCGGTTACGACGGCCGAGCACGTGGGGCACCGTGCGCAGCAGGATCTGGATGTCCGACCAGAGCGACCAGTTGACGATGTAGAGGTAGTCGAGCGAGACCATGTCCTCGAGCGGCACGCGGTTGCCGAGGATCTGCCAGGCGCCCGTCATGCCGGGCGTCAGGTCGAGGCGGCCGCGGTGCCAGCCCGCGACCTGCTCGTCCTCGTCGACGACGAGCGGTCGCGGCCCGACCAGGCTCATCTCGCCGCGCAGCACGTTCAGGAGCTGCGGCAGCTCGTCGAGCGACGCGCGGCGCAGCACGCCGCCGATCCCGGTGACGCGCGGGTCGTCGGCGATCTTGAACAGGCCGCGTGTCTCGTTGCGGTCGAGCAGCTCGACCTTGCGCTCCTCCGCGTCGTCGCGCATGGTTCGGAACTTCACGATCTGGAACCGCGTGTCTCCCATGCCGACCCGCGTCTGGCGGAAGAAGACCGGGCCGGGAGAGCTGCGCTTGATCAGCACGGCGATGGCGGCGAAGAGCGGGGCGAGCGCGACCAGCGCGGCCGCGGCGACCAGGATGTCGAGCCCGCGCTTCATGTACTCCGAAGAGCGCGTGAGCCCGTACCGGCGGACCCCGAGAAGCGTGGCGCCGCCCAGGTCGTCGAACTCGACCGCCGACCCGAGCACGTCGAACAGGCTCGGCAGCACGCTCACCTTGACGCCGCGCGACTTGAAGATCCGGATCGTGTCGATCATGTCGTGCGCCTCGTCGGTGTGGGTCACGATGACCCTGTGGAAGTCGCTCCGCTTCAGGTACTCGCCGAACTCGTGCGCGTCCTCGCCGCGCGCGGTCACCCGCTGGAAGGGGATGACGGCGACCAGCTCGGCGCTCAGGGTCGGGTGCGACTCGAGGAGGCGCTTCACGCGGCGCGCGTGCGTCGTGTCGCCGACCAGGACACAGCGCTCGGGCGGCGTGACCGTGCGGGCGACCCAGCGCGCGCCCCAGCGCCCGACCATCATGGTGCTCATCATGAGTGCCCACAGCACGACGATCGTCTGCGTGGCGATCATCGTTTCCTGCAGGTCGGCCTGCACGACCGTATAGACGAGCGTGAAGAGGGTGGTGACGTAGAAGAGCTTCGGCGCGTCGTTCAGCGTCGTCTTGTGGATGACGAGCTCGTCGCGGTCGTACAGGCCGACCGTCTTCGCTGCGAAGACGATCAGCGGCAGCCCGATGAGCGAGGCGAGGTTGACGAGGTCGGCCGCCAGCAGCGCGCCCGCGATCACGATCGAGATCGACGCGGCGAGGATGTCGGCGAGGGCGAGCAGGCGGCGGAAGACCTGGTCGCGCCGGGCCGCGTTGGTGCGCACGGCCTCCGGCTGCGCGAGACCGCCCGCCGCGCGCAGATCGGTGCTTCGCCTACGTGGACCAAGCGCCTCGAGCGCGGAATCGCGTCCTAGCCGTGTGGCGTCTGTGCCGCGGGTGGCGATGTGATCCCCTTCTTCCAACATCCGTGCCCCTCCCAACCAGGTCCTGGGCTCCAAGCTAGTACATGCGCGCCTTAACCGCAACGGGGATCTTTCTCGCGCTGTACGCGTGCGCACCGGCAGCCGCGGTGGCGCCGCCGCGCTGGTCGCCCGACGTCGACGCCGCGCGGAAGTACGCCGCTGACCGGCGTGGGGTGGTCAGCTTCGCGGTCCGCACCGAGCGGCGCGCGTGGGGCCACCGGCGGCGGCGCACCGTGCCCGCGGCGAGCGTGCTCAAGCCGATGCTCATGGTCGCGTACCTGAACCACCGAAGCGTGCGCGACCGGCCGCTTCGCCGGCGCGATCGGCGGCTTCTGCGGCCGATGATCCGCCGCTCCGACAACACGACCGCCTCCCACGTGCGCAACTTCGTTCGGAACCGCGGCCTGCGGCGCGTGGCGAGGCGCGCGAAGATGCGCCGGTTCACCCCGGTCGCCCACCCGTGGGGCAGCTCGCGTGTAAACGCCGCGGACCAGGCGCGCTTCTTCCTGCGCCTCGACCGCCTCGTCGTGCGGCGCCACCGCGACACCGCGCTTCGCCTGCTCGCGTCCGTCGTGAAGCCGCAGCGTTGGGGTGTCGGGCGGGTCGCCCCCAGCGGCTGGCGGCTCCACTTCAAGGGGGGGTGGGGATCGGGAACCGGGGCGGTCGATCACCAGGTCGCGCTCCTGCGCAGGGATGGCATGCGCGTCGCCGTAGCGGTGATGACCGAGGCGAACGGCTCGCACCGCTACGGCAAGCGAACGCTCCGGGGCGTTTTTCGCCGTCTGCTACGCGGTCTCGCGCGCGTCCAGTAACCCATTCCGCGCTTAAAGCGCTTTCTGAGGGCCGTCGATAGCTCAGAAGTGAAGGCGCAAGACCCGGCGTCCTCGACTGCGCATCAGCTGAGGAGCACGGAGAAGACGGAGGCCCCGAACGACTCGCTACCGGGTCCGGCGGCGCTAGCGCGCTCGCTGGGGTACGCCTTCGTCTCAGGCGCGACCGTCGCCCTGGTCCTCACCCTCGTACCGAACGACTCCGCCACGAACGAGACCGGGATCCTCTCGCTCGTCGCGCTCGCGTACACGGTCGGCCTGATCTGCCTGCGCGCCGAGGCGCGCCTCCCGTCCTGGGCGACGCCGGCCGCACTCGCGCTGGCGACGATCCTCGTGACCTACGCGGTCGAGTTCTTCAGCGACGCCGCCGAGGGGGTCTGGTCGGTCTTCTACGTCGCCGTCGGCCTGCAGGCGGGCTACTTCCTGAACCGGCTCTGGGCCGTCGGCCAGGTGGCGCTCGTCGCCGCCGCGTACGGACTCGCGTTGTGGGGCGACCAGGGGGCGCTCGAGGCGTGGCTCGGGACCGTGGCGACCGTCGCGCTCGCCACGTGGATGGTCGGGACGATGCGCGTCCGCGTCCGCGCCCTGATCGGCCGGCTCGCCGACGCCGCCCGCACCGACGCGCACACAGGCCTGCTCAACCGGCGTGGCCTGAAGGAGCTCTCAGAGCTGGAGCTCGAGCGCGCCCGCCGCGGCGACCGTCCGGTGAGCATCGTCATCATCGACCTGGACCGCTTCGGCGAGTTCAACGAGACACAGGGCCACGCCACCTCCGACCGCGCGCTCAAGGCGATCGCACAGGTCATCCAGGACAGCAAGCGGCGCATCGACATCGCCGCCCGGATCAGCGGCGAGGAGTTCGCTCTGATCGCGCCCGACACCGACGAGCACGGTGCCTACGTGCTGGCGGACCGGCTGCGGCGCGAGGTACGCGAGGCGTTCGTCCAGACGGGGCTGACCGTTTCGCTCGGCATCGCCAGCTACCCGAAGCACGGCTCGACCGCCGAGGAGCTCCTGACCGGCGCCGACCGCGCCGTCTTCGCGGCGAAGGCGCTCGGCCGGGACCGGACCGTCATCTACAACCGTGAGATCGCCGCGAACCTGCTCGGCGAGCAGACCCGGCAGGCGGTGCTCGAGGAGGGCCACCTCGCGGCCGTCCTCGTACTGGCCGAGACGCTCGACATGCGCGACGCCGGCACCGCTCGCCATTCTCAGCTCGTCGGCCGTTACGCGCGCTCGATCGCCGCCGAGATGGACATGGACGAGGACCGGATCGAGCGGATGCACCTCGCGGGCGTCCTGCACGACATCGGCAAGATCGGGATCCCCGACTCGATCCTGAAGAAGCCCGGCGCGCTCGACGACGGCGAGTGGAGCGAGATGCGAAAGCACCCCGAGCTGGGCGCGCGGATCCTCGAGGGCGCGCACCTCGACGACATCGCGGGCTGGGTGCTCGCGCACCACGAGCGCCCGGACGGCCAGGGCTACCCGTCGGGCCTGTTCGGGGAGCAGATCCCCTTTGAGGCGCGCATCCTGTCGGTCGTCGACGCCTACGAGGCGATGACCAACGACCGCGTCTATCGCCCCGCCATGCCGGAGGCAGAGGCGCGCGCCGAGCTCCTCCGCCACGCCGGCACGCAGTTCGACCCCGCGATCGTGGCCACGTTCGTCGACCTGCTCGAGCGGGAGGATCGCTCCGGCGAGTCCCTGACCGCCCGCGTCACGAGGGCGCTCCGATGAGCGCGCACCGGCTCAGTCGTCTCGGCTCCTTCCTGGTCAGCGGCGGCTACCGCGGCGCCGACATGAACGTGGTTCGTCGGATCACGGGAGCGGCCGCACTCCTCACCGCCGCGGTGATCGTGGTGCTGTCGCCGCTAGCCGCCCCCGACGTGCCGCTCGGCGCTGCGGCCGGCTGGTCGATCGTCTGCGTCCTCGTCGGCAGCTACGTGCTGCTCGGGCTGCGGCTCGAGCGGACGACCGTCTTCCGCCCCGACGTAGCGCTCGCCGTCCACTACGCCGCGCTCGCGGGGATCGCCCTCGTCATCTGGCTGTCCGACGGCCGCGAGTCTCCCTACACGACGCTGTTCCTGATCTGGATGGCGCTCGCCGGCGCCTCCCACCCGCCGCGACGGACGCTCGGCATCCTGGGCGCGACCGGCCTGCTGGCCACGCTGCCGTTGTTCTACGACGACTGGTCCGGCGTGTACGCAGGCGACATGGTGCTGCGGCTCGTGATCTGGTCGGCGCTCACGATGATGGCGTGCGTCTGGACGACGAGCGTGCGTATCCAGCGCGCGGATCTGATCGAGGACGAAGAGCACGCCCAGCGCCAGGCGCGTCTCGACCCGCTGACCGGCCTCCTGAACCGGCGCGCCTTCGACGAGCGCGTGGACCGCGCGATCGAGATGGCGCGCCTGCGCGGGCAGCCGCTCAGCGTGATGGTCTCCGACCTCGACGGCTTCAAGCAGATCAACGATTCCTACGGCCATCTGAACGGCGACGAGATGCTTCGCAGCGCCGCGGCCGCCATGCGCGCCGCGGTGCGCGACGACGACGCCTGCTACCGCTGGGGGGGCGACGAGTTCGCGGTGCTCCTACCCGGCGTCGACCAGGACTCGGCCGAGCGGGTCGCCGAGCGTGTCTCGCAGAGCGTCGTTGCCTCGTGCATCCGCCCCGACGGCGAACCGCAGACGCTCGCCTGGGGAACCGCCGAGCTCGCACCGGGCATGCAGGCCTCGGACCTGCTGGCCTCGGCCGACCTCGCGCTGATGACTCGCAAGCACAAGCGCATCATGAGCAACCGCCTCCGCAGCGAGGCCGAGTTGCCCGACTCCGAGGCCAACTAGACGCGCCGAGCGCGTACGCGCGCGGCGTCAGGCCCCGTCGGGCTTGCCGTTCCCGTCGAGGTCGCTCTTCTTCCGGTTGACGCGCCCCTTGGAGTTGAAGACGACGCGGACGACCAGCGCCTTCAGCTTCGTCGTGCCACACGTCCTCTGTACGTGGAACACGAACGCCTGCGGCTTCCCGTCGGCCGGGTTCCTACCGAGTCTGTCGACGAGTGTCGCAAGCGGTTCCTCCTCCTTCTTGGCGTTCGCGATCCGCAGCCGGACCGAGCGTGAGCCCGTGGTGTCCTTGCAGCCGTTTCCGTCGCTCTTGCACCTGACCTTCGCCTTCGGCTTCTTCAGCTCGAGGTCGAGACCGCGCGTGGCCTTGGACTGGCGCGGGCCGATGACGTCGAACGTGCCCTCGCAACCGGTGCCGGGCGACTCGTTGCAGTCGAGATCCCAGTCGAGGTCGAAGGTGAGGAAGAGAACGTCGTCCATGACCTTCGTCCCGATCTTGTCGGTCGCGAGCGTGAAGTCCGCGCACCGACACTCCGCCGGCGGCTCGCCCTTGGGCGGATCGTCCTTCGGCGGTTTCCCTCCGGGCGGCTTTTCGTCAGGCGGTGGGTCGTACCCGTTCCTCAGCGTCGTGTCGGGCCCGTAGCCGTTGCTCGTGAGCGTGTCGTCGCGGACGATGACACCCGTGACCGGGCCGGTGGTGCTCACGACCAGCGTGACCTTGAGGCCGGGACCGAGAGGCGTGGAAGGCTCGTAGGTGAAGTCGGTGGGGCTGTAGCTGCCGTCGACCGCTCCAGGGCGATCGGCGACCGCGCCCGTGTGCTCGGCCCCCTGAAGCTTGATCTGCAACCGCTCGATGCTGCTCGCGCCGGTGTTGGTGATCACGATCGTGACGTGCTTGGTGCCGGACGTGAAGGTGCCGCTCACCGCCGCGGACGCCGTGGGTGCAGCGACGAGGAACAGCGCGATCAGCGCGATCAGGGCGGGGATGCGTCTCATGCGAGCCTCCTTGTTGGCAAGCCGGCCCGGCGGGGCCGTTCGGGAGTGGCTCGACACTGGCACGCAGCCGCTCGTGTGTCATCACGGTCGACTACCTGTCTTTTCTGGCGTACAGTCGTCGCAGGACCGCGTCATGACCCAGATCGCACCCTCCCGCGTGCCCCTGCTAGAGCGGGAAGCCGAGTTCGAGGCGCTATCGGACGCCCTGACGAGCGCACGGGCGGGGAGCGGACGCCTGCTGCTGATCGAGGGCCCGCCAGGGATCGGGAAGAGCACGCTTCTCGACGTCACGAAGGGCCGCGCGGCCGACGCGGGCTTCCTGGTCCTGTCAGCCGAGTCGGACGAGCTCGAGGCTGGATTCCCGTTCGGGATCGCCATTCACCTGCTCGAGCCGGCGCTACGGCGCGACGACGCCCCTGACGAGGTCTTCGACGGACCCGCTGCGCTCGCGGCGAGCCTGTTCGGTCCCTCCGACGAAACCGCGTCCGAGCCGGCCGGCGACGCCTCGTTCGCGCGGATCCACGGCTTGACCTGGCTGTGCGCGAATCTCAGCGCACGCGGCCCGTTGCTGCTCGCGGTCGACGACGCTCACTGGGCGGACACCCCGTCGCTCGTGTGGCTGCGCTATCTGGCCCGCCGGCTCGAGGCGCTGCCGTTGCTGCTCGCCGTGGCGACCCGCACGGGCGAGCCCGATCGGGGGCAGGAGGCGCTGCGCGGAATGGCCAGCGCGGCGTTCACGCGGGTCCTCCGGCCGCCGCCGCTGAGCGAGCCGGCCGGGATCGCGCTCGCGCGTTCGGTGCTCGGTGACGAGACGAGCTCGGAGTTCGCTCGCGCGTGCCACCGCGCCGCGGGTGGCAACCCGTTCTTCCTGCGAGAGCTTCTCGCCGGGATTGCGGAGGGGCCGCCCGAGGGTGCCGCCGACCGCGTGGCAGACATGGTCCCGAGCAGCGTCTCGGAAGCGGTCGCCGCGCGGCTTGCACGCCTCGACTCGGCATCGCAGAGGCTCGCGCGAGCGATCGCGGTGCTGGGCGACGCGGTTCCGCTGCATCAGGCCGCGGCCGTGGCCGAGATCGACGTGCCGGAAGCGGCACGGGCCGCCGACACGCTCGCGGCGGCCGGACTGCTGAGAACGGAGCTGCCCGCCGGCTTCGCCCACCCGCTGCTGCGGGCCTCGGTGCAGGCGGGCCTCGGCGTGGGCGCCCGCGCGCTCCTCCACCGGAGTGCGGCGCAGGTGCTCGCGCGGGAGCGGGCAAAGCCCGAGCTCGTGGCGGCGCACCTCTTGCAGTCCGAGCCGGAGGGCGCGGCGTGGGCGGTCGACGCACTGTGGGACTCGGCGCGGCGGGCCGTCGCGAACGGCGCGCCGGCCGCGGCGGCGCAGTACCTCGGTCGCGCCCTTGCCGAGGGGGCGACCCATGTCTCGCGCGGCGAGCTGCTGCTGGCACTCGGCCAGGCGCAGATCGATGCCGGGGACCCCGCGAGCATCGAGACTCTCGAGGAGGCCACACGGGCCGAAGGGGATGCGGACGCGGTCGAGGCGTACCGAGAGCTCGGACGAGCACTCGCCGTCTTCGGGCGCCTGGACGACGCGGCGGTCGCCTTCGACAGTGCCAGTGGCGCGGCGGGGGACGACCGGCGGGATGCCCGGCTCGAGGTGGAAGCGGAACTCGCTTCGATCCAGCTGACGCTGAAGGGCATGAGCGGGGTCCGGGAGCGGTTGGCCCCGCATCGCGAGGGGCTGACGGGGCGCAGCGGCGGAGAGCGCCTGCTGATGGCGGTTGCGGCGTACGCGGATGCGCAGGCCAACGTCCCGTGTGACGCGACCGCTCGACTCGCGGCGCAGGCGCTGGACGGCTGGGACGAGCATGCGCTTCGGTCGGCGTCCCTCTGCTTCTACGGCGCGATCTTCGCGCTGATCTACGCGGATCGCTACGACATCGCGGACGCCGCCCTTGCGGAGGCGTTGCGGGATGCCCGCGAGCGGGGGTCCCCGACAGCCCTTGCGAATGCCGCGTGGCTGCGCGCATGGATCCACCTGCGCTGCGGCCGGCTTGCCGAAGCCGAGGCCGAGGCCGGTTCGGCGCCGGGGCTCGAGAGCGACGAGGCCGGGGCGGGAGGGCCACTCCTGCAGTCGGTTGTCGTCGAGGCGCTCGTGCAACGCGGAGAGCTCGCAGCCGCGGAAGCCATCCTGGGTGACCTCGCGGATGGCGAGATCCCGACGATCCTCGTCTTCAACGCCCTGCTGTACAGCCGCGGGCTGCTGCGACTGGCACGCGGGCGGTTGGGCGACGGGCTGGCGGACCTTCTCGGCGCCGGCGGGGAGGAGATCAGTCCAGCGGCGTTCCCCTGGCGATCGACGGCGGCCCTGGCCCACCGTGCGCTCGGCGAGCGCGAGGAAGCCAGCCGCCGGGCCGCCGAAGAGCTCCGGCTCGCGCGGGAGTTCGGAGCGCCCCGAGCGCTCGGCATCGCCCTCACGGCCTTCGGAGTCGTCGAAGGCGACATCGACCATCTGCGCGAGGCGGTGGCGGTTCTGGAGCGCTCCCCGGCGCAGCTCGAGTTCGCGCGCGCGCAGCTCGAGCTGGGCGCTGCGCTCAGACGGTCGGGCAGCCGGCGGCTCGCTCGCGACCCCCTGCGGGCTGCGCTCGACATCGCGCGCCGATGCGGCGCGGTCCCGCTCGCCGAGCGCGCGCACGAGGAGCTCGCGGCGAGTGGCGCCCGCCCACGCCGGAGCGCGTTGTCCGGGCGCGAGGCGCTGACGCCGAGCGAGCTCCGGGTGGCGCGGCTGGCGGCGGAGGGCAGCAACAACCGCGAGATCGCACAGGACCTCTTCATCACGGTCCGCACCGTCGAGGGGCACCTGAGCCGCACCTACGCAAAGCTCGAGATCGGATCGCGCGACCAGCTGGCGGCCGCGCTCGACTCTGGCGCCTAGCGCCGCTTCGTACGCTCCGGGCGTGTCTCCGCGCGCACGACTTGCGAGCTTCGCCCTGCTGATCGCCGCGATCTTCGTCGCGGCCAGTGCGACCGGGTCGCTACCAGATGCCGAGAAGGTCCAGGACTGGGCTGACGGCTACGGCGCCGCCGGGCCGCTGGTGTTCATCCCGCTGGCGGCCGTGCTCTCGTGTCTCTTCGTGCCGGGCCCGGTGCTGGCGGGATCGGCCGGGCTCCTGTTCGGGACCGCCCTCGGCACACCGATCGCCCTCACCTCGGCCGTGCTCGCGGCGGCCATGCAGTACTCCACGTCGCGCCACCTCGCCGGCGAAGCGGCGGCACAGCTACTGCCGGCGCGTGTCAGGCGCCTCGACGAATGGATGGCGCGCAACGGGTTCCTGGCGGTGCTGTACGCGCGGCTGATGCCCGGCATCCCGTACACGCTGGTCAACTACGGGGCGGGACTCACCAGCCTGAAACTGCGCCACCTCGTGCTCGGGACGGCGGTGGGCGCGCTGCCGCGGACCTTCGCGTACGTCGCGCTCGGGGGGAACCTCGACGACCTGTCCTCGCCCGAGGCCAAGCTTGCCATCGCGATGCTCGTCGGCGTCGGGCTCGCCGGGCTCCTGCTCGCGCGTCGCCAGCTGCGATCGGAGCCGGCGGCGTGACGAGCTACTACCGCCGCGTCCGCGCCTTCTCGTACTTCGAGCTCATGCTCTTCACGGCGCTGCTCGTGGTGTGGATCGGCGAGCTCGACCCGGAGCTCAAGACGATCCTCGGCTGGGCGCACGGATTCGGCTGGATCGCGCTGTGCCTGCTCGTCGCGAACGGCTGCGTGCGCGGCGTGTTCCCCTGGCCGCTGCTCGCCGCGACGGTGTCGCCGGCGGGGCCGCTCGGGTCGTCGATCGGCTTCGTCGTGCTGGACCGCCGCCGCGTACCCTAGGCGCGCCCTTGTTCCCGCTGAATGTCCCCAACTTCCTGACGCTCGTCCGGATCATGCTCGTGCCGGTGCTCGTCGTCGCGCTGCTCGACGAGACCCCGAACGGCGACACGCTCGCTGCGATCGTGTTCGCGATCGCAGCGCTCACGGACGGGCTCGACGGCTACATCGCGCGCTCGCGCGAGTCGGTCACGACGTTCGGCAAGGTCATGGACCCGATCGCGGACAAGCTGCTGATCGCGGCCGCGCTGATTTCGCTCGTCTCGCTCGACCGGGTGGCCGCGTGGGTCGCGATGGTGATCATCGCGCGCGAGTTCGCGGTCAGCGGGCTGCGCGTGGCGACCGGTGCCCAGGGGATCGTCATCCCCGCCAGTCGGCTCGGCAAGGCGAAGACCATCCTCCAGGTCGCGATGGTGATGGCGCTGATCGCCGTCGACGACACGGGGACCGCGTGGGTGCAGGCACTGGTCTACGCCGCCGTCGTGATGACGGTCGTCTCCGGGGCGGACTACTTCCTGAACGTGCGGAAGAAGATCGAGGAAGCGCGGCAGCGCCGGACAGATCAGAGAAGCGAGGCGGAGCCGAGCGGTTAACGCCGCCCGGAGGGCGGCTGACAATCAGAACGCGGGCAGGATGCCCGCGGAGCTACACCCGTTCGACTTCGTAGGCGATCCGCTCGAGCAGCTCGTCGCGGGTCGTCCCGCGGACGTAGAGCGCCCGGTCGAACGCCGACCCGTACAGGTCGAAGCAGGCGAAGAGGACGTCCACGGTCCCGACCGCCGGCGCGCCGCGATGGAGCGCCATGTCACGTGAGCGCTCGGTGACCTCCTCGGCCCCCGGCACCGTGTTGGGCTTCCTGCGGGCATGGGGCGGCGCCGCCGCGGTGTCGAGCGGGGTTTCGCCGACACCCAGCGCCTGCATGGCGGTGCCGACGAGGCCGTACAGACGAAGGACGCGGACCCAGCGCTCGGCGGCGTCGTACTCGTCGCGCGCATGGAGCACCGAGGTCCCCGCAAGTCCAAGAGTCAGGGCGGCATCCTGTGAGAGGCGCGGGAACATCCCTCATACATTCGGAGGGTCGGCGGGCTTACGCGAGTTTGGGCCCGCCTGCCTAAACGGATGTCCACGGCCGTCCGAAAGAGCGATTTCGTTCTATAGTCCCGCACGGTTAGACGCCCGGGCCATTCTGGCTCCTTAGAAGATGGCTCAGCCCCTCGCGGCAGCCGCCGCGAAAGTGACAACCGACGATGGTCAATAGGGGCGGTCCCCGCGGGGCCCGCTGCAACCGCGTCAGTTAGGAGCGAGGGGTTGACTGCGAAAGACGAAGGCGCACTGCTCGCCGAGCAGCCAGAGCCTGCTTTCACGTCGGACGACCGTGACCCGCCGTTCGCCGAGCTCGACGAGCTCCGCAACCTCGTCTCCGAGGGCAGGGAACGCGGATTCCTCACGTACGAGGAGATCGCCGTGTGCCTCGAGGAGGTGGACGTCACAAAGGAGCAGGTGCAGTCGCTGCACGCGCAGCTCGTCGACAACGGGATCGAGGTCGTGTCCCCGGACGGGAAGCCCGCCGTGTCGGAGCTCGGCAGGGTGGAGGCCGCTGCCGCCGGCCAGAAGGATCCGGCCGCGCCCAAGCGCGCCGAGATCGACCTGACGGTCGAGCCGTCGCTCGACTCCCTCCGGCTGTACCTCCGCTCGATCGGCCGGGTCGACCTGCTGACCGCGGACGAGGAGGTTTTCCTCGCGAAGCGGATCGAGCGTGGCGACATGGCCGCCAAGCAGCAGATGGTCGAGGCGAACCTGAGGCTCGTCGTCTCGATCGCGAAGGGGTACCTCGGCCGCGGGCTCACCTTCCTCGACCTGATCCAGGAGGGATCGCTCGGGCTGATCCGCGCGGTCGAGAAGTTCGACTATCGCCGCGGGTACAAGTTCTCGACCTACGCGACCTGGTGGATCCGCCAGGCGGTCACGCGCGCGATCGCCGACAAGGCGCGCACGATTCGCATCCCCGTGCACATGGTCGAGAAGCTCAACAAGGTGGTGCACGTAGAGCGACAGCTCGTGCAGGAGCTGGGCCGCGAACCGACGCCGGAGGAGATCGCCGCCGAGCTCGAGACGACGCCGCGCGAGGTGAAGGACATCCTCCGCATGGCGCAGCTCCCGGTGTCACTCGAGAAGCCGATCGGCGAGGAGGAGGAGTCCGAGCTGGGCGACTTCGTCGAGGACGAGACGGCCGAGTCGCCCTTCGAGCTGGCGTCCGAGAACCTGCGCCGCGAGAACGTGCGGAAGGCCCTCGACGCGCTGCCGCAGCGGGAGCGCGAGGTGATCGAGATGCGCTTCGGCCTGAAGGGCCACGAGGCGCGCACGCTCGAGGAGGTCGGCCGTGCGTTCGGCGTCACCCGCGAGCGGATCCGCCAAATCGAGAACAACACACTGAAGAAGCTCAACGGCCTGCCCGAGGCGCAGGGCCTGCGCGACGCGCTGGTCTGACCTCTCGGAGGCGTTCCGGCGGGCGCGTTCTAGACTGCCGCGAGTCAGCTCGGCGGGATGTCCGAGTGGTTAAAGGAGACCGGCTGTAAACCGGTTGGCTATGCCTACGCAGGTTCGAATCCTGCTCCCGCCATTTGCCACTTCCGCTCGGCCATCAGACCTGGTTCGAGGACCCGGTCAACCAGGCCGACTGGGGCTTCGCCGGTGAGACCGAGACGCTCCTTCTTCTCGGCGCCGCGCTGCTGCTGACGCTCCTCGTACGCGCGGCATCGACCAGGTGGAACGGCGTGGATGTGCCGGTCCTCGCGCGCATGGCGCCCTACATGCCGTTCGCGGTCCGCGTGCACCTCGCGATGTGCCTCCTGGGCCTGCTCGCGCTCGGCGTCTACCTGTCGCCCGCGATGGACCTCCACTGGGACCTGGCCGGGATCCTGCTCGGCGTCGTCATGGCCCTCGTCCTGATCGGGATGGCCACGGGGTACCGCACGAGCGCCGCCGCGCTTCTCCTGATCGCTGCCGGGCCGATCGGCATGCTCGAGTTCGGCGTCAGCCCGGTCCTCCAGCGGATCGACGTCCTCGGCCTCGCGCTCTTCATCTTCTTCGCCGGCCCCGGCCGCTGGTCGGCCGACCTCGACCGCGGCGCCGCATCCGAGCCGGATGACGACCGCATCGCCACGGCCATCTGGTGCCTGCGCGTGTTCGCCGGGATCGCGCTGATCATCGTCGCCTTCCGCGAGAAGCTCGCCTATCCCGAATACGCGGTGCACTTCCTCGCCGAGAATCCGGACCTCGAGCTCTCGGAGCAGCTGGGCCTGGGCTGGTCGACCGAGACGTTCGTGCGCGTCGCCGGATCGATCGAGGTCCTCTTCGGCCTACTCCTCATCTCGGGCGCGATGCCGCAGGTGATCGTGCTGATCGCGGGCATCCCGTTCAACGCGACGCTGTACTTCTTCGGCGAGTCCGAGCTGTTCGGCCACCTGCCCATCTACGGCGCGATGCTGGTCCTCCTGGTGTACGGATCGCACCCGCGCTACCGGCCGATGGTGAAGCGGATTTTGCCCGCTAGGCTGGCGTCCGCAGTGCCCAGTTAGCTCAGTTGGTAGAGCACCTCCATGGTAAGGAGGGGGTCGCCGGTTCGAGTCCGGCACTGGGCTTCAGTCGTAGCGCGTCTTGCGCCAGAGAGGTCTCGGCCCCATAGTGGGTGCCCAAAGGACTTCGGCAATTGCCGAGAATGGAGTCGAGCTTGAGGTCAGCGCGTCGCATCTTGCTGGTAGCCATGTTGAGTGCTGCCGTAGTCGCCGTCGGCGCGATCGCCGCGCCGGATGAGAACTCGATCAAGGACGAGATGTCCACGGGCGGCCCCAACAACCAGTCCGTCGACGCCTATTGCGACCTTCGCTCACTCGAACTCGAGAAGAGAGGGAAGGCGCTGGTCGTGTCAGCGGGCCTCCGGCAATTCGACAAGAAATACGTGTACGTCTTCCTCTACATCAATACGAAGGGGGCGGCGAAGTCGAAGCCCGAGTTCTTCGTCTATCAAGACGAGCCTCTCGAGGATCGCAACGTTGCCGCTGCGGGGGTTTACGAGCCTGGAAGCGCGGGGCGTCCAAAGGCCCAGACCACGTACACGTACAAGGGCAGAGATGTGATTTTCAAGGTTCCGCTCGGGGTCCTCGGCGCCTCGAAGACGATCGGCGTACAGGCTGGTTCGTGCGGGAGAGGCGGCTCCGCCCAGGGCGATATAGCGCCCGGCAAGTACTTCTACGGCGACGAGGAATTCGACCCAGCCACCGACCACCGGTACCTGCCGGTCGACGGCACGGACCGGGTGATCGAGGGTCAGGTGGTCGTGAGCTGCTCAGGAGAGAGGTCATGCCAGCTGCTCCCGCTCAAGGGTGTCAAGGTCGCGGCGGACGGTCCCAAGACCTACCGGCAGACCACGGACACGGACGGCAATTTCGCGTTCGTCGTGAAGAAGGGCGTCTACAAGGTGACCGCAGATGCCGGCGGCGTGCGCATAAAGGACAAGAGCAAACGCGTCGAGCTGCTCAAGCCCGGTACGAAGACCGCCAACTTCGACGCCTGCGGCTTCAAGGGCTCGTCCGGGACAGCGACCGCGAGCGTGTCCAGTGGGTTTTGGGAGGGTCGCGATCGCGCTTGCAGGAACTACATCGGGGCGAAATGGGCCGAGAGCAGGAACCAACTGTTGGTGACCTGGAAGTCGATCGGTGTCTGCCAGACGCCGGGGACACAGGCGCAGTACGGAGAGCCGACGTACCACTTCACGGAGGTGCCCGTGAAGTCTGGTGCCCCCGGGCATAGGCTCGTGGCCACCAAGAGCAAGATCGAGTTTTGGCTTCCCTATCGCGATCCGAATGTGGGTTACGGGGCCGGCGGGACACTGAATGCCGACGGCACCGGCTCCGGCAGGGCGAGTCTGTACGAGAGCATCGGGAACTGCACCTACGGCACAACGGACGGAGTGCCGCTCAGGCGGAAGTGACATCCCCGGTTCGAGTCCGGCACTGGGCTCTGGCCGTGCTCCTGCTCGCGGGCTGTGGCGAGAAGGAGGTGGTCCTCGGGCCGCCGCTCGACCGGGACGCTTCGAGCGACGCCCGCGCCGCGGCCGAGCTCCCGCGCGGCCGCGGCCACATCCTCGCGCGCGTAAAGGAGACCGTGCTCGTGCACGACCGTCCCGGCGGCCGGCCGGTCGCGCGCCTACGCCCCCTGACGCCGTTCGGCGAGCCGCGCACGCTGGGCGTCTTCGCCACGCGCCGCGAGGGGCGTTGGCTTGGGATCCACAGCCCCGTCCTGGCCAACGACCAGCTCGGATGGATCGAGAACGACGCCGCCGCGCTCGACCTGGGCCGCACGCGCGCGTCGCTTCACGTCTCGCTCGACGACACCTCGATCGAACTACGGCGCGGCCGGCACACCGTGAGGCGGATCCCGATCGCGATCGGCCGCGCCGGCACGTCCACGCCGGCGGGCGAGTTCCAGGTCACCGACAAGCTGCCCGGCAGCCGCTTTCCCCGTGCCCCGTATGGCTGCTGCATCCTCGCGCTGTCCGCCGAGCAGCCCAACCTGCCGCCGGACTGGCGCGGCGGCAACCGGATTGCGATCCACGGCACGTCGCGGCCGGACACGATCGGGCAGGCCTCCTCGAACGGATGTCTGCGCGCGAGCGACGCGGATCTTCGGTTTCTCATGCGGGCTGTTCCCGTCGGCGCTCCTGTATTCATCACGGCGTGAGGGTCGGACTCGTACTGGGCGCAGGCGGCGTCATGGGCGGCGCCTGGCTGACGGGCGGGCTCGACGCGCTCGCGCGCGAGACCGGTTGGGATCCGAGCACCGCCGACCGGATCGTCGGAACCTCCGCCGGGGCGCTGATGGGCACGCTGCTCGCGGCCGACATCCCGCCGTGGTTCATGGTCGCCCACTCGGCCGGCGAGGTGTTCGAGGGGCTCGAGGGCCCGGATGGGCGGCCCGCCGCCGACGCCGATCGCTCGGGCGGCGCGCTCTTTCGGTTCGAGCGGCGCGTCCCGCGGCCATGGCCGGGCTCGGTGGCGATGATCCTCCACGGCCTCGGGCGCCCCAACCGCCACACGCCGACCGCGGTCATCTGCGGCCTCCTGCCCGAGGGCATGATCTCGAACGATCCGATCAGGGACACCGTCCGGCGCGCGGTCGCCGGCCCCTGGCCCGACCACTCCAGCCTGTGGGTCGTCGCCTGCGACTACTCGACCGGGCGCCGCGTCGCCTTCGGCCGACCGGACCAGGCCGCAGCCGACATCGCCGACGCCGTCGCCGCCTCCACGGCGATCCCGGGCTTCTATCGCGCGGTGACGATCGGCGATGGGCGGTACGTGGACGGCGGCGTCTGGTCGACCTCGAACCTCGACCTGCTCTGCGAGGACCCGCCGGACCTCGTCATCTGCCTCAACCCGACCTCGTCGCTCCACCCGCCGCAGGCGTGGAACCCCGCCCACCAGATCGCCCACGTCTTCCGGCGGACGAGCGGTCGCGTGCTCGGCAGCGAGGCGAAGCTCCTCCGCGCGGCCGGCGCCGAGGTCGTGCTCGTCCAGCCGACCGACGAGGACCACGCCGTCATGGGCGCCAACCTCATGTCCACGCGGAACCGCAACGCGGTGATCCGGACCGCCACCAGCACGGTCGCCCGCCAGCTGCGCGCGGCGGGTGTCCGGGAGCTGCTGCGCGACCTGCCCGCCGGCGAGCCGTACAAGATCGCGCAGCCGGACGGGCCGCCGCTCACCTGGCCCCAGATCGGCCAGCGCGCGTAAGCTCGCGGGGTCCGGGAAGGCTTTCGGGCGGAGAGGGATGGCCGGACAAACGGAACAGAGCACGACGACCAGCACGAACGGTGCGTCCCCCAACGGCGGCGATCCGCACGCCGCGGCGAACGGTGGGGCGCGTGCGATCCAGCTCGGCGCGCGCGTCGCGCGCGTGATCTCGAACCTCGCCCAGTCGCGCATCCCGAAGGCCGACCTCGACGAGCGCGACACCGACTACATCCGCGAGACGCTCCCCGGCCTGTGGATGCTCGCGAGCTACTACTTCCGCGCCGACGTCCGCGGGCTCGACCGCATCCCGGCCAGCGGGCCGGTGCTGCTCGTGGGGAACCACTCCGGCGGCAACCTGACTCCCGATACCCACGTCTTCACGCTCGCCTTCACCACCTACTTCGGAGTCGAACGGCGCTTCTTCCAGCTCGCGCACAACCTCGTGCTGGCGATGCCGGGGCTGGGCTCCCTACGCAAGTACGGCACGGTCGCCGCCTCACCCCAGAACGCCGAGAAGGCGCTCGACAAGGGCGCGGCGCTCCTCGTCTACCCGGGCGGCGACTACGAGGTGCATCGCCCGTCCTGGGAGTCGGCGAAGGTCGACTTCGGCGGCCGGAAGGGCTTCATCCGGCTGGCGCTGGCGAAGGGCGTGCCGATCGTCCCCGTCGTCTCGATCGGCGGCCAGGAGACCGCACTCTTCCTCTCGCGCGGCGAGCGCCTCGCCAAGCTGTTCATGCTCGACCGGCTGTTCCGCCTGAAGGTGCTGCCGATCTCGATCGCGCTGCCGTGGGGCCTGAACGTCGGCGACATGCTCGGCCACCTGCCACTCCCCGCGAAGATCACGATCCAGGTGCTCGACCCGATCGACCTGCGCGACGAGTTCGGCCCGGAGCCCGACCTGGACGAGGCCTACGAGTCGATCGTCGGCCGCATGCAGGCCACCCTCGACGCGCTCGCCCAGGAGCGGCGCCTTCCGGTGATCGGCTGACATGCGGCTGACCGAGAGCGTCGCGATCGACGCGCCCGCGAGCGAGATCTGGGCGGTCGTCACCGACCCCGATCAGTACACGCGCTTCGCGGAGTCGATCACGCGCTGGGAGCCCGAGGGCGAGAAGGACCGCGGAATGGGCGCGCGCTACACGATGCGGATGGCCGTGGGATCGGCCGAGATCGGCGGGCTGGTCGAGGTGGTGGAGTGGGACGAGTGCTGCGACATGGCGTGGACCAGCGTCACCGGCATCGACCAGCGCGGGCGGTGGCGCCTGCGGACCCAGGAGGACGGCACCACGCGGGTCGAGCTGCGGCTCTCCTATCACGCGCCCGGTGGTGTACTCGGCATGATCTCGGACCGGGTGTCCGCTTACGCGGTGCGGGGCAACCTCAAACGCATACTCGAGAACCTCAAGGCGACGATCGAAGGAGAAGAGATGTCATCGAAGTCGGAGCGCTTCAACCCGGTCGCACTTGCGAGCCAGGCCGCCGAGACGGTGCGGGTCGCGGTCACCTCGGGCATCGCGCGTCCGACGCGCCCCGACCGGATGGCGCGCGCGCTCGTTGCGTACAAGCGCCTCGGGCCGACGCCGGCCGCCGGCTACACGACCAACGCGATCCAGCGCCCGCAGCACCAGGCGATCATCGACGAGCTCGGCACGCTCACCTTCGGCGAGGTGCACGAGCGCACGAATGCGCTGGCGAACGCGTGGCTCGACGCCGGGCTCGGCGAGGGCGACGGCGTCGCGATCATGTGCCGCAACCACCGCGGCTTCATCGAGGCGACGGTCGCGGCCTCGAAGATCGGCGCGCACGCCCTCTACCTGAACACGGCGTTCGCAGGTCCGCAGCTCACCGAGGTCGTGAAGCGCGAGAAGCCGGCCGCGATCGTCTACGACCAGGAGTTCGCCGAGCTGCTCGAGGACGCCGGCAAGCGCCGCAAGCGCTTCGTCGCCTGGGTCGAGGACGACTCGCCGGATGACCCCACGCTCGAGGAGCTGATCGAGTCGGGCGACGCCGCCCGGCCGGTGCCGCCCGAGGAGTACGGCCGCGTCGTGATCCTCACCTCCGGCACCACGGGGACGCCGAAGGGGGCCACGCGCAAGCAGCCGGAGGGGCTCAGCCCGGCGATCGCGCTGCTGTCGCGGATCCCGTTGAAGGCGGGCGAGCGCACGATGATCGCCGCGCCGCTCTTCCACTCGTGGGGCTTCGCCCACTTCACGCTCGGGATGCTCCTGCACTCGACCTACGTGCTCCAGCGCAAGTTCGACCCCGAGGGCACGCTGTCGGCGATCGCCCAGCACGAGTGCACCTCGTGCCCGATGGTGCCGGTGATGCTCCAGCGGGTCCTCGACCTGCCCGAGGAGGTCCGCTCGAAGTACGACACGTCCTCGCTGCGGACCGTGCCGGTGTCGGGCTCCGCGCTGCCCGGCGACCTCGCGATCAAGTTCATGGATGAGTTCGGCGACGTCGTCTACAACCTCTACGGCTCCACCGAGGTCGCGTGGGCCACCATCGCGACGCCGGCTGACCTGCGCGCCGCGCCGGGCACCGCCGGCAAGGCGCCGCTCGGCACGACGCTGCGGATCTACGACGAGAACGGCCGCGAGCTGCCGGGAGGCGAGACCGGCCGGATCTTCGTCGCGAACGACATGCTCTTCGAGGGCTACACCGGTGGCGGCTCGAAGGACATGATCGACGGGCTGATGTCGAGCGGCGACGTGGGCCACATCGACGACCAGGGCCGCCTGTTCGTCGAGGGCCGCGACGACGACATGATCGTCTCGGGCGGGGAGAACGTCTTCCCGCAGGAGGTCGAGGACCTGATCGCGCGCCAGGACGGCGTCGACGAGGTCGCCGTGATCGGCGTCGACGACGAGAAGTTCGGCCAGCGCCTGAAGGCCTACGTCGTGAAGAAGAAGGGCGCGAAGGTCACGGAGGACTCGATCAAGAGCGCGGTCAAGGCGAACCTCGCGCGCTACAAGGTCCCGCGCGACGTCGAGTTCATCGACGAGCTACCCCGCAACGCCACCGGCAAGGTGCTGAAGCGCGAGCTGAAGGAGCAGCACGAGGAGAAGGAGGGCGCGGCGGCCTAGGAGCCGCCCTCGCTCTCGTCGTCAGTGCCGCCCTCGCTCGTGTCCTCGGTGTCGCCCTCGTTCTCGTCCTTCTCGCCGGCGAGCTCAGGTGAGTTCGGGTCGGTCGGGCCGCCCGGGATCGGGTCGCCCTTGTAATCGTCCGGGTTATCGACCTTCTCGCCGTCGACCGAGACCGAACCGTCGTCGTGGTGCCGAACCCCCGACTGCCCGAGCTTCTGCTCCGGCCCCTCCTCGTAGGAGTGCTCGCCCTCGGGACCGCCGAAGGTCTCGTACTTGGCCTTTCCATCGGGCCAGTCCTCGAGCTTCTCGGGCGGATCCTCCTCGAGCTGCTCCATCTCCTCCTTGGCCTCGTCCTGCTCCTCCTCGGCGGCCTGCGCCTTCGCAGCGGCGCCGTCCTCGGTGCGCTCTTCCTCAGACATCCGTCCTCCTCTCGCTTGCGCGACGAGTACCCGGGGTAGGTGCCGTTCATGCCACAGCTGATCCTCGGCCCGGTGCTGCGCTACGTGGACGCGACCGAGGCGACCGTGTGGGTCGAGACCGACGCCGCGTGCGAGGTCGAGATCCTCGGCTCGACCCAGCGCACGTTCCACGTGGCCGGCCACCACTACGCGCTCGTGCACGTGACCGGCCTCGACGAGAACTCCGTTCACCCGTACGAGGTGCACCTCGACGGCGAGCGGCGCTGGCCGGATCCGGGCTCGGAGCTGCCGCCCTCGGTGATCCGGACGACCGGCCACACGGGGCGGCTCAAGATCTGCTTCGGCTCGTGCCGCGTCGCGCTCCCGCATGAGCCGCCGTACACGTGCTCCAAGAACGACGACGAGCGCGGCCGCGAGGTCGACGCCCTCTATGCGCTGGCGCGGCGCATGGTCAACCAGGAGCCGCACGAATGGCCGGACATGCTGCTCATGCTCGGCGACCAGGTCTATGCGGACGAGGTCTCGCTGAAGGCGCTCGAGTGGATCCGGTCGCGCCGCGACACCTCGCAGCCGCCGGGCGAGGAGGTGAAGGACTTCGAGGAGTACACGCGCCTGTACTGGGAGTCGTGGGGGGACCCGTGGATCCGCTGGCTGTTCGCCAACGTGCGCACGCCGATGATCTGGGACGACCACGACGTCCACGACGACTGGAACATCTCGCACGACTGGATCGTCGAGGCCCAGCGCCAGGACTGGTGGGACGAGCGGATCGCCGGCGCCGGCATGAGCTACTGGATCTACCAGCACCTCGGGAACCTGTCGCCGAGCCACCTGGCCGACGACGAGATGTACGCGCGCGTGCGCGCGGCGGACGACGCCGCACCGCTGCTCCACGAGTTCGCGCTTCAGAACGACCGCGAGACCGAGGGGACGCGCTGGAGCTACTGCCGCGACAACGGCGCCGTCCGCCTGATCGTGCTGGACTCGCGCGCGGGCCGGGTGCTCGACCCGGGCGCGCGGACCATGGTCGACGACGAGGAGTGGGAGTGGTTCCTCGACCACGTGACCGGCGACTTCACGCACCTCCTCATCGCGAGCTCGCTTCCGATCCTCCTACCGGGTGGCGAGCATGGGCTCGAGGCATGGAACGAGGCGGTCTGCGAGGGCGCCTGGGGCGAGCGCGCGAAGGGGATGGGGGAGAAGGTCAGGCGCAGTCTCGACCTAGAGCACTGGGCGGCGTTCCGGCGCTCGTTCGAGCCGTTCACCGAGGTGCTGGAAGAGGTGGCCGCGGGGAAGCGGGGGCAGGCGCCGGCCACGATCACGCTCCTGTCGGGCGACGTCCACCACGCCTACCTGGCCGAGGTCGCCTTCCGGAGCTCGGTCGGGGCCGAGAGCGTCGTCCACCAGGCGACGTGCTCGCCCTTCCGGAACGGCCTGAGTGCGGGCGAGCGGCGGATGGTCCGTTTCGCGAGCTCTCGCGCCGGCCAGCTGATCGGTGGTCTGCTCTGCCGCAGCGCACGCGTGCCCCCCGCCCGGATCCGCTGGCAGGTGGCGGAGGGCCCGTGGTTCGACAACCAGGTCGCGACGCTCGAGCTCGACGGCCCGGCGGCTCATTTCCGGCTCGAGAAGACCCGCCCCGAGGACTGGCGCGAGGCGACGCTCCACGACGTGTGCGAGCGCCAACTGCGGTGAGGGCGCGCTGAGCTAGACTGCCCCTCGGCCTCGCTCCCTGCGAGGTCTTTCTTTCGACCGGAGGCACCCGTGGCACGCGGAGACATCCGAATCGCCGTGACTCTCGCCTGCGAGGACTGCAAGCGGCGCAACTACCAGACCAACAAGTCCAAGCGGAACAATCCGGATCGAATCGAGCTGCGCAAGTACTGCCGGTGGTGCAGCAAGCACACGCCGCACAAGGAGACCCGCTAGCCCGCCATGGCCCGCAACCGGCAACGGGCCAAGGAACGGCAGGCGGCACGCCGCGCAGCGCGGCAGGGATCGGTCCCCCCGGGCGACGACCTTCAGGAGGAGGTCGACCTCCAGGTCGGCGCGCCTCCCGACGAGCTGGGCCGCTCGGACGAGCTCCTCGAGTCGCTCGAGGAGTCCGAGCTCGACGACATCGACGAGGCGGCGGACCGCGAGCTCGAGCTCGAGGCGGAGGAGGCCGGGGCCTTCTCGGACGAGCCCGTCGACGAGATCGCCCCCGAGACCGCGACGGGGCCGCGCGGAGTGCGCGGCGGCGACACGGCGGCCGCCGGTGAGCAGCGAAGCGGACTCGGTAAGGTCTGGCACTTCTTCCAGAACGTCTGGGCGGAGCTCCAGCGCGTTCAGTGGCCGGACCGCAAGCAGGTCACCACACTGACGGGCGTCGTTCTGGGGTTTGTACTGATCGCCGGGGGTTACCTCGGCCTACTGGACGCCATCTTCTCGCGCGTCATTGACGAGATCATCTGAGCAATGTTCCGCTGGTACGCCGTCAACACCTACTCAGGCCACGAGAACAAGGTCAAGCACAACCTGGAGCACCGGGTCGTATCGCTGAACCAGAAGCGGAACGTCCGGCAGGTCGTCATCCCGACCGAGGTCGTGTCCGAGATGAAGGACGGCCAGAAGGTCCAGACCGAGAAGCGGACCATGCCGGGTTACGTGCTCGTGAACATGGACCTGAACGAGGACTCCTGGACGCTCGTCAAGAACACGCCGGGCGTCACGGGCTTCGTCGGCCCGCAGAACAAGCCGGTCCCGCTCACCCAGGACGAGATCAACCGCCTGCTGCACCGTGAGACCGCCGAGCGGCCGCGCGCGCGGGCGCAGTTCTCGATCGGCGAGAACGTCAAGGTCGTGTCGGGCCCGCTGTCCGACTTCTCCGGCGAGATCTCCGAGATCAACGAGGACGCGGCGAAGCTGAAGGTCCTCGTGTCAATCTTCGGTCGCGAGACCCCGGTCGAGGTGGGCTTCGACCAGGTAAAAAAGGTCTAGCAACGAGCAACGAGCAACGAGCAACGCGTGGCTAAGAAGGTCTTAACTCTCATCAAGCTCCAGGTCCCCGCGGGTGCCGCCAACCCGGCGCCGCCGGTGGGCCCTGCCCTGGGCCAGCACGGCGTGAACATCATGGAGTTCTGCAAGGCGTTCAACGCCCAGACGCAGGACCAGGCGGGCGGCGGGACGATCATCCCGGTCGAGATCACGGTCTTCGAGGACCGCTCGTTCACCTTCATCACGAAGACGCCGCCGGCCGCCGTGCTCATCAAGCAGGCGATCGGGCTGGACAAGGGGTCCGGCGAGCCGAACCGCAACAAGGTCGGCACGATCACGAAGGCTCAGATCCGCGCGATCGCCGAGCAGAAGCTCGAGGACCTGAACGCCCACGACGTGGACCAGGCTTCGAAGATCATCGCCGGGACCGCTCGGTCCATGGGTGTGGACGTGGTGGGCTGATGAAGCGCGGCAAGACCTACCGGGAGAAGTACGCGACCGTCGATCGCGAGCACGAGTACGAGCCGCACGAGGCGATCCGGCTCGTCAAGAACTTCCAGCGGGCCAAGTTCGCGGAGACGGTCGAGCTGCACATCCGCACGGGCCTGAACGTCCGCCACGCGGACGAGCAGCTGCGCGGCACGCTCGCGCTTCCGCACGGGCTCGGCAAGGAGGTCAAGATCGCCGTCTTCGCCAAGGGCGACAAAGCACGCGAGGCCGAGCAGGCCGGCGCGGACTACGTCGGCGCGGACGAGCTCGCGAAGCGGATCGAGGAGGAGAACTGGACCGATTTCGACGTGGCGATCGCGACGCCGGACATGATGCCCGTGGTCGGCAAGCTCGGCCGGGTCCTCGGCCCGCAGGGCAAGATGCCGAACCCGAAGGTCGGCACGGTCACCATGGACGTGGCGAAGGCGGTCGAGGAATCGAAGGCCGGCAAGGTCGAGTACCGCACGGACCGCTCGGCGATCCTCCACCTGACCCTCGGCAAGACGGACTTCCCCGCGGAGGCGCTGCTCGAGAACTACGCGGCCGTGATCGACGAGATCGTCCGCGCGAAGCCGGCGGCCGCCAAGGGCCGCTATCTGCGGACGATCACGCTGACCACGACGATGGGCCCGGGGGTCCGGGTCGACCCGTCGCGCACGCGCGACATCACCGCTGCCCAGATAGCGGAATCCGAGGCGGAAGCGGCTGCTGTAGCCTGATCCGCCGACGTCACCCGAGACCGCCGGCAAGTTAAGTCCGGCGCAGGAGACCGAATTGAACCGAGAGCAAAAAGCTGAGCGCGTCGCCGAGATCGCGACCGCAATCAAGGAATCGGAGGCGGTCTTCGCCGTCGACTACCGCGGCATCTCCGTGCCGCAGGCCGCCGAGCTCCGGTCGAAGCTGATCGAGGCCGGGGCCCGCTTCAGCGTCGTCAAGAACACGTTGACCGAGCGCGCGGCCGACGAGGCCGGAGCCGACACCCTCAAGGAGCTGCTCGAGGGCCCGACGGCATTCACGTTTGTGTCCGCCGAGGGCGACGTGGCGATGGCCGCCAAGGCGCTGTCGCAGTTCCGCCGCGCGAACGAGGTGCTCGAGTTCAAGGGCGGCGTGATGAGCGGCGAGGCGCTCACGATCGAGCAGATCGAGTCGCTCGCCCGGCTGCCCGCGATCGACGTGCTCCACGGCCAGATGGTCGGGGTGTTGGCGTCGCCGATCACGGGCCTCGTGCGCGGCCTCAACCAGCTGATCGCGGGTCTCGCGATCGCGCTCGGCCAGATCCAGGCCGAGGGCAAGGTCGGCGGGGACGAGGAGCCGCCGCCGCCGGAGGACGGTCCGGATGCCGGCGAGGACGCCGAGACACCCGCTGAGGAGGCACCGGGCGATCCGGTTGCCGAGGGCGAGACCGCCGAGGAAGAGGGCGAGACCGCCGAGGAAGAGGCACCTGCAGAACCCGAAACCGAAACTGAAACTGAGGAAGCGCCCTCCGAGGGCGAGGAAAAGGAGGGCTAGATGGCCACCAGCACACAGGAGTGGATCGACGAGCTGAAGGGCATTTCCGTGCTCGAGCTATCCGAGCGCATCAAGGCGCTCGAGGAGGAGTTCGGCGTCTCGGCGACCGCTGTCGCCGCGGCCGCGCCGGCCGCTGCGGGCGGCGGAGCTGCCGCTGACGGCGACGGCGAGGAGGAGTCCACCACGGTCGACGTGGTCCTCACCGCGGCGGGCGACAAGAAGATCCAGGTGATCAAGGTCGTCCGCGCCGCGACTGGTCTGGGCCTGAAGGAGGCCAAGGCCGTCGTCGACGAGGCCCCGAAGGCCGTCAAGGAGGGCATCGAGCGCGACGAGGCCGAGAAGCTCAAGGGCGAGCTCGAGGAGGCCGGCGGCAGCGTCGAGCTGAAGTAGCCCGACGTTCCATACGGCATTGGAAAGGGCCCCGAACCGGGGCCCTTTTCAGTTCAGGTGACCGCTGGTGGGAGGCCGTGACACCAGCGTGAGAGCAGGAGTCGAGGACTCGATCGCTGCGCGTACCGCCGCCGAGCGTCTCCGCTTCGAGAGCCGACGTGGCACCCGGCAAGCCCGTCCCTCCTGAGCCGCGGCCGCCTGGCAGAGGGCCACCGCGAAAAGAGCGGTCGATACCCAAATCACGACAACCGCGGAAGCGATCAGGAGCACCATGGGAAGTAGAACTCACCTTACGGACGGAAGTTGGGGATTCCACCAGCCCGAACGAAAAGTGCGACCCAGATGGCGCAACATGCACTAGTTTTTGGTTTGTAGGGGTGCGTAACGGGGACGACCCGAGGAGTCAGGGGCAGAGATGGACGAATGTTCAGGTGCGGTTCGCGAGTACCGCCGTCATTCTGACTTCAGCGCACGGTTGGTAGAACGGACTCGCGAAAGGATGCGCAAGAGGAATGGATCTCGCACGGAGTGAAAGGTCGATGAGTACGCATTTGGATGGGGCGCTGCTGCCGCGGGAAGGCCGCGCGCCCGTAGATCCGCGGACCCTTCGCGTGGTCGAGCGCCGCTCGGCCCCGGAGCGGCTGCGGCGCAGGGGCGGCCTCATCCGCAGGTCCCTCCTGATCGGCGACGTGCTTGCGCTCGCGCTGACGTTCGTCCTCGTCGAAACCTGGATGCCGAACACCTTCGCCGACGCCGGCGGCGCGTCGTGGCTCGCATACCTCGGCGCTGCCGCCATGATGCTGGTGCTGCTCGCTTCGCGCGACCTGTACGGGCGCGACGAGACGCGTGCCGACCACACGACGATCGACGACTTGCCGGCGATCTTCAATGCGGTCACCGCCGGCGCCTTCATCTCGCTCGCCGTGCTCGTGCTCACGGGCGCCGCGTCGCCCGAGCTCGCCATCGCCGCCTGGGCGATCGCGCTTGTCACGATCCCACTCGCGCGTTCGGGCGCCAGGGTCATCGCGCGCCGGCGCCCCGACTATGTCCAGAACACCGTGATCATCGGCGGCGGCGTGATCGGGCAGCTGATGGCGCGAAAGCTCCTGACCCACCCCGAGTACGGGATGCGGCTCGTGGGGCTGATCGATGATGACCCGCGGCCGCTCGACGATGACCTCGACCGAGTTCCCGTTCTGGGCGGGCCGGCACAAACCGCACGCATCATTCGCGACCACGAGGTCGAGCGGGCGATCGTCGCGTTCTCGAGTCAGAGCCACCACGACGAGCTGGAGCTCATCCGGCAGCTGCGCGACCTGGAGCTCCAAGTCGACATCGTGCCTCGCCTGTTCGAGATCGTCGGTCCGAGTGCCGGAATCAACGTGTTCGAGGGAATGTCCGTGGTGGCCTTGCCCCCGCGTCGAATTTCGCGCTCCCGTCTGTTCGTCAAGCGCGCTGTCGACATAGCGGTCGCCGGATTCACGCTCATCGCGCTGCTCCCGATCGCCATCGCCATCGCGGTCGCGGTCGTGCTGACCGACGGCCGCCCGCTGCTCTACCGGGGCGAGCGGATCGGGCCCCGCGGGCGGCGCTTCATGCAGCTCAAGTTCCGGACGATGTCCACCAAGTGGACGGCCGAGCGCTTCGAGAACTGGCTCGAGGAGCACCCGCTCCAGGCCGCAGAATTCGACCGCACGCAGAAGCTCGGGGATGACCCGCGCACCACGCGCGTCGGCCGCTTCCTGCGGAAGACCTCGCTCGATGAGCTTCCGCAGCTTCTCAACGTCCTTCTGGGCGACCTGTCGCTCGTCGGCCCGCGGCCGATCACGGAGAAAGAGCAGCGGGAGCGGTACCTGCACCGCGTTTTCGATCCCAACTCGTCGGAAGCCCTCATCCTGGGTTATTGGGACGTCGAGGGGCTCCGGCCCGGCATGACGGGCTACTGGCAGATCAGTGGCCGCTCGACGATGAGCTTCGAGGAGCGGATCCGGATCGACACCGCGTACCTGACGAACTGGTCGCTCGCGTTGGACATCTCGATCCTCGCCAGGACTGCCCGGGCGCTGTTCGCAACGCGCGGCGCTTACTGAGTCGATCTACCCCTGCCGTCCGAGGCGGCGTCGCGGCACCTTGCGCTTGCGGCGCGGCTCGGGGCTCAGCTCCACGGCCTGATAGGCGGTGAGCCAATCCGGGCTCACCCGAGCATCGCTGATCTTGAGCCACAGCGGCGACCGCCTGGTCATCGCCCGCAGCGCCCTGAGCGCGAACATCGGATGCAGCCGTGTCACCGCGACCGAGAAGTGGAACTGCGCGGCCGCCCGCGGGTAGCCGTGCCGGACCAGTTCACCCGCGATCCAACGTGAGAACTCGTGGCGGTCCACATCCCAACCACGCTCGCGCGCGCGAGGGGCGTGGCGCGCGAAGAGCGCGTTGTACTCGCGCTGCACTCCTGACGGGTCGCGGACCACCATGTTGTGCTCGTACTCGGTGTATGCGACCAGCGCATCACCGACGGCAGAGAACCGGTCGGTGCGGTCGCCGACTCGCAGCCAGAGATCCCAGTCCGCGAGGGCCGAGAAAGCGGGGTCGAAGCCCCCGACCTCGTCGAACCGCTCGCGGCGAACCATCACCGACGACGGGCCGCCCAGCGCGTTCACGAGGTAGAGGTTGCGGTGGACGACCACGGGGTCCTGCGCCAGTGCCACACCGCTCGGTATTCGATCGGAGTCGATCAGGATGTTCGAGCAGTAGGCAATCTCGCCGCCGTCGGCGTCGGCCACATCCAGCTGCCGGCGGAGGCGGTCGGGCGCCCATAGGTCGTCGTCGTCGAGAAACGCGATCCACTCTCCCTGGGCGACCTCGGCAGCAGTGTTCCGCGCGAGCGCGACGCCGCGCGCCGGCTCATTCCGGATGACCTGAAGGCGCGGATCGTCGAACTCGGCCAGCACCCGCGGAGTGTCGTCAGTCGACGCTTCGTCGACGACGATCACCTCGAACTCGCAGTCGCGCTGGTTGAAGACGGTGTTCAGGGCGTCCCGCACCAGGCTCGACCGGTTGCGCGTCGGAAGGACAACGGACACGGTAGGCGCGCTCACACGCCCTCCAATGGTCCCGGCCTATCGATCGTCCAGCTCACCTCGGGCTGGACGAGCCGCGCTCGCCGCAGGCTCTCCGCCTTGTCGTCGATGCGCGGCTCGATCTGGAAGTGGAGCACCTCGCGTTCGAATTGCGTCACCCCGTAGCTCGTCCCGAACCACAGGATCGCCGCGTAGCTGCCGGGGGTGAACAGCGGCGGGACCGTGACGCTCACTGTGGTGAGGCCGGGTTCGAACGACAGGATCGAGTCTTCCGTGTCGGTCCATCCCTCGTGGAGCAGGCGGGTGCCGTCGTCACCGACGAGGAAGACGGCGAGGTTGTAGCCGCGCGCCGGGCGGCGCGCCTCCAGCGTGACCTCGAAGCGGAGTGGCTCGCCGCGCACCGGGGCCTGGCCGTCGGGCCCGGCGACGCCGACCCGGATGGGCCCCACGTCGACGTCCGGCGCCAGCTCGAGCTCCGCCTCGGCGCCGGTGGCGCCTCCCTTGCGCAGGTACGCGCCGAGCACCTCCTGCGTCGGCCCGTCCGCGATCACGCGCCCGTGGTCGAGCCACATGACGCGGGAGCAGAGGCGAGCCATCATGCCGCTGTCGTGCGTGACGAACAGGACGGTGCGGCCGCTGTCGTGCATCTCCGACATTCGTCCGAGACACCGCTGCTGAAACTCGTAGTCGCCGACCGCGAGGACCTCGTCGACGACGATGATCTCGGGCTGGATCTCGGCAGCGATCGCAAACGCCAGCCGCAGCCACATGCCGGACGAGTACCGCTTCAGCGGCGTGTCGAGAAACCGCTCGACCTCCGCGAATTCGACGATCGCGTCCATCCTCGCCCGAACCTCGGTGCGGGACAGCCCGAGGATCGCCCCATTCAGGAAGATGTTCTCCCTGCCGGTCAGCTCGTAATGGAACCCAGTGCCCACCTCGAGCATCGCCCCCACGCGGCCGCGCGTCCGGGACACCCCCGTCGTGGGCTCGGTGATCCGGGCCAGGATCTTCAGCAGCGTGCTCTTGCCCGCTCCGTTCGATCCGACGATTCCCAGCGTCTCGCCCTCTTCGACCGTGAGATCGACGTCGCGCAGCGCCCAGAGCTCGTCTTGGTCGCGCGTCGGGCCACGACGCAGAACTGCCGGAAGAGCCTCGCGGAGGGTGACCACGCTCTGACCGAGCCGGTAGCGCTTGCCCACTCCCTGGACCTCGATCGCGCGCACGGTCAGATCACGTCCGCGAAACGACGTTCGGTTCGGCCGAACACGATCAGCCCGCCGATACAGAGCGCGATCGCCGGCCCGATGGCGATCAGGCTCTCGACGCCGGGCGGATCCACTCCGGTCACCGACCAGCGGAAGGTCTCGACCAGCCCGGCCATCGGGTTCACGTAGTAGAGCCAACCGGCGGCGCCCTCGGCGAGGGTGCTCGAGTACGCGACCGGGCTGAGGAAGAGCCAGAGTTGCATGACGAAGGGGATCGCGTTCCCGACGTCCCGGTAGCGGACGTTGATGGCTGCCAGCAGCGTCCCGGTCCCCAGCGTGAATACGAGCGTGACAAGGATTACCGCCGGGGCTACGAGCACCTCGATACCGGGTCCGACGCCTGTCACCGCCATGAGCACGGCCAGCAGGACCAGGCCGATCGCAAGGTCGACCAGTCCCGGCAGCACGGCCGACACGCATAACAGCAGCCTGGGGAAGTAGACCTTCGTGAGGATCGACTCGTTCTCGACGAGCGCGCCGGCGGCACGCATCGTTCCGGCGGAGAAGAGCGTCCACACGACCATGCCCGAGAGCACGAAGACCCCGTACGGGACGCCCTCCGAGGTGAGCCCCGCGAGCCGGTTGAACACGAATGTGAATGCGGCCGTGGTCGCCAGCGGCTGAAGAACGGCCCACCCGATTCCGAGGAAGGTCTGCTTGTAGCGGACCTGTATGTCGCGAACCGCGAGGACGATCGCAAGCTCGCGGTACTGGACCAACTCCCGAATGTTCGGGAGGACCAGCCGTCCGGCGGTGGACCGGTTCTCGATCCAGGAAGGAGACGCGCCCCCTGTGGCGGGCTCGGGCGTGGGGGACGACATCGGGCCGGATGCTAGCCGCGCCAGAGTGCTTCGATGTGCGCATGGGAAATGGCTCGCGGCCCGCCAACGCAGTCGCCGACCTGGCTGCGCGGGTTTTCGGGACGGTGATGCTCGGTCTCTTACGGCTGAGCTCGATGAAGGCCGGGGTCTCGTTCTACTGGCACGGCATCGGCGATCCGCAGGACGATCCGCGCACGTCGCTTGCGCCCCAGATGGGCACGGACCTGTTCCGCGACCAGATCCGTTACCTGAGCCGCCACTACGACCTCGTGCCGGCGTCGGATTTGCCGCTTGCGGCCACGCGGCGCCGGCGGTTCGCGCGGTTTCCCCTGGCGCTGACGTTCGACGACGATCTCGCCGCTCATCGCGAATCAGCGCAGCCGATACTCGACGAAGCCGGGGCGGTCGCGACCTTCTTCCTGTGCGGGGCGACCCTGCACGGCCCGCGCGCCTTCTGGTGGCAGAGGTTGAGCGGCGCCCCCACCGCGCAAGAGACGGCCGTCCGGGTCAAGGCGATGACACGTGGCGAGCGCCGAGCCTTCGAAGAGCAACTGGAGCGCGAGGCGGGCGCCCCATCGCCCGACGACGGCCTACGCGCCTCCGAGGTCGGCGCGCTCGCCGCGGCCGGTCATGAGATCGGGTTTCACACACTGCGCCACGACCCGCTCCCGTCACTCGACGACGAGGAGCTCGCGAACGCCCTGGCCGAGGGACGCGAGGCGCTCGCGGCCGCGGCTGGACGCGCGCTGCGGACGGTCGCGTATCCGCACGGCGACTACGACAGCCGAACGCCGGCCGCCGCGCGCGAGGCCGGATTCGAGCTTGGCTTCTCGACGGCGCAGCGGGCGCTCCGGGCCGGCGACGATCCCCACGAGCTCGGTCGGCTCGAGGCGCCGTTTGACTCGGTCGGCCACCTCGCATTCAGAGCCGCGCGCGCCCTGGCCGCGCGCGCTCGTTCGTAGCCAAGGTCCGAGAAGTAGCTTTCCGTCCAGGGTTTCGCCGCCGAACTGACATAGCGGGCGGGCGCGTCCGATGGGTAGGGCATGAGCCACGGATGGCTTCGCCGGACGACGTTCGCTCTCGTCATGCTGCTCGTGTGCGCCGCGGCGCCATGGCTGGCCGCGCCCGCGCGCGCGGCCGTCGCTGCCGATTACTACGGCATGAACGCGCAGTTCCTGTTCAAGGCACCGCCCGAGACCTGGGAGCGTCACATGGCGGCAGTGGCCGCCACCGGTGTTGGCGTCGTTCGGATCGACGCCCAATGGGGCAAGGTCGAGCCGAAGGCTCCCGTCGACGGAACCCGCACCTATTACTGGGATCGACCTGACGCGATCGTGACCGCGCTCGCCCGCAACGGTCTGCGCTGGTACCCGACCATCGCCTACGGGACCACCTGGGCGGGGACCGTCGCGGGCGACCTCGCCTGGATGTCCGCGCCGCGCGACCCCGCCGACTATGCCGCGTTCGTGCAGGCCTTCGCCGCACGCTACGGGAGTACAGGCACCTTCTGGACGCAGCATCCCGACTTGCCGCGCCTGCCCGTCACGAGCTACGAAATCTGGAACGAGCCGAACGTGGAGAAGTTCTTTCCCGGCCAGGCCACAGCACCGGAGCGCTATGCCGACCTCTTCGTGGCCGCAGCCGCGGCGGTCCGCCGCGCAGATCCCGCGGGACGGCCCGTGATCGGCGGCCTGAGCTCGGTCAACGTCGGCGAGTTCATAAGGCGGATGGCGGCACGGCAGCCGGCGCTGTGGTCCCACGTCAGCGCGGTGGCGTACCACCCTTATGGCGGGAGCGCGGCCACGAGCTTCGACCGCATCAACACGCTGCGCGGTGCGCTCCGCCTCCTCGGGGTGGGGCAGCTGCCGATCGAGGTCACCGAGACCGGGTGGGCCGTGCCTCCCACGACCGAGGCCCATCGTGCCGCCCAGATGCGTGCGCTCGCCGAGGGGCTGCCGGGTTCGGGCTGCGGCGTCACGCGCTTCATCCCGTATACGTGGGTCACGACCGAGATCGCGGCCGAGGATCCCGAGCAGTGGTTCGGAATCGCGAACCTCGACGGGTCGCTAAAGCCCTCGGGGGAGGCCTACCGCTCCGCCGTCCTGGCGATGCGCGGCGGCAATTCACCCGCCGGCGGCTACCGCTGCGCCGCTGACCCGTCGGCGCCGGTGACCGAGACGCCGGTCGCCGAGGATCCTGTGGGGAAGCCACCCCGAAAGCCAAAGCGCACGCTCAAGCGCGTGGATGACCGCGGTGGCAGGGTGTCCGAGCCCACCAAAAGACTCAGAGTCCGGGTCCGCCCCGGCAAGGTTCGGCCGCGCCGGCTACCCGTACGCGTGCGTTGCAGCTCGCGCTGCCGGGTCGTGATCCGAGTGACCGCGCCGAAGCGCGGAGCGCGCCGTTCCCGCAACCGGGAGATCGTTTTGCGCCGCAAGCGGGCGCGGGTCAGTCACTCCCGCACGGTTCGAGTGCGGCTGTACCGTGGCCGCCTCGCGCGCGCCGGGTCCCGTGACCTCGGGCCGCGTCGCCTCCGCGTCCGAGCACACGTCGTCGGCATGGCGGGGCAGCGCACGGAGTTGCAGCGGCGCGTGGCGGTCGGCCGCAAGGTGCGGCGGGCCTGGGCGCGCCCGCGCTGACGCGAACGCCCGCCCGCTACTTCGCTTTCGTGAAGCTGGTGTAGGCGCGCCAAGCGGGCTTCGGGCGCCCGTCGGCGAAGAAGAGCCCGGTGTGGAGGCCCCACCAGTTCGGCTCGTCCTCCCGAGCGGCGCGATCGCGGAGGCTGAACCAAATGACATTGGTGATCCGGTAGCGCTCGCGGTGCTTCTTCAGTTTGCGGAAGGTCACCCGGAGCCGCCGCGCCTGACCCTTGAGCGTCGTGCGGAACGGGTGCGTCCGCCTGCTCTCGTCACCACCCGTCGCCCACCCGATCTCGCTGATCATGATCTTGGCGCGCCGATCGCCGTGTTTGCGCATCGTCCGGCGTGCCCGCTTGAGCGCTCCGAAGACGCCGCGGTGATCGTGTGCGTACGTATTGAGCGCGACGACGTCGAAGTGCTTCTTCGCGCCGCGCACTCTGTAGATCTGCCGCAGGAACTTTGTTGCAGGAATCCCGGTCTTGGTTTCCGGTAGCCCCGCCAGGACCACCCGGGCCTTCGGGTCCGCCTTCCTTATTCGCTTCGCCGCAAGCCGGAGAAACGATACGTACTGCTTGGCGTTGGGCCGGTTCAGCCACCACGCCGGGAAATTCGGCTCGTTCCAGACCTGCCACGAGGTGATCGGCTTGTATGGCAGATGAGGGTTCCGCTTCCAGAATCTCCCGCGTCGCCCATACCGCCGGACGACGTCTTCGACGTATCGCGCATAGCCTCGGCGCCCCTTACGGGTCGTCGGCGGATGGAGCGGATTCTTCGACGCGAACCAGGGCGTCCCGACGAGGACGGGTAGAAGCTTGACGCGCGCGAGGGCTGCCCGCGCGACCATGTCGTCGCCGTACCCCCAGGTCCGTTTCCCGCGGCGCGGCTCATGCTGCCCCCAGCCCAGAGTCATTCGAACCATCCCGACCCCCTGGCGACTGAGCCGCTTGAACTGCTTGGGTGAGGGGGGCACCCATCCCTGGACGCCGAAGAACGACTGCTTGGCCTGCGCGGGCGGGGGTGCGACCGGAGTCAATGCGACGGCGAACACACAGCAGAGAATCGCCGCGACACCAACCGCCCGGGTCGGGCGGCTACTCGGCATGCGACCTGACGCGCGGCAGAAGCAGCAGCGCGCCTAGCGCGAGTGCCAGGGCCGCGAGGATCAGCGGCGCCACGGTGGATTTGGCCACCGCCGACACCGGGCTCCCGGTGTCGTCGTCGAAAACGGGAGCGAAGACGTTCCCCGAGCCCCGGCCTATGCGTGGACCAGACGCGTCGCTCTCGGAGCGGGCGGGTGCGCCCAGCGCGACCGAGGTCGCGACGCGCTGAAGCGCGTCCCCGTTCGGGGTCGACGCGAGCTGTCGTCGGATGGCGCGGGAGAGCGGCGCTGCCTTCTCATCGGTCTCGAACCCCACGGGCCGTTTCCCGCCAGGCTCCGGCAGGCTCGCGACGTACTGGTCCAGTGCTGAGTTGTTCTCGGGAAGCGGCTGTGCAAGCGCGCTGGAGGCCGCCGTCCCCGTGACGAGTGCGAGGACTATCGTCGCGCTGATCGTATGAGCGTTTCGCATAGGAAACTCCGAGGAGTCGGGGTGGCGGTGATCGCGGGCGCGTGTCTTGCGATCGCGTTGCTGGATGGCGGCTACGGCGAACAGGCACGCGCGGCGACGGCCGTCCTCGTCTGGTCCGCTTTCATGATAGGCGCGATCGGCCGGCTCCGCGAGCCAGTGGCGGTTTCGCGCCCGGCGCTAATCGCCGGCGGCGCACTCCTCGGCCTCGGTGTGTTCACGCTGCTCTCGTCCGGGTGGGCGAGCGACGACGGTTCGGTCTTCACGGAGACGGTGCGCGTGGCGGCATACCTCGGCCTGTTCGCGCTCGTGGTGATCACGTCGCGGCCTGGTGGACGTATATGGCTTTCTGGCCTGACACTCGGGCTGACTGCGGTGGCGCTCTTCGCGCTCGGGAGCAGGCTCGTGCCGTCTCTATTTCCAGATCAATCGGACCTCGGGCTGCTCGCAGCCACCAGTCCACGGCTGAGCTATCCCGTCAACTACTGGAACGGCCTCGGCGCCGTGCTGGCACTCACGGTCGTCTTGCTGGCGCATTTCGGGGCCGAGGCCCAGGCTCGCGCCACCCGCGCACTCGCAGTTTCCGCCATCCCGATCGCCGGACTTGCGCTTTTCCTGACGGCTTCGCGCGGCGGGTTCGGCGCGCTCGCGGCCGGGTTGCTCGCACTTGCCGCGGTCGGGCCGAGGCGCGTTCCGCTGGTCGGAGGGATCGCGCTCGCTGGCGCGGCCACCGTGGCCCTTGCCCTGTTCGCCGACGGTCGGCAGGCGTTTATGGACGGTGACGTGGACGCGTCGACGAGCGGTGAGGAACGGGTCGAGATGATCGTGGCCACGGCCCTGATGGTCATGCTGACCGCTGCCGTTCGGTTCGTCGCCGATCGCTGGGTCATGCCGTTACGAGTGCCGCGGACTGCCGGAATCGTCGCCTGGGTCGGAGTTGCGGTCGTGGTGCTCGGTGCGCTGGTCGCGGGGCTCCCTCAGGACCGCTGGAGCGAGTTCAAGGAGCCGCTGCCCGACCGGCCGGTGCAGGTCGAGACGGGCTTCGTCGTGAGCCACCTCGGCAGCGGCGGCGGGAGTGGTCGCTACCAACTCTGGGAAAACGCCTGGACCGCCTTCGAGGCCGAGCCGCTACGCGGAATCGGCGCCGGCGCGTTCGAGCAATGGTGGACGGAGACCGGTCCGCGCTATCAACCCGTGCGGGACGCGCACTCGCTGTACATGGAGACGTTGGCGCAGCTCGGAATCGTGGGCGCACTTCTGTTGCTCGCGTTCCTGCTGGTACCACTGGCCGCCGGCCTGCGGATGGGCAGTCGTCTCTCCGCTGCGGGACGCGCGGCGGGGGCGATCGTCGTGGCCGGCATGGTCTCGGCAAGCGTGGATTGGACCTGGGAGCTGCCCGCGGCTTTCGCGCCCGTCATCGTCGCGCTCGGCATCCTGAGTGTGGAGGCCAGCAAAAGTCGCGAGGCCCGGGGCGCGACCGCGGCTCGCCTTGGAGTCGCGATGACGCTCGGAATCGCCTGTATGGGGATCGGCCTCGTCTCCTACGTGGCCGAGGACCACCTGTCCGACAGCCGCGAGGCGTTCCGCGCCGGGAATCTCGAGCATGCGGTCGACGAGGCCCGCGGCGCGCGCTCGGCGACGCCTTGGGCCGCTGCACCGCGGCTACAGCTGGCCCTGCTCGAGGAGCGACGCGACCTCGCCGCCGCATTGGGGCACGTCGAGCAAGCGATCTCGCGCGCACCTGACGACTGGCGGATCTGGCTGGTTGCAGCGCGGCTCAGGACCCGCGCCGGTGATGTCGATGGTGCACGCCAGGCTCTCGCGACAGCCCGGCGGCTCAATCCGCGCGCAGAATTCCTTCCCCGCTAGTGCTGTTGCGGAGGCGCGAGGATGGATTCGACCGCGCCAAGCAGCCGATCGACGTGCTTGTCGAGTGCGAAATGCCGTCGCACCACTTCATGGAGGCGCAGGGCGAGCTGATCGCGCTCCTGCGGCGCGTCGAGCAGAGTGCGCAGCGAGGCAGCGAAATCTGCGGGCTCCGCGGTTCGCGGGAGTAGACACCTCTTGCTGAGCTCGGGGTCGAGTGACAGGACCTCGCCGATACCTCCGGTGTCCCGGGCGATCGTGCAGATGCCACGCGCGCCCGCCTCCAGGACGACGAGCGGCATCGCCTCGCGACGGGACGCCACCACCAGCACGTCGATCTCATCCAGGGCGGCATCGCGATCCGACCAGCCGTGATACTCGATCAGCGGGTGTTGGGCGGCTGCGCTCGTCACGGTCTCCGCGAGCGGGCCGTCCCCGTAGATCAGGGCGCGCGTCCCGGCCAGGCGAGCGATCTCGATGAAGAGGTCGGGCGCCTTCTCGTGCGAGAGGCGTCCCAGATACCCAATCGTCGGCTCGGACCGCTGCGGGCGGGCGGTGGGCTCGGGCACATCGACGCCGCTTCCGACGTTTGTGATCGGACGGCGCAGCCTCAAAGCTGACTTGACCTCGTCGGCCACGACGCCCGATACCGCGACGATCCCATCGGCCCGGCGGTAAGCGAGCGCCACGGCTGCTCGCCAGGCGATCCGTCTCAGGAAGGGCATCTCGCCGGCTCGTGGCCACGGATTGCCGTGCACCATCGCAACCCACGGCAATCCTGTTTCACGGCGTAGATGCGCGCAGGCGACGTCGGATTGAGGCAGGACGGAGAGCAATACATCAGGCCGCCACTCCTCGATCGCGGTGCGCAGCTCGCTCTGGAGATGGCGCCGGCGCGCCTGCATGGACTCTCCCTCCGCGACGGCTCGGCTCCAGTCGGCCGGCGGCGGCTCGACCGGGACCCGGGCGGTCCAGAGCAGACCGGTCGTCCACCCGCGGTCGCGGATGCGCGGCAGGACTCGCTCCAGGTACGAGTAGACCCCGCCCGCAGAGACCATCGGCGAGGCGACCACGAGGATCCGGGGCGGCTGCCCGGAGCGTTGCTTCGGGGTCATCGGGGTGAGGTTGCGCCGGTACCGGCGGGGCGTTTCGGACGAATCTCGCCCCGGGTCCCGTCGCCGCGAAGTCCCAGACCCACGATGACCCCGAGGATGACCGACGGATTCACGAGGCTCCAGTAGCCGCCGGCGAGCATCGCCACGAGCGCCGCTACCACGGATCCCACCGCCGCCGCCGCGGCCAGCTGGCCGCGACCGGCCCATGCGAAGAGGTCACGCAGCCAGGTGACGAACATCCCCATGAAGAGGAGCACTCCGACCAGCCCGAACTGCACCGCGATGAGCAGGTAGCCGTTGTCGGGCACAACCGGCCCGAACGGGGCCTCCGAGGAGCGCGCCTGGGACAGCGGACCTGATGCTCCCGGGCCGCCGCCCACCGGGTGCTCGCTGATGATCTCCAGGGTCTGCGGCCAGACCTCGGCAGATCGCGCCTGGAATGACGCGTCCTCGCCAGGGCTGAAGATCGAGACGACCCGCGTGGACAGCGTCGTTGCCTTGTCTTCGGGTAGGAGTCGGCCCGGGAGTACGACCGTTAGCGCGAGTAGCAGGGTGACGAGGAGCCCAACGAAGCCGACGAGGCGCTCCGGGCGACCCTGCCTCACGGTGACGAGCACCGCCGCGAGAATCGCGCCGACGATCCCCCCAACCAGTGTGGTTCTCAGCAGCGATCCGAAAAGGACCGCCAGGGACAAGAGCAACAGAACGCCCAGGGCGACCCGGAATGCGCGGCGTTCGCTGGCGAGGAAGAGCACCGTCACAGATGGGACAGCCACGGCCGCGAGGAACCCGAAGTCCTGGTTGGACTGCGTGGCGCCCAACAGGCGGATCTGATCGTCGACCAGATACGTAGCCCGCTGTGACTCGAGCCAAGCAACCTCGGCGGCGGTGAAGTCGCCGAACCACTGCCGGGTGGCGAGCGCGACGTTTATCGCCCAGCCGAGGGCGAGGAGCCAAATGAGAAACTGCCGATCCCGCGGCGTGAGCTCGGCTTCCTTGACGACCAACAGCGCGACCAGCGGAAGCACGACCTGACGGAGGCCGAACGTGCCGTAGTTCAGTGAAGGCACGAGCGGGTTGACGATGGAAATCGTTGCCAGGCCGAGGAACAGCCACGTCGCGATATGGCTTCGGGGCGACCGTGGCTGGGGCCGGAGCGCCACGCATGCGGCCACGGCGACCAGCACGACGTCGAGCACCGCCGCGAAGGCCTCCGGAAGGAGCCCGATCACATAGAACTGGCCCGTGACGAGATGTCCGAAGATGACGAACCCGAGGCCGGCCGCGGGCACCGAGATATCGATCAGGCCAATCGCCATCACGACGCACCCGATCCCGACGCCGAGCACGGCAAGCAAGGGGTTGAACGCGATCAGGAGCCCGAGCACGCCGGCGAGGGCGACCGCCAGGGGCGGCTCCCACCGGAGCGGAAATCTCCCCAGCGAGGCGCTCACGTCGCGGCACGTACAGCCTGGGGAGGCTCGAACGGGCTCGGGGGCCGCGACTCGACGACCGTTTCCAGGACCGCGGCGCCGATCTCCTCGCACAGTTCCTGCGCGGGGCGGCATCCATCGAGTCGCCGCGCCCCCAGCCGTTCGTGCTCATCTCGGTAGAGCTGTGCGCGGACATTGTTCTGCGCGACGCTGTAGTCGTCCCGGCGAGCGGTGGCGACCTCGCCCGGGACATCCAGGAACCAGCTCATGTCGGGCTTTGGCGACAGCAGCCGGATGACCGCCTCGTGCAATTTCAGCCAGCGGATCTCGGGGTACCGGTAGCGCAGGTTGACCACCGAGTCGAGGATGTAGCGGTCGCAGATGACCACCTTCCCCCGGGCGTAGCTCGGGGTGACGGCGCGTCCCTGGGACCAGCCGTTCGCGATCGCGACGACGAAGGCCCACATCCACGTGATCGCCTTGCTCCGGCTACGGATCGCACGGACGGGATCATCGCCCGACTGCGCGTCGGCGCTCGCGGGCGGTTCCGCGGGGCTCGCCCCGGGCGAGGGGCCGCCCGCGACGCGCTTCACGGTTCTCGTGAAGGCCTTCAGCAGCGGCGGATGAGACGTCAGTGAGGTCCACCGCGTGACCGTGTCGAAGCCGATCGCTTGAAGCGCCCGCTCCAGCGCCTCTGCCTGGGTGGACTTGCCGGAGCCGTCGAGCCCGGAGAAGGCAATCACGTGGCCGCGCCGCGGCACCGGCAGACCGCGCCGCCCGGCGGCGACGAGTGCGGCCCCGCCGCCCACTCCCCGCGCGCGGGCCAGCTCGCCGAGCGCCGCCACCCGGCGGCTTCGCGGCAGTGCCGAGCGATCGAGCGACGAGCGAAGTGCCTCGAGTGCTGCGTGGGCTCCCCATCCCGGCGCCTCGCGTTCGGCGGTCTCCCAAGCCGACGCGTCGCGTTCCGCGAGCGCCCGTACCCTCGCGCGCCGCTCATCCGTGATGGCCGCCCCGGTGACGGCCAGCTTGCGTGCCGTGATCAGTAGGGCGTGGTGAGGAGCCGGAGCGGCGATGTGCTCGTACTCCTCGAGCGGCTCGCCGCCGCTGAAGAGAGCGTCCGCAGCGGCCTCCCCGAGGCCCCACATCTCCGGTTCGATCAGCTCGACCACGTCCACTCGGCAGTCACGGAAGCGAGTGAGCCGGTGTCCGTGCTTCCTGAAACCGAGGTCGAGGAGAGCAGCGGAGGCCAGGGCCGCATCCGACGGGCGCACGATCAGGTCGATGTCCCGACCCTCGGGCGGGGGTCGGCCGAACAGAACCGCCCGGCTCTCGAGAGCATCATCGAGGGCTCGGAGCAGTGCTAGCGTTACTTCGGCGATCGCGGGGCTGCTTTGCATAGGGTGCGCCGGCATCCTCGACCCGCGCAGGGGCGGCGGATGCTACTGCCACGCCTGCGACACCATCTACGAGGGCGAGAGCGGCTGGTATCGCATCGGGCCCGATACCTCGTCGTCGCCGCTCCACGCCCGCGCCGCGAGCGTGCTCGGGCGGCTCGAACCGGGGGAGGGCACTGAGCTGGCGCTCGCGCGCCTCCTGGTCGAGCAGGGGCATGCGAAGACGGTGGACGCCTTCGAGGGCAAGGCGGATGTCGTTCGGGCGATTGCGCCACGGGACGCTGTGGCGCTCGACGTCCCCGACGCTCTCGGCACGTCGACGATCGCGCTCGCCCGCGGAGCCGCCCACGTCGTCGCTGTGTGCGAATCCGAGGCTCACGCCGGGGTGCTCGTCGGGCGGTCACGCGCTGAGGGCTTGGACAACGTGACGTGCGTGGTCGGCGTGCCGCCCGGTTGGGATGAGCCGGTGTTCGACATCGCATCGGCGATGCCGGCCGGGACGCTCGCCGAGATCGTGAGCACCCGGGCCGCGAGCGCGGTTCGGCCGGGAGGTGTGCTGATCAGGCGACCCGGCCGCGGTGCGAGGTCGCGCCGGCGCGGATCCCCGGCGCAGATCGTGCACGCGCTGCCCTCGTCCGCCGATCCGCGGATCGCGGCCGGGAGGCGCGACCTCGCCGCCGCCGTGGATCTCTACGCGCGCCACGTGCTCCAGGCTCGCTCGTCTCTCCGCCGGATCGTCGGACGCGGGCTCCGGGCCATGCCCGGGTGGCTCCTGCCGGCGATCGTTCCTGCGCATGCCGAGGTGGTCGGTGGCCGGCCGCGGACCTTGATCATGGGCAGCCCGGATCGCGAGGGCTCGCTCAAGACCATCGACTGGGATAACGGCGTCCTGCGGTCGGTGCCGCGGATGGGTGGGCGGGAACAGGCGGTTCCGCTCGAGGACGGTTGGATCGCGCGGACATGGATCGAGTGGCCCGTGTCCCGACGCGGCCGCGCCCGCCGTCGGGCCGCGCTTCTGTCGGCCCTCACGAGCTTTCTCGAGGACGCCGCGCGTGGCCGCGCGAGCGCGGAGCAGCGCAGTCGGTGGCAATTGGAGGCAGCGCAGGGTCTCGCGATTCTCGCGGGAGGCCTCTCGCGCGCGACGGCTGACACGCTCGGCCAGATCGTTCGCGACGCGGGTGAGCTGTCGGACCTCCTCGTGGTGGAGGAGCACGGCGACCTCTTCCTGAAGAACGTCATCGTGGCCGAGGGCGAGCGGGTCGTGCCGATCGATGCTGTCGAGCCGCGGGTCGAGGCCATCGCCGGCCGTGATGCGGTGTGCGTCGTAATGGACGCGTTGTCCCTCGGCGCCGGGACCCCGAGCTGCCATATGGGCACGGGCCTGGCGGAGTTGGCGGCGGCCCGCGGTGGCGAGGCCGAGCTGTTCGGCAACCTGCTGCGTACGGGGCTCGGGACGTCCACCGCCGACCACGCGGCGCGGATCGCGCTGCTCGGCGTACTGCGCCAAGCGGCGGGGCGCGGACCGGTGCTCGGCACGGCGGAGTTTCTGGAGGCGGCGGTAGCGGGTCAGCTCGCGCGCTCGCTGGAGCGGGTGGGATTCTCGGCTGAATCGGACGGAGGGGCGTCCGCGGACACTGAGTCGCGTGCCGGCGAGCGGATGATCTCAGGGAGCGCGACCAGCCCCGCCGACGTGTAGCCGATTACCGACGCCCAGGCAGCTCCGTTTGCCCCATGGCTCGGGATCAACAGGAAGTCGAAGCTCACCGTGACGACGACCGCGACCATGTTGTACAGCGAGCCCCGGCCCGGACGGCCCGCCCCGGCGAGCGCATTCGACACGAGCCTCGCCACGATCATGCCCGGCGTCCCGAGCAGCAGGATCTGGGTGAGCGTGGCGGCGTCCTCGTAGGAGCTGCCCACGGCGCCATTCACGAGCGGGGCCACGATCGCCGCCAGCACGCCGGCGGCCACGCATGCGATCCCGACGCTAACCCCGATCTGCTTGCGAATCGCCCGCCGGTCGCGATCGCTGGCCGTGTCGACCAGGACTACGACGCCGACGGCCCGGCCGACCAGGAGGACGGTCTCGGACAGCGCCGCGGCGATCGAGTACACGCCCACTCCCGCCGTTGTCCCCAGGGCGCCGAGCAGCCACTGGTCGAAACGCAGCGCGACGAGATTGGTGACCTGCGTGGCCGATCCGCGGACGGAGTACCAACCCCATTCACGAAGCTCCGGCCTCGTAGGCCATTCGATTCCGTACCGCCTGAGGACGTACCCGAGCGAAACCGCTGCGAGGACGACGTGCGGCACGATCCACCAGACGTACGCTTCGTGAGTCGTCACCGAGCCGGTTGCCTGGGCGCCGGCGACCGCCGCGGCCGCGAACATCACGGGCACCGTGCGTAGCCCTCCCCCCACGTAGTAGCGGCTCATCCCGTAGGCGACCCAGCTCAGGAAGATCACCCAGCTGACGGTCGTGTTGCCGGCCAGAAGAACCCAGAGGCTCGGCCGATCGACGTCCGTCAGCTCGAAGATGGCCGGCGCGATCGCCGTGAGGATCACCCCCGCTGCCACTGCGCCGGCAAGCGAGAGCCCGACCACGGCGCGTCTGCGTTCGGGACGGCGCGCGGCGTAATAGAGCGCCGCGGCGGGCAACCCCAGGGTCACCAGGTAGACGCCGAGCTGCGGCAGCAGGGTGAGGAGCACGAATTCGCCCCGCTCCGCCGGGGGCATCGCGCGGGCGATGGCGACCAGCAGAAGGACGCTGGCGGCGGCCTGTCCCGCCTGGCCGGCGAACGCGGCCAGGGCGCGACCGAAGAAGCCGCGCATCAGCCTTCTGAGCGCGATCCGATGCGCCGGGCCGGCACACCTCCGACGATCTCGCGCTCGCCCACGTCTGCCGTGACGACCGACCCGGCGGCGACGATCGAGCCGCTCCCCACGTTGACGCCGGGCAGGAGAACCACGTTTGCGCCGATCCAGACGTCGTCTCCGATGCTGACCGGCGCGTAGTCGAGCCCCTGGTCCCGCATCGGCACGTCCAGCCGCTCGAAGCGGTGGGAGCTGGTGAGCACGACGGCCCGGATTCCGACCATCGTGGCCTCCCCGATGCGGAGCCCGCCGCGCGCGTCGAGGATGGCACCGGGCGAGATCGAGCCCCGGTCGGCGAGCTCGAGGCGCTCGGGCGCGACCATGTGGACGCCGGCGCCGATGAAGCAGTCGTGTCCGATAACCGCTCCTCGACGGCGCAGGTGCCGCTCTCTGAACCCGGACCCGATGTGGGTCGGAATCCGCGCGAGGAGCTGCTGGTAGTAGAGCTCGCGCATTCGAGCGGTACGCCCGCTCACGGCTGGCGGTGGCAGCGGCGCTGGCGCATCGGTGGGCGTCGACCTATTCACGGCGGGTAGTTTGGCGTACACGCGGTGCTTCACTCGGGTGCCTCCGTGCAAGAATCGGCCAGTGCCATTGCGAATGGTCGTCCTCGACCACGTTGTGGAGCGCGGGGGCGGCCAGCTCGCTATGGCGCGGCTCGCCGACGCTCTGAAACCTGACGTCGAATCCACGTTCGTGCTTCCCGGGCACGGCCCGTTTCAGGAGCGGCTCGAGTCCGCGGGCCACTGCGTGGAGATCGTCCCGCTTGCTGACGTCGAGCGGATTCGGATCGACAACGTCCGCCCTCTGGCAGACATCACGAGTCGCGGCCCGCACCTGTTTCGCGCTGCACTGAGGATCGCCGACCTGACACGCGAGCGAGGCGCGCAGCTCGTCTACTCGAATTCGCTCAAGTCCCATATCTATGGAGCGCTCGTCGCCCGCCTGGCGCGGGTGCCGCACGTCGTGCACGTGCGGGACATCCTGCAGCCGCCGTACCTGCCGATCAGGCTCCGTCGTAGCCTGCAACTCTTCTTCGGGGTGCTCCGGCCCACGGCCGTGGTGGCGAACTCGGCGGCCACTGCGCGGTCGGCGCCCATTCCCGGAAACCCCGTCGTCATCCCAAGCGGCATAACACGGTGCCCCGAGATTTCCCCCGCCCCGCAAGCGTCGGCTCCAACCTTCGCGATGCTCGGTCGGATCGAGCGCTGGAAGGGGCAGGACGTCGCGCTCTCGGCCCTCGCCCGCATACGCCGCCAACTGCCGGAAGCCCGTCTCCTGATCGGCGGGAGCGTCGAGGTGGGGGAGCAGGCCTACGCGGAGGAGCTGGTCGACCTCGCCGACAGGCTTGGCCTACAGGAGGCCGTCGAGTTCACGGGCTTCGTCGATGACCCGTATGCGTTCTTCGCTCGCGGACATGTCGCACTGCACACATCCGTCTTGCCCGAGCCGTTCGGGCAGGTGGTCGTGGAAGCCATGGCAACCGGGCGGCCGGTGGTGGCGACGGCCGCGGGAGGCCCCCTGGACATCCTCGAACGCGGTCGCAACGGGATCCTGGTGCCGCCGAACGACCCGTGGGCGACGGCGAACGCGGCGGTCGCGCTCATGAGCGATCCGGCCCTGTACAAGCGGATGGCGGACGCGGCGGTACGGGCTGCGTCGGGCTACGGGATCGAGCGGACGGCGACTCGGACGGTCGAGCTGCTCCGCCAGGTCGTCTGACCGTGCGCCTGGCCATCGCCCACGAATGGCTCGCTTCGCGGGCAGGAAGCGAGAAGACCTTCGAGGCCATGGCGGGGGCGTTTCCCGACGCCGACCTCTACGCGCTGACGCGCGAGGAGGACGTCGACTTCGACTTCGGGCGGCGACCGGTGACCACGACGTTCCTCGACCGCTTTGCGTTCACGCGGCATCGCCGCGAGCTGACGCTCCCCCTCATGCCGCTCGCGTGGAGGCTCATCGACGTGCGCGCGCCTTACGACAAGGTCATCACGTCCAGCCACGCCTGCGTGAAGGCATTCCCACCCGGGAAGGCCGCCGAGCACTACTGCTACTGCTACGCGCCCATGCGCTACGCGTGGGATCCGGACATCGACACGCGCACCGCACGGTCGCAGGCGGTGCTTCGCCCCGCGCTCTCCCTCATGCGCAGATGGGATCTGCGCAGCGCCGACCACGTCGACCACTTCGCTGGGATCTCCACCGCGGTCGCCGAGCGCATCACCGCCTTCTACGGTCGCGAGGCTCGGGTCATCCATCCCCCGGTCGACACGGAGTGGTACACGCCCGGCGACAAGCCGGTGCGTGAGCGCGCGCTCGCGATCTCGCGGTTCATCCCGTACAAGCGGATCGACCTGGCGATCGAAGCATGCGCGAGAGCCGGGGTGCCGCTGACGGTGGCCGGCTGGGGGCCCCGCGAGGGCGAGCTCCGGTCGCTCGCCTCGGCGCTCGGTGCCGACGTGCGCTTCGAGATCAAGCCGTCGGACGACCGGCTGCGGGAGCTGTACCGCTCGAGTCTCGCCGTGGTCTTCCCGGCAAACGAGGACTTCGGGATCGTCCCCGTGGAGGCGCAGGCCTGCGGCACGCCCGTCGTTGCGCTCGACGTCGGCGGCTCACGCGACACCGTGCTTCATGGCGAGACCGGCTACCGCGTCCCCTCGCCCGACCGCGATCTCCTGGCGGAGGCCGTCCGTGAGGTGGCCAAGGGCGAGATCAGCGAGGCAACGTGCCGACGTAACGCGGAAAGGTTCTCGGTCGCGCGCTTCAAGCGCGAGCTGCGCGAGTGGCTCGAGCCTGGAGCGCCCGGCGACGGCGGCTAGACTGCCCCACTCGCGTGCAGGGCTCCCGAGACGAACCGTACGTACTCACGCTCCTACGCGCCGTAGGACGACGCTGGTATCTCGTCTTGGCCTGCGCGCTGATCGCGCCGGCGGTCGCGTGGGCCATCACCCTCACGCAGGAGGAGAAGTACTCGGCTTCGTCTTCGCTCCTGTTCCGTGAGTCCTACCTGAGCAACACGCTGTTTGGCCAGTCTGTGTTCGCCCCGGCGCTCGATCCGGCGCGGGCGGGCCAGACCAACCTGGAGCTGGTCGCGCTGGCGGCGGTCAGCCGCCGCACGGCGGAGGCGCTGGACGAGGGCCTGACGGCCGGCGACATCCAGAGCCGGATCGGCGTCGACGCCGGAACGGATGCAGATCTCGTGGACATCACGGCGACGGACGAGGACGCCGAGCGCGCCGCACGAATCGCGAATGCGTACGCGAGCGAGTTCGTCGAGTTCCGCCGCGAGGCCGACCGGCGCCAGGTCGTGGAGGCTCAGGCCCTGATCGAGCGCCAGATCTCGGCACTGCCGACCGAAGTGGCCGGCAGGGGCAACGCGCTGCGGCGGCGGGCGGAGGAGCTCGGCGTACTGGCGGCTCTTCAGACCGGAAACGCAGAGCTCGTCCAGGAGGCCGTGCCGCCCGATGCGCCGTCGTCGCCGCGGCCCAAACGCAACATCGCGCTCGGCTTCGTGCTGGGGCTGATCCTCGGGTGCGGTCTCGCGATCTTCCTGGATCGTGTCGATCGCCGGATGCGCACTCCCGACGACATCACGGACCTGCTCGAGCTGCCGCTGCTCGGCGCGATCCCGCGGAGTCGCTCCCTGCGGCGGGGGGCCGCCTCGAGCGCGGTGGAACGCGAGGGGGTCGCGTTCCAGATGCTGCGCACGAACCTGCGCTATTTCAACGTCGACCGCCAGCTCGAATCCGTGATGGTGACGTCGGCGGCGGCGGGCGACGGCAAGACCACCGTCGCGTGGTTCCTCGCGGTCATCGACGCGATGGCGGGGCACCGCGTGCTGCTGATCGAGGCCGACCTGCGCAACCCGGCGCTGCGTCACCTCGTCGGCACAGGCCCTACCCGCGGGCTGGCGGAGGTACTCGTGCACGAGTTGGACTTCGAGGAGGCGGTCCAGACGGTCTCGGTCCGAGAGTCCGGCGACTCGGACAGCCCGGACCACACGGTCGACGTGCTCTTCGCCGGCTGGACGCCGCCGAACCCGGCCCAGCTGATCGAGTCGGACGGCATGCAGTCACTGCTCCGGAAGGCCGAGAAGGAATACGACCTCGTGATCGTGGACACCCCGCCGCTCCCAGTGGTCTCGGATGCGATCCCGCTCGTGAACCAGGTCAGCGGAGTGGTGGTCGTGGCGCGGCTTCTCAAGAACACCCGCAACGCCCTCGAGACGCTGAGGGGACAGCTGGTCAATCTCGGAGCGCCCACGCTCGGCGTCGTGATCAACGATGTGGCTTCGCGCGGCGACGCCGACGCATACGGCTACGGGATGGATCCCGAGACCGCTAGAGAAGAGCGCGATAGATCCGAACGTATCGCCGCGCAGACTCAAGCGGATCAAACTTCTTGATCTGAGCGGCGCCGCGCTCGCGCAGGCGGGCGCGGAGGTCGTTGTCGGCCTCCATCCGCAGGAGCGCGTCGGCCCAGCCCTCGACGTCGTCGGGATCGACTCGGAGCGCCGCGTCTCCGGCGGTCTCGTCCAACGCGCTGCCGGATGAGCAGATCACCGGCACGCCCCGTGCCATGGCCTCGAGTGGCGTGAACCCGAATCCCTCGGCGCGCGACGGCAGCGCGACGAACGCGGCGGATCTGTACAGCCGCTCGCGCTCCCCGTCGCTCACGAAGCCCGCAAACTCCACTTCCGGGCCCGCGGCCGCCAAGGTCCGCGCGATGCGATGGCCGGCGTAGAGCGGGCCGCCGGCGATCTTCCAGCGCAACTGCAGCCCGCGGCTGCGTGCGAGCTTGAACGCTTCGAGGAGCGTCAAGTGGTTCTTCCGCGGCTCGATCGTCGAGACGGTTAGGAAGAACTCATCCTGCCCGCCGCTCGCGCGGCCCTCGAAGTCGGCGTCGACTCCGGGGTGCACGACGTGAACCCGTTCCGCCTCCACCTCCGGGAACAGACGGAGCAGGCACGCGCGGGTGTACTCGGAGACGCACGCGATCGCGGCGGGCCCTTTCGCCAGCGCGAGACGGAGCATCCCCCGCTTGTACTCGGCGACCCCCGAGCCGTACCACTCCGGATGCGTCACGAAGAAGAGGTCGTGAATCGTGATCAGGAAGGGCCGTCCGCTGATGATGGGCGCTCGGTGGTCGGTCAGGTGGATCAGGTCGGCCCGGCGGGCGGCACGCGCGATCACGGCCTGCTCGTGGAAGAACCGCGCGAGCCTGTTCACGGGGGGCGCGTCGGTCATCACATGCGTGACCGACGAATGCGTGCTGCAGGGCGGTCCCCCTCCGACGGTGACGAGCCGGTCGCCGTCGGGTAGCGCAGTCGGCAGCCACCGGCAGATCTCGGCGGTCACGCGGCCGATGCCGGCGTCGGCGATGCGATCTATAGGGAGCAGGACCCTCATGGCACCTCGGCGAAGCTTTCCAGCCAGCGCGGCCGCTCGAGCGGGTCAGTGTGGCGCCGCCGGGCGACCCGCCCCCAGGTTGTCTCGCCCAGCAGGGCGCCGAGGGCGCGAAAGAGGTTGCCCGCGCTGCGGTGCCTGACCGCTCCTCGCAGGTACACGCGCGCGGCTTGGCGTCGCCGGCCCGCGCGCCTGTGCCCCGACGCGATCCAGCGCTCGAATCGCAGACGGTCGAACGACAGGCCACGAGCCGCCGCTTCCCCGGCATGCTTGTCGAACAGGTAATCCGCCTCGCGTGTCAACAGGTCCGGCACCTTGACGAGCATGCTGCCCGGGTGGCGGACATAGGCCACGTGTGACTCCTGACAGGCCGCGGGCAGGCCCTCCGCCGCCAGTCTGATCCAGAGGTCCCAGTCGGCCAGATGGAACAGGTGCTCATCGAAGCCGCCGGTCGCTCGGATCGTGTCGGTCCTGACACACACGTTCGACGCGCCTGCCGGTATCGCGGACGTCGGCTCGGAGATCAGCAGGTCGGGCAGTGCGGGCGGGTCGGGCGCGGCCAGGTGCTCGAGCGGTCGAAGCGCCGCGTCCACCAGGACGACGGCGCTGTACACCCAGTCGGCGCCGGTCCGCTCCGCCTCTTCGAGCTGCTCCTTCAGCTTGAGCGGTGACCAGAGGTCGTCGTCGTCGAGGAGCGCCACCCACGGCCCGGCCGCCGCGCGTATGCCGGCGTTGCGGGCGTGGGATACCCCGAGCGGTCTCGCGTGCCGAACGATCGTCACCCTCGGGTCACCTCCGAACGCGTCCTCGCCAGCCGGTTGTGCGGAGCCGTCGTCGACGACGACCGCCTCGACTTCAACCGATTCCTGCGCGAGCGCGCTCGCGACCGTCCGGGGCACCACGTCCCAGCGGTCGCGGGTCGGGATTACCACGGTCACGTCGGGCCGGTCAGCCATGCGGCGGGCGGCGGGCGGCGACCAGGAGGTTGGGCGGCAGGGTGTGGGGCCCGCCGGTGAGCCTGCGCTCGAGTCGGTCCATCTGGACTGCCAGCGCATTCAGCACGAGGTAGACCGCGGCGAATACCCCACGCAGAGCTGGCGGGCTACCGCGACGCGCGCTGCTCTCCTCCACGAGGTTGACCAGGCTTCCGGTGAGGAGAGCCCAGGAAACGGCCCGGCCGCCATTCTCGACCACGCGGATCACCTCCCAGTCGGCGAACAGGGCCCGCAGGCTGGGTCCGGTGAACCGGTGCTCCAGGACGGTTCGGTCGTACTGCCACACGAGCGGGACCGTGACCAGGGCGTGCCCGCCGGGCCGCAGCACGCGCGCGAGCTCCGCGGTGGCCGCGACCGGGTCCGGTGCGTAGTGGAAGGCCTCGTAGCAGACGACCAGATCGAATCGCCCATCCTCGAACGGGAGGAAGTCCGACGAGACGACGTCCGGGTGGCCGTACCGGTTGTCGATGTCCATGCGCGTCACCTGCGGCGAGCCCGGCAGAAGGTCGTCGTACGGGGACGTTCCGCAATAGACGTCGAGCACCTCGGCCGCGGGACCGATCTCGGCGAGCGCGGCGCGGATATGCGCGACGAGGTACCGAAGGTGGAGGTAATCCGGCTGTGTCGGCGCCGGCCGATGGCGCGTCCTGCGGATCCGGTCGAGGACGTGATGCGGAAGCGGTTCCTCGGCGGCCACTGCGATCACTTCTACCACTCGCGCCGGAGCCCGGTCGCGAGCCCCGACGGGAGCCCACGGGCGAGGCCAGACCTGGGATCGGGCACCTCGGACCCGCGCCTGAGTGCGCGCGCCGCTGCATAGCGGGCGAGGGCGTATGCGTCGTGGGCGAGAAACCGCAGCACGCTGAGGTCACGGCCGCGCAGGTGCTTCGCGTAGAAGATTCCCTGCCAGTACCAGTAGCGGCGGTAGAGGGTTCGCAGCTCGGTCGGCGCTCGCCAGTCGCGGTGGTGAACCACCAGTGCCGGCTCGTAGCGCAGCCGCCGGCCCGCGCGCAGCCAGCGGTAGGAGAGGTCGTTGTCCTCGGCCGCGAAGACGAACCGCTCGTCGAACGCCCCGAAGTCGAGCACCGGCTCGCGGTGGAAGCCCATGTTGTTCGGGTAGAGCGCGCCGCACGTGTGCTCGCCGGTGAAGTCGTGCGGCTCGGGATCCTCCTTCGTGGAGGGGACCGTGCCCGGGTCTCCGTCGCCGATGACCTTCCCGGTCACGATCAGGTCGGGTGACTCGCGGAGGAGCCGGTGGGCCTGCAGGACCCAATCACGCTGCACCGTGCAGTCGTCGTGGGTGACGAGCACGATCGGGTGGCGCGCGGCTCGGATCCCGCAGTTCGTGGTGGCCGGCGTCCCCGTCCCGGAGCACGGAGCGCGCCGCACGCCGTCCGCGGCGAGTCCCTGCACCAGCGGCTCCACCTCGGCACCGTCACTCTGGTCGGCCACCACGATCTCGGCGGCCCGAGGCGCGCAGGCGACCACCGATGCGAGGCAGGTCCGCAGCAGTTCGGCACGGCCGATCGTGGGGACGACGACCGAGACGTCGAGGGTGTCAGGCGGCTGCACGCGCGCGAGTATCCCTGTAAAGATCGCTCGGTGCGCGTGCTGGTCGTGACGTACTCGCCGGTCGTCGGCGGGGCGGAGCTGATCCTGCTCGACTTCGCCCGTGGGGTCGACGGGGAGGTCGTGCTGGCCAACCCCTCCGGCCCGCTGGTCGACCGTGCCGTCGAAGCGGGCCTTGGCGTCCACCCGCTCACCCATCGCCGGCGCCAGTTGCGCGCGACGCTCCGCGACCGCGTGGCCGGACCATTTCGCCTCGCCGGCCACGCGCGCGAGATCCGTTCCGCCGTTCGCGCGGTGGCGCCGGACGTCGTGGTCGGCTGGGGGCTCCGGTCGGCGCTGGCGGGACGGGCCGCCACATGGGGGGACGGGGCCAGGTTCATCTTCCAGCACAACGACCTCCTTCCCGGGCCCGCGATCGGTGTCCTGGCGCGCGCCATGAGCCGTCGCGCCGACGCCGTGTCCGTGCTCTCGCGGACGATCGCCGACGACCTCGACCCCTCCGGGCGGTTGGGCACTCGCCTCCAAGTGGTGCGCCCCGGCGTGGATCTGGACCGATTTGCGGCGACGTCACCACCGCCTAGCGAGCCGCGGGCCCTGCTCCTGGGCGCCATCGCGTCGTGGAAACGCCCCGACCTTGCCCTGGAGATCGTCGCCCGGGCGGCGGACCGGGTGCCCGACATCCGGCTCGTGGTCGCCGGGCAGCCGATCGACGCCGAGGGGGAGGACCTCCTCCGCCGGCTTCGGAAGCGGGCGGACGAGCCCGACCTGGCCGGGCGGGTCGAGTTCCGCGGATGGACCGACGACACGGCCCGTGCGCTCCAGGAGGCGACCTGCCTGCTCCACTGCTCGGACCGCGAGCCCCTCGGACTCGTGTTGATGGAGGCGCTGGCAAGCGGGCGCCCGGTCGTGGCCCCGGCGGCCGGCGGCCCGAAGGAACTGATTGACGAGCGCGTGGGCCGCCTGTATCCGCCGGGGGATGCGGCGGCTGGTGCCGACGCGCTCGCCGCCGTCGTGGGCACGCCGGGCCTGGCCGAGAGCCTCGGGCGGGCCGCCCGCGAGCGCGCCGCCGGCGAATTTGGCCAGATGGACGCGCGCCGGCGCTTCGGTCAGCTCGTGCAGGAGGTTGCGACCTTCGCTACGCTGTCCCAAGGCCGATAGCCGTAGCCGCTCCTGGAAAGCGCGCCGCCACATATCCGGCGCCTCGGGGCGGGGTCCGTAAGGCCTTTTTCAAGCCCCTTCCCAGCGGGAGGGGCGAAGCTTGCTCTGTGGTAAGGTTGTGGGTCGCTTGCGCTTGCGCACCGCCTGCTGCCCCCCGTCCGACCGAAGAAGGAGTCCCTCTCTTGGCTCGTAGCCTCGCTCGTCAGCGCCGCTCTTTCGCGCGGCTCGAAAACCCCATCGAGCTGCCGAACCTGATCGACATCCAGCGCAAGTCATTCGCCTGGCTTGTGGACACCGAGAAGGGCGGGCTGCGCGAGACGATCGACGACGTCTCGCCGATCGAGGACTACACGGGCAATCTGGCGGTCGTCTTCGAGGACATCAGCTTCGATGACCCGGTCGCGCCGATCACGGAGTGCCGCGAGAAGGACCTCACCTACGCGCGCCCGCTGACGGTCAAGGTCGCATTCCAGAACCGGGAGACCGGCGAGATTCGCGAGCAGTCGGTCTTCATGGGCGACTTCCCGTGGATGACCGAGTGGGGCACGTTCATCATCAACGGGACCGAGCGCGTCGTGGTCACGCAGCTCGTCCGCTCGCCGGGTGCGTACGTGATGGAGCCGAAGGACCGCGAGAAGCAGGTCTTCACGGCGAACCTCATGCCGGCCCGTGGCAGCTGGCTCGAGCTCGAGATCGACAAGAAGGGCAAGGTCTTCGTCCGGATCGACCGCAAGCGCAAGCTGCCGGTCACGGTTCTCCTGCGCGCGATGGGCTACGCCGAGGACCAGCAGATCCTCGACCTCTTCGAGAACTCGCTCTACATCCGCAACACGATCGAGGCCGACGCCGAGGTCACGAAGTCGGAGGAGGGCGCGCTGGTCGAGCTCTTCAAGAAGCAGCGCCCGGGCGAGCCGCCCTCGATCGACAACGCGCGCAACCTGCTGAACCAGCTCTTCTTCGACCCGAAGCGCTACGACCTCACGCGCGTCGGCCGCTACAAGCTGAACTCACGGCTGCACCTGGACGAGTCGCTCGACACCAGGACGCTCACCCACAACGACATCATCCAGCTCGTCCGCGAGCTCGTCTCGCTGCCGAAGGACCTCGGCATTCCGGAGACGGGCGAGGACGAGAACGGCGAGCCGCTCAAGGACTACGCCGCCGAGGCCATCCTGATGCCGCGCGAGCCGATCGCCGAGCGCCTCGACGAGTACGAGCACTTCGGCAACCGCCGTCTCCGCACCGTCGGCGAGCTGATCCAGGAGGCCTTCCGGATCGGCCTCTACCGCATGGAGCGCGTCGTCCGCGAGCGCCTCACCACCGAGGACTCGGACACGATCACGCCGCAGACGATCATCAACATCCGGCCGGTCGTCGCCGCGCAGAAGGAGTTCTTCGGCTCCAGCCAGCTGTCGCAGTTCATGGACCAGACGAACTCGCTGTCCGGCCTGACGCACCGCCGCCGCCTGTCGGCGCTCGGCGCCGGCGGCCTCACGCGTGAGCGAGCCCCCATCGAGGTGCGCGACGTTCACCCCACCCACTACGGGCGCATGTGCCCGATCGAGACGCCTGAGGGCCCGAACATCGGCCTCATCGGCTCGCTCTCCTCGTTCGCGGAGATCTCCGAGCACGGCTTCGTGACGACTCCGTACCGCCTCGTGGAGGACGCCGTGGTCACGAACAAGATCGTCCACCTGGACGCCAACCAGGAGGAGGAGAAGGTCATCGCGCAGGCGAACGCGCAGATGGACCCGAAGACGAACAAGCTCCGCGGTCCGCTCGTCGAGTGCCGCGCGCGCGAGGGTGACTACACGCTCGCCCCGCCGAAGGACGTCGACCTGATGGACTGCTCTCCGGACCAGATCTGGTCCGTCGCCACCGCGCTGATCCCATTCCTCGAGCACGACGACGCCAACCGCGCGCTGATGGGCTCGAACATGCAGCGCCAGGCCGTCCCGCTGCTCAAGAGCGAGGCTCCGCTGATCGGCACCGGCATGGAGCGGCGCGCAGCCATGGACACGGGCGACGTCGTCGTCGCGAAGACCGACGGCACCGTCTCCTACGTCGACGCCGAGCGCGTCGTGGTGGACATCTCGGCCTCGAAGAAGGACGAGTACCACCTCTACAAGTACATGCGCTCGAACCAGGGCACGATCATCCACCAGAAGCCGCGCGTGAAGGTGGGCGACAAGGTCAAGCAGGGCGACCTGCTCTCAGACGGCTCCTCGACGAGCCAGGGTGAGCTCGCGCTCGGCAAGAACTGCCTCGTCGCGTTCATGTCCTGGGAGGGCTACAACTTCGAGGACGCGATCATCCTCTCGGAGCGGCTCTTCAAGGACGACGAGCTGACCTCGATCCACATCGAGGAGTACGAGATCGACGCCCGCACGACGAAGCTGGGCGACGAGGAGATCACGCGCGACATCCCGAACCGCTCTGAGGAGTCGCTGCGCAACCTCGACGACCGCGGCATCGTGCGCATCGGCGCCGAGGTCGCCTCGGGCGACCTGCTGGTCGGCAAGGTCACGCCGAAGGGCGAGACCGAGCTGACCGCAGAGGAGAAGCTGATCCGGGCGATCTTCAAGGAGAAGGCGCGCGAGGTCCGCGACACCTCGCTGAAGGTGCCCCACGGCGAGGGCGGCGTCGTGATCGACGTCATGACCTTCTCGCGCGAGCAGGGCGACGACCTGCCGCCGGGCGTGAACGACCTGGTGCGCGTGTTCGTCGCCACGAAGCGCAAGATCGCCGAGGGCGACAAGCTCGCCGGCCGCCACGGCAACAAGGGCGTCATCTCGAAGATCGTCCCGGTCGAGGACATGCCGCACCTCGCGGACGGCACGCCCGTCGACGTGATCCTCAACCCGCTCGGCGTGCCGAGCCGAATGAACGTCGGGCAGATCCTGGAGACGCACCTCGGGTGGGTCGCCGGTGAGGGCTGGTACGACGACGGCTCGGAGGCCTACAAGCAGGTCGAGCAGAACGGCGGTCGCGTGTACGTGGCCACGCCGGTCTTCGACGGCGCGACCATCGATCAGGTGGACGAGGCGCTCGTGCGCTGGCAGGACCAGCACGGAAACGAGCGCGGCATCGACATCGGCATCGACAAGAAGGAGCGCGAGGGCCGCCGCGCGAGCGGCAAGGTCCAGCTCTACAACGGGCGCACCGGCGAGCCGTACGAGGACAAGGTCACCGTCGGCTACATGTACATCCTGAAGCTGCTCCACCTCGTGGACGACAAGATCCACGCGCGGAGCACGGGCCCGTACTCGCTCGTCACCCAGCAGCCGCTGGGCGGCAAGGCGCAGTTCGGTGGCCAGCGCTTCGGCGAGATGGAGGTGTGGGCGCTCGAGGCGTACGGCGCCGCGTACACGCTGCAGGAGATGCTCACGATCAAGTCCGACGACACGGTCGGGCGCGTCAAGGCCTACGAGGCGATCGTCAAGGGCGAGAACATCGCCGAGCCGTCGATCCCCGAGTCCTTCAAGGTGCTGCTGAAGGAGATGCAGTCGCTGGCGCTCGACGTGAACGTCAAGTCGGAGGAGGGCGCCGGCGTCGAGATCCGCGACGACGACGACGACCTGCTGCGCGCGGCCGAGGAGCTCGGCATCGACCTCTCAGGGGTGCGCGCCCAGCAGCCGGACGCCGCCGACGAGAAAGAGGAGAAGGTCGAGGCCGAGGGCGAGGGCGGACAAACAGGAGACGAAGCCGAGACCGAAGGGGCGGAGGCCTAGATGATCGACATCAATAATTTCGACGCAATCTCGATTGGCCTCGCTTCGTCGAAGCAGATCCGGTCGTGGAGCTCCGGCGAGGTCACGAAGCCGGAGACGATCAACTACCGCACGCTGAAGCCCGAGAAGGACGGGCTCTTCTGCGAGCGCATCTTCGGCCCCACCAAGGACTGGGAGTGCTACTGCGGGAAGTACAAGCGCGTCCGGTACAAGGGCATCGTCTGCGAGCGCTGCGGCGTCGAGGTCACGCGCTCGAAGGTCCGCCGCGAGCGGATGGGCCACGTGGACCTGGCCGCGCCGGTTTCGCACATCTGGTTCTTCAAGGGCGTTCCGTCACGCATCGGCTACCTGCTCGACATGGCGCCGAAGGAGCTCGAGAAGGTTCTCTACTTCGCCGCGTCGATCATCACCTGGGTCGACGACGAGGCGCGCGACAAGGACGTGCCGAAGCTCGAGAAGGAGGTCCAGAAGGTCCTCGACTCCTACACGGCCGAGCGCGAGGAGCGCGTCCTCGAGCTGAACGAGTCGCTCGAGCGGCGCATCGAGTACCTGAAGAGCGGCAAGCAGACCGGCTTCAACGACGACGACCACCTCTGGGCGGACTCGCTCGACGTCAACGTCAAGAAGCTGAACGAGGACGACCGGGCGAAGATGGAGAAGGAGCTCAAGAAGACCTTCGACTCCGACATCTCGGACACGGAGGCCTACATCGAGGACGCCGCCGAGCGGATGCGCCAGGTGTGGGACATCTTCCGCGAGATGAAGCCGAAGGAGGTCATCCCCGACGAGACCGTCTTCCGCGAGCTGAAGGACCGCTTCGGCTCGCCGTACGGCTTCGGCGAGTACTTCCGCGGCGGAATGGGCGCGGAGTCGGTCCGCGACCTGCTCCAGCAGGTCGACCTCGAGGCCGAGCGCGAGGAGCTCGAGGACCAGGTCAAGACGGCCAAGGGCCAGAAGCAGTCGCGCGCCGTCAAGCGGCTGAAGGTCGTGTCGGCCTTCATCAACTCCGACAACAAGCCCGAGCACATGGTCCTCGAGGCGATCCCGGTCATCCCGCCGGAGCTGCGCCCGATGGTGCAGCTCGACGGCGGGCGCTTCGCCACGTCAGACCTGAACGACCTCTACCGGCGCGTCATCAACCGGAACAACCGCCTGAAGCGGCTGCTCGACCTCGGTGCGCCCGAGATCATCGTCAACAACGAGAAGCGGATGCTTCAGGAGGCCGTCGACGCGCTGTTCGACAACGGTCGCCGCGGCCGCCCGGTCACGGGCCCCGGCAATCGCGCGCTCAAGTCGATCTCCGACATGCTCAAGGGCAAGCAGGGCCGGTTCCGCCAGAACCTGCTCGGCAAGCGCGTGGACTACTCGGGCCGCTCGGTCATCGTGGCGGGCCCGTCGCTCAAGCTCTACCAGTGCGGGCTGCCCAAGCTGATGGCGCTCGAGCTCTTCAAGCCGTTCATCATGGCCCGGCTCGTCGAGCGCAAGGCCGTCCAGAACATCAAGGCGGCCAAGAAGATGGTCGACTCGATGATCCCGGAGGTCTGGGACGTGCTCGAGGAGGTCATCCAGGAGCACCCGGTGCTGCTCAACCGCGCGCCGACGCTTCACCGACTCGGCATCCAGGCGTTCGAGCCGGTGCTCGTCGAGGGCAAGGCGATCCAGGTCCATCCGCTCGTCTGTCACGCGTTCAACGCGGACTTCGACGGCGACCAGATGGCCGTTCACGTGCCGCTGTCCGCCGAGGCCCAGGCCGAGGCGCGGCTGCTCATGCTGTCGTCGAACAACATCCTGTCGCCGGCGCACGGCGGGCCGCTCGCCACGCCGACGCAGGACATGGTGCTCGGCTCCTACTACCTCACCTACGGGCCCGAGGAGGAGGAGCTCGAGAAGCTCGAGGACCAGCTGAAGAAGGGCAAGTGGGACGAGAAGAAGCAGGGCGCGCGCCCGCACGTCTTCCGCTCCGACCAGGAGGCCCAGCTCTCATACGAGCACGGGATGGTCGGCCTGCACGACCTGGCCGAGTTCCGCCCGATCGACGCGGACGCGCACGTCCTCACGACGGTCGGCCGGATCATCTTCAACGAGCGGCTCGAGCGGGAGCTCGAGAGCGCGCTCGAAGAGGACTACCAGGTGGACAGCTGGCCGTGGGTGAACCGCCCGCTGAAGAAGCGCGACATGAATGACCTGATCGAGGACCTCGTCGAGCGCTACGGGCCGCACGCCGTCGCGCTCGTGCTCGACGCGTTCAAGGAGCTCGGGTTCCACTACGCGACCCAGGCCGGGATCACGATCTCGAAGAACGACGTGGTCGTGCCGCCGAACAAGACACAGATCCTCGATCGCTACGAGGAAGAGGTCCAGGAGATCCAGTCCCAGTACGACATGGGCCTGATCTCGGGCGAGGAGCGCCACGAGGCGGTCGTGGACAAGTGGACCGCGGCGACCGAGGAGGTCGCGGACGCGATGATCGCCAACTTCGATCACCTCAACCCGATCTACATGATGGCCAACTCCGGGGCCCGCGGGTCGTTCAAGCAGATCCGCCAGCTCGCCGGAATGCGCGGCCTGATGGCCAATCCGAAGGGCGAGATCATCGAGCGTCCGATCAAGGCCAACTTCGTGGAAGGCCTGTCGGTGCTCGAGTACTTCATCTCGACCCACGGCGCCCGCAAGGGCCTCGCCGACACGGCGCTGCGCACCGCGGACTCGGGCTACCTGACGCGTCGTCTCGTCGACGTCTCCCAGGACGTGATCATCCGCCAGGAGGATTGCGGCACCAAGGAGCACATCGAGATGCCGCTCTACAACGACGAGGGCAATCCGAACGACAAGATCCTCGGCCGGATCGCGGCGACGAAGTTCGGGACGAAGCGTGGTCGCGAGCTCCTGAAGAAGGGCACCGAGATCGTGCAGTCTCACCTCGACGAGATCGTCGAGGCGTTCGGCGACGAGAACGCCGGCGTGCCGGTCCGCTCGGTCCTCAAATGCGAGGCCGAGACCGGGATCTGCCAGCGCTGCTACGGCGAGGCGCCCGCGACGGGCAAGCTTGTCGCAATCGGCGACGCCGTCGGCATCATCGCGGCGCAGTCGATCGGCGAGCCGGGCACGCAGCTCACCATGCGGACGTTCCACACCGGCGGCGTGGCCGGCGCGGACATCACGCACGGTCTGCCGCGTGTCGTCGAGCTGTTCGAGGCGCGCAAGCCGAAGGGCCTGGCGCAGCTGGCCGAGGTGGACGGCAAGGTCTCGATCGAGGACACCGAGAAGGCGCGGAAGGTGGTCATCACCGACGCCGGCGGCGAGGAGCACGCGTACACGTTCCCGCGCCGCACGCGGCTGTTCGTCGAGCCCGGCGAAAAGATCACGGCGGGCACGCAGCTGAACGAGGGCTCGGTGTATCCCCACGACATGCTCGACATCAAGGGCCGCACCGAAACCGAGACCTACCTCGTCCGCGAGGTGCAGAAGGTCTACAAGTCACAGGGCGTCGACATCAACGACAAGCACATCGAGATCATCATCAGGCAGATGATGAAAAAGGTGCGCGTCGACCAGAAGGGCGACTCGGACTACCTCCCGGGCCAGTTCGTGGACCGGCACGAGATGCGCAAGGAGAACGCGCGCCTCAAGAAGGAGAAAAGCGAGCAGGCGCAGGTGGCCGAGATCATCCTCGGCATCACCAAGGCCTCGCTGGCGACCGAGTCGTTCCTGTCGGCGGCGTCCTTCCAGGAGACCACGAAGGTGCTCACGGACGCGGCGCTCGAGGGCAAGACCGACCGCCTCCTGGGGCTGAAGGAGAACGTGATCATCGGCAAGCTGATCCCGGCGGCCACCGGGCTGAAGCGCTACCGGACGCTCGAAATCGAGCCGTCCGAGCCGATCTCGCGCCCGACGCCCGAGGAGATCGGCCTGCTCGACGAGTCGGAGCTGGCGGCCGAGCTCGGCCTGACCGGCGACGGCGAGCTCGAGGGCTTCTCGTTCGGGAACGGCGGCGGCGACATCTCGTTCGGCGAGGAGCTCGCCGACCTGGGCGCCCAGCCGCCGAAGGAAGACGACTAGCGCCCGATACGGGAACGATCCCACCCTGGTGCCCCCAGAGGGCGCCTAGGTGGGATTGCTGATCTGGGCGCCTCAGGCGTCGATCGTCGGCACCCCTGGCGGGCGGAGCCGAGTGAACCTGACCACCCATACGGTGGTCATTGGAGCGCAGCGGCCGAGGTTCGGGACTCGTGAGTATCCGGGCGTGCCGGGACGGCGACCGCATGGCCGTCCTCGGGGTCGTCAACGCGGCTGCCGAGGCCTACCGCGGCGTCATTCCGCCCGACTGCTGGCGCGAGCCGTACATGCCGCCGGAGGAGCTCGACGCTGAGATTGCGGCTGGCGTCGTCTTCTGGGGCTACGAGGACGATGACGGCGAGCTCGTCGGCGTCATGGGCATCCAGGACGTCGGCGACGTCGAGCTGATCCGCCACGCGTACGTGTCACCCGACGCGCAGCGGGGCGGGATCGGGACCGCGCTGCTCGAGCACCTGCTGGCCCGCGCCACGAAGCCGATTCTCGTCGGCACCTGGTTGGCCGCCGGCTGGGCGATCCGCTTCTACGAGCGCCACGGATTCGAGCCGGTCGGGCCCGAGCGCACGCGCGACCTGCTGAGCACGTACTGGGACATCCCCGACCGCCAGATCGAGACGTCTGTGGTGCTCGAACTGCGACGCGCGCGGGCGGGCGGTGATTAAGTGCGGTCCTTGCTTCGCAGAGGCCGACTTGTCCTGGGCGCTGTCGCGCTCGTCCTGATCGCCGCCCCGCCGAGTGCCGGCGCCGCCGTCAACGCCCACGGCAGCGTCGAGCAGGTCTACGTGACGAAGCTCGAGCCGAAGACGAAGACCACGCTTGTCGATCGCAAGGGCGACAAGGTCGCCAGGAAGCGCGCGGACAAGCTCGGCGCCGTGCTCTTCCGCAAGGTGAAGCCCGGCAAGGGCTACCGCGTCAAGGCGGACGGCGAGAAGTCCCCGAAGCTGAGGGTCCTGACGACGAGGTCGGCGCCGCCCGACACCGACGTCTACGACCAGGAGATCCCGGCGAGCGGATACGGCTACATGACCACGCGCGACGGCACGAAGCTGGCGTACTACGTGCATCCGCCGCAGGACATCACCGGCGCGCTCCCGATCGGCTACCTGCCGGAGGGGCCCTCGTACCCGACCCCGACGCTGATCGAGTACTCGGGCTACGGCTACGCGAACCCGGCGGGCCCGCAGAGCGGCATCTCGATCCTCGCCAACCTGATGGGCTTCACGGTCGTCGACATCAACATGCGCGGCACCGGCTGCTCCGGAGGCGCATTCGACTTCTTCGAGACCCTCCAGAGCCTCGACGGCTACGACATCGTGGAGACCGTCGCGCGCCAGCCGTGGGTCCTCCACGGCAGGGTCGGCATGATGGGCATCTCCTACGGCGGCATCTCCCAGCTCTTCACCGCCCAGACGCAGCCGCCCAGCCTGGCCGCGATCTCGCCGGTCTCGGTGATCGACCAGACCCAGACGACGCTCTATCCGGGCGGCGTTCTCAACACCGGCTTCGCCGTCAACTGGGCCTTGGAGCGGATGCACGAGGCGAAGCCGGCGGGGCCGGAGGCCGGGCAGGGCTGGGCCTGGCAGCGGATCCAGGAGGGCGACAAGGTCTGCGAGGAGAACCAGGAGCTCCACGGCCAAGCGGCGAACCTGCTCGCGAAGATCAGGGCGAACAGCCACTACCGGCCCAAGGTCGCCGACCCGCTCTCGCCGGTCACCTTCGTGGACAAGATCAACGTGCCGGTGTTCATGGCGTGCCAGTGGCAGGACGAGCAGACCGGCGGCCACTGCCCGACGCTCCCGTCGAAGTTCACCGGGACGGACAGGAAGTGGTTCACGTTCACGAACGGGACGCACGTCGACTCGCTCGCGCCCGAGACCTTCAACCGCTGGTACGACTTCCTCAAGCTGTACGTGGAGCGAGAAGCGCCAGGGACGGACGCCGCCGCGTACCGTGCGGCCGCGCCGGTCATCTACCAGGCAGCGATGGGCATCGACGGCGTGATGATGCCGCCCGATCCGATCCAGGAGGAGCCGACCTACGAGGGCGCGCTGGAGGCCTTCGAGGCTCAGGAGCCGATCCGCGTCCTGTTCGAGAACGGCGCGGGGACCGAGCCGGGCCATCCGCTGCCGAGGTTCGAGCATTCCTTCGAGGCGATCCCCGTGCCGGACACGACGGCGCGAAGCTGGTTCCTCGGCGGCGACGGGACGCTTACAGACGACAAGGCCGAGGACGCGGGCGTCGACTCGTTCCGCTGGGACGCCGACGCGCGGCCGCTCACGAACTTCACCGGCAGCACCAGCACCGGCGACAACGGCCTGTGGACGGCGACGCCGCAATACGAGTGGAAGCAGCCGCCCGCCGCGAGCGCGCTCTCCTACGTGAGCGCGCCGCTCGAGGAGGACACGACGGTCGTGGGCGCCGGCTTCCTGCGTGCCTGGCTCCGCTCGTCCAAGCCGCGCGTCGACCTGCAGGTCACGATCACCGAGGTCCGCCCGGACGGCAAGGAGACGTTCGTGCAGGGCGGCTGGCTGCGCGGCGACATGCGGCGGCTCGACCGGAGAAAGAGCGGCCCGCTGACACCGCAGCTCAGCCTGCGCAAGAAGCACATCGCGCCGCTCCCGCGCAAGCGGTTCGTGAAGGCGACGATCCCGCTCTACTACCAGGGCCATGCCTACCGCGCCGGCTCACAGATCCGTGTCCTGATCAGTGCGCCCAACGGCGACCAGCCGGTCTGGTCGTTCGGCGAGACGCGCCCGAAGGGGAAGGCGGACGTGGCGGTCGCCTACTCGAGCAAGCGATCGTCGCGCCTCACGCTGCCGGTCGTGCCCGGAGTCGAAGTGCCTGCGGGACTGCCGCCGTGCCCGTCCCTCCGAGCGCAGCCCTGTCGTGACTACGAGTCGCTCGCCAACGAGCCGGCCGGCTAGCTAGCGCCGCAGCTTGACCGTGCGGTTCGCGGCCGGGACGCCGGGGAACTTGGCGCGCGCCCTGACCTTCATCTGCGCCTTGCCCTGCACGAACTCGCGGCCGGCGTCGTTCAGCTGAGCCTTCACGCGCTTTCGCCCGCCGGGGGCGATTCGGATCCGTCCGCCGCCGATCCGCTGGCCGCCGCGGCGCTTGAGCGTCAGGCGACCGCGGCACTGGATGGTGACGTTGCAGATCAGCGGGATGCGCGCTGAGCCCGAGTCCAGGCTCCCGCTCCGCCCGCGGAAGCCGATCGCCGTGAGGCACCGCCCGCCCTGCGCGACCCGTCCGCCGCCGCTGGGGCCGCAGATCGGCACCCAGTCGGCGCTCAGGAGCGGGATCAGGCTATTGCCGTAGCCGTCCACTCGCCCGGGGTCGGCGTCCGAGGGGCTCGATCCGAGCCGCGGGAAGAACCCGAGGGAGCCCTCGAAGTCGTTGTTGCCCGGGTACTGGCCGGGAATCGCGACGTTGTTCGCGAGCACGGTCAGCCCCAGGTAGTCGACGGTCTCGATGCCCGCGTTGAAGTCGATGTGAGCCGAGACCGGCAGGCGCACGTTGACACCCGTGATCCTGTTCGGCCGCGGGGTGAAGACCTGGCTCTGGCCCTGGAAGAAGCAGCACGCGAACCCCGCCGTCGTGGAACGTGTGGCACGCGCGATCGTCACCCGCATCGGCCCGGTCGGCGCCGCGGCCCGCACGCGCACGCGCGTGATCACACCCGGTCCTGGCGCCCCCGTCGATTGCTCGCCCGGCGACGACCCGACATAGGTGCAGTTGTCCGGCGCGCCGAAGAACTGCGGGCCGACCACGCTCGGCCGCGTCCGGCAGTCGAAGTTCGCGTTCGGCGTGTGCGTCTGGAGGTTCGTGCCGAGCGTGCGCTGCTGCGCTTCCGCGCCCGCGGGCAAGCCGAGCAGGCCGCAGACGGCGAGCATCGGGAGGGGGCGGAGGCGGGAGCCCACCACGCCTCGATCATCGCCCAGGCGGCGTCAATCCGCCAGCCCGCGGTGGCGCGTTCGGCATGGCCGGGTTAGGTTGGAGCGAGGACCCGCCTCCCACGAAAGGACGTCCCGTGCGCAAGTTCATCCTCGCCGGCCTCGCGCTGCTGCTCGTGCCGGCGCTGGCGCTCGCCGGCAAGACCGTGACCGAGGGCGACAACACGCTCAAGATCGGCGCGACATTCGACCCGGCAAAGGCCAGCAAGTCGAAGCAGAAGCTGCGCTCGACCAAGGCCAGCTACGACTACGTCGCCGGCCGAACCGACAATGCCCGCCTGCCCGACCTCCGCAGCGTCGAGGTCTTCATGGGCGGCGCGAAGTTCGGCTTCGCCGCCTTCCCGACCTGTGACGAGACCGACGCCGCCCAGCAGGGCGACAGCGTCTGCGACGAGGACTCGCTCGTCGGTGAGGGTCAGGCGACCGCCGAGATCCACCCGCCCAACGATCCGACGGCGAAGCCCGATCTCCCGGTCGAGGTGAAGATCTACAACGGCTCGCTCGACACGACCGAGGAGGGGGAGCCCATGGAGCCGCGGCCCGGCCTGCTGCTGTACACCGAGGTCGCCGGCGAACCGGTCGCGCTTCCGTTCTGGGCTGAGAAGAAGAACCGCCAGGTTGCCTACCGCAACCCGGACGAGGACTCCGACCCGGAGACCGAGTCCCTCTACACGCTCAAGGAGGTCCACCTGGACTTCTTCAAGCGGTCGGCGAAGCTGAACGGCAAGCGGATCCCGTTCCTCGCGCTGCCGACGAAGTGCGACAAGAAGTGGGTCGTGACCACGACGAACACCTACTACGAGGACGACCCCCTGACCGCCAAGCACAAGGTCAAGTGCACGAAGGCATAGCGGCAACGCGCCAGAACTAGCAAGTCTCCCTCCGGTCCGGCGTTCCCTGCGACAGGGGACCCGGACCAGAGGAGACTTGATGTTGAGGCCTGTCCGCGCGGCTGTCGTAACCGGCCTACTCGCGCTCGTGCTCGCCGCGCCCGCCGCCGCCACGCCCGTCTGCACGGACGGCTACAAGGGCGGCCCGCCCGCGTCGCTATGCGGCGGCCGGATCTTCCCTGAGGCAGATTTGGCGCGCGGGTACGTCCAGTACACGACCGACCCCTTCGGCTTCATCGAGTACCAGCACGGCATCGAGTACCTCGCCGAGAAGTACCCGCGCTGGATCTCGGTCTTCAAGCTCTCGGACCTCTACGGCAAGGACGCGGTCACCGCGGGCCCAGACCAGCTGCGCTCCTACGAGGAGGGCGACACGGGCGACGGGCGGGAGATCCAGGTCATCAAGATCACCGACCACCAGGTGCGCGACAAGGGCAAGGAGACGCTCCTCTTCTCGCTGTCCGTCCACGGCAACGAGCGCGGGGGTCTCGAGGGCGGCCTCCGTACCGCCGAGGACCTGGCGATCGCCGCGGGGGAGGGCGGGACGATCGTGGACGGCGTCGACAACTACAGCTCGGCGACCGGCAAGAACCCCAGGCTGCACGAGTACGACGTGGCGAAGGTCCTCCGCAAGGAGGCGATCTACCTCCTCGACTTCAACTCCGACGGCTGGGCGGTCGGCGACTGGTGGAACCAGCCCGCACCCGCGACCTACTCGCGCGGCAACAGCCTGGGGACGGATCTGAACCGCCAGATGCCGTCGACCGGACGGATCAACTCGGGCCGCAACCCGCTCGAGGAGAGCGAGATGCGCTACGGAACCGAGTTCATGCACGAGGTGGCGAAGCGCGGCCAGGGCGGCCTGATGGCCTACGGCGCCGACATCCACGGCGAGGCGAACTCGCAGGCCTACATGGACGTCATGTACCCGGCCGGCGAGTTCGACTCCGTCGACCACCGGCGCCTGATGGCGATCGCCGAGCGGACGAAGTCGGTGATCGACGCGACGCTCTACGAGGGGATCATCGACGAGGTCGAGTACTCCACCGGGGGAAACGAGGCCGAGTACCCGCGCGCCGTTCCCGTCAAGCCCGCGCACTGGGCGACCGTCTGGGACACGCTCGGCTACACGGACACGGGCTTCATCGGCGACTACATGGCCACCGACCTGGGCGTGACTGGGATGGACTACGAGATCTTCTTCAACCACACGGTCCCGGAGAAGACCTGGAACGTATTTCTCCAGGAGAACCACATCAACGCTACGCGCGGCATCATCAAGACCGCGATGGCGTACGCCCTCTTCCAGGAGAGGGAGTTCAACGCGAGGAACGTCCGCGTCAAGACGCTCGGCCGCGCCGGGTACGTCGTCAACCCGGACACCGTCACCGACAAGGACAAGGGCGGTCCAGGGACGCTCCCGGGCCCGGAGCAGGACGGGATCGGCGCGAACGGTGAGCCGGTCAAGCAGCGCTCCTACAACGTCACGAACCAGAAGTGGTTCCGCGACACGAACCGGCTGATGAAGCGCCGCTTCGTGAAGCTGCGGGCGGCTGACATCGCGCGGAAGCGGCGCACGCTGAACGCGGTCGACACGCTGGTGCTGACCGATGTGCCGGCGCCCGCCGACCCGCGCGGCCGCCGCTACAAGGAGGCGCGCTACTACGCGAACGTCCGCCGCTGGGTCGAGCGCGGCGGCAACCTCGTGCTCACCGACCGCGCGCTCCACGCCCTCGCGGCGCTCGGGACGGTCCCGGCCGAAGCGATCCAGGACATCCACGTCTACCAGCCGTATGCGAATTTCCGCGACTTCGCCCATCCGCTTGCGGAGGGGCTGCGCAGCAACGCGCGGCAGCTCGTGGAGGCGGCGGTGCTCGGTTACGAGATCGGAAGCGACGCGTCGCCCATGACGGTCGTGGACACCGCCGCGTGGGAGGAAGCCGGCGGCCACATGGTCGGCACGACCTCGACGCTGCTGACGGGGGAGGACCCGGCGATCGACCGCAATCTGGACGACGGGTCCCTGACCTCGGTCGGCGAGTTGGAGGTGGGCGATCGGGGCGGCCGGATCAGGGTCGTGGGCGGGGCGCTGCCCATGCCGACGGAGGAGAACGACCACCGCTACGGGCTGCGCAACTACGCGCTGACCTACTCGGGCCTCTACCTGATGGAGAACGCGATCAAGCACGACGCGGCGAAGCTCGGGAAGAAGCCGAAGAAGAAGAAGACGAGGCGCGGCCGGCCCTAGACTCGGCCGTGTGAGCCAGGAGTCAGAGCGCCCGGTCGGCGCCCTCGAGGAGATCCGGCGCGCCACCCGCTCGCGCACGCTCGCGGTGGGCAGCCTGGCCTGCGAGCGATGCGACGCGCCCGTGGCACTCGCGGGCACCGCCTCGCCGGCCGATCCGCTGAGCTGTCCGTTCTGCCTGCACGAGGGGCGCGTGCGCGACTTCCTGTCGCTGGCCTCCCCGCCGCGGCCCGCCCGGGTAGTCGTGCGCCTGATCGGCGCCTAGGTCAGCCGGGCCGCCCACGCGAGGAGCTCCTCGACGTGGGCGTCGGTGATGCCGGTGCCCGGGTCGGTCTCGACCAGGAGCGTCGGCGCCGCCCGCTCCTCCGCCCAGCGCGTGCAGCGCTCGTCGAGCGAGTCGTCGATCCAGGCGGCCGGGCGCGAGCCGGCGTATTCGTCGATCGGCCCGAGCTTCCAGTGCGCGGTGCCGAAGACCGCCCGCCCGTCGAACGTGAGCACGGGCAGCTCGTCGTCGGGCAGGTCGAGCAGCAGCGGCAGGTACTCGTTCGCCTTCTCCTCCCAGCCGGTCGCCCAGACGAGCTCGAAGGTGTCCGCGAGGCGACGGAGGCGCGGTCCCGCCCCGTCCGAGATGCAGTGGGCGATCCCGTCGACCCACTGGAACTGGCCCGGGGGCTGGCTTCCGGAGGGAAATCCGAACAGGCTGATCACGCCGTCGACGTCGACGAACAGGATCGGCTTGTGGGGTTCGGGTGGGGTCATCTCCGCTAGGTTCAGGGGCGAGGACGTTAGCCAGGGGGCTTGATGGGGCAAGCGTCCAATGGGGCCAGTCGCGCTTAAAGGGGGAAGGCGCCGGGCCCGATAGCACGAATAGCGACAGCGGGACCGTCGCTAGACCGTTCTCTTACCTTCCATGACCGTTCAAATCGGCATATTGCTGGCGCTCGTATGCGCCTTTCTCACGAACCTGGCGTTCCTGTTCAAGCACCGGGGAGCGTGCGCGGCGCCTGACGTCGAGTGGCGCCATCCCCTGCGCAGCGCCAAGAACCTGTGGACCTCGAAGTGGTTCGCGGTCGGCATGGGCGTTGCCATCAGCGCATGGCTGTTCCACGTCGCGGCCATGGCGCTCGCGCCGCTCTCGCTGGTCCAGGCGGTTATCTCGGCCGGCCTCGTCTTCCTCGCCGTTCTCGCCGATCGCGTCTTCGGCTTCAACCTCGGGCCGCGTCAGTGGGTCGGCGTGTGCATGACCGCGCTCGGCCTCGCGCTGCTCGCGATCACGCTCCCCGGCACCGACGGGGCGCACTCGAGCTACTCGCACGCCGCGATGATCAGCTTCGAGGCTGCTCTCCTCGCCGTCGGCGGCTTCATCGTCTGGTCGCCGAGCGTGCGCAATCACGAGCATCACGGCGTGTTCCTCGGCGCTGCCGCCGGGATCATGTTCGGCGTCTCCGACATCGCCATCAAGGCGCTCACCGGCGCCGGCGGTGTCAGCGGAATCCTCGGCTCGCCGTGGCTCGCGGTCACGATCGTCGCATCGATCGTCGCCTTCTACGCGTCGGCCAGCGGCCTGCAGAAGGCCGAGGCGGTGCCGGTCATCGCGCTCACGAGCGCCGCGGCGAACGTCTCGGCGATCGCCGGCGGCATCATCGTCTTCGGCGACCCGATGCCGAGCGACACGCTCGGGATCATCCTGCAGAGCCTCGCGTTCCTCATGGTGATCGTGGCCTCGGCGCTGACGCCCGGCCCGATGCGCGCCGCCGAATCGGCCACCGCCTAAGAGGGCGCGAAGCGCCCGGTCAACGCTGCCCGGAGGGCAGCTCTGCATCAGAGCGCGGGCATGGATGCCCGACGCCCGCTACCCTCTCGGGCCGCATGCCGAGCATCAACCAGCTCGTCCGCAAGGGACGCACGAAGCCGAAGAAGAAGGTCTCGACCCCCGGCCTGAAGTCGGGCCAGGGGCGCAAGAAGCGCATCGCGGCGCCGCAGCGGCGCGGGGTTTGCACGCGCGTCTACACGACCACGCCGAAGAAGCCGAACTCGGCGCTGCGCAAGGTCGCGCGCGTCCGGCTCACGAACGGCATGGAGGTCACGACCTACATCCCGGGCGAGGGGCACAACCTCCAGGAGCACTCGGTCGTGCTCGTCCGCGGCGGGCGCGTCAAGGACCTGCCGGGCGTCCGCTACAAGGTCGTCCGGGGCACCCTCGACGCCGCCGGCGTCTCGGATCGCAAGAAGGCCCGTTCGCAGTACGGCGTCAAGGCGAAGTAGCAGGTGCCCCGCCGCGCGCAAGCACAGGTCCGGGCGATCGAGCCAGACGCCCTGCACGGGTCGAAGCTCGTCCAGCAGGTCATCAACAAGGTGATGGTGGACGGCAAGAAGTCGCTGGCTGAGAAGATCGTCTACGACGCACTGGCGCTCCTCTCCAAGCGCAGCGGGCAGGAGCCCGTCGCCGCGCTCGAGGAGTCCGTCAAGGCCCTGACCCCGGTGCTCGAGGTCCGCTCGCGGCGTGTCGGCGGCGCCACCTACCAGGTGCCGGTCGAGGTTCCACCGCGCCGGGCGAAGACGCTGGCGGTCCGCTGGCTCACCGAGTTCGCACGCAACCGGCGCGAGAAGACGATGGCCGAGCGCCTCGCCGGCGAGCTGCTCGACGCGCAGAACCAGCAGGGCGGCGCGTTCAAGCGCAAGGACGACATCTACCGGATGGCGCAGGCCAACAAGGCCTTCGCCCACTACCGGTGGTAGTCGGCGACACGGCGCCCAGCTTCTCGCTTCCCGACACGAGCGGTCAGGCCCACGCCATGCCCGCCGATCCGGCGCCTCCGGCCACGGTGGTCGTCCAGACGTGCAACCACTGCCCGTACGTGATCGCGTGGAACCCGCGGCTGCGGCAGGTCGCCGAGGACTACGCGCCGCGTGGAGTCCGTTTCCTCGCCGTGAACTCGAACGACGCCTCGCGCTATCCGGCCGACTCGCTCGACCACATGAAGCGCTTCGTCTCCGACCAGTCGTGGCCGATCCCGTACCTGTACGACGAGTCGCAGGAGGTCGCGCAGGCGCTCGGCGCCGTCGCGACGCCGCACGTCTTCGTGTTCGACGCGGAGCATCGGCTCGCCTATCAGGGCGCCCCGGACGCCGACCATCAGGACGACTCGCAGGGCGCGGCTTGGCTCCGCGGCGCGATCGACGCCGTGCTCGAGGGCCGCGAGCCCGACCCGGCGGAGACCCCGCCGCGCGGCTGCAGCATCAAGTGGCGCGACTGAGGACCTAGTCGGCGCTGGGCCGACCGACTCGCCCAGGAGCGCGGACTAGGAGCCTCAGCGCCCCGGCCGCGATTGCGAGCACGCCCGCGACGATCTCGAACCAGAAGCCGCTGCCCGGGTTCCCCTCTGCGTCCGCGAAGCTCAGGTCCAGCGGGCCGCTGCTGTTGATCTCGGGGAGGTCGTGGAGGAGCGCGATGCCGAGCACCACCGCGCCGGCCGCCAGAAGCGCCACGCCGGCGGGACGCGAGCCGCCCAGGCCCGCACCCACGGCCATGATCGCCGTGAGAATCGCCACCGGCACGAAGGCGAAGCCGTGAAGCTCGCCGCCGGTCAGCTCGCAGCGATCGGCCAGCTCGCGGTCGGCGATGTCCTCGCACCCCGCCCCCGAGACGTCCACCACGACCACGTTCGCGACCTCGGTCAGGACCATCAGGACGGCCGCCGCGACGCCGAGTACGAGAGCTATCGGCCCGGACGCTTGTGCAAGGCGAAAACGCGCGCGGAAAGCGGCAATTCCTCTGCTAGAGTCCTGACCCGCTTTTGGGCCTGCCCGAGAGCTTCTCACGGAAGGATGGAGACCCCGACCACATAAAGGCGCCGACCCGGAAGCGACTTTGCGTGGATTGGGGCCCGGAAGGGCCTTTTTTTTGCTCCGGAACCGGGAATAGACCGAATTGACATGCCTAGGCAAATCCCTCTAGAGAAGACACGGAACATCGGCATCATGGCTCACATCGATGCCGGCAAGACGACGACGACCGAGCGCATCCTCTACTACACCGGTCGCACCCACAAGATGGGTGAGGTCCACGAGGGCGCCGCCGTCATGGATTGGATGGAGCAGGAGCAGGAGCGCGGCATCACGATCACCTCGGCTGCGACCACGGCCTCCTGGAAGGACTTCCGGATCAACATCATCGACACGCCGGGCCACGTCGACTTCACCGTCGAGGTCGAGCGCTCGCTCCGCGTGCTCGACGGCGCGATCGCCCTCTTCGACTCGGTAGCCGGCGTCGAGCCGCAGTCCGAGACGGTCTGGCGCCAGGCGGACAAGTACCGCGTTCCGCGGATCGCCTACATCAACAAGATGGACCGCATCGGCGCCGACTTCGACCGCGGCGTCCAGACGATGATCGACCGGCTCGGTGCCGTCCCCGTCCCGATCCAGCTCCCGATCGGCGCCGAGGCCGAGTTCCAGGGCATCATCGACCTGGTCGCCATGAAGGCGGTCATCTACCAGGACGACCTCGGCAAGGAGTGGGAGGAGACGGACATCCCGGCCGACCACCAGGAGACCGCGGAGGCCGCCCGCACCGCCCTGATCGAGGCCGTCGCCGAGTACGACGACGAGCTGATGGAGGACTACCTCGAGGGCAAGGAGATCGAGGTGGACCGGCTGAAGGCGGATATCCGCAAGGCAACCCTCGACTTCCACGGCGGCGAGCGCCCCGCGCTCACGCCCGTCCTGTGCGGCTCGAGCTTCAAGAACAAGGGCGTGCAGCCGCTGCTCGACGCAGTGCTCGACTACCTGCCGAGCCCGCTCGACGTCCCGCCCGTCGACGGCCTCGAGCCCGCGAAGAAGGGCGAGGAGGAGGACACGCCGGCCACGCGTGAGCCGAAGGACGACGCACCGTTCTCCGCGCTCGCCTTCAAGGTGATGTCCGACCCGTTCGTCGGCAAGCTCACGTACTTCCGCGTGTACTCGGGCAAGCTCGAGGCCGGCGGCCGCGTGCTGAACGTGTCGACCGGCCGCACCGAGCGGGCCGGGCGCATCCTGATGATGCACGCGAACGACCGCGAGGAGCAGCAGGAGATCTACGCGGGCGACATCGCCGCTGCGGTCGGCCTGAAGCAGACCTCGACCGGCGACACGCTGTGCGCTCCGGACGCGCCGATCAAGCTCGAGATGATCGAGTTCCCCGAGCCGGTCGTGCACGTCTCGATCGAGCCGAAGACGAAGGTCGACCAGGAGAAGATGGCCACCGCGCTCGCGCGGCTCGCCGAGGAGGACCCGACGTTCCAGGTCCGCACCGACGAGGAGACCGGCCAGACCGTGATCTCAGGGATGGGCGAGCTCCACCTCGAGGTGATCGTCGACCGGATGAAGCGCGAGTTCAACGTCGAAGCCGGAGTCGGCCGCCCGCAGGTCGCCTACCGCGAGACGATCCGCGGCGAGGCGACCAAGGTCGAGGGCAAGTTCATCCGCCAGACCGGCGGCTCGGGCCAGTACGGCGTGGTCTACATCAACCTCGAGCCGTGCCCCGGCGAGGGCTTCGACTTCGTCAACAAGATCAAGGGCGGCTCCGTGCCCTCCGAGTTCATCCCCGCCGTCGAGAAGGGGATCGAGGAGGCGCTCGAGTCCGGGGTCAAGGCCGGCTACCCGATGGTGGACGTCCGCGCCACGCTCGTGGACGGCAAGTACCACGACACGGACTCCTCGGAGGTCGCCTTCAAGATCGCCGGCTCGCTCGCGCTGAAGGAGGCCGCGAAGCGCGCCAAGCCCGTGCTGCTCGAGCCCGTCATGGCCGTCGAGGTCGTGACTCCTCAGGAGTTCCTCGGCGACGTGATCGGTGACCTGTCGAAGCGCCGCGGGCGCGTGGAGGGCCAGGAGCCGCGCGGCAACGCGCTGGCGGTGACGGCCCGTGTTCCCCTCGGCGAGATGTTCGGCTACGCCACCGATCTGCGCTCGAACACCCAGGGCCGCGCCGCCTATTCGATGCAGTTCGACCGGTACGAAGAGGTGCCGTCGAACATCGCGCAGGAGATCACGGAGCACCGCACCGGCGAGCCCGGGTCCGCGGCCGCATAACGAGTATGTTTTTCCGGTTCTAACGCAAAAGGAGCGAGACGAAAGTGGCAAAGGAGAAGTTCGAGCGCGACAAGCCGCACGTGAACGTCGGCACGATCGGGCACATCGACCACGGCAAGACGACGCTGACCGCGGCGATCACCCAGGTCCTCGCCGAGAAGATGGGCGGCGAGGCGAAGAGCTTCGACGAGATCGACAACGCGCCCGAGGAGAAGGAGCGCGGGATCACGATCGCCACCTCGCACGTCGAGTACCAGACGGAGAACCGCCACTACGCCCACGTCGACTGCCCGGGCCACGCGGACTACGTGAAGAACATGATCACCGGTGCCGCCCAGATGGACGGCGCGATCCTCGTGGTGTCCGCCGCCGACGGCCCCATGCCGCAGACGCGCGAGCACATCCTGCTCGCCCGCCAGGTCGGCGTGCCGTACATCGTCGTGTTCCTCAACAAGGCCGACATGGTCGATGACGACGAGCTCCTCGAGCTCGTCGAGGTGGAGGTCCGCGACCTGCTGTCCGAGTACGACTTCCCGGGGGACGACATCCCGTTCATCACCGGCTCGGCGCTCAAGGCGCTCGAGGGTGATGAGGACGCGAAGGCAAAGATCGTCGAGCTGGCCGAGGCTCTGGACACCTACATCCCGGAGCCGGTGCGCGAACTCGACAAGCCGTTCCTCATGCCGGTCGAGGACGTGTTCTCCATCACGGGCCGCGGCACGGTGGCCACGGGCCGCATCGAGCAGGGCATCGTCAACACCGGCGACGAGGTCGAGATCGTCGGCATCAAGGAGCAGACCGACAAGACCGTGGTCACCGGCGTCGAGATGTTCCGCAAGATCCTCGATCAGGGCCAGGCGGGCGACAACGTCGGCTGCCTGCTCCGCGGCACCAAGCGCGAGGACATCGAGCGCGGCCAGGTGCTGTGCAAGCCGGGGTCGATCACCCCGCACACCAAGTTCAAAGCCGAGGTCTACTGCCTGAAGAAGGAAGAGGGTGGCCGCCACACCCCGTTCTTCAACGGCTACCGGCCTCAGTTCTACTTCCGCACCACCGACGTCACCGGTGTGGCCAACCTGCCCGAGGGCACGGAGATGGTCATGCCGGGCGACAACGTCCAGATGACGATCGAGCTGATCCAGCCGAT
>DASPHG010000006.1:0-85460 GCA_035629775.1 Thermoleophilaceae bacterium | reverse complement strand
CGACCAGGAATTCTCCTGGGGCGACGCGGTCGACTTCGAGGTCGCCGTCACCGACGAGGAGGAGATCGACTGCTCGCAGGTGCTGGTCCACCACATCGTCGGCCACGCCCAGCACGGCCATCCGGTGTCGACGACCAGCGGCTGCACCGGGACGATCCAGACGTCGTTGCCTCAGGGCCACGCACCCGGAGAGACCAGCGCCGTGTTCGTCGCCGTCTACACCGACCCCGGCGGCCTGAGCGGCAGCACGCAGGTGGGCCTGGATCCGGACGGCTGATCAGAGTGCGGGCGCCGGGCGGGCGGGGCCGAGCGCCCGCGCGCCCGGCGCCCGCCTCGTAGCATCGGAGCGATGAAGCGTGGAATGCTCGCGGCCCTGGCCGGGGTGCTGATCATCGGTTGCGGGGACGACGACGACGCCGGCGCGCCGGTGGCGTGTCTCGGCGGCACGGACACGTACCTCACGGCTCTCGAGGACGCGCCCGACGACGTCCGGCTGGACGGCACGACGCCGATCTCAGAGTGCATCGTCGAAGGACAGGAGGGCGGCGAGCTCGCTCAGGTGGGGGAGGGCCTGGTCAAGGCCGCGACCGAGCTGAACCGGCTGGCGCGGGAGGATCCCGCAGGGATGGCGACGGTGCAGCTCGGCTATCTCATCGGCGCCGTCCAGGAGGCGGCGTCCACCACCGGCGGCATCCACGAGGACCTGGTGATCCGCCTCGATGCAGCGGCGCGGTTCACCGGCGACGAGCAGGCGTTCCCGGCGTCGTTCGAGCGCGCGTTCGGGGCCGGCTATGCGGCCGGGCAGCGCTCCGGCTGAGTAGCCTGAGCGGTGAGCACCTGTCACCGAGCGGAGGGCTGATGTCAGAGCAACTTTGGGGCGACGAGACCGCCAAGGCGGTCGAGAATTTCCCGGTCTCCGGCCAACCGGTTCCAACGCCCGTCGTGCGTGCCCTCGGCCGGATCAAGGCGGCCGCCGCAATGGCAAACGCGGAGCTGGGCCTGATGGAGGCGGATCTCGCCGAGCGGATCGCCGCCGCGGGCGAGGCGGTTGCCGCGGGCGAGCACGACGACCAGTTCCCGGTCGATGTCTTCCAGACCGGCTCCGGCACCTCGTGCAACATGAACGCCAACGAGGTGATCGCGAACCTCGCCGGCGACGCCGCCCACCCCAACGACCACGTGAACATGGGCCAGTCCTCGAACGACGTGTTCCCGTCCGCGGTCCACCTGGCCGCCCTCGGCGAGGTCACGGACGAGCTGCTGCCGGCGATGACAGGCCTCTGTGAGTCTTTGGAAGCCAAGGCGTCCGAGTTCGCGGACGTCGTGAAGTCCGGGCGCACGCATCTCATGGACGCGGTGCCGGTGACGCTCGGACAGGAGTTCGCGGGCTATGCGACGCAGGTTCGGCTGGGTAGGGAACGTGTGGAGGGCTCGCTCGGCCGGGTCGCCCAGATCCCCCTGGGGGGCACCGCCACCGGTACTGGTTTGAACACCCACCCGGACTTCGCCGCGGGCGTGCGGGCGCGCATCTCGGAGGCGACGGGCCTGTCGGTCCAGCCGCCGGCCGATCCGTTCGAGGCTCAGGGCAACCGGGACGCCCTGGTCGAGCTGTCGGGGGCGATGAAGGTCGTCGCCGTCTCGCTCACCAAGATCGCGAACGACCTCGCCTGGATGGGGTCGGGGCCGCGGACCGGGCTCGGCGAGCTTCTCCTACCGGAGCTGCAGAAGGGCTCGTCGATCATGCCCGGCAAGGTCAACCCGGTGATCCCCGAGGTGGTGCTCCAGGTGGCCGCGCAGGTGATCGGCAACGACACCGCGATCACGGTGGGCGGCATGCAGGGCAACTTCGAGCTGAACGTGCGCATCCCGCTGATCGCGCGCAACCTGCTCGACCAGGTCAAGCTCCTCACCTCCGCGTGCAAGCTCCTGGGCGAGAAGTGCGTGGACGGGATCGAGGCGAACTTGGAGACGACGCGCCGCCACGCGGAGTCGACCCCGGCGATCGCGACCGCCCTGAACCCGCACATCGGCTACGACAAGGCGACCGAAATCGTGAAGGAAGCGGTCGCGTCGCAGCGCACGATCCGCGAGGTAGCGCGCGAGAAGGGCGTGGACGACGAGACGCTCGACAAGGCGCTCGACCTGACGGCGATGGCCCGCCCGCACGAACAGGCACGCACCTAGGGCGAGCCCGAGCCATGTCGCCCTTAGCTCCCGTATGGGGAGCTGGGAGCGGAATGGCCTCGAGGAAGCGATCGCCGAGCTGGCGGAGCGGCAGCACGGGAAGGTCACCCGCGCACAGCTGCGCGCGCTAGGCCTTGGCAAACGCGCTATCGACTATCGGCTGGCGAAAGGATGGCTGCGGCCGGATTACCGCGGCGTCTTCTCGCTCGGACACCGGCCTGAGTCGCGCGAGAGCCGATGGATGGCGGCGGTGCTCCACGGCGGCGAGTCAGCGGCACTGAGCCACTGGTCGGCGGCGACGCACACGCGCATGCGACAAGGCGCCGGGCCCCGGTCGCACGTGACGACGCCGCGAAGTAGGCGGCGCTGCCCAGATGTCACGTTCCACAAAGCGCAGCTCCAGCCGGACGAGGTCACGGTCCACGACGACATCCCCACCACCACGCCGGCACGGACGCTGCTCGATCTCGCACCCCTCCTACCCAGCCCAATCCTCGCGCGGATGATCGAAGCGGCGCCGTATGTACCCGGCGCGCCGCTCGCGGTCCTGCTTGATCGCTATCCGGGGAAGGCGGGCGGTGGCAAGTTGCGAGAGATCGTCGCGGTCGCCCACCCGATGACGAGATCCGACCTTGAGGCGGCTGTCCTCGAGGCAATCAGGGAGGCGGCGTTGCCCGAGCCGAGCGTAAATGCGGTAGTCGAGGGACAAGAAGTCGACTTCGTCTGGTGGAAGGAGCGGGTGATCGCGGAGCTCGACACCTACGTGACCCACGGGTCGCCGATCGCATTCGAGCGAGACCGGAAGAGGGACCGGGAGCTCGCGATCGCGGGCTGGACCGTTGTGCGCCTGACCGACCCGCGCGGCGTCGCCGACCTCAGCCGCCTGCTCGGCGCCAGCGCAGCACGTTCACGGGCGGCGGCGTAGTCAGCACCAGCTCGTCGTCCGACCACAACACCGAGCGCACGAGCTCCCGCCCCACGAACGACGGCCGCGTGGAAACGGAGACGTGATGGACGACCTCCTCGCCACCCCGCAGTTCCCACGCCCCGGAGTAGGCCATCGCATCGGAGAAACCGTCGGAGCGCGCCAGGAAGGCGGCCATGAACCCGTCCGCGGAATAGATCAGCCGGCCGACCGCGTCCGCCCCGAGCGGATGGTCGTCACCGAACCGCCACTCAACGAGATGCCAGGTGCCTACGAGGTCCACGACGCCAGCATAAAAAAGGCCGGCCGCGGTAACCGAGATCGGGAGGAACAGAAAGATCTCGGGCACCGCGGCCGGCACAGGCCAGAAAAAGCCTGAGGCAGGGGGGTTGCCTGCCCTCATTGTCGGTCATCGGCGCAGCGATCTTTAGCCCCCGACCGGTTGATATTCGCTCAACCGGTCGGCCTACCCCATTCAGAGGTTGATCGCCACGTATTTGGTCTCGAGATACTCCTCGATCCCCTCGTAGCCGCCCTCGCGCCCGAAGCCCGACGCCTTGATGCCGCCGAACGGCGCCGCCGGGTTCGAGACCATCCCCTGGTTGAGCCCGACCATCCCGTACTCGAGCGCCTCGCTGACCCGCAGCGCCCGCTTGACGTCGCGCGTGTACACGTAGGCGACCAGCCCGTACTCGGTGTCGTTGGCCGCCGCGATCGCCTCCTCCTCCGAGTCGAACGCCTTAACCGGCGCCACCGGCCCGAAGATCTCCTCCTTCAGCAGGTTCGCGTCGTCGGGAACCGACGCCAGCACCGTCGGCTCGTAGAAGTAGCCGGGACCCTCGCGGGGCGACCCGCCCACCACGCACTGCGCGCCCTTCCCCACCGCGTCGTCGACGAGCTCCTGCACCTTCGACCGCTGGTCCGCGTCGATCAACGGCCCGATGTCCACGCCCTCCTCCGTCCCGCGGCCGAGCTTGAGCGCCTTCATCCGCTCCGCAAGCCGCTCGGCGAACTCGTCGGCCAGCGAGTCGGCGACGTGGAAGCGGTTCGCCGCCGTGCACGCCTCGCCGATGTTGCGCATCTTCGCGATCATCGCGCCGTCGACCACGTCGTCGAGGTCGGCGTCGTCGAAGACGATGAAGGGCGCGTTGCCGCCCAGCTCCATCGACACCCGGAGCAGCCGCTCGGCGGCCTGCTCCATCAGCTTCTGCCCGACCGGCGTGGACCCGGTGAACGACAGCTTCCGCAGCCGCGGGTCCTTGATCAGCGGCTCCATCACCGAGCCCGACGACGAGCTCGTAACCACGTTGAGCACCCCCGGCGGGAGCCCGGCGTTCGAGAGGATCTCCGCCAGCGCGAGCATCGAGAGCGGCGTCTGCTTCGCGGGCTTGATCACCATCGTGCACCCAGCCGCGACAGCCGGCCCGATCTTGCGCGTGCCCATCGCGAGCGGGAAGTTCCACGGCGTGATCAAGAGGCACGGCCCGACCGGCTGCTTCATCGTCAGGAGCCGCCCCTGGCCGTTGGGCGCGGTCGCGTAGCGCCCGTCGATCCGCACGGCCTCCTCGGCGAACCAGCGCAGGAACTCCGACCCGTATGTGATCTCGGCCTTCGACTCCGCGAGCGACTTCCCCATCTCGAGCGTCATCAGCAGCGCCAGCTCGTCCGCGCGCTCGGTGATCTCCTCCCAGGCCCGGCGGAGGATCTCGCCGCGCTCGCGCGGCGGCGTGCTCTGCCACTCCTTCTGGGTCTCGACCGCGGCGTCGAGCGCCTTCATCGCATCGTCGGGCGACGCATCGGCGACCTCGACCAGGGTCTCCTCGGTCGCCGGGTCCTCGACGGGCAGCGTCCCCTCCGCCCCGTCGATCCACTCGCCGCCAACCAGCAGCTGCTTCGGGACCCTGTCGAGTACGGCGGCTTCGTCGCTCATGTGGCCACCGTCTCGGTACCCAGCTCCGCATCGATCGCAACGTCGAGCGAGTAGTCAATGGGCAGCACGATCACCGACGGCAGGTCGAGCCCGAGCGCGTGCGTGAGCCGCGCGGGGAAGTCCTCGACGGACTCGCACCGCCACGCGGGAAGCCCGAACGACTCGGCGAGCTGCACGAAGTCGGGGTTGGTGAAGTCGACGCCGAAGTGGCGGCCGAACTTCTTGTCCTGCTTCCAGACGATCGATCCGTACTGGTGGTTCTCCCAGATGACGTTGACGAACGGGGTCTTCAGCCGGCGCGCGGTCTCGAGCTCCTGGCAGTTCATGAGGAAGCCGCCGTCGCCGTTCACCGTCACCACCTTGCGCTTCGGATGTACGAGCTTTGCGGCGATCGCCGCGGGGACCGCGAAACCCATCCCGGCCAACCCGTTGGCGATCAGCACCGTGTTCGGCTCGAACGCCGGGAACATCCGCCCGATCCACAGCTTGTGCAGCCCCACGTCTGAGATCAGGATGTCCTCGCGGCCGAGCGCCTGGCGGATCTCGTACAGGGCGCGCGGCGGGTGCATCGGGAACTCGGCATCGTCCTTCGCGGCGGCAAATCGGCCCTGGACGACGTCGCGGAGGCGGCTCGATCCGCCCGCGTGCGGGACGTGCCGGCACTCCTCCGAGAGGCGCGCGAGGATGTGGTAGATGTCGCCGACGAGCTCCACCTCCGGCAGGAAGTACGCGTCGATCTCGGCCGGCAGCGAGTCGATGCAGATGATCGTCTTGTCGCCACCGGGGTTCCAGTGCTTCGGCGCGTGCTCGACCAGGTCGTAGCCGATCGCCAGCACGAGGTCCGCCTCCTCGAAGCCCGCCATCCTGTAGTCGCCCGACTGCAGGCCGACCGACCCGAGCATATGCGGGTCGTCGTACGGCAGCAGCCCCTTGGCCATGAACGTGGAGGCCACAGCGATCCCGGTCGCCCGGCAGAACTCGCGCAGCGCGGGCGCCGCGCCGCCGCGGACCACGCCGTTCCCCGCCAGCGCCACCGGGTTGAGCGCTCCCCGCACGAGGTCGGCCGCCTTCAGCAGCTCGCGCGCGGCCGGCTCGGGTTGCACCGGCGTCCGGCGCGGCAGCGGCTCCGCGTCGAGCTCGGCCTCCATGACGTCCTCCGGCAGCTCGATGTGCGTCGCGCCGGGCTTCTCCGACTCCGCCGTCTTGAACGCCTTGCGGACGACCTCGGGGATGATGTTCGGGTCCGACAGGCGGGCGTTCCACTTCGTGATCGGCCGCATTACGCGCAGCAGGTCCACGTACTGGTGGGACTCCTTGTGCATGCGCTCGAGGTCGCTCTGACCGGTGAGCGCGACGAGCGGCGCACGGTCGAGGTAGGCATCGGCGACCGCGGTGACCAGGTTGAGCGCCCCCGGCCCGAGCGTGCCCAGGCAGACACCCGGGCGCCCCGTCAGGCGGCCGTAGACGTCGGCCATGTAGGCGCCGCCCTGCTCGTGCCGGACCGGAACGAACTCGACCGAGGAATCGGCCAGCGACTGGTTCAGGTCGAGCGTCTCCTCGCCCGGGATCCCGAAGACGTGGGTGACGCCCTCGGCCTCGAGGCACTCGACGAAGACGTCTGACGCCTTGCGCTTGGCCATCGAAACGCAACTTACCGCCCTCAAAGGTTCTTGAACCTGTGCCGATAACGTCAGGAGAGGGTGCCCACTCCCGGCGGGGGTCCCTCACCTCGACATGCGACGACTGCTGCTCATCACAGCCCTCCTCACCTTGCCCACGGCCGTGTCGGCCGAGGCGAAGACCCGCTGGGTCGTCAAGGGCGGCGGCTGGGGCCACGGCCTCGGCATGAGCCAGTACGGCGCCTACGGCCAGGCTCGCGCCGGCCGCGGCTACCGCAAGATCGTCAGCCACTACTACCGGAACACCCGGTTCGGCAAGGCGAAGGGCACGGTGCGCGTGCTGCTCCTGGCGAGCGTGCCGCAGAGCACCTTCAGCGGCGCCAACCGGGTCGGCCGCCACCGCGTCAGCGCACGCCGCGCCTACAGCGTGCACCGCAAGGGTTCCCGGATCGTGGTCCGCAACCCGCGCGGCAAGCGGGTCGCGGCCAAGGCGGGCGTCCTGCGCGTGATGGGCCCCGGCGGACGCGTCAGCGTGGCCGGCAAGGGCACCTACCGCGACGTGATCGAGTACCGCCCCGGCCTGTCCGGCGGCGTGACCGCGGTGAACAAGGTCGAGCTCGAGAACTACATCCGCGGGGTCGTGCCGCTCGAGTCACCGGCGAGCTGGCCGATCGAGGCGCTCAAGGCGCAGGCCGTCGCCGCGCGCTCGTACGCGCTCGGCACGGGCACCGGCAACGCCGTCTTCGACCACTACGACACGACCGCCTCACAGGTCTACGGCGGGTACAGCGCCGAGCAGCCGAGTACGAACCGCGCGGTGGCGAAGACCCGCGGCGTGGTGCTCAAGCACAGGGGCAAGGTCATCGTCGCGTACTTCCATTCCACCTCCGGCGGCCACACCGAGGACATCGAGAACATCTTCACGGGCGGCTCGCGGCTCGCCTACATCCGCGGCGTGCGCGATCCGTGGGACCGCTTCTCGCCGTATCACCGCTGGCAGCTCGGCTACAGCGCGCGTGCCCTGGGCGCCTCGCTCGGCGTCGGCACCCTGCGGTCGGTGAAGGTGCAGAGGCGCGGCGTCTCCGGCCGCATCGTCTACGCGGTCTTCCGCGGGACAGCCGGGAAGCGCCGCCTGCACGGCTGGAGCGGCATCCGTGCCGCGCTGGTCCTCCGCGACGCGCCCGAGCGGTTCAAGCGGATCCGTTCGCGCGGCTCCACCGCCGGCGCAGCGGTCGCGGGCGCCGGCTCGCGTGCCCGGGCGCGCGACATCGCGGGCAGCATCACCCCGGCGCGCCCCGGCGCGCAGGTCGTGCTCGAGCGCCGCACAGAGGACGGCTGGAAGCGCGTCGACGAGGACCGCCTCGGCCGCTCGGGGCGCTACCGGATCCCGGTCCGGACGCGCGGCGTATACCGGGTGCTCTCGGCCGGCGATGCCGGCCCCACCGTGCGCGTACGCTAGGCGCGTGGCGATACCCAGGGTCGATCCCGGCCGGCCGCCAGCGCGGCTGAAGCGCGCGCTGCTGCCATTCGCGATGTCGAAGGCGGGCCTCTGGTACGGGATCAACGTCGCCGCACGAATCGACCCGAAGCTGATGCGCGCGACGGGCGGGCGCCTGAGCCTGACCTTCGGCGCCATGCCCACGGTGCTATTGACAGCGCCGGGCCGAAGGAGCGGAGTCGAGCGCACGGTGCCGCTCGTCTACTTCACCGAGGGCGACGACGTGATCCTGATGGCGTCGAGCTTCGGCCGCCCGAAGCTGCCCGCCTGGTACCACAACGTGATGGCCGCGGACGAGGTCACGCTCACCGCCGGCGGGCGCTCGGAGCGCTACCGGGCGGCGGAGGTGGAGGGCCCCGAGCGCGACGCCCTGTACGCGAAGGCGAAGCAGGTCTACGAGGGCTACGGGATGTACGAGGAGAAGACCGCGGGCATCCGTCGAGTCCCCGTGCTCCGGCTGACGCAGGTCACATAGCCGAGCCCTCCGCCTCCCTAGGATGAGCGGCTTGGCCGCGATCGAAGTCAACAGCCTGGAACGCACCTTCGACGGCGGCGTCAAGGCCGTTCAGGGTGTCGACCTCGAGGTCGCCGAGGGCGAGATCTATGCCTTCCTGGGGCCGAACGGCGCCGGCAAGACCACGACAGTGCGGATGCTCACGACGCTCCTCCGCCCGACCGGCGGCAGCGCGACCGTCGCCGGGTTCGACGTGGTGAAGGAGTCCGCCAAGGTCAGGCGGGCGATCGGCGTCGCGCTTCAGGAGGCCGCGCTGGACCCGCTCATGACCGGGCGCGAGCTCATGGAGCTGCAGGGAACCCTCCACGGGATCCCGAAGGCCGAGGCGCGGCGCCGCGGCGACGAGCTGATCGCGCGCGTCGGCCTGACGAACGCGGCCAACCGCCGCGTGGGCACGTACTCGGGCGGCATGCGCCGGCGGCTCGACCTCGGAACCGCGCTCGTGCACGAGCCGTCCGTGCTCTTCCTGGACGAGCCGACGACCGGGCTCGACCCGGCCAGCCGCGCCGCGATCTGGGAGGAGGTCCGGAAGCTGAACGACGAAGGGACGACCGTCTTCCTGACCACCCAGTACCTGGAGGAGGCCGACCAGCTCGCGGACCGCGTCGGGATCATCGACGAGGGCCGGATGGCGGCCGAGGGGACACCGAGCCAGCTGAAGGCGCAGGTCGGGAAGCCGCGGCTCGAGCTGAAGCTCGCCGAGGGCAGCCCGGAGGCGTGCGAGCAGGTGCTGAGCCGCTTCGGCGAGCCGCTGCCGCCGAAGGATGGGGTGACAGTGGTCGCGCTCGAGGAGGGCGCGGCCGGGATAGCCCCGATCATCCGCGCGCTGGATGAAGCCGGGATCGCGGTTCATGACCTGCATCTGGTCGAGCCGTCGCTCGACGACGTCTTTCTCGCGAAGACTGGCCGCCACCTCGAAGGGGCGGACGCCGAGGAGCAACAGCCGGAGCCGGAACCCGCTTGACCGGCGGAGTGGGAGCACGACTTCGGCCCTCGCCCGGCGTAGTCGCGAACGCGCGCGTCGTAGCGGCGCTGTCGATGCGCTCGCTCAGGCAGGCATTCCGCCGGCCTCAGTTCCTCATGCCGATCCTCATCTTCCCGACGCTTTTCCTGGCGGTGAACGTCGGCGGGGCCGGGCGTGCCACGGACATCCCGGCGTTCCCCGACGTCGCAGGGTTTCTCGACTTCGAGCTCGCGGGCGCGATCGTCCAGTCGACCATGCTCTCCGCGGTCAGCGGCGGCATCGCGCTCGCGCTGGACATCGAGTCGGGATTCATGGACCGCCTGATCGCGTCACCGATCTCACGGACTGCGATCGTCGTCGGCCGGCTCGCCTCGACCGCCGTGATGGGCGTCATCTCGGGCATCTGGTTCGTATCGATCGGCCTCCTCTTCGGCGCGGAGATCCAGGGTGGCGTGCTGGGCGCGCTGCTCGTCGTCCTCATGGCGTCGGCCTGCGCGGCGGCGTGGGGTGGTTTCGGGGCTGCGCTCGCGCTCCGCAGCGGCACGGTGAGCGTGGTGCAGGGGATCTTCCCGATCGTCTTCGTGATCATCTTCCTCTCGTCGGCGTTCTTCCCGGCCGACCTGCTGCTCGAGCCGGCGAGGTCCATCTCCGACTGGAACCCGATGAGCTTCATCGCGGAGGGGATCCGCGACCCGATCGTGTCGGACATCTCCGCAGGGCCGGTGCTCAAGGGGATGCTTGCGATCGCCGGCGTGATGGCGCTGGGCGCGGCGCTGAGCGTGTGGGGTCTCAGGAAGAGGCTCGCCGGCTGATGCGCGGCACGTGGCTTCTCATGCGGCGCGCGATCAACGAGGTGATCCGCGTTCCCGGCGCGGCGATCCCTGGCATCGCCGCGCCCACCCTGTTCCTGCTCGGGCTGACGGCCGTGTTCGGGAAGCTCACGCTGCTCCCCGGGTTCTCTACGAGCGACTTCATGGCGTTCATCCTCCCGATCAGCGTGATGCAGAGCGCGACGTTCTCGGGCGCCGCGACCGGTGTGAACCTCGCGCGCGATATCGAGCAGGGATGGTTCGATCGGCTTTACGTGTCGCCGCTGTCACGGAGCTCGCTGCTCGCCGGGCATGTGTTCTCGGCGAGCCTTCGCTCCCTGATGCCGATCACTGTGGTGATCACCATCGCCATCGCGTTCGGGGTGGGCATCCAGGGCGTGGACGCGCTGCTGTTGGCCGTCGCCCTCGCCGCCGCGTTCGCGGCGACGGTCGCCTGCTACGCGATCATCCTCGCGCTCTACTTCCGAACGCAGCAGGCGGCGCCCTTGATGCAGGCGGGGGCTTTCATGATGGTGCTGTTCACGACCGCCTACGCGCCGCTCGACCTGCTCACGGGCTGGTACCAGGAGGTCGCCCGCTACAACCCGGTGCGCTTCATCGTCGAGGGCGTCCGCCAGATGTCGGTCTACGGCGTCGACTGGGCGCACACTTGGAAGGCGCTTGCTGCGCTCGCCGGGCTCGCGCTCTTCTTCGGACTGTTCGCCATGCGCGGCCTCCGCCGCGCCGCCGACGCGTAGCCGGCCTCTAGGGCGTGAACTTGATCGTTATTACGTCGCCGTCGGCCACCGGGTAGTCGCGGCCCTCGAGGCGCAGCGCGCCGCGGTCGCGCGCGCCGGCGTAGCCGCCGCCCTCGACCAGCACGTCCCACGGAACGACCTCCGCGCGCACGAAGCCGCGCTGGATGTCGGAATGGATCTTGCCGGCGGCCTGCCATGCGGTGGTGCCGCGCGGAACAGCGTGCGCGCGCGCCTCCTTCGCCTCGCCCGCCGTGAAGAACGAGAGCAGGTGGAGCAGCTCGAACGCCCCCTTGATGATCCGCTCGAGACCCGACTCGCTCACACCGAGATCCGCGCGCATGACGGCGGCCTCGGCGTCGTCGAGTTCGGCGAGCTCCGACTCGATCCGTGCGCTGACCGCGAGGGCCCGGCCGCGAGCCGCGAGCTCTGGCGGCGGCTCGAGCGCGCCGTCCTCGCCCACGTTCGCCACGTACAGGACGGGCTTCGCCGTGAGCGGATGGAGGTTGCGGAGCGCCTCCGGCGCGGCCGCGGGCGGCGGGAACTCGCGCGCGGGACGCCCGGACTGGAGGCCGTCGACCAGGTCGCGCAGCCACCCCTCCTCCGCGACGAGCGTCTTGTCGCGCGACTTCGCCTGCTTCGCCACGCGCTCGAGCCGGCGCTCGGCCTGCTCGAGGTCCGCGTAGAGCAGCTCGGTCTCGATCGTGTCCACGTCCGCCGCCGGGTCCACACGGCCTTCGGGATGGACCACCTGCGCGTCATCGTGCGCCCGGACGACGTGGAGGATCGCGTCGGTCTCGCGGATGTTCGCGAGGAACTTGTTGCCGAGCCCCTCACCCGAGTGCGCGCCGCGCACGAGCCCGGCGATGTCGTGGAAGGCGATCGTCTCGTGCACGACCGGCCTCGCGCCCACCGTCTCCGCGACACGGTCGAGGCGCTCGTCGGGCACCGGGACGATCGCGACATTCGGCTCGACGGTCGTGAACGGGTAGTTGCCCGCCTCGGCACCCGCCTTCGTGAGCGCGTTGAAGAGCGATGACTTGCCGGCGTTCGGGAGCCCGACGATCCCGACCTTCATCGCGTGAGCTCGGCGACGGCACCGCCCAGCGCGGCGCCGGCCGCGATGTCGGAGGGGTGGTGAACGCGCAGGTAGAGGCGCGACCCGGCGAGGGCGGCCGCGAGAACCCACAGCGGCGCGGCCGGGAGCGTCTCGGACAGCCGCCGTGCGCCCGCCACCGACGTGGCGGTGTGGGCCGATGGATAGGAGAGGTCGGAGAGCGTGCCGGTCAGGCGGCCCTCGACGGGCGGCCGCCTACGCCGAACGATCACCTTGACGAGCTGGTTCGCGCCATAGGCGATCGCAACGGTCCGAGCCGCGTCCCGACGCCGCGCAAGAAGAGCGATGACGAACCAGATCCCCCCGTGCTCACCGAGCAACGAGAAACGAGCAACGAGCAACGACTCGTCAGAACCCGACGCGGTGATCCTCGGTCTCGACCCGCAGGTAGACCACCTGCGACAGGTCGAGGGTGACGGTCGAGTCGCCCGCGTCGAGGTCGTAGAAGCGCTGCTCGCCCTCGACCGCCTTGCGCAGCGTGTCGAACACTTCCTTCTCGACCCGCAGCGCGAGCACCTGGCCGCCGGTGAAGCCGATGTCGACCTTTGTCCGAAGGTCGGCCATCAGTGCGCGGGCTCCACCAGCTCGGTCAGGACGCCGCCGGTCGTCTTCGGGTGGAGGAACGCCACGCGGCTGCCGCGGATGCCGGCGCGCGGCTCCTCGTCGATCAGGCGCAGCCCGGCCGCCTTCACCCGCTCGAGAGCGGTGTCGATGTCCTCGGTCTGGTACGCGACGTGGTGGATCCCCTCGCCCTTGCGCTCGATGAACTTCGCAACGCCGGAGTCGGGCGAGAGCGGCTCGATCAGCTCGATGTGGCCCTCGCCGACCTCGAGCAGCACGGCATTGACGCCCTGCTCCTCGACCGTCTCGCGATGCTGCTCGGCCATCTCGAACGAGTTCGCGTAGAGGCCGATCGACTCCTCGATCGAGGAAACGGCGATGCCGACATGGTCGATGCGCCCGAACAAACCGGGGCGCAGTCTAGTCAGCGGCGGGGTGGCGCTTGGCCGCCGCGATCAGCGCGGGGCCTGGCTCGGCGGGCTCGAGCGGTGTGATGCGCTTCTGCCCGACGATGCGCTCGATGTCCTCGCGCTCGATCACCTCCTGCTTGAGCAGCGTCTTGGCGAGCTCCTCGAGCAGATTGCGATGGCCGGTGATGAGGTGGTGCGCGCGCCGGTAGGCGACGTCGGTGATGTCGGCCTGCTCCTCGTCCACGATCTGGCGCGTGTTGTCGGAGATCGCGTAGTCGTCGATCGCCAGCCGGCGCGAGCTCATCGAGTTGCCCATGCCGTACTCGGCGACCATCGCGCGACTGATCTCGTTCACCTTCTTGAGGTCGTCGGAGGCGCCCGTCGTGATCGAGCCGAAGACGATCTGCTCGGCGACGCGGCCGCCCAGGAGCACGACGAGGTAGTCGGTCAGCTCCTCCTTGGACTTGAGGTAGCGGTCCTCCTCCGGGAGGTTCAGCGTGTAGCCGAGGGCCCGGCCGCGCGGCACGATCGAGATCTTGTGGACCTTCTCGACCGAGGCCAACAGCTCTGAGCAGAGCGCGTGGCCGGCCTCGTGGTAGGCGACGACGCTCTTCTCGTGGTCGTTCATCACGCGACGCGACTCCATGCCCGCCACCACGCGCTCGAGCGCGCCGTTGAAGTCCTCCGTCCTGATGACTCCGCGGCCCTCGCGGCCGGCGAAGATCGCTGCCTCGTTGCAGATGTTGGCCAGGTCGGCGCCGGTCAGCCCGCTCGTCTGGCGCGCCACGACGTCGAGGTCGCACTTCGGGTCGAGCGGCTTGTTGCGGGTGTGGACCTTCAGGATCTCGACGCGCCCGGTCATGTCGGGCGGGGAGACGAAGATCTGGCGATCCAGTCGGCCAGGTCGCAGGAGCGCGGGGTCGAGCTTGTCGAGCAGGTTCGACGCGGCGATCACCACGACCTCGTCGGAGCCGCCGAAGCCGTCCATCTCGACGAGAAGCTGGTTGAGCGTCTGGTCCTTCTCTCCGGAGGCGTCCTGCGTGCCGCGCGTGGCCCCGACGGCGTCGAGCTCGTCGATGAAGATGATGGCCGGCTTGTTCTTGCGCGCCTCCCGGAACAGGCGCCGGATTCGCGCCGCGCCGAGGCCGACGAACATCTCAACAAAGGACGACGCGGACTGAGCGAAGAACTTGGCGTTGGCCTCGTTCGCCGCCGCCTTCGCGAGCAGCGTCTTGCCGGTGCCGGGCGGGCCGTGGAGCAGCACACCCTTCGGCACCGTCGCGCCGAGCGACTTGAACCGCTTCGGGTCGCGCAGGAAGTCCACGATCTCGCGCAGCTCCTCCTTTGCCTCCTCGGCGCCGGCGACGTCCTCCCAGCGGATCGATGAGCTCGAGTCGGGCTTGATCTCCTGCGGCTTCGTCCGCAGGTTCCCCGACATGCGGACGAGCATGAAGACGAGGGTCCCGGCGATCAGGCCCATGAAGATCAGCGGCAGCCAGGTCAGCATCCAGGTCTGCATGCCGTCCCACGAGAAGGCGATGACGTTGGTCACCTGATCATTGTCGGCGACTACGGCCCGAACCTCTACGAACAAACGTCCAGAAAGCCAAATATGGGGTCGCGACCCTAGGCCGCGTGCGCCTCGCGCCGCAGGATCTCCGCGAGCGCGGCCTGGCCGACCTCGATCTGTTCCGCGCTCGGCTCGCGCGTCCCGACGAGCCGCTGGATCTCGTAGCCGGGTCGGCGAAGCGCTTTGGCGAGCGCGGTGTCGGCATGCCGCTCCGACCAGCCGAAGACCTCGACCGCGAACGCCAGGCTTCCCAGCGCGACCGCCCCCTCCGCCGCGGGGCCGCTCAGACCCGCCTTGCGGACCGCGACGCTGCCCGCCGCGGTGGCGGCCAGCATCGGCGCGACGAGGTTCGACCCGCAGCGGTCGTGCTCCTTGGTCGCGTCGGCCGTCTCACCGTCCTGCTCGTAGGCCGCGATCGCCTTGTGCTCGACGCCGTGCCAGGAGGCCAGCTCGCCCTGGCGCAGCGCGAGGATCGCCGGAGCCAGGCTGAGGAGCGCGACGCCCGCCTCGGTGGCGAAGGTGCGCGGGCCGCTCCCGCGGAGCGCGCGCCCGGCCACCGCTGCGCCCGCCATCGCCGCCAGCGTGCGCACGTCCTGCATCGGAAGGCGTGCCTCGGGCAGCGAGCGCTTCACGAGCGGGATCACCGCGAAGGCCTCGCCCAGGCGGGCGACGCCGCGCAGTCCGGGGACACCGTCGAGGGCGCCGCCGAGGGTCGGCTTGCGTCCCGAGGCGACCTTCACCTCGCCGCCCTTCGTCCGCACCGCGGCCGACCAGTGCGTGGGCCCGTGCACGAGCAGGCCGTTGCGGAGCGCCATTCCGCCCAGGCGGAGCTTCTCCTCGCTCACGACAGGAGCTCCCGGCAGATGTGGACGTAGGCGCCGGCCGCGAAGCCCAGGTCGGCGACCGGCACGCGCTCGTCGGCGCCGTGTACGAGGGGCGCGGCCTCGAACAGGTCCATCTCGCGCTGCGGGAAGAACCCGTACGCCACGCACTCCGGGAACGCCTCGCGCCACCAGCGCGAGTCCGTGAACCCCGGCAGGCCGGTGGCGGCCACCTGCGCACCGGGATCCACCTCCTCGACCCAGCCGTCGATGGCATCCATGAGCGGCGTCTCGATCGGCGAGCGGTTGCCGATGACCTGCTCGTCGAAGGCGATCGAAAAGCCGTCCTCGCCCAGCACCTCGCGGATCTTGGCGACCGCGTGGTCACGGCCGAGGCCGGGCGGCACGCGGCAGTCCACCTTGACCGAGGCCTGCGCCGGGATGACGTTGATCTTGTCGGACGCGTGGACCATGGTCGGCGTCAGCGTGACCCCGAGGAGCGGCTCGACGATGACCGCCACGCGGGGGTCGGTAGCCGCCGCCTCGCGGAGGGCGGCGTCCGGGTCGGAGGGGTCGAGGCCGAGCGCGCTCAGGAGCGACTCGGGCTCGGGGCTCAGCTCGAGTGACGGCTGGCGGTCGCGCATCGCCTGAAGCAGGGGCGCCAGCTTCGTGAGCGCGTTGTCGCCGATGCGCGGGATCGACGCGTGCCCGGCGCGGCCCTCGGTCGTGATCGTGAAGCGGAAGACGCCCTTCTCGGCGACGCATACGCCGTACACGCGCCGGCCCCCGAAGTGGACGATCTCACCGGCGCCCTCGTTGACCATGTAGTCGCAGCGCACCTTGTCCGGGTGCTCGGTGCACAGCCACTGCGCCCCCTGCTCGGCCCCCGCCTCCTCGTCGGCGGTGATCACGACAAGCAGCTCGCCGGCGGGACGCCAGCCCTCCTCCGCGAGTGCGCAGGCCGCGACCACCTCGGCGGCCACCTGGCTCTTCATGTCGAGCGCGCCCCGGCCCCAGACCTGCCCGTCGCGCAGCTCACCCGACCAGGGATCAACCGACCAGTCGGCCGGGTCCGCGAGCACGGTGTCCACGTGGCCGCAGAGGCAGAGCGTCGGGCCGTCGCCCTGACCGCGCAGCCTGGCAATCAGGTTCGGCCGGCCCGCGACGGCGCTGAGCAGCTCGCACTCGAACCCCGCGGCCGCGAGCGTGTCGCGCAGGAACTCCTGCGCCGCCTGCTCGTCGCCCGGCGGATTCACCGTGTTGAACCGGATCAGCCGCTGCAGCAGCTCGGTCGTCCGGCCTTCGAGCTGTGCCGGTTCGGGCATCGGCGAGGGACGATACTGCGGCTATGCGCGAAGCTCAGATGCAGGAGACGAATGCCGGCCGCGAGCCGGCGACAGAGGGCTGGTTCGTCGTCAACGTGGCCGATGCGGTCGGCTGGACTCGCAAGAAGGGCGTGCAGCACGCCATCTTCGAGAGCGAGGAGTTCGAGTTCCCGCACTTCGCGATCAATGTCGCGGTGCTGGACGACGACGTCCCGAACTGCCTGTACCACCGCGAAAACCTCCAAGAGGACTTTCTAGTGCTGGACGGCACCCCGAAGGTCCTGATCGAGGGCGAGGAGCGCCAGTTGCGGAAGTGGGACTTCGTCCACTGCCCGCCGGAGGCCACGCACGTGTTCGTCGGCCCCGGCGTGATCCTGATGGTGGGCGCGCGAAGCGACCGGGAGAAGGTGCACTACCCGGTCGACGAGCTCGCCGCGAAGTACGGCGCATCGGCGTCGCAGCCATCGGATGACCCGAAGGAGGCGTATCCGGCGGCGGGCTGGTCGCGCGACTGGAGGCAGGTTCCGATGGAGTGGCCGCCGTGACGGACCAGCTCTTCGACGCCGGCGACGAGCCGCGCGGCCAGACGCGCGTGCCGACGGGCGACCAGCCGCTCGCGGCCCGGATGCGCCCGGAGTCGCTAGACGAGTTCGTCGGCCAGGAGCACCTGCTTGCCCCCGGTTCGGCGTTGCGCTCGGCGATCGAGGAGGGGCGGCCGCACTCGATGGTGCTCTACGGCCCGCCCGGCACCGGCAAGACCACGCTGGCTCGCGTGCTGGCGCGAAACGCGCGCGCGGCGTTCGAGGAGGCGTCGGCGGTCAACGCCGGCAAGCAGGAGGTGCGCGACGTGCTGGAGCGGGCCGAGCACCGGCGGCGCACGAGCGGCGAGGGCACGGTCTTCTTTCTCGACGAGATCCACCGGTTCAACAAGGCTCAGCAGGACGCGCTGCTCCCGGCGGTCGAGGAGGGCCTGATCGCCCTGATCGGCGCGACCACGGAGAACCCGTACTTCGAGGTGAACTCGGCGCTCGTCTCGCGCGCGCAGGTGTACGAGTTCCGCAAGCTCGGCGAGGAGGACGTGCTGACGCTGCTCCGCCGCGCGCTCGCCGACGACCGCGGCGTGGGCGACGTGGCCGCCCGGGTGGACGAGGAGGCGCTCGAGTTCCTCGCGGCACGCTCGGGCGGCGACGCGCGTGCGGCGCTGGCGGCGCTCGAGGTAGCGGCCGCAACAATCGGGGACGGACCCCTGACGTTGCAGGTCGCCGAGGACGCGATGCAGCGAAAGGCCGTGCTCTACGACAAGGGCGGCGACCGCCACTACGACACGATCTCGGCCTGGATCAAGGCCACCCGCGGCTCGGACCCGGACGCGTCGCTGCTGTACCTGGCGATCATGCTCGAGGGCGGCGAGGACGCACGCTTCATCGCCCGGCGCATGGTCATCCTCGCGAGCGAGGACATCGGCAACGCCGACCCGCGTGCGCTCGAGATCGCCGTCGCCGCCGCCCACGCGGTCGAGCACGTCGGCCTGCCCGAGTGCGCTCACAACCTCGCCCAGGCCGCCGTCTACCTCGCGCTCGCGCCGAAGTCGAACGCGTCGTACAAGGCGCTGAAGGCCGCGCGCGCCTGGGTGCGCGAGCACGGCGCGCCAATGCCGCCGGACCACCTGCGCAGCGCCGGCTACGACCTGCCGCGCCGCTACCTCGGCCACGGCGAGGGCTACGACTACCCACATGACCGGCCGGAGGGCGTCTCGCCGCAGGACCTGATGCCGCCGGAGGCGGCGGGTGAGCGCTTTCTCGAGCTCTCCGAGCACGGCGCGGAGCGCGAACTGCGCGAGCGGCTGGCTGCAATCAGGCGTGCACGCGGCAACGCTGAGTGACGTCGGTCACACAAGGGAAGGGCAGACGGCCGTTGTTGCCGATCTCTTCACAAAGGCTTGAGGCCATGCCCCCAAGCTGGATCACATGGCTCGTGGTACTCCCGACACCCGACTCGCCGACTCCGGCACGCTGCTCGCGACGACACACCGTCTCGACGGCGGCGCCAGCGTCCGCCTGCGCCTGACACGCCCGAGCGACCGGCGCGGCGTCCGCGAGTTCCTCGAGCGGCTCGCGCCCGAGACGCGTCAGCGCCGCTTCCTGTCTCCTATGCCGCGCGTCCCGGAGGCCGTGATCGACCACTTCACCTTCTACGACCCGCGCCAGCGCCTCGTGATCGCCGCCACCACCCCCGGCGAGAACGGTCGCGAGGAGGTGATCGGCCTCGGCGACGTGTCCCTCGACGCGACGACCGTCGCCGAGCTCGGCCTGGTCGTGGAGGAGGAGCACCAGAGCCGCGGCATCGGCAGCCTGCTGGCCGAGGCGATCGCCTCGCTCGCGCTTTCGCGCGGCGCCACGCACCTGAAGGCGGAGATGCTCGATTCGAGCCCGGTCGTGATGCGCCTGCTCGCGTCGATCGGCCCGACCATGCGCACGACCGAGGACGGCCACGCCGTGGTCTACGCGAAGCTGCCCGCGCGAGCGCGCTGGGCCGCCTGAGCTCCGTCGGGCGCATAATGGGCGGGATGGAAGCCGCCACGAAGAGCACAGCAGCCGGCGCCCGGACCAACGGCCACGTCCTCCAGTCGCTCAGCCCGGCGACGGGGGATCCGATCGGGTCGGTCCCCACCATCACCCCCGACCAGGTGCAGTCGGTGGTCGACGACGTGGCCGGCGTGCAGCCGTTCTGGGCCCAGCTCCCGCTCGAGGAGCGCGGCCGCTACATGCGCCGCGCGGCGCAGGTGATCATCGACCGGCTCGACGGCCTCTCCGCGCTGCTTGCGCGCGAGCAGGGCAAGCCGCGCAACGAGGCCTACGTGATGGAGCTCGTGCCGACAATCGACGGGCTCCACTGGCTGGCCGACGAGGCGCCGAAGGTGCTTGCGGACGAGCGCGTGGGCACGCCGCAGCTCTTCCTGCTCCAGAAGCGCCACCGCCTCTTCTACGAGCCGCTCGGCGTGGTCGGCGTGATCGCGCCGTGGAACTACCCGTGGTCGATCCCGTTCGGCGAGGTCGCGATGGCGCTGATGGCCGGCAACGGGGTGGTGCTGAAGCCGGCTTCGCTCACACCACTGATCGGGGAGCAGATCCGCGACGTGTTCGAGCGCGCGGGTGTGCCGGAGGGACTCGTCCGCACCGTCCACGGCGGCGGCAAGGTCGGCCAAGCGCTGGTCGAGTCGAGCGCGGCGAAGATCTTCTTCACGGGGTCGGTCGACGTGGGCCGCGGAGTCGGCCTGGCGTGCGCCGAGCGCATGAAGGGCTGCGTGCTCGAGCTGGGCGGCAAGGATCCGCAGCTCGTCCTCGCCGACGCCAACCTCCAGAACGCGATCTCCGGCTGTCTCTGGGGCGGGTTCGCGAACGCCGGCCAGACCTGCTCCGGGATCGAGCGCGTCTACGTGATGCGCGAGGTGGCCGACCGCTTCACGGCGGGGGTCGTCGAGGGGGCCAAGCGGCTGCGCGTCGGAGACCCGCTCGAGTGGGACACCGAGATCGGGCCGATGGTCTCGCGCGATCAGTTCGAGCTCGTGCGCGAGCTGGTGGACGACGCTGTCGCGAACGGCGCGAAACTCGAGTGCGGCGGGCCCGTGGACGACGGTCCGTGGTTCGCTCCGACCGTCCTCACCAACGTGAAGCCGGACATGCGGATCATGCGCGAGGAGATCTTCGGTCCGGTCGTGCCGATCGTGACCGTCGAGTCCGAGGAGGAGGCGATCGATCTCGCCAACGATTCCGAGTTCGGCCTCGGCGCGTCGGTCTGGACGTCCGACCGGGCGAAGGGCGAGCGGATCGCGCGGCGGATCCAGTCCGGGATGGTCTGGATCAACGACCACATGTACACGCACGGCGCCATGCAGTGCGCGTGGGGCGGCGTGAAGGACTCCGGTCTCGGCCGGTCACACTCGAAGTTCGGCCTCTACGAGTGCGTGGACGTCAAGCAGGTGGCGTGGGAGCCGTCGCTGACGAAGAACTTCTGGTGGCACCCGTACGACGAGTCGCTCGGCACCGGCATCCACGCCGCCGCCCAGCTGCTCTACGGGCGCGACGACGACAAGCTCGGGGCGCTCAAGCGGGGGGCGCTCCCGCTCGTGCGGATCGGCCGCAAGATGCTGCGCGGCGCCGGCCGGCGCTAGCTCGCGCATTTACCAGGGGGCCAGGCCCCCTGGTAAGTACCCTCAGTGCCATGCCCGCCCAGGCCTACGCCGGCAAGGAATGCGTCTGCCAGCTCAGGAAGGGCATCTGCGACCAGAGCTGCGTGCAGGGCATGCTCGAGACCCCGTTCTACATCGCGTGCCTGAAGCTCACGGGCCGCCGCTGCGTCGTCGTGGGCGGCGGCGACGTGGGGCTCGAGAAGGTCGAGGGGCTGCTCGCCTGCGACGGTGACGTCGTGCTGGTCGCCCCCGACGCGGTCGCGCCACTGCGCGAGCTCGCCGCCGAGGGCTCGATCCGGTGGGAGCAGCGCGAATACGAGACGGGCGACCTCGAGGCCACGTTCATCGCGATCGCCGCCACGAGCGACACCGACGTGAACATCCGCGTCTTCGAGGACGCGGAGCGGCGCGCCATGCTGGTGAACGTGGTGGACGTGCCGCCGCTCTGCAACTTCATCCTGCCGGCCATCCACCGCACCGGCCCGCTGGCGATCGCGATCTCGACCGCGGGCGCCAGCCCCGCGCTCGCAAAGCGGCTGAAGCGCGAGATCGGCGAGGCCTACGGTGAGCCGTACGCGCGGTTGGCCGAGCTGCTGAACGAGGCGCGCGGATGGGCCAAGGGCAGCCTGCCGACCTACCAGGACCGCAAGGAGTTCTTCGAGGGCATCGTGAACGGCGACCCCGACCCGGTCGAGCTCCTGCGTCGTGGCGACGAGCAGGCCGTCCGCGACCTGATCGCGGCCGCTCAGCGGACCGCGACCCCCGCATAGCCGAGCTCTCACACCTCGACGACGACGGCCGCGCGCGGATGGTGGACGTGGGCGGCAAGGAAGCCACGGACCGGCGGGCGGTCGCGACCGCGCTCGTGCGCGTGTCGCCCGACACCGCGCGCGCGATCCGCGACGGCGACGCGCCCAAGGGCGACGTGATCGGCACCGCGCGGATCGCCGGCATCCAGGCCGCGAAGCGCACCTCCGAGCTGATCCCGCTCTGCCACCCACTGCCGCTCTCCTTCGTCGACGTGGCGATCGATGTGGCCGACGCGGAAGTGCGGATCACCGCCGAGGCCCGCACGACCGCGCGGACCGGCGTCGAGATGGAGGCACTGACGTGCGCGGCGGCGGCGGCGCTTACGATCTACGACATGGTCAAGGGGATCGAGCGCGGAGTCGAGATCGGCGAGATCAAGCTCGTCGAGAAGACCGGCGGCAAGGAGGACTGGCGACGCACATGACTCGACGGCTGACTCTCGCCCTGCTGGCGCTCGCTTCGCTGTGCGCGCCCGCCGCGCTCGCGCAGGAGGAGGAAGAGCCGACCAAGGAGGACATCGTGCGCGAGTCGGGGCCCATCTGCTCCGAGATGACCGACGCCACGCGGCGACACGTCCGCAAGTTCCGCCGCGCCACGCGGCAGGGGAACGCGAACAAGCTGGTGCGGCACGGCAGGCGCTTCGTGCAGACCTCGCGCCCGTACGTCCGCGAGCTCGGCCGGCTCGACCCGCCCTTCGAGGGCGGCCGGGGCGCGTACCTCCGCTTCGTGAACAACACGGACCTCGCCCTCGACCGGCTGCGCGAGTACCTGCGCGCCGTCGCCCACGAGCGCCCGCGAAAGGCGCGGCGGCGGGCCCGGCATTCGTTGACCCATGTCGCCCGCGCGGAGCGGTCGGCGGAGAAGTACGGACTGCGCCGATCCTGCGTCAAGCTTCTGACCTGACCGGGCCGTGAGGGCGGCCGTCCTGACCATCTCGACCTCGCTCGCGCGCGGCGAGGGCGAGGATGTGTCGGGGCCGGCCCTCGTGGAGTGCTGCGAGCGCGCCGGCCTCGATGTCACGCACGAGATCGTCTCCGACGACCGCGAGGCGATCGCCGCCGCGTTGCGCCGGCTCGCCGACGAGGACGGTGTCCGGTTCGTGTTCACCACCGGGGGGACCGGCCTGACGGCCGACGACCTGACCCCGGAGGCCACCCGGGACGTGATCGAGCGCGAGGCGCCGGGCTACGCGGAGTCGATCCGCGCCGACTCGCGCGCCCACACGCCACTCGGGATCCTCACGCGCGGCATCTCGGGCGTCCGCCGCCGTACCCTGATCGTGAACTTCCCGGGCTCGCCGAAGGCCATCGGGCAGTCCTGGCCGATCGTCGAGCCGACCCTCCGCCACGCAGCCGAGACGCTCGAGCGATGATCGCGCTCGAGGGCGTCGTGCGCCGCTACGGCGAGCGCCTCGCGCTCGATGGCGTCAGCGCACGGGTCGACGCGGGCCAGACGATGGTCGTGTTCGGCCCGAACGGCGCGGGCAAGACGACCCTGCTGCGCGTGCTCGCGGGCCTGCTGCGCCCCCATGCCGGCAGTGCGAACGTGCTCGGCGCGTCGCTCCCCGACGAGGCGTGGAAGCTGCGCGGCAAGGTCGGCTACGTCGCGCACGAACCCCTGCTGTACCGCGACCTGACCCCGCGCGAGAACCTGCGCTTCCACGCGCGGCTGCACTCGGTTGCCGACAGCCACATCGACGAAGTGCTCGCCGCCGTCGGGATGGCCGAGCGCGCCGACGACCCGCTTCCCGAGCTGTCGCGCGGGATGGTGCAGCGCGTCGCAGCCGCACGGGCGGTGCTCCACGACCCGCCCCTGCTGCTACTCGACGAGCCGTGGGCCGGCCTCGACCCGGGCGCGGTCGAGCTGCTGGACCCGGTCATCGGACGCGCGAGCGGGAAGACGCGCGTCGTGGTCACGCACGACGTGCCCGCCGGACAGGCGGAGGCGGACCTGACCCTCGGCCTGAAGGCCGGCCGTCTCGCACCGATGGAGGAGCTCTACCGGTGATTGCCGCCGCCGCCGCGATCCTGCGCAAGGACCTCACGGTCGAGCTGCGCACGCGCGAGTCCGTGCCCGCGATGGTCCTCTTCTCGATCACGGTCTTCGTGCTGTTCCACTTCGGGCTCGACCGCGACACGCTGGAGGGCGACCTCGCGACCGGGGTCATCTGGGTGACACTCCTGCTCGCGACCGTGCTGGGGGTGAACCGCCTCTATGTCGCCGAGCGCGACCAGGGCGGGTTCACCGCGCTGCGCCTCGCACCCGTGGACCTGACGGCGCTCTGGCTGGCGAAGGCCGCGGCGCTCTTCCTCTACCTCGCGGCGCTCGAGCTGGTCGCGCTGCCGGCATTCGACCTTCTCCTGCTCGGCCCCGGCCTCGACGGCGCGCTGCCCGAGCTCCTGCCGATCCTGCTGCTCGCGAACCTGGGGCTGGCGGCGGTGGGCGCACTGATCTCCGCGCTCGCGATCGAGACGCGCGCCCGCGAGCTGATCGTCTCGCTGCTCCTCCTGCCCCTGGTCGTGCCGGTGGTCATCGCTGCCGCGCGCGCCACCGAGCCGCTCCTCGCGGCCGGCCAGTCGCCGGACGATCTCGCGAAATGGCTGGGATTCCTCGCGCTCTACGATGTGGTGTTCGTGCTGGTCTCAGTGGCCGTTTTCGACTACCTCCTGGATGACTAGCGTGCTCTTCGGAAAGCGGTTGGGCGCGCTCGCCTGGGTGACGGCGGCGTTCATGCTCGCCGCGATGGTGCTCGTCTTCTTCTACGCGCCCGAGGACGCCGACCAGGGCTTCCGCCAGAAGATCTTCTACGTCCACGTTCCGCTCGCGATCGTCACGCTCTGCGGGTTCGTGGCCGGCGGCATCTTCGCGATCAAGCACCTCCGCACGGGCGAGCGGAGCTGGGACGTCCGCTCCTACGTCGCGATTCACCTGTCGATCATGCTCGGCGTCGGGGTGCTGGCGACCGGGGCGATCTGGGCGAAGACCGCCTGGGGCCACTGGTGGGTGTGGGAGGAGCCGGTCCTGGTCTCGTACCTGATCGTGTTCCTCCTCTACTGCTGCTACCAGCCGCTGCGCTTCTCGATCGCAGACCCGGAGCGCCAGTCGCGCTACGCGTCCGTGTTCGCGATCACCGCCGGCGCCTTCGTGCCGCTCAACTTCGTCGCGGTGAGGCTGGCCGAGCAGTACACGCACCCGCGCGTGCTGTCGGAGACGGGCGGCGACATGCCCGGCGACATGCGGCTCACGTTCTTCGTCTGCATCGCCGCCGTGGCGCTGCTGTTCACCACGCTCTGGAAGCTCGAGCTCACCAACAAGCACGTCGCGGAGCAGCTCAAGCGGCTCCGGCGACGGCTGGAAGCGCAGGCCTGATGCCACTCCCGATCGCCGAGGGCGGCGACTACGTCGCCGCCGCCTACGTCGTCTTCGTCACACTCGTCGTGGTCTACATCGCCATCATTGGGGCGAAGCTGTCCCGCATTGAGAAGGAGCTCGACACGCTGAACGAGCTGGTGGACAAGAGGCCGGAATGAACGACTCGCTCCTCGCACTGGGCGTGTCCCATAAGACCGCGCCGGTCGCGCTGCGCGAGCGGCTCGCGCTGCCGGAGGGCCGCGCGGCGCGAATCCTGGGCGACCTGACGGCGCGGCCCGAGATCCACGAGGCGGTCGCGATCTCGACCTGCAACCGCACCGAGCTCTACCTCGTGGCCAGCGATCCGGTGGAAGCCGAGAACCACGCGCTCGCCGAGCTCTCGCGCCAGGCGGGCATCCGGCCCACCGAGCTGCTCGGCCGGCTCTACTCGCTGCGCGGCGCCGACGCCGTGCGCCACCTCTTCTCGGTGGCGGCCGGGCTCGACTCGATGATCGTCGGCGAGGCCGAGGTGCAGGGCCAGGTGAAGCGCGCGTACGAGCTCGCGCTCGTCGAGGGCGCCACCGGGCCGATCTCGAACCGCCTCTTCCGCGACGCGCTCGGCGCGGGCAAGCGCGTGCGGACCGAGACCGCGCTCGGCCGCTCGCGGATCTCGGTTTCGAGCGTGGCGGTCGACCTGGCGCGGGACGCGCTCGGCGACCTGGAGACGCGCCGCGTGCTCGTGATCGGCGCCGGCGAGAACGGCGAGCTGACGGCGAAGGCGCTGGCCGAGCGCGGCGTGCGCACCGTGTTCGTCGCCAACCGCCGCTACGACCGGGCGATCGGGCTGGCCCAGCGCTTCGGCGGCGAGGCGGTCCGGTTCGACGACCTGCCCACCGAGATCGTGGGCGCCGACATCGTCGTGTCCTGCACCGCGTCGCCGCACCTGATCGTGGGAGCGGAGGAGCTCGCGCTCGTCACCGACCAGCGGGCGGGGCGGCCGCTGCTCCTCATCGACATCGCCGTGCCACGTGACATCGACCCCCGCGTTCGCGAGGTACCCGGGATCACGCTCTACGACATGGACGACCTCCAGCGGACGGTCGCGCGGAACCTGGATGCGCAGGACACCGAGGTGGCGCGCGCCCGCACGCTCGTCGACGACGAGCTGGAGCGATTCGACCGCTGGCTCTCGACGCTCGACGTCGTGCCCACGATCGCCGCGCTGCGCGAGCGCGGCGAGGAGATCGCGCGGCAGGTCCTGCGCGAGAACGAGGGCCGCTGGGAATCCCTCTCGGACGCCGACCGCGACCGGCTCGAGCTGATGGCGCGCGCCGTCATCAGCCGCCTGCTGCACGAGCCGACCAGCCGCCTCAAGCGCCCGGCCGACGACGAGACCGGCTACGTGCACCTCCAGGCGCTCCGCGAGCTGTTCGGACTCGAAACCGGCCCGCTTAGCGAGCCGGAGGCCGACGTCACGTCGCTCGACGAGCGGCGGGCCGAGCGGGGCAAGCGATCGGGCTGAGCCGGCCGCTTCGGCTCGCGACCCGGGGCAGCGCGCTCGCGCTCGCGCAGGCGCGGCTCGTCGCGGAGCTGCTCGATACGGACGGCATCGAGCTCGTCGAGGTGAAGACCACCGGCGACCGTGGCGTGCGCGGGGGCGACAAGTCGCGCTGGGTGAAGGAGATCGAGGAGGCGCTGCTCGAAGACCGCGCCGACCTGGCCGTGCACTCGGCGAAGGACGTGCCCGGCGAGCTGCCGCCGGGGCTCTCCATCGTGGGTGTCCCGCCGCGTGCGGATGCCCGCGACGCGATCTGCGGCGCCGCCGGGGTGGCGGCGATCCCGGAGGGCGCGGTGGTGGGGACCAGCAGCCTTCGCCGGCGCTCGCAGCTCCTGGCGGTGCGGCCCGACCTCGCCGTGGAGGACATGCGCGGCAACGTGGACACCCGTCTTCGCAAGCTGCGCGAGCGTCAATACGACGCGATCGTGCTGGCCAAGGCCGGTCTCGAACGGCTCGGTCTGGACGAGGGGGAGCCGGTGGATGCGGGCACGTTCACGCCCGCCCCGGGGCAGGGCTGTCTCGCGCTCGAGGCGCGGACCGGCGACGCCGAGATCGCCGCGCTCGCGCAGGCGGTGACCGATCACGCCGCGCTGGTCGAGCTGACCGCCGAGCGCGCGGTCGTGACGGAGCTCGATGCGACCTGCCACACGCCCGTCGGGGCGCACGCCCGCCTGACCGAAGGCGGCCTCGCGGTGGAGGCCTACGTCGGCCTGCCCGACGGGTCGAGCTGGATCAGGGACCGCCTCGAGGGCGCGGCGGACGACGACCCGTCGGCGCTCGGGCGCGAGCTCGCCGGGCGGCTGCTCGCAGCGGGGGCGGGCCCCCTGCTCGTGCAGGCTGCGGCTTCCTAGGCCGTCCTCAGCAGCTCGTCTGTGCGCCGGCGCTGCGGAAGACGCACGGGTTCTCCATGTGCTCCTCGACGATCAGCTTGCCGGTGGCCGTCGGCTTGGCGACCGCCCGGAACAGGCTCTCGAGCATCTCTGAGATGGGGCCGACGAAGTCCCCGCCCGGAGCGCCGGCGATCGCGGCGGCAAGCTTCGCGACCGACACCGGGCTCGGAGGCTTCTGCGCCGCGATCTCGACCTTGGCGGGGTACTCGGAGAAGTACTGGATCGAGTGCTTGTCGTTGTGGATCCTGCGGGACTCGTCCTCGATGCCGACCTTGAGCAGCGCGCCTGCCGACGCGAAGTCGATGCGCTTCAGGTCCATGCGGCGCGGGTGGTACCAGACGACCTCCTGCCCGCGCCACATCGGCGTCCAGTAGGCCGACCATTCCTCCATCTCCTTGGCGAGGTCCCCGTAGGGGTTCTTCGGAATCGTGATGCCGTGGAGCGACGCGCACGCCCGCATGGCCTCCTGGAACTGGTGGTCCTTCGCAGCCTCGAGCTGCTTCTCCAGGGCCTCGCGGGCATCCTTGTCGAGCCCGACGTCGGCGATGAAGGCCACGCGCTTCCGGTCGCCGTCCGTGGGCTTGTGCACGCGGTCGCCGCGGACCGGGCCGTCCCCGTCGGCGACGAACACGTTGACGTCGACGTTCTGCGAGAACGCATACGTGCGCCACAGCCGGTCGGCGATATCCAGGCCGCTGAGCAGCTTGCCGACCTGGTCTCCGGAGCCCTTCTTCAGGGAGTCGGCGTAGGCGCCGATCGCGGTGCCGGTCGCCTCGCCGATCACGAGGTCGGCGGCACCCGACGCGACCGGGCCGAGCGAGTCGAACGCGGACTTGACGGACGCGCACGGCCCGCCCTGGGCGGCCATGGCCGTCGTGTCCGCGGCCCGCGCCGCCGCGCTGGGCTCGATCACGCGCTCGAGGTTCGCGAGGATCAGGATGGCCTCGAGCGAGGAGAGGACCAGCTTCTCGGGGGTGAACAGTCGCGACTGGAACGGCAGCTTCGCGGCCTGGCGCGACTGCGTCTGCCAGACGAAGAGCGCGGGCTGGTTCAGCGGCTCGTTCGGCTGGCTCGCGCCCGCGTAGAGCCAGGCGCTGACCATCTGCGGCAGCGCCGTCGCGGCGGATTCGCCATCGATCTCGATGCCGGCCTGGCCCAGCCTGCGCGCGATGGTGCCCAGGGTGACCTGCGGGTTGCCCGCGCCCATCGCGAGGTACACGGTCTCGCGGGCGGTCATGCGCCAGCGCGACAGCGGCGCGACGCCCGCGGCGACGGTGTTGCCCGCGCTGATCGTCGAGACGCCGCTCAGGGCGAGAATCCGTTGAGTCGCCTTGACCGACCGCGCGAGCTTTTTGTTTGCCCAGACCTGGTCGGCGAGCTTGTAGCCGAGCGGCCGCTTCGCGGCGGCGCTGGCGTCGGTCTTCGCGGTGGCCGATCCCAACCCGCCGGCGACGACGGCCACCAGGGCGACCGAGCAGGCGACCAGGCAGAGTGCGAGCGCTCGCTTCATTCCGACCAACGTAGGGTCGGTCGAGCCCTAGCGCCAGCGTCTTGGCGCATCGAGCTGACGAGGTGGCCGCCCGCACGACCCACGTAGCCTTGACCTGATGGTCCACCTGGTCGGAGCGGGTCCCGGCGATCCGGGGCTGATGACTCGGCGCTCGCTCGAGCTGATCGCCGCCGCCGACGTGATCCTGTACGACCGGCTCGTTCCCGCGGGCGCGCTCGACGGCGCGCGCTCGGACGCCGACCTCCACTACGTCGGCAAGTCACCGGGAGGGGAGTCGACCTCGCAGAAGGAGATCAACGCGCTGCTCGTGGAGCACGGCCGCGCCGGTCGGACGGTGGTGCGCCTGAAGGGCGGTGATCCGTTCGTGTTCGGGCGCGGCGGCGAGGAGGCGGAGGCGCTGGCCGCCGCCGGCGTCGACTTCGAGGTCGTGCCCGGCGTCACGGCCGGGATCGCGGCCCCGGCCTACGCGGGCATTCCGGTCACGCACCGCGAGGCGGCCTCGGCCGTCGCGTTCGTGACCGGTCACGAAGACCCGGAGAAGGAGGAGAGCGCAATCGACTGGGCGGCGCTGGCCGCCTTCCCGGGGACGCTCGTGCTCTACATGGGCGTGCGCCGGCTGCCCGGCATCGCGGCGCGGCTGATCGACGCGGGCCGCCCGGCCGACGAGCCCGCGGCCGTCGTCGAGCGCGGCACGCTGCCCGGCCAGCGCACGGTCAGCGCGCCGCTCGGCGAGCTCGCGGAGGCGGTGGCCGCGGCGGGCGTGCGGCCGCCGGCGATCACGCTCGTGGGTCCGGTCGCGCGGCTCCGCGAGGGACTCGCCTGGATCGAACGCCGCCCGCTGCACGGCCGGCGGGTGGTGGTCACGCGTGCCCGGGCGCAGGCGAGCGGCCTCGCGGCGACGCTGCGCGCGCTCGGGGCCGACGTGGTCGAGGCGCCCGCGATCAGGATCGAGCCGCGGGCGGTCGAGGGCGACATAGCCCGCGCGGCCGCCGAGATCGGAAGCTACGACCTGCTGTGCGTGACCAGCCCCAACGGCGCGGCGCTGCTGTTCGACGCGCTCGCGGGGGACGGGCGCGACGCGAGGGCGCTCGCCGGCGTAACCGTGGCGGCGATCGGGCCGGGGACTGCGCGGGCCCTTGCGGCGCGCGGTGTCCGCGCCGACGTCGTGCCCGAGCGCAGTGTGGCGGAGTCGCTGCTGGAGGAACTGGCGGGGCTCGACCTCGACGGTAGGCGCGTGCTGGTCGCGCGGGCGGCGGACGCGCGCGACGTCCTGCCCGACGGCCTGCGCGAACGGGGCGCGAGCGTGGACGTGGTCGCGCTCTACGACACCGTCGGCGACCCGCTGGCCCCCGACGTGCTCGAGGCGGTGGGCGGCGCCGACTACATCACCTTCACGTCCAGCTCGACCGTCAGCCGTTTCCTCGACGCCGCGGGGGTGCCGAACGGCGCGCGCGTCGTGTCGATCGGCCCGGTCACGACCGCCACCGCGCGCCAGCGCGGCCTCGAGGTCCACGTGGAGGCGGAGCGCCACGACATCGACGGGCTGGTCGAGGCGCTCGTCGCCGACGCCGCGCGATGATCGTCTCGCTCCTGACCGACTACGGCCACGAGGACGAGTTCGTCGGGGTCTGCCATGCGGTCATCCGGGGGATCGCACCCGACGTCGCGATCGTCGACCTGACGCACGGCATCCCGCGCTACGGCGTCCGCCAGGGGGCGGTCGTCCTGCGCAACTCGCTGCCGTACGTCCCGGTGGGCGTGCACGTGGCGATCGTGGACCCGCAGGTCGGGACCGAGCGGCGCGGGCTCGCCGTGCGCACTGGCGACGGCCGCGCGCTCGTGGGTCCCGACAACGGTCTGCTCAGTCTGGCCTGGGAGGCCTGCGGCGGCGTTGTCGAGGCCGTGGACATCAGCCGCTCGCACCACCGGCTCGAGCCCGTGTCGGCCACCTTCCACGGCCGTGACATCTTCGCGCCGGTGGCGGCCCACCTGGCGGCCGGAGCGCCCCTCGCCGACGCGGGTGAGCATGTCGAGCCCGACGAGCTCCAGCTGCTCGACCTGCCGAAGCCGGAGGTGCGCGAGCGCGAGGTCCTCGCGCACGTGGTCCTCGTGGACCGGTTCGGCAACGCGTCGCTGAATGTCGGGCACGACGAGCTTGCGGGGACCGGGATCTCGCTGGGACGGACGGTCGAGATCGAGGCGCGCGGCGAACGGTTCATCGGCACCTTCACGCAGACGTTCGCGGACGTCCGGCGCGGCGAGCTCATCCTGTACGAGGACGCGCAGCGCATGCTCGCGGTGGCGATCAACCGCGGCGACGCCGCCGCGGCGCTGCGGCTGGCGCCCGACGCGCCGATCGTGCTGCGGCCGCGATGATCGGCCGCCCACGCGTCCACCACCGCGCCACCGACTCCACGAACGAGCGCGCGAAGCAGCTCGCGGCCGGCGGTGCCCCGCACGGGACGCTGGTGACCGCGGACGTGCAGAGCGCCGGGCGCGGGCGGCAGGGGCGGGAGTGGGCTTCTCAGGCAGGGCATTCCGTGTTGATGTCCCTGATCGTTCGGGGGCTGGGCACGAAGGACGCGCTGCTGCCGCTGGTTGCCGCGGTCGCCGTGTGCGAGGCCTGCGAGGCGCATGTGCCGGTGCGCTGCCGGATCAAGTGGCCGAACGACGTCTGGATCGACGGCCGGAAGGTGTCGGGCATCCTCGTCGAGGGCCGGCCGCAGGCGGGCTGGGCCGTGCTCGGGATCGGCGTGAACGTGACGACGCCCGCGTTCGCCGGAGACCTCGCCGAGACCGCGACGTCACTGACGCTCGCGGCGCCGGGGCGCGCGCCATCGCGGGATGAGCTGCTCGAGACGCTGGTCGGCTCGCTCGACCGGTGGCTGGCCGGGCCGGCCGACGAGGTGCTCGCTCGGTGGCGTGAGCGTGACGCGCTGCTCGGCGCCGAGGTCGCCTGGGCCGACGGGCGGGGTAGGGCAGCCGGCATCACGGACGCGGGCGCCCTGCGGGTCGAGACCGACGCGGGCGTCGTCGAGCTGGACGCCGGCGAGGTCCACCTGAGGCGCTGAACAAGGGGCCAGGCCCCTTGTTCACCCTTAGGCGGCTTCGGGCTCCTCGCCCTTTTCGGGCTCGTCCCCGGGCTTTTCGGTGACGTCGGCGTTCTCGGCTTCCGTCTCCGGCGTCTCGATCACTTCCTGCGGCCTCGCTCCGTTCGCCTTCTCCCCCTGGCCCTGGGGCTTCCGGCCACGCCTGCGCCCACCGCGGCGCCGGCGGCCCTTCGGAAAGTTGCGCAGGAGCTCACGCGCGATCGCGGACGGCTTGCGCGCCATCCGGGCGCGGGCGCCGTTCAGCACGTCGGCGGCCTCGGGCGTGTGCGCGAGCGCCGCGGCCAGCAGCGCGGTCGCGAGCCGGCGGTCGTGCTTGCGCGCCGCATGCACCAGCCGGCGCGCGTTGCGGGCGTGCGCGCCGCCCGACGAGTTCACGAGCAGGCCCAGCAGGCGCTTCGTCTCGGGCCAGCGCTGGACGGCGTACTCCTCATGCACCTCGCGTGTGTACTCGGCCAGGTGCCAGATCCAGTTCGCGGCCTGGTCGCGGCGGCCGATGGGCTTCTCGGCGAGCGCCTGCAGAAGCACCTTGACACCCTCCCGGCGCTCGTCGCGCGACCAGCCGCCCACGATCTCGACCGCCTCGTCGAACGCCTCGGCGTCCCGTGAGCCCGCGATCTCCTGCAGGGCGCGGATCCGCAGCTGGGAGTTCCGGTTGCGCTGGAGACAGGTGACGAGGTACGCGCGCCGCAGCTCGCCGGTGGAGTCGAAGTGGAGCATCGCCTTCGCCCGGCGCCAGTTGTTCGAGGTGACGCGCGCGCCGGCGAGCTGAGCCCACACGTGCTGCTCGCCCCAGTGCAGGTTCTCGACCGCGATCCGCCAGAGCTCGCGCTCGAAGACGAGCCGGCGCCGCTCGAGGTCGTCCGACACGGGCAGGACGCGGCGCTCGACGCGCAGTCGCCGCCCGCGGCCGCGGCGCACCGGCCCGACCACGATCGCGCCGCCGCGGTAGACGTCGCGTCCCAGCAGGGAATGGAGGGTGACGACCGGATCGTCGTGCGTCGTCGCCGGATGGACGAAGTCCACGACGATGCCCGCCTCCTTGCCCGGATTACGGCGGGTGACACGGCCGACGCGCTGCTGGTAGATGCGCTTGGAAGCCGTCGGCGCCAGGTGCATGCACACGGTCGCGCGCGGCGAGTTCCAGCCCTCCGCCAGGAGCTGCGCGTTCACCAGGACGTCGATCTCGCCGCGCTCGTAGGCAGCCAGGATGCGCGTCAGCTCGCGCTTGGGCGTCTCGCCCGAGACCGCCTTCGCCTTGATGCCGGCGTCCTGGAAGGCCTTCGCGACGTTGTGGGCGTGCTTGACGCCCGCCGAGTAGACGACGCCGGGCAGATCCTTGAAGCGCACGCGGTACAGGTCCGCCACCGCGGCGTTGAACGGTCCCTGGTCGAGCAGGGCGGCCAGCTCTTCCTGGTCGAAGTCCTGGTCGACCTCGCCCTTGCGAAGCGGGACCTTCGCGATCGTCCGCACGCCGACCCCGGGCGGGATCCGCACACATCGGAGCGGCGCTATGACGGCGCGGCGCGCGGCCTGCGCCAGGTCGAACCGCGACGTCTGGGTGGGGAACAGGTCCGTCACGTGGCGCGCGATCAGCGCCCCCGTGGCGGTCATCCCGACGAAGACGGGGCCGAGCCACTTGCGGATCGCCGCGCTCGTCTTCTCGCCGAGCGCGGTGTGCGCCTCGTCGCAGATGACGATCGTGTAGGCGTCGGAGATGTTCCCCGCGTTGCGGACGAACCACTGGTAGGTCTCGATCGTCACCGGGCCGTTCGCGCGCGGCTCCTTGTTGTCCTTCAGGAGCGCCGCGCTCGCGCGCTTCTTGTAGCCGCGCTGGTTGAGCTCGCCGTTGAACTGGTCGACGAGGTTGCGCCGGTGCGTGAGGATCAGGATCCCGCCGGTGCGTGAGGCGTCGACGAAGCCCATCGCGGCGACGGTCTTCCCGGCGCCGGTCGCGTGCTCGAACCAGAATCGGCGCGAGGCGCCCGGATCCTCGGGCTGCTCGGGGAGCTGCTGCTCCTCCTCGTCCTCCTGCTCGGCGGCCGGGTCCCAGTCGACCGGCTCGTCGTCGTCGGCGATCTCCTCGTCGCCCTCCAACACCTCCTCGTCGGAGGGCAGCTCCTCGACATGGCGGCCGTTACCGTTGCCGTTCCCGAGCGGCCCTCGGCCGCTCTGGATCTCGGCCATGAGCGCGATCAGCGTGCCCGACAGCGCGTCCACCTGGTGCGGGTTGAGCGTCGTGCCGTCGGCCAGGTGTGGCTCGTCTTGGGCGAGCAGCCGCTCGAGCCCGAGCATCAGCGAGTACTCGCGCCGCCACTCGACCGACGGCTCCTCGCGCCCAGCCTCGATCTCGGCGATGGCGTCGTCGAGTGCGCGCCGGCGTGCCGTGCCCTCCGCCAGCGCGGCGGCCGGCTCCTCGCCCTCGTGCAGGAACGGCTCGCGCGTGAACTCCTCGGCGCGCCGAAGATCCGCGTCGGAAACCGACGGTGGCAGAACGACAGAAGTGCTTTCAGCCATACGTGAAGAGAGAACGGTCGCTGTCCGGGTCGGCGGGCCGGGGCCCTACCGGCAGCTACACGTCCCGAGTTAGGTCGCCGTCCCGTTATGGGCGGCGGCGGGAGCTCTCGGCCTTGCCTCGAAGCCGTGAACTACCGCCAGAATAGCACCCAAAGAAGCGGCCCGGGCTGCCGGATGGGGGACCGCGCGTGTGGCACCCTTCGCGCATGCTCCGCGCGTGGGCAGCGATCCTGGTCGTCGCCTCGGTACTCCTCGGATGCGGCTCGGACGACCCCGAGAGCCGCCCCGCGGACGCGGCGCAGCTGAAGGGCGCGCCGCCGCCGATCGCCGCGCTCCACCGCCAGGGGAACGAGCTGCTCGACGGCGGGCCGGAGGCGTTCGAACAGCGCCTGCGCGAGCTGAAGGGCTATCCGGTCGTCGTGAACAAGTGGGCGTCCTGGTGCCCGCCTTGCCGGGCGGAGTTTCCCTACTTCCAGAACCAGGCCGCGAAGCGCGCGAAGAAGGTGGCGTTCATCGGCGTGGACTCGAACGACAACGACGACGACGCGCGCGAGTTCCTCGCGGAGTACCCGGTGCCCTACCCGAGCTACAAGGATCCGTCGCTCGAGGTCGCCGCGGTCTTCAAGGGCCAGCTCGCGTTCCCAACGACCGCGTTCTACGACTCGAAGGGCGAGCTCGCGTACGTGAAGCAGGGCGGCTACCGGGACGAGGCCGACCTGGTCGCGGACATCGAGCGCTACGCGCGCTAGTGGAGGTCCGGAGGGCGCGAGACCGGGCCGAGGTCGACGCGGCGCTCGCGCTGCGCGAGCAGGTCTTCTGCGTCGAGCAGGGCGTCGAGCTCGCGGCCGACCAGGACGGCTTGGACGACGGAGCGATTCACGTCGTGGCCGTCGACGAAAGCCACGTGGTCGGGACGTGCCGCGTGCTGCTGGGCGAGGACGGCATCGGCCGCCTCGGGCGCATGGCGGTCGATCGTCCCGTCCGCGGTCGCGGAGTCGGAGCGGCGATACTGGCCGCCGCCGAGCATTCCGCCCGCGAGTCCGGCGCCCACACCATGCGGCTACACGCCCAACGCTACGTCGAGCACATGTACGCGGCCGCCGGCTACAGCGTCTACGGCGAGCCGTTCGTGGAGGAGGGCATCCCCCACGTGTCGATGGAGAAGCCCCTTGCCTGAGCTGCGGCTCGACCCGCTGTCCGGCCTCCGCACGATCGTCGCGGGCGAGCGCGCCGGCCGGCCCGGCGGGGAGTTCGCGGTGGCGCCGCGGCCGCCGATCGACCCCGAGGGCGATCCGTTTCTCGAGGGCCACGAGGACCGCACGCCGCCCGAGCTCGCCGCGCTTCGCCCCGGAGGAGGCGAGCCGGACACGCCGGGCTGGCTCGTCCGCGTGGTGCCGAACCTCTACCCGGCGCTCACGGGCGGAGAGGCCGCGCCGCCGCCGGACGACCCGCTGGCGAGCGGCCGCGGCCAGCCCGACCTGTTCTCTTCGCGCCCCGCCGTGGGGGCGCACGAGGTGATCGTGAACAGCCCGCGGCCGGTCAGCTCGCTGGCCGAGCTCGAGCCCGAGGCGCTCGAGACGGCGATGGGGATGTGGCGCGACCGGATGGACGCGCACGCCGACGCCGAGTACGTGCACCTCATCGTCAACGAGGGTCGCGAGGCGGGCGCCTCGCTCCCGCACACGCATGCGCAGCTCTACGCGCTCGGGTTCGTCCCGGCGGCGATCGCGCGCGAGCGCGAGCGGTTCACCGCCTGGCACGACCGCACGCAGGGGCGCAACCTGCTCGAGGACCTGCTCCAGGAGGAGGTCCGCCTGCGCGAGCGGATGATCGCGGTGGACAGCGAGGCCGTTGCGATCTGTCCGTACGCCGCGCGCGTGCCGTTCCACATACAGGTCGTGCCGCGCCGCCCGCGGGCGCGGTACGAGGACGACGGGCCGCTGGGCGCCGCGATGCTCCGGCAGGTCCTTCTCCGGCTCGAGGCCGTCCTCGGCGGAGTCCCGGCGTTCAACCTCTGGGTCCGGACAGCGCCGCGCGGCACGACGAGCTTCTGCTGGCGAATCGACATCCTGCCCCGGCTCGCGCAGCCCGCCGGCCTCGAGCTCGGATCGGGCGTGAACCTGAACATCGTGCCGCCCGAGCTCGCGGCGGAGCGGTTGCGCGACGCCGCGGTGTAGCTTGCCGCGCCGTGCCGCCTTCTGAGAGGCCGATCCCGCAGTTCATCGCCGAGCCGCCCCAGGAGGCGCTGCCGTATGGGCGCTGGGCCGAGGCGCTGGGCCAGCGCTTCCGCGCGGCCTTCGGCGAAATCCGCTCCGAGGAGGACTTGGGCGAGATCGGCGACATCCGGTGGTTCCCCGACCGCTCCTGGGAGGGACGGACGTACTTCCCGGCCAGCGCGACCACGACCACCGGCTTCGAGGTCTTCGGCTACGTCTCGTTCACGCGCGAGCACGAGGGCGCCGAAGCGAGCGCGTTCTACGCCGTGGCCGACTTCACGGACGAGACGGCCGAGGCGAACCCGGACTGGAGCCTCGACCTCTCGGACGAGGAGCTCGGGACCTGGCGCGGTCCGCAGGGCCGCCGCGGGGTGATCACGCTCGTATGGGGCGTCGCGCTCGTGCCCCACGGCGCCGTGGCGACCGCCGAGCTCGGCCCGACGACGACCGACCAGTGCGAGCTCCTCGAGGACCGCTTCACGCTCGTGTCGCTCGACAACTACACCGGCGACTACGTCGACATTCGCCTCTGGGGCGAGGGCGGCGGTCAGCTCGCGAACGAATCTCTCTACGAGGAGTAGCGAAAACCGGCAACGTGCCCTACGTTGGTCTGGTGACCCGGGCCCTGGGACTCGCCGCCGTCCTGACGTCGCTGCTCGTCGCCGCACCGGCGGCCGAAGCCGCGCGCGCTCCCTGCGTCCCCGGCAAGAAGAAGCCGAAGTGCAAGGTGTGGACCGCCAAGGTCAAGTACGTGGCCGACGGCGACACGCTGCGGCCGCAGGTCAAGACGCCCGGCGGCAAGTACACCAAGAAGGGGGCGGTGACCGTCCGGATGCTCGGCCTCCAGGCGCCCGAGCTCTCGCACTACACGCGCGTCGGCAAGGGCCGGCGCGGGAACTGCCTCGGGCCGCAGGCCGCTAACACGCTCGACAAGCTGATCAAGGGCAAGTTCCGCCTGGTCGCGCTGCGCGGCAGCAGCGTCACCCAGGGGAAGCGCGTCCGGCTCCGCCGCGCGCTCCAGGTCCGCAAGGGCGGGCGCTGGGTCGACCCGGCGGTGACCCTGCTCGAGAAGGGACTGGCGCTGTGGTTCCCCAACGGCAACGAGTGGCCGTGGAACAAGGGCTACTTCAAGGCGACCGAGAAGGCCCAGAAGCGCGGCGCCGGTCTGTTCAACCCGACCGCCTGCGGGAAGCCCGGGCCGTCGCAGGACGCCAAGCTGCGCATGAAGATCAGGTGGGACGGCGAGGGCACCGACAAGCCGGGCGGCGAATGGATCCGAATCCACAACGAGAGCTCGAAGGAGGTCTCGCTGAAGGGCTGGAACCTGCGTGACTCGCATCTTCGCGGCCGCAAGCTGAAGTCCGGCTACCGGTTCCCCAAGAACGCGAAGATCCCGGCGAACGGCGCGATCCGCGTGGTGGTCGGCAAGGGCAAGAACGACGCCAACACCTTCCACTGGGGCGAGCCTCACACGATTTTCGACAACGTCAGCGGCGACAAGAAGTGGCTCGGCGACGGCGCCTACCTGTTCGACCCGAACAGCGAACTGCGCGCCTGGCAGATGTACCCGTGCAAGAAGACATGCTCCGAGCCGTACAACGGCGACATCAACCTGGCCGTCACGAACAACGGCAGCACCGACGAGTGGGTGACGCTGACGAACCGCGGATCGGACACGATCAACCTGTACGAGTACGAGATCGAGAACCAGCCCTTCTACTTCGAGTTCCCGCGCGGCTCGTTCCTCCGCCCGGGCAGCTCGGCGGTGCTCTTCGTACACAAGAAGCCGGGTGGGGTCTTCCCGGGCCGCGGCCCGTTCAGGGGCGTCGTCTCGTTCTACGAGTGGGGCAAACCGGGCGGCCGCGGGCTCTTCTCATCGACGGCCGACCTCGTCGTGCTCCGCAACCCCAACGGCGCGCCGGTGAAGGGCGCGTGCAAGGCCTGGGGTCGCTTCCGCTGTCCGAACTTCTAGAGCCGGCCAGGGCTAAGCTCGCCGAGCGCCCTCGTAGCTCAGGGGATAGAGCACAGGTTTCCTAAACCTGGTGTCGCAGGTTCGAATCCTGCCGGGGGCATCCAGCCTTCAGGATGCGAACCTGCGACGTCGTTCGCCGTCCCGGCTCACATCCGGTTCGAATCCTGCCGGGGGCATCCAGCCTTCAGGACGCGGCGGGCCTACGGGAAGTAGATGCGGGCGTCGTTGCCGCCGAAGCAGACGTGCGGGCTTCCGCCTGAGCACGTCATGACGTAGCGCTGCCCGGTGGCCGCGCTGTATGCCTCGACCGTCATGTCCCCGCTGCCGCCGCTCGAGTTGTACTCCGCGCGGACGTTGTGGGCGAATGGGCACGTCGTGACCGAGTTGACGTAGACGCCGTCGCCGCAGCTCGTCGTGCCCGCCGGGGCGGTCCCGCTGGAGGGCGGGGCGCTGGGCGCCGGCCCCGGTTCCGGCGCGGCCTGGCCGTCGCCTCGTTGCCGCTCCCGGAGCTCCCGCTCGAGCTGCTTCACCCGCTCCTCCTGTCGGGCGATCTGCGCCGCCTCACGCCGCTCCTGCGAGATCCGCTCCTCGCTCACGTCCTCCGAGTCGTCCCCGCCGCACCCGCCGAAGCCCGCTACGAGGACCGCGCTCGCGAGCGCTAGAAAAACCGATCTGCGGATATCCGGCATGTCGCGTCCACGATAACCCCGAGATACCGTCAGCGCCATGTCTTCCCGGATCTTCTCCCTGCTCGCACTGATGGCGGTGCTCCTCGCGAGCTGCGGCGATGACCCGGAGGCGACCGACTCGGCCGCCATCCCGTCGCCGGCCGACGAGCGGCGGCTCGAACGGCTCGAGGAGAGAAAGCGCACGCTGGAGCGCAGGCTCGAACGGGAGGCAACCACGCCGGCGGAGCGGGCCCCCGCCGGCGACATCATGAGCGCGGCCGACGCCAGCGCGTTCGAGGCCTTCGCGGACTCGCTCCCCGGAGAGCTGGGCATGACGGTCGGGGCGGCTGGTGACGGCGGCCTCGAGAAGCTGGGGACGCTGCAGAGCGGCGCGGCGTGGTCCACGATCAAGGTTCCGATCGCGCTGCGGGTGACCGACGATGCGGGCGGTCCCGGCCGCCTGGACTCGCAGCAGCGGGCCTGGATCTCAGCCGCGCTGACCGCCTCCGACAACGCCGCCGCGATGGAGTTGTGGAACGGGCTGATCGCCACGCACGGCGGCGTCGACGGCGCGGCTGCGGCGGTCACGGAGGTGCTACGCGCGGCCGGAGATCCGAACACCGTCGTGTCGACCCAGGGGAGGGACGGGTTCTCCCCCTACGGCCAGACCGAGTGGTCGCTCGAGGCCCAGCACGCGTTCATGTCCTCGCTCGCCGGTGGGTGCCTCGCGGACCGCGAGACCACCGACTACCTGCTCGACCTCATGGGGAGCGTGGTCCCGAGCCAGCGGTGGGGGCTCGGGGAGATGCCGGGACAGCCGCGGTTCAAGGGCGGCTGGGGGCCCGGCGTTGACGGCGCGTACCTCGTCCGCCAGATCGGCGTCGTGAACCTCGACCCCGGGCGAGGAGGCATCGTCGCCACGCTGGCGGCGACGGCCGACGACGGCGGGTTCGAGTCGGGCACGCAGATGCTGAGCGACGCGGCGAGATGGCTCGCCGCGCGCCTCCCCCCGCGTCCGCCCGTGGCCGCGCCCTGTTAGCGCGGTCAGCCGCGTCGCATGAGCCGCGCCACGGCGCCCATCATCTCGTCGGTCAGCTCCTCGGGCTCGCCGTCGCCGTGGCCACCGACCACGCAGTGGCGGGCATGCCCGTCGAGGAGGCTCAGCGCCACGCGGTCGAGCGCGGACTGAACGGCGGCGATCTGGGTCAGCACGTCCGTGCAGTACCGGTCGTCCTCCACCATCTTCTCGATGCCCCGAACCTGGCCCTCGATCCGGTGGAGGCGTTTCGCGAGCTCGTCCTTCGTCGCCGAGTAGCCGCGTCTTGCAGAGGTGGCTGTCATGCAGGAGAGCATACCCCCCGCGGGTATTCGAGACGGACTACCAGATGCCGCGCTTGCAGCCGCCGGCGTCGTTGTCGGTGCCGGCCGCGCACGTGCGCGAATCGCTCCCGTTCAGCTCCTTCACGATGGTGAAGGTGTGGTTCGCCCCGTTCGTCGCTGCGCGTGAGCGCGAGGTGACGGTCACCTTGTACTTCGAGGTCTCCGCGCGCACGACCTCGGTCTCGCCGGGCTGGTCGCCCCAGATCACTCCCGGGGGCGGCTCCTGCTCGGTCGGCTCGTCGCAGAGGGTGTAGTCCTCGGTGGCCGTGAAGCACGTGTGGACCTTCCAGAGCAGATTGCGCGCGTTCGACTTCGCCTGCGCGTCCAACGCGCTCTGGTCCTGCCCGAAGAAAAGCGTGTAGGAGATCGCGGCGAGGACGCCGAGGATCGCGCAGACGGCCAGGACCTCCAGAAGGGTCATTCCGTCCTCGCGTCGGATGCGGTGGGAGAAGGGCATGGTTTGGGAACTTCGCTTAGGACCGCGTATCGGCCGCGATTCGCGGCCGCTGTAATGACCTGAGGCTCACGCTGGACGTGCGGATAACCTCGCCGGGTGCGTGCGACCGCATCGCTCCTGGCCGCGCTCGCCATCGCGCTCGCCGGCGGATGCGACGAGGATGACGAGTTCGCCGGCGCACCCGACCCGGCGACCGAGCGCAGAGACCCGCCCGCCGATCCCCCGCCTGGCTGGCGCACGCTCGCGAACCGGGCGGCCGGTTTCACGATGTCGGTGCCGCGCGAGTGGACCGCGCGCACCCGGCGGGGCGCGACGCTGATCCGCTCGAGCGACAGGCTGCTCGCCGTCACGGTCGCCGCCGACAGAAGCGAGCCCGGGCGGACGACCCCCGCCCCCCGCTACGCGCGGCGCGCCTTCAGGGCGCTGCCGGCGTTCCGCCGGGTTCGAGCCACGCGGGCACGGACCGTCCCTCGCAGTCCCTATCCGAACGGGCGAGTCGACGGCACGGGCACGCTCGCCGCCACGGGCGGGCGCCAGCGGATCAGCGTCACCGCCTTCCGGCGGCCGGGCCGCGTCACCTACACCGTGGTGGCCTTCTCCGCCCGCCTGGGCTCCGCGCCGGTCCATTCCGGCCCGCTCGGCGTGATGCTGGCGAGCCTTCGCGCCCGCGCGCCGCGGGGCTAGGCGCGGTCCGGGCGATCCGGGTAGACGTCGTCGATCGTCGTGAGCGGCCGGTAGGGCGCGTCCGCCGCCACCTCGATCGCCTCGCCGCCGCCGGCAAGCCGGTCGAGCACGCTGACCACGCCCGCGATCGTGAAGCCCTCCGCGCGGACGCGCTCGATCGCGCGCACCGTCGAGCCGCCGGTGGTGACGACGTCCTCGACGACGAGGCACCGCTCGCCCGGCTCGAGGAGCGGGCCCTCGACCCAGCGCTGCAGGCCGTGCTCCTTGCGCTCCTTGCGGACGAAGAAGGCCTTCACGTCGGCGCCGCCCGCGAGCGCGGCGCAGGCCACCGGGTCGGCCCCCATCGTCATCCCCCCGACAGCGGTCGCGCCGAGATCGCGCGCCTCGGCCGCCACCAGCTCGCCGAGTGCGAGGAACCCCTCCGGGATGAGGATCGCGCGCTTCGCGTCCACGTAGTACTGCGCGGTCGCGCCGCTCGTCAGCGTGACCTCGCCCATCACGAGCGCGTGCTCGCGGAGCGCCGCGATCAGCCGCGCGCGAGCGTCCATCCGAGCAAGAACCAGAGCGGGTAGGTGGCGAAGGCGGCCAGCGCCGCCGCGTGCGTACCGGCCGCCCGCGGCTGGTAGCCGATGTCGAGCACGCCCGAGTTGATCATGAAGTCCTGACCGTCACGCGAGCCGAAGAGCCGCGAGACCGGCCGGGTCCACCGGCGGTCGGTGTAGAACGCCGCGCCGGCCGCCCAGAAGACACCCGTCGTCGCGGCGCATGCACGCGCGCGATCGCCCCCACCGGCCCGGGCGCACGCGGCCCCACCGGCGACGAGCAGCGGCGGATCGATCAGGAACGACAACTAGCGGCGGTCATCGGTAAACGAAGATCCTGTCGCCGAGGTTGATCCACTTGTAGATCCCGAGCGCGTTCGCGATCGGCACCCGCAGGCAACCGTGACTCGCCGGATACGTGGGCACCGAGTGGTACCCGTGGATCGCGTAGCCGCCGATGAAGTAGTTCGAGTGGACCATCCCGACTCCGTTGGTGCCGCGATCCTTGCGGTAGAAGCGGAACGAGCCGAGGACGGTCGGGGTCGACGCCTTGCCCGACGAGGTGTGGTAGATCCGCTCGGCCCTGCCGTTCCGCGCCAGCACGAGCACCTGGCGCGAGAGGTCGGCCTCGACGTGCTTGCCCGCGCGCGGATACTTCAGCTTGAAGGTCCCGCGCCGCTCGAACACGCGCTGGAACACCTCGCGGTTCGCCCGCATCAGGCGCCCGAGGTTGTTGACCTTCCGGAACGCCAGCACCGCACGCGCGGTGGCCGGTCCGTAGTAGCCGCTCGTCCCGAGACCGCCGTAGCCCTGCCGCCTCAGGCCCTTCTGGAGCATCCGGACCTGGATGCCGCGGGCACCCGAGCTAGCGGTGTTGTCCAGGACGCGCGCCCGCTTCTGCGTTCTGAACGCCTGCTGCTTCGCGGTGCGCCGATGGCTCACCCGGAACCAGTGCACACCCCTGCGGCGCGGCTTGAAGGCGACCGCGAACTTGCCCTTGCCCCCGCGCGCCTTGCGGAGCCGCTTGACCTTCCGCTGGACCGTCCGGCCATCGCGCCGCAGCTCGACACGCACGTACTGGCCCGGGACGAAGGGACGTGCGCTGCCGGTCAGCTTGACCCGCTGGCCGCGTGTCAGGAACATGTTGCCGTTCCGGCGGAGGCCGTCACGGAACGTGAGCGTCGCCTTCCCGGGCTTCGCCTTGGCCTTTTTGCCGGGCTGATTGATCGGCAGGTTGGGACCCTGGGCGAGCGCGGGCGGCGCCACGGCAAGGGAAGCAAGGAGCGCAATCGGGAGGAGCGGAAGGCGTCGCATTGGGCCGGAGAATAGCCGCGAACGGCGATGCTCCGGCCTCACGCGCGCGCCGGGGAGCGCGCGGGATGGAGGAGCCGCGGGGCCGCCATGCAGCCGGCGAGCATGAGCGGCCCGACGATGAGTGAGACCTCCGCGCTGTCCGTCGCGACGCCGTACGCGATCGCGTTGTTGAACGCATGCAGCCCGATGGCCGTGTACAGCGTGCCGGTCCGCTCGTAGACGAGGCAGAAGACGACCCCGAGCACGGCGAGCACGGGCAGGAGCTCGAGCGTTTCCGATCCCGTGTAGTGGATGAGGCCGAAGACGACGCCGTCGATGGTCGCGGCGACCACGATGCCGAGCCGCGTTCGCAGCGCGCGGTAGAAGAACCCGCGGAAGAAGAACTCCTCCGCGATCGGGGCGACGACGATCACCACGATGCCCGCCCCCACGAGCGCCAGGGTGCTCTCGTCGGCACCCAGGTCCTCGGTCACCGACTGCTCGCCCTCCGGCGACACGAGCGCCTGGTAGACGAGCGCGAACACGAAGAATGCCCCGAAGCCCGCTGCGGTCCACCCGAGCGAGGGCCAGAACCGCGCCCGGCGAAGGCCGAAGTGCCACGCCCGCGGCCGACGCGTCCGCGCGGCGAGCACGACCGCCGTGCCGCACAGGATGAGCGCCTGGAGCAGCGTCAGGACGACAACGAGGCCGGGCGGCGTCTCGCCCTCGATGTCCGCCCCGGCGGCCGCGGCGATCAACCCCACGAACACCGAGACGACGAGCGTCACCGTGAAGCCGCCGATGAATCCCACCGGCGCGTACCAGACCGGCCAGCGCGGCGGGGTCTCGGCTCCCGCCGGGAACTCCGGGGGGTTCGGCGGCGCCCCGCCGTGAACGGCCGCCTGGATCTCGGGCCCGGTGGTCAAGCAGGCCAGATTACGGACGGCAGCTCATCGAGCGACCTGAGCTTCGGCACCCCGCCGGGCGGATCGGGCAGGACGCCGTCGCGGTCGAGCAGCGCAACCCTGATCCCGGCGGTCTGCGCGCCCGCCACGTCGCCGTCGGGCGAGTCGCCGGCGTGGTAGGCCGCGCCGGGCTCGCATCCCGCGACGGCCAGCGCCGCGCGGAAGACCGCCGGGTCCGGCTTCGCGGCGCCGACGACGGCCGACGACACCGCTCCGTCGACATACGGAGCCAACCCGGTGCGCTCGAGCGTGTCGGGCAGTGAGGCGTCCCAGTTGCTCGCCGCGACCACGCGCACGCCGCGGTCGCGCAGCGCGCGGAGCAGCGGCAGCGCGTCGGCGAACGCGCGGAACCGCAGGGCGGCCAGCATCGCCGCCCGCGCGGTCGCGTGGTCGAGGCCGTCCAGGGCGAGCACGCGCCGGATCTCCTCGGCGCAGCGGTCGCGGAGCCGCTCGACGCCCGCCATGTCGCTTCCCTCGAGGTGATGCGCGAGGTAGTAGGAGATCTCCGCCCCGAACGCCTCCGCCGCCCGCTCCTCGCCGACGTCGACGCCTGTGCGATCCGCGATCTCCGCGCGTAGCAACGGAGCCGGCGAGTCGAGCTCCACCAGCGTGCCGAACACGTCGAGCGTCACGCAGCGCACGGCGCTCACGCGATCCACTCCCACGACGCAAACAGGGTGGTGAACATGCCCAGGCCGAGCGCGAAGGCGCTCGCCACGTGGAGCGTGCGGCCGCGCGCCTCCGCCACCAGCGCGAGCCAGACGAAAAGCGGGAAGAGGACCGCCATGAAGCGCGGCAGCGACATCAGGGGCTGCGGCGCGACCGGGTAGGAGAGCGGCAGCGCAAGCGCCGCCAGTGCGTAGGCCCCGTACGCCCGCGGCAGCCGCCGGAACGCGCCGACCACCGCCACTACGCCGGCCACGAGGAACGCGAACAGGAGCACGTTGATCGCCGCCACCTGAAACGGGTCGCCGCCCGCCGGCTCGAAGTAGACGGTCTCGCGCGAGCCGCTCGCGAGCTGGCGCACGCCGTCCCAGGCGGCGACCGCCCCGTCCCACACGCCCACGAAGGGGCCGGCGAACTCCCGGTACCACGCCTCCTGCGCGTCAGCGAACGCCAGCGCGTCGCCGTGCGCGATGGCGAGGTACAGCGCGTATGCGCCGAGGCCGGCCGGGGCGAGCGCGATCCAGGCCGCGCCGGACGGACGTCTCGGGCGCGACTCGAGCCACATGAGCACGAGCGGCACGAGCAGGACGATCCCCGCGCTGCGCGTGGCGGTGGCCGCCGCCGCCAGCGCCCCGGCCAGCGCCCAGCGGTCGGTCCTGGCGGCGTAGAACGCGCCGACCGAGACGAGCAGGAAGAGGCTCTCGGAGTACGGCGCGCCGAAGTAGAGCGACGCCGGGTAGAGGGCGACGAGCCACACGGTCGCGGCCGCCACCGGACGGCCCAGCTCGAGCCGGACGAGCCGCGCTAGAAGCCACAGCGCGCCCAGGAAGCACGCGAGCGAGACCACGTACGCCGACACCAGCAGGGCGCCCTCGGAGGGGTGCGGCAGGACGAGCGTCCGGACGAGCAGCGGGTAGAGCGGGAAGAACGCGGTGTCGGCGCCGCCCTCGTAGCCGTCGCGCGCGATCTCGAGGTACCACGTGGCGTCCCACCGGGCGAGTGGGGAGAACAGCGTGTCGCCCAGCCCGCCGAACGGATGAGTCAGCTCCGGATCGTCGAACTTGGCCGCGTTCGGGCTGTCGTCGGCGGCGAGCCAGAGCGCGGCGAACAGGGCGATCGCGTACACCAGCGCGCGTGACGCCGCGAACGCGGCTGTAGCCTCACGCCTCACGTGGACGGGGATGTTGTCACCGCGATCGTCACGGTCGTCGTAGCGATCGCCATCGCCGAGATCGTCGACCGCATGCTTGCGCGGCGCGGCAAGTCGATCACCGAGGGCCTCTCGCCGGTCGCGAACACGCGCCTGAGGATGGTGCGGCGGCTCGTCTTCGCGGCCATCGTGCTGATCGGCGCGATGCTGGCCCTCAGCCAGTTCGAGGAGGCCAAGCGCGTGGCGACCGGCGTGCTGGCGTCCTCGGCGGTGCTCGGCCTGGTTGTCGGCTTCGCGGCCCGCCAGACCCTCGCCAACGGGATCGCCGGGATCCTGCTCGCGATCACACAGCCGATCCGGATCGGCGACCTCGTGACGTTCGAGGGCGAGAGCGGCACGGTCGAGGACATACGGCTGTCCTACACGTTCATCCGCAAGGCGAACGACACGCGCCTCGTCGTGCCGAACGAGCGGCTCGCGCAGAGCCCGATCGAGAACCACACGATCGTGGACCCGCGCGTGCGCGTCGAGGTAGAGCTGTGGCTGCCGCCGGAGGCCGATGCCGTCCGCGCGCTCGCGGTCGTCGGAGGGCCCGACGTCGACGTCGAAATCGCCCAGGTGGACAAGGACGGGGTGAAGCTCGTCGCCGCGACCTGGGCGGACACGGCGCGCGAGCGCGGGAAGGTCGCCGCAAGGGTCCGGGCCGCCGCCCTCGAATCGCTTAGGAGTGAAGGTCTAGCCTTCACTCCCGAATGACCTATCGCCAGCGGAAAGCCCGTCGGAAGGGCCGGCGCGGCGCCCGGCGGAACCCGGCGCTCCTCGCCGTCCTCGTACCGCTCCTGATCGTCGCCGCGGTCGGGGTGTCCGCGGTCGGGTACGTGATCGCGATCGCGGCCGACACGCCGCCGCTCTCCGAGCTGAAGCCGGCCGACAAGGGACAGACCTCGGTTGTCTTCGCCGCCGACGGCTCCCGGCTCGGGTACGTGCGCTCGGACGAGATCCGCACGCCGATCCCGTGGAGCGAGATGCCGCCCGCGGTCCGCGAGGCCACCGTCGCGATCGAGGACGAGCGCTTCTACGAGCACGAGGGCGTGGACTTCTCGGCGATCATCCGCGCCGGCGTCAAGAACCTCGAGTCGGGCGACGCCGTGCAGGGCGGCTCGACGATCACCCAGCAGCTCGTCCGCGCCCTTTACATCGACGACCCCGAGCGGACGTTCGAGCGGAAGATCCGCGAGGCCAAGCTCGCCCAGGAGCTCGAGGACGAGCACCCGGGCCGGGCCGGCAAGAACTGGATCCTCCGCGAGTACCTGAACTCCGTCCCCTACGGGACGAACGAGGGGCGCACCGCGATCGGCGTCCAGGCGGCCGCGCGCTCCTACTTCGACAAGCACGCGCACAAGCTCGAGCTGCACGAGGCGGCGCTTTTGGCCGGCCTGCCACAGGCGCCGTCGCAGTACAACCCGTTCCGGAACCCCACCGCCGCGCTCGAGCGGCGCAACGAGGTCCTGCAGGCGATGGCCGAGACCGGCTTCATCACGCTCGCGGAGTACCGCGAGGCGTCCACGCAGCCGCTCGGCCTCGACCCCGGCATCGAGCGCTACACGACCCGGCGCGAGCCGTACTTCTTCGACTACGTCGAGGAGCAGCTGATCGAGGAGTACGGCGTCGGCGTCTACCGCCGCGGCGGACTCAAGATCCACACGACGATCGACCCCGACCTCCAGGAGGCCGGACGGGCGGCGATCAACGGCGCGCTTCCCTACTCCACCGACCCGAGCTCGGCGATCGTGGCGATCGACCCGAGCAACGGCTACATCCGCGCGATGGCGTCGAGCGGCAGCTACGGCGAGCGGAACTTCAACCTGGCCGCGCAGGGGCACCGCCAGCCCGGCTCGGCGTTCAAGACCTTCGTTCTCGTCACCGCGCTGCGCCAGGGCGTCGATCCGAACTCGACCACCTACACCTCGAAGCCGCTCGATCTGGACGTCCCGGGCTACGGGCCGTGGAAGGTCTCCACCTACGACGACTCCTACGGCGGGACCATGGACCTCGTCCGCGCGACGCTGCGCTCGGACAACTCGGTGTTCGCCCAGCTCGACATCGACCTCGGTCCCGAGAACGTCAAGGAGACCGCGGAGCTGATGGGGATCGAGACGCAGCTCGACGGCATCCCCGCCGAGGGCCTCGGTGGCCTGCGGCTGGGCGTGTCCCCGCTCGAGATGGCGAACGCCTACGCGACGCTCTCCTCCTACGGCGTGCACAACGAACCGATCGCGATCACCGAGGTCGAGTTCCCCGACGGCAAGGTGGACGAGCTGGGCAAGCCGAAGCGCAAGCGCGTCCTGCCCGAGTGGGTGGCGCACGAGGCCACCAAGATCCTCGAGATGAACGTGACGTCGGGCACCGGCACCGCCGCCCAGATGGGCTGCCCTGCCGCGGGGAAGACGGGCACGACGGACAACTTCAACGACGCGTGGTTCGTCGGGTACACGCCGCACCTGGCCGCCTCGGTGTGGGTGGGCTATCCGAACGCGCTCGTCGAGATGACGAGCGTCCACGGCATCAGCGTCGCGGGCGGCACGTTCCCGGCCCAGATCTGGCAGTCGTTCATGAGCGTGGCGAAGGGCGCGGACTGCGACTCGTTCCGCGAGCCGGTCGACGAGCCCGAGTTCACGCCGTTCTACGGCGAGTACGCCTCCACCGGGACGAGCACGGACACGGACTACAGCTCCGATTACACGGCGCCGGCGCCCGAGGGGCCGGGCGACAACTCCGCCGGCGGCGACGACTACAGCGGCTACGACCCGCGCCTGTACGAGTCGCCGCCGCAGGAGGCGCCCGAGACGGGGCCGCCGCCCGCGGAACCCGACGACACCGGCGGAGCGAGCCCGCCGGAGGGCCGCGGCGACGGGGACCGCTAGCCGGCGCGCCGCCGCGGCGGCGCTTGTCGCACTCGGCGTCGTGTACGTCGCGCTGGCGGTGCTGCCCGCCGCCGCCGGGTCGAACCTGGTGCTGGCCACCGCCGGCGGCTCACCGGACTGGCTGCTCGGCCCGCTGCGCTTCGCCGGCGCGGACTGGACCGACGGCCCGCTCGGCGGTCCGCTCTTCTACGCCGGGCTGTGGCTGGCGCTCGTGCTGTGGGCGGTGGTCGTGACGCGGGCGGAGCGTCTGAGCCGTGACGCGGTCATCGGCGCGCTCGTGGCGGCTCACCTGCTCTTCCTGCTCGCGCCGCCGCTCCTCTCACAGGACGTGTTCTCCTACATCGCCTACGCCCGCCTCGGTGTCGAGCACGACCTGAACCCGTACGAGCACGCGCCCGCGGATGCCCCCGGCGACCCGGTCTACCCGTACGCCGGGTCGAAGGACGCGACGTCCGCGTACGGCCCGCTGTTCACGCTGGCGACCTATCCGCTCGCCGGCGTCGGGGTGTCGACCGCGTTCTGGATCCTGAAGCTCGTCGCCGCCGCGGCGTCGCTCGCGCTCGTCGCGGTCGTATGGCGGATCGCCGAGCGACTGGGACGCGATCCGCGGGGCGCGGCGGCGTTCGTCGGCCTGAACCCGCTCACGCTCGCGCACGTGGTCGCCGGCGCGCACAACGAGGCATACGTCGTGCTGCTCACCATGGTCGGGGTGCTCGCGTTCGTCGCCGGGCGGCCGGTCGCGGCCGGGGCGTGGACGGGCGCCGCGGCGGGGGTGAAGGCGTCCGCGGGGCTCGTGATCCCGTTCCTCGTCGCCGCGGCGCGGCCGCGGGCGCGCGCGCTCGTCGGAGTGGGGATCGCCGCCGTGCTGGTCGGCCTGGCGGCGCTGGCCGGCTTCGGCGCCGACGCGCTGGACGCGCTCGGCCTGCTGTCGGACAACCAGGAACGCAGCTCGCGCTGGTCCTTCCCGTACAAGACGGCCGAGCTGCTGGGCGCGGTGCTCCCGGGCGACCGGCTGGACTACCGGGATGCGGTGCGGGCCGCGTACGCCGCAGGGTTCGCGGCACTCGCGGCCTGGCTACTGCTTCGGACCTGGCGCGGCGCAGACCCGATCACGATGGCCGGATGGGCGACTGCCGCCCTCCTCGTGGCGTCGGCGTGGCTCGTGCCGTGGTACGCGCTGTGGCTCCTGCCGTTCGCGGCGCTCGCGACCGACCGTCGGCTCGCGATCGCCACCGGCGCGCTGTGCGCGTGGATGCTCGTGATCGCGGTGCCGCTCTAGGGGTCGCAGGCGTCGCCGATGCCGTCGGTATCGGTATCCGCCTGGTCGGGGTTCGCGACCGTTTCGCAGTTGTCGTCGGGATCGGGCACGCCGTCGCCGTCGGTGTCAGGCGGCGGAGGGACCACGGCGAAGGGGAGCGTCCCGGCGGCGATGAAGGGCCGCGGCGTCGCGCGGTCGTAGGCCAGCACCTCGGCCGTGTAGCTGCCGGGCGCGAGGACCTCGTCAACCACGGCGGCGAGACTCGCCGTGCCGGGCAGGTGGCGCGACCAGATGATGGTTCCCTGTGAGTCGCGCACGAACGCGAGGTATCCGGCGACCCCGGAGGCCGCATCGGTGGACGCGTCCCAGCGGATCTCGGGAGTGGTGTCGGTCGTCGGGCTGGCCGGCGCCGTCACCGTCGGCGCGGTCGGCGGGTTGTCGTCCACCCGCAGGGTGACGCCGAAGAGGCGCGTCTGATTGCCCGCCGCATCGCGCGCGAAGTACTCGAGCCGGTGCGTGCCCTCCCCGCTGACCTGCTTGGTCCGGCCGCGCGTGAACGGGCCGCCATCGACCCGGGACGCAACGAGCGCCACGCCGGAGAAGTCGTCGGCGGCGAAGAACTGCACGTCGATCGGCCCTCGCCTCCATGTTGGGTCGAAGGGCAGGGGGATGATCACGGGCGGCGTCGTGTCCTTCCGGCGCTCGCCCACCTCGAGCGAGCAGAACGCCTTCCCGCGCCGGCCGGCCGCGCGCGCGCGCCGGGTGCGGACGACGCCCGACAGCACGGTGCCTGACTTCTTCACCCAGCGGTAGCGCACCACGCCGGTGTAGCTCTGAGCCGGAAGGCCCGTGAAGCGCTCGAAGCGGCGGGCGCTCGTGATCCGGCCGAGGTCGAACTCGCGGCTGCGATGCACCTGACCGAAGATCGGCGCAGCCTCGAAGCGGATCATCAGCTTCGCCCGCCTGACCTTCCGCCGGGCGCGCCGGACGGCGCTCGGGTCGACGCCCTGGGCCGCCGGCTCGATCTCGGCGGCGATCGTCAGGCTCTCGCCGCGGCAGGCCGTGATCGTGGCGACCGCGTCGAAGGCCCTCGGGCCGTGCGAGGCGGAGGCCTGGGCCGGCACGCCGGACAGGACAGCGGCCGCCAGGACGGCGCCGAGAGCGGTCTTTTCAGGGGTGCGCAGGCGCATCGGGAGGCGGCGGCCAGGATAGACGTGCGGCCCCCGCCGCCCGCCGTCAGCTCCCGCGTCCGCGAGCGGTGACGACCGCCACGTACAACAACTCCACGACGGTCTGGAAGATGCGGAACGCGACAGCGATCGCGGTCGCGACAGCGCCGGGCAGAACCGCCGCGAGCGAGACCGCGAGGGCGGCGTCGCGCGCGCCGAGGCCGCCGGGGATGACGAACACGAGGACCGCCGCGCAGAACGCGACGGGATAGGCCGCCGCGGCATAGGCCACGTCCTCGGTGGCGAGGGGGTGGAGCGCCGAGGCGAACGCGACGACCGCAAGGCCCATCGTCACCCAGCCCGCGAGGTAGATCAACGCGACCTGGATCACGCGGCCGAACGGGAGCGTGGCGGGCAGCGGCGCGCGGCCCAGCTTGCGCAGCGCGAAGTCGGCAAGGCGCTTGAAGATCCGCGGGTGGAGGACAACGAATGCCAGCGGGATCACGACGAGGATCGCGTAGCGCGCCGGCTGCTCCTCGAGCCGCGGGAGCGTGATCACGAAATACGCCCCGACCATCACCGCCGTCACGACCGCCAGCGCGAGCTCGTAGACGATGCTTGCGAGGCAGCCGCGCTTCGTCACGCCGTAGCGCTCCGCCATCACGACGCGGCCGACCACCATCAACGCGTTCGTCGGGACGTAGCGCGCGATCAGCGACTTGCCCCACACGGCGCGCGCGGCGCGCGGGTGAAGATGCTCGCCCAGCGAGCGGAGGATCGCCAGCCAGGCTTCGCACTGGATCGCGTAGAAGAGCGCGACCGCGACCGCCGACGCCGCCAACCACCCGGGACGGAACTCCCAGTCGTAGTCGGGCAGCTGTCCCCACTGCGTCGCGATGAAGCCGATGAGGAAGGCCGCGACGAGGACGCCCGCCCCGATCTCGATCGCGCGGCGGGCACGCGGATTGTCGGACCCGAGCTCGCTCAGGCTGGCCGCCGTGGAGCCCGCGCGCTCGAGCAGCGTCTGCGAGGGCTGGTCGGCCATGCGGTCAGACTGTATTCGTGGGCGAGCGTGAGTTGATCCGATCGTTCGAGGAGCTGCTCGGGACGCGCGGGGGCCGCCTGCTGCGCGGACCTGGCGACGACGCGTCGGTCGTGCGCGCCCGAGGCCTCGCCGTCACGTCGATCGACGCGGTCACCGAGGGGACCCATTTCCGGCTCGAGACGCATTCGCCCGCCGACATCGGCCACAAGGCGCTCGCCACGGCGCTCTCGGACCTGGCCGCCATGGGCGCCGACCCGGGCGAGGCTCACGTGGCGCTCGCGCTGCCGCCGGACTTCGAAGCGGATGCCGCCCGCGCCCTCGTCGCCGCGATGGAGGAGCTGGCCGCCCGGCACGACGTCGTGATCGCCGGTGGCGACGTGATCTCTGCGGCAGCGCTGACCGTGACCGTCTGCGTGACCGGCTGGGCCGACGAGGAGGCGGCGCTCGTGGGACGCGACGGGGCGCGCCCCGGCGACGCGATCGGCGTCACGGGACGGCTGGGCGCGGCGGCCGCCGGCCTGCTCGTCCTCGACGGGGCCACGGACGCGCCTGAGGCCGATGCGCTCTCCGCCCGGCACCGCCGGCCCGAGCCGCGCCTCGCGGCCGGAGCCGCCATGGCTCGCGCCGGCGCGCGCGCGATGATCGACCTGAGCGACGGGCTCGCGACGGACGCCGGGCACGTCGCGGAGCGGAGCGGCTGCCGGATCGTCGTGGAGCTCGAGCGGATCCCGCTCGCAGCCGGAGTCGAGGCAGCCGCGCGCGCAGCCGGGCGCGACCCGCTGGAGCTCGCAGCGACCGGGGGCGACGACTACGAGCTGCTGGTTGCGGCGCCCCCGGACCGGCAGGCGGCGCTGGAGCGTGCGGCGTCGGACGCCGGCGCCCCGATCACCTGGCTAGGCCGCGCTGAGCCCGGGGTCGGGTTCGTCCTGCGGGCCGCGGACGGGCGAGCGCTCGATCTCGTCGGGTACGAGCATCAGTAGCCCTGGGCCGCGGCGGCGAAGCATCGCCTCCGCCACGCGGGCCGGGTCGATCGCGTAGTCGCCGCGCGCTACCCGTGAGGCCAGGTCGCTCTCCCGCTTCATGCCACCAGGATCGGAGGCCGGGCCCGGTATCGGGAGAGTGGACGCACGAAATTCGAACTGATGTCTAGGCGACGTGCTCCGCGCGCAGCAGGCGCGCGAAAATCACGATCCGCTGCGCCGCGCTGTACTTCGGGTGGCACGCCGTCAGCACGAGCCGGTCATGACCCACCCGACGGGTGACCCAGACGGCGCTCGGATCTACGATCTCCTCACGCTCGACTGCGTAGATGAAGCGCCCGTAGGGCATCTCTACGACGACCTCGTCCCGCTCCTCGAGCTTGTCGAGGTCGCGGAAGGGCGCCCCATAGGTCGTGCGGTGTCCGGCGACCGCGACGGTGCCGCGGATTCCGGGAAGGGGGGTCTCCGGGTAGTGGCCGGGACCCTCGCGCAGCGAGCCGCTGTCGGTCCCCTCCACGATCACCGTGCTCGCCCCCACCTCGGGGATCCGGATGCGGCCCACGGCGTCACCCGGCTCGGTGCGCCGCTCGAGCGCGCGCGCCAGGAACGCCGCACGGTCCGTGTCCAGCGGAAGGCGCTCGAGCGCTTCGAGCTCGGCCGGGTCGAGCCTCGGCGTGCTGAGCTCCTCCAGGTCATCCGCGAGGGCCTCCTGGCGCCACTCGGCGTACACCGCCGAGACCGGCTCCTGCCAGAGCAGCGTGACGCCGACGTCGGCCAGCAGCATGAGGCCGGCGAGGATGAGGATCGTCGAGAGCTGCCTGAGTAGCGTCCGCGCCACCCCCCCGACCTTAAACCTCGGGCCGGGGGCTGCCGACATCGCAAGCGATGGCCTCTCCCGGGCGCACGCCGTCGTTTCAACGGATCGAACCCCCTCCGGCGGCCCCGCCGCCGGCCCCCGAGGCGCGCGTGCGCAGCCTCGCGTACAAGCACGCGCTCGACCGCGTCGGCGCGGCCGTCGCGCTTGTGATCGCCGCGCCCCTCATGCTCGCCGCGGCGATCGTGGCGAAGGTCGCGGGCGACGGACCCGTCCTGGTACGCGAGCGGCGCATCGCCCGCGACGGAGGTTCGTTCCACCTGCTCCGGTTCGCGCCCGTGCCGGTCCTCCGGCACCTGTCGATCGATCTTCTCCCACAGCTCGTGAACGTGCTGCGGGGCGAGATGAGCTTCGTCGGCCCGCGTCCCGAGCGGCCCGAGTTCGTCGAGCTCTTCGGAGCGAACCTGCGCCACCACGATGGCCCGCGCCGCGTCAGGCCGGGCATCACGGGCTGGGGCCAGCTCCGCGGGCTGGAGGGGCCGGCGCCGCTGGCAGAACGCGTGCGCTGGGACGACTGGTACGTGGAGAACTGGTCGCTGCGGCTCGACCTGAAGATCGCGCTCCTGACGGTGCGCGACGTGCTGCGCGGCGACGTTACGGCCGGGGAGTGAGCGAGGACGGCGTCCCGCCGAGCGACCCGGGGCCCGCGTAACCGCCGGGGCCGCGAACTCGCGGTGCCTCCGGCTCGAGCGGCGGCGGAGTGCCCACGCGCGCGGCCATGACCGCGATGGCCGATGCCGCGACCGCCGCGAAGGCGCACGCCAGCAGGGTGGTCACCGGGCTGACCGCGTGCCCGGTCACGAGCAGCCACAGGTACCAGAGGCCCTCGACCGGCCCGAGCGACAGGCGCTCGAGGTAGACGACGGCGGCAAGCAGGGGAGGCAGGAGGCCGGCGATGACGACCGCGACCGCGGTGCGCGCGCCGAGCCGGCTTCCGGAGAGCATCGCGAGCATCCAGAGGTGGACCGCGGGAACCAGCAGCAACGCGGCGAACGGGTTCAGCACCCAGACCGCGAGCGTGAGGCCCGCCAGCGCCAGCGCAGTGACCGCGCCCGCGCCGGCGGTCGCCGCAGCCTCCGCGTACCTCCGCAGGCGCGAGCGGACCAGAAGCCACACGAGAAGCGCGGTCGCCGCGCACGCGCCGAGCGTCGCCGCGGCCTCGCCGTCGAAGGGGTGCAGGCCGGGGTCTGACGGGGCCGCGCCGACGTCGGGTGCCCAGTCCACGACCACGAGCAGCTCCGCCATCGCAAATGCCGCCAGGAAGGGGATCGTCCGGAGCGCGATCGCCCGCCACCACCCCGGGGCGTGCTCCTTCCGCCTGCCCGCGCGGGCGAACGCGTCGACGGAGGCTGCCAGCGCGGGCAGGAGAAGCGCACCGGCGAGCAACGCCAGCACCCAGCCCGGAAGCACCTTCCTGCTGACCGCCACGTACGAGCGCGGCCCGTGCTCGGGCGGGTCAGCCGCCCCGTCGAGCGCGCTCACGAGGCGCAGTGACGCCCGCCCGAGAAGACCGAGCCGGTCCTCGTCCACGTCCTCCAGGTCGCGGTCGTCCACCGGCGGCGGCAGCTCGCCGCTGCCCGAGATCCGGATCGCCTCGATCCCGTCAGCGAGGAGCGGGCCCTGCGCGCCCAGGCCGAGCGGATAGGCGAGCCGCGTGAACTGCCCGATCGCACCCTCCTCGGGGGGCTCCGAGCCGAGCTCCTCGCGGACGGATTGCGCCGCCGTTCGATAGAGCCCGATGCTGCCCCGGCGGTCGTCGGTGGACCACGCGAGGACGAGCGGCCCGTCGGAGCGCGCCGCGGCCAGGTTGGAGAGCGCCACGACCGCCTCGATCCGGTCGCCGTCCTGAGCGGTCTCGGCAAACCGGCGCGCGCCGGCGTCGCCGAGCGTGCTCCCGTCGACCGATGCCAGCACCAGCGTCTTCTCCGACGGCCTGCCTGCGATCACGCGCGCGAGCTCGAGCAGCGCGGCGGTGTCCCCGGCGCTGCCGGTGGCATCCGGCACGGACTCCGCGTCGCGCGCGGCGATGATGACGATCTGCTCGCGGGTCGCGCCCGGCCGGCTCGCGATTACGTTGACGAGCGGCACGCCGTTCTCCTCCCACGAGTCGACGGCCGTCTCGAACCCCTCGGGCTCGAGCGCGCGGAAGCGGGCTGCGACGTCGCGCGCGAACGCGGCGCTCGACAGGCTGCCGGGACTCCGGTCCGGGTGGCGCTCGACGATTGCGCGCAGCTCGCGCAGCGCCGTGTCGCCGTCGAACAGCACGTCTGCCGCGAGCCCCTGCGGGACGGGCCGGGGCCGGTTCTCGAGGGAGAACATCACGAGCACCACCGCCAGCACGGCCGGGATGAAGGCCGCGCGGTAGATCCGGGGCTCGATCACCCAGCCAACCTACAATTTCGGCTGCACGCGCCCTTTTAGGACGTCGCGCGGGTTAACACCATGGACATGGCCGCAACCAGACCGCGCATTCTTCTCGTCGACGACGAGCCATCGGTGGTGAAGATGCTGGTGGCACACCTGGAGAAGGAGTTCCAGGTGGTTCCGGCCTTCGACGGCGAGGAGGCGCTCGTGCGCTTCCACCAGACCGACTTCGACCTGATCCTGCTCGACCTGATGCTGCCGAAGAAGAACGGCCTCGACGTCTGCCGCGAGCTGCGCGAATCGAGCAGCGTCCCGATCATCATGCTCACCGCAAAGGCCGACGAGTCGGACAAGATCTATGGCCTCGAGCTCGGCGCCGACGACTACATCACGAAGCCCTTCTCGCCGCTCGAGCTTCGCAGCCGCATCCGCGCTCTCCTTCGCCGCACGGGAGGTGGTCGCAGCCAGCAGGTGATCGAGGCGGGCGACCTGCGCATCGACAGCGCGAAGCGGACGGTCACGCGGAACGGCGAACCGATCCGCCTGACGAAGGTCGAGTTCGAGATCCTCTTCTGCCTGGCCGACACCCCCGGCCAGGTCTTCCGGCGCGAGGAGCTGCTCGAGCACCTGTGGGACAGCTCCGCCTACCGGGACCTGCGCACCATCGACGTGCACATCCGCCACCTCAGGGAGAAGATCGAGCCCGACCCGCGCGAGCCGGAGTACCTGATCACGGACCGCGGCGTCGGCTACCACTTCCGCGAGGGATGAGCCGCGCGCGACTCCGGTCGCTCCGTAACAAGCTCGCGCTCCTGTTCTTCGGGATCGTCGCGCTGGCGCTCGGGCTCGTCTTTCTCCTCGTGGTGCCGCAGCTTCGTTCGAGCCTCGAGGACCAGCAGCTCGACGACCTGGAGCGCGCGGCGCTCGCGACGGCGCCGCAGCTCGAGCGCGCCCAGGAGCAGGCGATCCCGGCGGCGGAGCTCGACGAGCTCGTGCGATCGGTCGCCGACACCGCCGGCGCGCAGGTGACGCTGCTCGGGGTGCAGGAGGGCGACGACGTCCTCTTCTACTCGATCTCCGACTCCCAGGCGCAGCGGCTCGAGGAGCTTCCGAACAAGGCCGCCGAGGCGGCCTACGACGGGCGCGGCCCCGTCCGCGTGACGACCGAGTTCCTCGATGTCGAGTCGGCGCAGGTGGCGCAGCCGCTGCCCGGCGACCTGCCCTGGATCGCCGTTTACTCGCGCAGCCTCGAGGACGTGACCGAGACGGTGGACCTCATCCGCAGGCGTGTGCTGGTGGCGGGCGCGGGCGCCCTGCTCATCGCGCTGCTCGGCGGCTATTTGGTGGCGGGCAGGCTCGCGCGGCGCGTCCAGCGGCTCGAGGCCGCGGCCGAGGAGGTGGCGGGCGGACGCTTCGTCGCCCCCCTGCCGGTGGACTCCGAGGACGAGCTCGGTCAGCTGACGCGCGCGTTCAACGAGATGCAAGGGAAGCTCGAGCGCGTGGACCGCGCGCGCCGCGAGTTCATCGCGAACGCCTCGCACGAGCTGCGCACGCCGATCTTCTCGCTCGGCGGCTTCGTGGAGCTGTTGCGCGACGAGGAGCTCGACGCGGAGGCGCGGCGGGAGTTCCTCCAGGCCGTCGCCGAACAGGTCGAGCGGCTTCAGAAGCTGGCGACCGACCTGCTCGACCTGTCCCGGCTCGACGCGGGCTCCCTCGACCTCGCGGCGGAGAGCGTGGACGTGGCCGAGCTCGCCGGATCGGTCGCCCGCGAGTTCGTGCCGGCGCTCGACGCGCATGGGGCCCGGCTCTCGCTCGAGATCGAGTCCGGCCGCGTGGAGGCCGTCTGCGATCCTGACCGCGTCGCCCAGATCATGCGCATCCTGCTCGACAACGCACTCCGCCACACGCCGCCCGGCACCGACGTGGAGATCAGCGCGCGGCATGAGAACGGCCACGTGCGAATCGCGGTCTCGGACTCCGGTCCGGGGCTCGACGAGACCGCGCGGCGGCATGCCTTCGAGCGGTTCTTCACCGCCGACGGTGCGAGCGGCTCCGGGCTCGGGCTTGCCATCGCTCGCGAGCTGGCCGAGCGGATGGACGGCGGGATCACGCTGTCGTCCCGGCCGGGCCGCACGGTCTTCCGGCTCGACCTGCCGATGGGCGACGCGTGAGGGCGCCGCTGGCGGCGCTCCTTTGCGCGCTCGCGGCCGTAGGCGGCGGGTGCTCGATCGGCGAGGACGAGGACGACGCACCCGAGCCCACGAGCGGCGGGTCCGAGCGGGTGGAGACGACCCGCGTCCAGGTGGTCGAGGGGCTCGGCGACAACGGCGGCTTCGACCCGACCGCAATCTACGACAGGCTTGGGCCCGGCGTCGTCACGGTCATCTCGCTCTTCGACGGCGGGGGCGGGCTGCTGGGCGAGCAGGAGGGCGGCCTGGGCTCCGGATTCGTGCTCGACGGCGAGGGATTCATCGCGACCAACGCGCACGTCGTGACGAACGGGCAGGCGCTCAGCCGGGCGCGCCAGGTGTTCGTGCAGTTCGGCGACGGCAACCGCGTGCCGGCGCGGATCGTCGGGACGGACCCGAACGCGGACGTGGCGCTCCTCAAGATCGAGCCGCGCGGGCTGGACCTCACGCCGCTCGACCTGGGTGACCTCGACGATCTCAAGGTCGGCGACCCGGTCGCGGCGATCGGCAGCCCGTTCGGCGAGGAGCAGTCGCTCTCGGTCGGAGTCGTCTCGGCGCTCGACCGCGACATCCAGTCGCTCACCGACTTCGGCATCGGCGACGCGATCCAGACCGACGCGGCGATCAACCGCGGCAACTCCGGCGGTCCGCTGCTCGACGAGCACGGGCGCGTCGTCGGGATCAACGCCCAGATCCGCACGGAGACCGGCGAGGGAGCCGGCGTCGGCTTCGCCGTGCCGGTCGACACCGTCCAGCGGTCGCTCGATCAGCTCCGCGAGGACGGCGAGGCGGAATACGGCTACCTCGGCGTCTCGACCCAGGCGCTCTACCCGCAGCTGGCGGAGAAGCTCGGGCACGACGTCGAGATCGGCGCACTCGTGGACGAGGTCGTCGAGGACAGCCCGGCGGACGAGGCCGGCCTGACCGCGGGCGACGAGCGGATCGACTTCCAGGGCCAGACGGACATAGCGGCCGATGGCGACGTGATCGTCTCCGTGAACGGCGAGCGCATCACGAGCACCGCTGACCTCGCCGATCTGGTCAGCCTGCTCCAGCCGGGCGACACGGTCGAGCTGGGCGTGATCCGCGGCGGCGACCGGCGCACGATCGAGGTCGAGCTCGGCGAGCGGCCTCGCGACCTCTCAGACGACTGATGCGCGAGCTCGTGCGCGAGCTCGCGCTCGCGCTGCGGGAGTGCGTCCTCCCGCTGCTCGGCGCGCACGCGCAGCGCGCCCATACGGGTGCGGCGGCGGGCGGCGACGTCACGTTCGCGATCGACAGCGCCGCCGAGGAGCTGCTCGACGCATTCCTCGCGGAGCGCGCGCCCGACGTCGCGTTCTACTCCGAGGACCGCGGACTGGTGGCTCCCCCCGGGGCGCGCAGCGTGCTCGTCGTGGACCCGATCGACGGGACCCGCCCGGCGCTCGCCGGGCTCGAATCGTGCTGCGTCTCGATCGCCGCGGCACCGCTCGGCGACGCCGAGCCGCGCTTTCGCGACATCACGCACGGGTGCGTCGTCGAGATCAAGACCGGCCGCGTCTTCATGTCGGGCGAGCTCGAGCCGCGGCTGTCCGCAAACGACCGGGTCGACCGGATGTTCTGGGCGTTCGGGTTCCGCGGCCGCCCGGCGCGCGAGCTGACGGAGGTCCTCGCCGACCTGATCGACGCCTCGTCGGTCGGCGGATCGGTGTTCGACCTCGGCTCGTCGGCGTTCAACATGACGCGCCTGATCACGGGGCAGCTCGACGCGGTGGTCGAGCCGAGCACGCTCATCTACCAGGAGCTGCCCGAGCTACGCGCGGAGTTCGAGCGGGTGGGCGGCGGCGCGCTCCTGACGAACCCGCCGTACGACCTGGCCGGCTCCTGGACGCTGCTGCGCGAGTGCGGGGCGGTGGTGACCGACGCACGCGGGCGCGCGCTCGACGACCTGCCGCTGCTCGGGTCGGGCGCCGAGCACCAGACCTCGTTCGTGGCGGCGGCCAATCCGGTGCTCCACGGGGAGATCATCGCCCGGGTCGGGCACGGCATCGAGCGTCTGCGCGCTACCCGCCAGTAGGCTTCCGCCGCGGTGACCGAGGCCTCTGCACGAAGCGTTTCCCTGGCGATCCCCCCCAAGCCGGACTACATCGTCCTGGCGCGCCTCGCGCTGTCCGCGATCTGTCGCCTGACGCCGCTCCAGCCCGATGACGTGGCCGACCTCAAGCTCGCCGTCAGCGAGGTCGCTACGGAGCGCCTCGCGGGGGCGCCGGACGGCCCGGTGAGGCTCTCCTTCGAACTCGAGGACGACCGAATCGTCGTGGACCTGCACGCCGGCGCCGCGCCCGGCGGGAGCGAGGATGCCCTGGCGCGGGCGATCGTGGAGGCGACCGTGGACGAGGTCCGCTACGACGAGGCGTCCGTCCGGCTGGTCAAGCTCCTGCCGCCGGAGAGCCCGACAACCCTCGAAGCGTAGGAGGACAGGACCCCCGTGCTTCAGCCTGTTGGCGTAGGGCATAAGGCGCTGGCCGACTACACGCACCTGGCCGGCCGGACGCTGATCGAGGACATCCGCGCGATGGCCGAGGAGCTCCGCGGCCTGAAGGTGCTCCACCTGTCGGCCACCGCGTTCGGCGGCGGCGTGTCCGAGATCCTCTACACGCTCGTCCCGCTCATGCGCGACGTCGGGATCGACGCCGACTGGCAGATCATCTTCGGGCGCGAGGAGTTCTTCAACGCGACGAAGCTGATGCACAACGCGCTCCAGGGGAATCCGCAGGACCTCTCGGAGTCGGAGTGGGCCACGTGGGAGAGCTACAACGAGATGAACGCCAAGCAGCTCCAGGGCGGATGGGACGTCGTGATCGTCCACGACCCACAGCCGGCCGGGGTCCACCAGCACGTGCCCGAGAAGGCGGGCAGCTGGGTCTGGCGCTGCCACATCGACCTCTCGACGCCGAATCCGGGCACGATCGAGCGGCTCACGCCCCTCATTCAGGAACATGACGCCTTCCTGTTCCACATGGAGCAGTACGTGCCGACGGGGCTCGACGGGAAACGCCCGCCGTACATCGTGCCGCCGGCGATCGACCCTCTGTCGCCGAAGAACATGGCACTGTCGCCGGAGGACGCGGCGTTCGTCTGCGATCAGTTCGGCATCGACGTGGACCGTCCGCTCATCTGCCAGGTGTCGCGCTTCGACCCCTGGAAGGACCCGGTCGGCGTGATCGACGCCTACCGCGCGGTGACGGCCGAGATGCCGGAGGTCCAACTCGCCCTGATCGGCTCGATGGCGACCGACGATCCCGAGGGATGGGACTTCTTCAACTCGACGATGGAGCACGCCCAGGGCGATCCGGACATCAAGATCCTCAACAACCTGAACAACGTGGGCGCGATCGAGGTGAACGCGTTCCAGTCGCAGGCCGACGTCGTGATCCAGAAGTCCACGCGCGAGGGCTTCGGCCTGACCGTCTCCGAGGCGCTCTGGAAGGCCCGGCCGTTCATCGGCGGCGACGTGGGCGGCATCCCGCTCCAGGTGACGGACGGCGAGACGGGCTTCCTCGTCAACTCACCCGAGGAATGCGCCCAGCGCTCGCTCGAGTACCTGCGCGACCCGGAGCTGGGTAGGCGCCTCGGCCGCGCGGGTAAGGAACACGTGCGTGCCCACTTCCTGACGCCGCGCCTCCTGCGCGACTGGCTTCGTATCTTCAAAGACCTGTCATGACCCCAGACCGCCCCCTCGTACTCGTCTCGAACCGCGGCCCCGCAACGTTCGAGCGAGACGAGGCCGGCGGGTTGACGGTGAGTCGCGGCGGTGGCGGCCTGGTCACGGCGCTGACCGGACTGGTCGAGCACCGCGAGGCGGTCTGGGTCGCGTCCGCGATGGGCGCCGGCGACGTGGAGGCGAGCCGCGCCCAGGGCGGGGGCGCGTTCGACTGCGAGGTGGACGGCACCGCGTACCGGATTCGGCTCGTGGAGAGCGACCCGGCCGCCTACGACCAGTTCTACAACGTCGTCGCGAACCCGCTCTTGTGGTTCATCCAGCACTACCTGTGGGACCTCTCGAACGCGCCCGACATCCGGCGCGAGGAGGTGGAGGCGTACGAGAACGGCTACTGCGCGGTCAACGCCGACCTCGCGAACGCGGTCCTCGAGGAGATCGAGGGGTCGGACGACGCCGTCGTGATGCTCCACGACTACCACCTCTACGCCGCCCCGCGGACGATCCGCCAGACGCGCCCCGACGTCTTCCTCCACCACTTCATCCACATCCCGTGGACTCAGCCCGATGCCTGGCGCGTGCTGCCCCGCGACATGCGCGAGGACATCTTCGAGGGCCTGCTCTCGAACGACATCGTGGGGTTCCACACCCGGGCGTACCGGCGGAACTTCCTGCTGTGCTGCCGCGAGCTGTTCGACCTTCCCGTCGACGAGGAGACCGGCGTCGTGGACTTCGACGGGCGCCAGGTGTGGGTCCGCGCCTATCCCCTGCCGATCTCGGCGGACAGCTTCATGCGCAAGGCTCAGCGGACGCAGGTGCACGCCCACGAGCAGGAGATCGTCCGCCGCCGGCGCGACCACCTGATCCTGCGCGTGGACCGCGCGGACCTGTCGAAGAACGTGCTTCGCGGCTTCACCGCGTTCGACCTCTTTCTCGACCAGCACCCGGAGTTCCGCGAGCACGTCACGTTCATCGCGCAGCTCATGCCGTCGCGGCAGGACGTGCCGGAGTACGCCGAGTACCTGGAGAAGATCGAGGCGCTGGTCGCCGTCGTGAACCACCGCCACGGGACCACCGACTGGATGCCGATCGACCTGCGGATCGAGGAGAACCTGGACCAGGCCATCGCGTACTACAAGCACTACGACCTCCTGATCGTGAACGCGATGTTCGACGGGATGAACCTCGTGGCGAAGGAGGGCCCGCTCGTGAACGAGCGCCACGGGGTCTCGCTGCTCTCGGAGAACACGGGCGCGCATGAGGAGCTCGGCGAGTTCTCGCTCTCCGTCAACCCGTTCGACGTGCAGGAGCAGGCGGATGCGATCCACCGGGCGCTGACGATGTCGGCCGAGGAGCGCTCGTGGCGTGCCGAGGGGCTCAAGAAGATCGTGACCCAGCGCCACCCCGGCGACTGGGTGGACGACCAGCTCGCCGACATCACGGCGAAGTCAGCCGGCGCGCAACCGGTGGCCTCGGCCTAGCTCGACCAACGGGGCCTTCCTCTACTTCACAGCGCGATTGATGCATTGACCCGGCCATGACCGGGCAAACTCATCGATCGAAGGAGAATTCTCGGGCTGGCTCGGGAATCCGGGGCGGAAGAGCGCGCGTGGGCGGAGGCGCGATCGCCGTGGCCGGCGGACGAGCGGCGGCGGCCGAGACGACCCCCCTACCCAGCCTCTCCCGACGCCGCCCCGGACGCGGCGGCCGCCTGCGCTGACCGCGCGGCGGCCGGGTCACGGGTTCCCGGACGCTCGAGCGGGGCGGCGCGGCACCGAGCGGCGGCGCGGCAACGGGCTCCCCCGGCAGCGCATCGAGCGGCACCACCGTGGACTCCTCGCCCCAGCCGCCGGGGAAACCGGACGCGATCAGGGCGACCGCGACGCCGAGCACCGCGAGTCGCGCGACGTTTCCCCAGCGCACCCTCGACACGCCGCTTGAAGGCCCGTGGCGGCCGGGCTCGCCCCCCGCCCGTTGCTATCGTGGCCCGCCCTGATGGCCGCCCCAACTCTGTATGACCTGACGCTGATGCTCGACCCGAACGCGCCCGACGACCGGCACCGCGAGATCCTCGGGAGCGTGACCTCGGCGATCGAGGGCAAGGGCAACCTGGTCGGCCAGCAGGACTGGGGCATGCGCCGCATGGCGTTCGAGATCGATCACCGCGGCGAGGCGGCCTACCACCTCTTTCAGTTCGAGGGCGAGAAGGAGCTCCTCGACCAACTGAACAACTCGCTCAGGATCGCCGACGGGGTGCTCCGCCACCGGATCATCAAGGTGAAGCCCGGCACGCCCCCGCCGCCCGCGCCGCGGCCCGAGGCCCCGCGCGCGGCTCGGGAGCCGGAGGACCCGGACGGCGCGGTCGCGGCGCGCGCCGCCGCCGACGCCCCGCCGCGACCGGCGGAGGACGAGGCGACCGGCGGCGCCCCCGACGAGGCCTGACGACGTCTTTCCCGCTCTGTCGGGGATTTCAGGGGGCGAAATCCTTCACCCCGTCAGGTTCTGTCTCTAGTCTCGACTTTCTCACGAGTAGACGCAAAGGAGCCTGAATGGCAGCCACGAACATCAACCGCGTAGTCCTCACGGGGAACCTGACCCGCGATCCCGAGCTTCGCAACACCCAGAGCGGCACGTCGGTCTGCGGGCTGCGCATCGCGTGCAACACGCGCCGCAAGGACTCGTCCGGCCAGTGGGTGGACAAGCCGAACTACTTCGACGTCACGGTGTGGGGCGCGCAGGGCGAGAACTGCGCCCAGTACCTCTCGAAGGGCCGCCCCGTCGCCGTCGACGGCAGGCTCGAGTGGCGCGAGTGGCAGGACCAGCAGGGCAACAAGCGCCAGTCGGTCGATATCATTGCCGATTCCGTTCAGTTCCTTGGCTCGCCCTCGGGCGAGGGGAACGGCAACGGAGGCCGGTTCACGCCGCAGAGCGACGTCCCCGCGGACACCGCGGATTTCCAGACGGCGCCCGTCGGAGCCGGTCAGTCGGACGACGACATCCCCTTCTAGGGCAGACAGCACAGGAGCATTTCGCGTGGCAAAGCAGCGTGGTGGTAGTCAACGGCCGACAGGGGCCCGGCGCCGCGATGGCAAGAAGGGACCCGGCTTCGGCGGCCGGCGCAAGCCCTGTCAGTTCTGCCGCGACAAGGTCGAGGTCGTGGACTACAAGGACTTCGGCACGCTGCGCCGCGCGATGAGCGAGAAGGGCAAGCTGCGCTCGGCCCGGATCACGGGCTGCTGCCGGCGGCACCAGCGGCAGCTCGCGGTAGCGGTCAAGCGCGCTAGGGAGCTCGGGCTGCTCCCCTACGTCTCCGAGAGGTAGCGGACGATGGCCCAGGCCATTCTTCTGAAGCCGGTCGAGACGCTGGGCGAGCGCGGCGAGATCGTCGACGTCTCCCCCGGCTACCTGCGCAACTACCTCGTGCCGCGCAAGCTCGCCCAACCGGCGACGGCAGCCGCCGTCGCGGAGGCCATCCGCCGGCAGGAGGCAGAGGAGCGAGCCGTCCGCGAGGCGGCTGAGAAGGCGGCCGAGAACGCCGAGATCCTCGGGAAGACCGTCCTCACGCTGCGCCAGGCCGCTGGCGCCGACGGGCGGCTCTTCGGATCGGTGACCTCGCAGGACATCGTCGATGCGATCAAGCAGGCCCGCGGCCTGAAGATCGACAAGCGGCGCGTGCACCTGGACGAGCCGATCAAGACGGCGGGCACGCACATGGTCACCGTCGAGGTCCACGACGGCGTGACCACCGAGATCAAGACCATCGTCACACCGGGCTGACGCCCCCTCACCTGTGGCGATCTCCGTCTCACCGGAAGCCGCAGGCAGCGTCCCGCCGCACAACCTCGAGGCGGAGACCTCGGTGCTCGGCGCGATCCTGCTGGCCGAGGGGGCGCTCGACGGCATCCTGATCGACGTCAGGCTCAGCCCGGACGACTTCTACCGCGAGCGTCACCGCCTGATCTTCCGCGCGATGCTGCGGCTCAAGGAGAAGACGGTTCCGGAGCCCGTGGACGCGCTGACCGTCTCCGAGGAGCTCACCCGCTCCGGCGAGCTCGACGAGGCCGGCGGCACCGCGTACGTCCACTCCCTGCCCAACCTCGTCCCGGCGGCCGGCAACGCGCGCCACTACGGCAAGATCGTCAAGGAGCACGCGCTGCTCCGGCGACTCCTCCAGACGACGCGTGACATCCAGGAGAAGGCGCTCGCGGTCAAGGGTGAGCCGAGCGAGCTCGTCGAGCAGGCCGAGCAGGCGATGTACAAGATCGCCCACGACGAGCACGCGAGCGAGATCCGGTCGATCGAGGAGGTGCTGCACGACGAGCTCGACAAGCTGGAGCAGATCTCGCGTGAGGGCGTCTCGCTGCTCGGCACGCCGTCCGGCTTCCGGGATCTGGACGACATCACGGGCGGCTTCCAGGGGGGCAACCTGATCGTCCTGGCCGCCAGGCCGGCGATGGGAAAATCAGCCCTTGTCGTGAACATCGCCGAGAACGCCGCCGTCGATCACGACAAGGCGGTCGCGCTGTTCTCGCTCGAGATGTCGGAGACCGAGCTCGCGCAGCGCTTCATCGCGTCGCAGGCGAAGCTCGACGGCGACGAGCTGCGCAAGGGCCGCGTCAAGCCCGACCGCTGGCCGAAGGTGGTCCGCGCCACCGAGCAGCTCTCGCGCACCCAGCTCTTCATCGACGACTCGAGCGACCTCGGCGTGATGGAGCTGCGGGCGAAGTGCCGGCGCCTCCACAGCCGCCACAACCTCGGGCTGATCGTCGTGGACTACCTCCAGCTGATGCGCCCCGAGGACACGGGGATCGGCCGTGTCGAGCAGATCGGCCAGATGAGCCGCGGGCTCAAGATCCTCGCCCGCGAGCTGCACGTTCCGGTGATCGCCGTCTCGCAGCTGTCGCGCGCCGTCGAGTCGCGGCCCGACAAGCGCCCGCTGCTGTCGGACCTCAGGGAGTCGGGTTCGATCGAGCAGGACGCCGACGTCGTCATGTTCATCTATCGCGACGAGTACTACAACGACGACACCGAGAGCCCAGGCGAGGCCGAGGTCATCGTCTCGAAGCACCGCAACGGGCCGGTCGGCAAGGCCAACCTGGCGTTCATGGCTCGCTACCCGAAGTTCGCCAACCTGTGGCGCGACAGTGGCAGCGACGTGGCGGCGCCGCCGGGCTCAAACGGGGCGGGATAGCGGTGCCCGGCGTCGTCATCGTCGGGGCCCAGTGGGGAGACGAGGGGAAGGGCAAGGTCACCGATCTCCTCGCCGAGCGGGCCGACGTCGTCATTCGCTTCCAGGGCGGGAACAACGCCGGCCACACGATCGTCCGCGGCGACGAGGTCTTCAAGTTCCACCTGATCCCCTCCGGGATCCTCTACCCCGGCAAGCTGTCCGTGATCGGGAACGGCGTCGTCGTGGACCCGCGGGTGCTGCTCGAGGAGCTCGAGGGGCTTCGCCGGCGCGGGATCTCCGCGCGCGGCCTGCGCATCTCGGCGAACGCGCACCTGATCATGCCCTACCACCTGCTGCTCGACCAGGCGGGCGAGGCGCGCCTCGGCAAGCTGCAGATCGGCACGACGCGGCGCGGGATCGGCCCGGCGTACGCCGACAAGGCGTCGCGGCTCGGCATCCGAGTGCAGGACCTGCTGGACGAGAAGATCCTGCGCAAGAAGATCTACGCCGCCATGGAGCCGAAGCGCCAGCTCCTGCGCCCGTGGGCGAAGGAGCCGCAGCTCGACCTCCACACGATGACCGAGGAGTACGCGAAGTTCGGGCACCGGCTCGAGCCGCACATCGCCGACACGGCGCGCCTCGTCTGGGACGCGCTCGACCGCGACCGGCTCGTGATCTTCGAGGGCGCACAGGGCACGCTGCTCGACATCGACCACGGCACGTATCCGTTCGTCACGTCCTCGAACCCCGTGGCGGGCGCGGCGTGCATCGGGGCCGGCGTCGGGCCGCGCGACATCGACGAGGTCTGGGGCATCGCGAAGGCGTACTCGACGCGCGTGGGTGCCGGCCCGTTCCCGAGCGAGCTCGAGGACGAGCTGGGCGAGCGGATGCGCGAGGCGGGCGGCGAGTTCGGCACCACGACCGGCCGCCCCCGGCGGTGCGGCTGGATCGACCTGGTTGCGCTGCGCTACGCCGCGCGCATCAACGGCCTCACCGGGCTCGTCATCACGAAGCTCGACGTCCTGACCGGCATCGACCCGATCGGCGCCGCCGTGCGCTACCTCGGGCCGGAGGGGGCGCGATTCGACGAGTTCCCGTATCACCAGTCGATTCTGCACCGGGCGACCGCGGACCTCGAGGAGATGCCGGGCTGGCAGGAGGACCTCAGCCATGTCCGCAGCCCGGACGAGCTGCCGCAGGCGGCGCGCGACTACCTGGACTTCGTATCCGACGTCGTCGGGGTCCCGATCGTCTGCATCGGGGTCGGGCCCGGACGCGACCAGATCATCTGGACCGAGGCCGGCAAGCGCTTCGCGCCGCTCGCCGCCTAGGCCTGCACCACCCGCGTGTCCACGATGAAGTCGTGGATCGCGCGCTTCTCGTCGTCCCACAGCGGCCAGAGGACGTCGAGCAGGTATGGGATCACCGGGATGATCGACGAGGCGATGCCGACCCCGAGTCCCTTCACGATCGCCTCGCGCAGCGCCGACCACATGAAGTCCATCGGGACGCCGTTGATGCGCACGACGCGGATTCCGAGCAGCTGCTTGCCCCAGGTCTGTCCGTTGCGGGCGCCCTCGCGGCGCATCAGGAGCGGCCCGTAGAGGATCGCCGCCGCGAACAGGAGGAGCGCGTAGGTGACGAGCCCGAGGATCAGCGTCGCCAGGCCGAAGCCGTCGCCCGCGCTGAAGGCCGCGCCGGCACCACCGAAGATGAGCACGGCGAGCGCGACCGCCGGGATGCCGATCACGACGAGGTCGACCAGGGTCGCCGCCACCCGGCTGATCCAGCTCGCATACGGAGCCGTGAGCGGCTGCGGGCCGGGCACCGGCCGCTCCCAGCCGCCGGGCGGCATTTGCGCGTCGCTCACGCGGGCGCCTGATCGAGCACGACGGCCTCGCCGCGGCGGAGGAACCGCAGGCCGAGCACGACGGACGAGATGAGGGCCATCGCGGCAAGCGTAATCTGAACCGACAGGACCCCCTCGCGCGACCAGTAGACGTCGTCGAGCTCGAGCAGGAGGGCTGACTCGTCCAGCGTCAGCCCCATCCCCGTGCCGAACGCGAGCGCAAGGCGCGGCTCGATCGTCTCGTCGTCGGTCAGGATCGCCGCCGCCCCCGCCCCGAACGCGAGCAGGATCCCCGGCACGAAGTGGTGGATGTGGCGCCGGCCGATCATCAGGTTCCGAAAGGGCCCGACCCGCCGGCGGCGGCGAAGCAGATACGTGATGCCGCGCGCCGCCGAGAAGGACGCCGTGAACGAGGCGAGCAGGTTGAAGAGGGCGTTCTCGCGCCGCGGCGTCTCCCGGTAGCCGGACACCGCGACCGCGACCGTCTCGCCGGCGGCCGACGCGGCGGCGTCGAGAACGTCATCGGCCTCACTGGGGAGCGGCGCGGACCCGCGGTGCCAGATCCGGCCGAACTCGGCGAGCAGCGCCGCCGCGGTCACCGCGTAGGCGGCCACGCCGAGCGCGATCGTGCGGCGCTCCATCGCCGCCGCGCGCCGGCTGGGGAAGGTCAGCTCCAGTGCTCGATCAGCTCCTCGTCCCCGACGTCTCCGACCTTCTTGGCGGGCACGCCCATCACGATCGTCCGGGCCGGTACGTCACGGGTGACGACGGCGCCGGTTGCCACGAACGCCTCCTCCCCGATCTCGATGCCCGGCAGGATGCGCGCGGCGCCGCCAATCCGTGCCGCCCGCCGGATGGTGGGCCCGACGATCGCGTAGTCGGGGGCGTGGCGGGCCATGGTGTTGTCGTTGTAGGTGAAGACGCCCGGCCCGATGAAGACGTCGTCCTCGACGACCGAGTTCGCGGTGATGTAGCAGCCGGTCTGGATCCGGCAGCCCGCGCCGACGGCGACGTCGTTGTCCACCTGGCTGCCGCGGCCCACGACGGTGCGCGCCCCGATCCGCGCCCGCTCGCGCACCTGCGCCTGGTCGCCCACCACCGCGCCGTCGCCGATCTCGGCGCCCGCGTTCACGATCGCGCCCGCGGCCACGGTCGCGCCCGCCCCGATGCGCGCCGGCGGCGGCGACTCTGGTGAGGCCGTCGAGCGGGCGCCGAGTGCGAGCGGCTTCCCGACCACGGCGTGGTCCTGGAGCTTGCAGCCGGGGCCGAGCACGGTTCCGTCGTGAATCACGACGTACGCGCCGACCAGGGCGTCGTCGGGCAGTTCGACGCCGTCGCCGAGGAGCAACCCCGGCGCGCGGTCAGACGGCTGCAGCACGGCGCGTGCCCGCCAGGGAGTTGTCAAGCGCCTCCAGCACCCGCACGACGCGGAGTCCGCTGTGGCCGTCCGAGCGGGGCGACCGGCCCTCGGCGATGCACTCGACAAAGTGGGTGCACTCGATTCGCAGCGGCTCCTCGTTCGAGATGTGCGGGCTGTGGATGTCGCCCGAGCGGGCGATGTACTCGCCGTAGGACGCGAAGTCCTGGTCGAAGCCCTTGTCGTAGATCTCGATCTTCCGCTCGAGTGACATGTCGTCGAAGGTCGCCATCCGCTTGGACCCGACGACGGTGAAGCGCCGCTCCTTGTGCGGGTCGAGCCACGACAGGTGGAGGTGCGCGGCGACGCCGGACGGGAAGCGCAGGTAGCAGAAGACGACGTCCTCGATGCCCGGCTGCATGTAGCTCTCGCCGTACGCGCTGACCTCGACGGGCTCCTCGCCGACGAGCCGCAGCACCACCGACACGTCGTGCGCGCCCAGCGACCAGAGCGCGTTCTCGTCGGCCCTCAGCTTCCCGAGGTTCAGGCGGTTCCCGTAGATGTAATGGATGTCGCCGAGGTCGCCTGCCTCCGCGACCTCCTTCAGCTTCGCGACCCCCGGGTGGTACTCGAGCAGGTGGCCGACCATCAGGGTCTTCCCCGCCGCCTCGGCCGTGTCGACCACGGCCGCCGCATCGTCGACGGACTGGGCGAGTGGCTTCTCGACGAAGCAGTGCTTACCGGCCTCGAGCACCCGCGTGGCGAGGGCGGCGTGCGTCGGGACCGGCGTTGCCACCACGACGGCGTCGAGACGGTCGTCGCCGAGCAGGTCGTCCAGGTCGGCCGTCGCGCGGACGCCCTGGAAGCGCGGGCCCCAGCGCGCGAGCGCCTCCTCGCTGGCGTCGCAGATCCACGCGACCTCGGCGCCCGCGAGCTGTTCGAAGTTGCGCGCGAGGTTCGGGCCCCAGTAGCCGAGGCCGACCACGCCCACCCGGACAGGCTCGCTCACAGGCGGACCAGGTTGGGCGCGCTCTGCCCGCGCGTGACGCCACGGAAGTCCACGACGAGCGGCGCCGCCTCGAGCACCTTGTCGAAGTCGAGGCCGGGGTGATGGGTCACGATCACCGCGCAGTCGCAGTCCGCGAGCTCGGCGTCGAGCGGACGCGACTCCAGCTGGAAGTCGGGTAGCTCCGCAACGTACGGATCGTTGTAGGTGATCTCCGCCCCGCGGCCCCGGAGCAGCCGGATGATCTTGAGCGCGGGCGACTCGCGCAGATCGCCGACCCCGGGCTTGTACGAGACGCCGATGATCACGATCTTCGCCCCCCGCACCGACTTCGAGTGGTCGTTCAGCGCGCCGGCGATCTTCTCGACGCAGAAGTAGGGCATCGCCTGGTTCACCTCGCCCGCGAGCTCGATGAACTCGGTGGGCATGTCGAACTCGCGCGCCCGCCAGGTGAGGTAGAACGGATCGACCGGCAGACAGTGGCCGCCCATGCCGGGGCCGGGGTCGAAGCGCATGAACCCGAACGGCTTCGTGGCCGCGGCATCCACGATCTCCCAGATGTCGAGCCCCATCCTGTCCGCCAGCATCGCCAGCTCGTTGACGAGGGCGATGTTGACCGAGCGGAAGATGTTCTCGAGGAGCTTCGTCATCTCGGCCGCGTCCGGCGACGTGACGGGGATCACCGTGTCGCACACCTGGCTGTAGACCTCGACGGCCCGCTCGAGGCAGGCCTCCGTCAGGCCGCCCACGACCTTCGGCGTGTTGCGCAGCGTGTAGTCGGTGCGGCCCGGGTCGACTCGCTCCGGGGAGAAGGCGACGTTGAAGTCGACGCCGGCGGCGAGACCCGACTCCTCGAGCAACGGCACCAGCCGCTCGCGCGTGGTGCCGGGGTAGGTGGTGGACTCGAGGATGACCAGCTGACCGCGCTGAAGGACCTCCGCGAGCGAGCTGCCCGCCGAGACCAGCGGACCGAGATCCGGCTCGCGGTTGCGCGAGAGGGGGGTGGGGACCGCGATGATCGCGGTGTCGACATGGGCCAGGTCCGCGTAGCGGGTGGAGGCGGTCAGGTTCTCCATGACCGCCTGCAGCCGCTCCGACGGAATGTCCTCGATGTCCGAGATGCCTTCGGCGATAGCGCGCACGCGGCGCTGGTCCACGTCGATGCCGACCACCTCGTGGCCCGCTTCGAGGAACTCGACCGCCAGGGGCAGTCCGACATATCCGAGTCCAATTACGCCGACCTTCATGGGGCGGCAGTGTACGAGCGCAGGACCCGGTTGATGCGTTCCGACGCCTGCCCGGCGCCGTAGAGCTCGGGCCGGTCCTGAGGCGGGCGCCGCTCGAGCGCTGCCAGCGCCGCATCGGCATCGAGATCCGCGAGCACGTTCCACCCCGCCTCGACCGTCTCCACCCACTCCGTCGTGTCGCGCAGGGTGATGCACGGCGTTTCGAGCAAATATGCCTCCTTCTGCACCCCGCCGGAATCGGTCAGCACCGCGCGGGCGTTACGCGTGAGCTCGAGGAAGTCGAGGTAGCCGAGTGGCGGCGTCAACCGCGCGGCAGCGGCCAGCCGGTCGCGCAGGCCGGCCCCGTCCAGGCGCTTGCCGGTGCGCGGATGGACCGGGAAGACCACCGGGCCCGGGAGCGCCTCGATCAGCGCGACCAGCCGCTCGAGGCGCTCCGGGTCGTCCACGTTGCCGGCGCGGTGGGCCGTCACCAGCAGATACTCGCCGGGCGTCAGTTCGAGCTCGTCGACCGCGCGCGAGCGCTCGGCTGCGATCGGGGCGAAGGTCAGCGACACGTCGGCCATGACGTCGCCGACGAGGTGGACCCCGTCGGCGATGCCCTCGCGCTCGAGGTTCTGCACGGCGGTCGGGGTGGAGCAGAGGAGCAGGCTGCTCAGGTGGTCGGTCAGGACGCGGCTGAGCTCCTCCGGCATCGCGCGATCGAACGACCGCATCCCCGCCTCGACGTGCGCGACGGGGATCTGGGCTTGGGCGGCCGCGAGGCCGCCCGCGAGCGTCGTATTCGTGTCGCCGTATACGAGGACGAGGTCGGGGCTGGTCCGGTCCAGGACGGGCTCGAGCGCGGCGAGGATACGGGCGGTCTGCGCCGCGTTCGTGCCGGTCTCAGCGCCCAGCTCGATGTCCGGAGCGGGGACGCCCAGCTCCTCGAAGAAGATCCGCGACATCTCGTCGTCGTAGTGCTGGCCGGTGTGAACCAGGGTCTCCTCGTGGTCTGCGCGAATGCGCCCGGATACCGCGGCGGCCTTAACGAACTGCGGTCTGTTGCCGATAACAGTTGTGATGCGCATGCTCACACTGCCGCTTGCGACGGTGATCGGCGGAACCCGGGGCGCCGTGGACGCGGCGCGGGGCGCCGCGCGGCACCTGGCCTGGTACCTGAGCCACCACGCACGCGGCTCCGGCCGCTAGCCATCGGCGCCGAGCGCCTCCTGGATCCGCACCCGTAGGGTGCTCGCGGCCTTCTGGGTCAGCTCGCCCGGCGCGGACAGCTCCAACTCGTCGATCGCCGCCACCGGCTGGACCTCGCGGGTCGTCGACGCGAGGAACGCCTCGGTCGCCTGGGCGAGATCGTCCTTCGTACAGACGCGCTCCTCCGCGCCCGTCCCCTCGATCACATGGGCGCGGGTGATCGACGCCAGGATGTGATCGTCGAGCGGCGGGGTGGCGAGCGTCCCGTCCGGCGTGCACCAGAAGAGCGTCGAGGTGGGCGCCTCCAGCACGCGGCCGTGGGGCGTGACGAGGAGCGCCTCGTCGAAGCCCCGCTCCCGCGCGATGCGGTTGGCCAGCATGTTCGCCGCGTAGGAGAGCGACTTAACGCCGTCGAGCAGCCGCGAGGGGCAGTACTCGACGTAGGTGAGCCGCGCCTCGGCGGGGGCGGCCGGGAGCTGCTCGGTGATGACGAGCCGCCTGCCACCGCGAGTCAGGACGATCCGCACGCAGCCGCTGAACCCGGCTCCGCGCGCCTCCAGGAGGCGCTCCACGTCCTTCTCGAGGTCGGCGCGGGGTGCGCTCCAGCCGAGGCGCAGGTTGGTCGTCGAGCGCTCCAGCCGGATCAGGTGGTCGTCGAGCGCGAAGGGCACGCCGTCGTAGACGCGAAGGACCTCGAACACGCCGTCGCCGCGCAGGAACCCCTCGTCGGTGATGGGGATCGTGGTCTCGAGTGCGGGCTCGATCAGGCCGTCGAGGGATGCGAGCTCGTCAGGCATGGCGTGACAAGCTACCCGCCATGCCGGAGACGGAGGAGCTAGACGAGTACGCGCGCGCCCATTCGACGCCCCCGGACGAGCTGCTGGAGCGCCTCTTCGCCGAGACGCACGAGAAGCTCGCCGCGCCCCAGATGCTCACCGGGGCGCTCGAGGGGCGTTTCCTCGAGCTGCTCGTCTGGGCTACCGGGGCGCGGAGGGTGCTCGAGATCGGGACCTACAGCGGGTACTCGGCGCTGTCGATGGCCGCCGCCCTCCCGGACGACGGCGAGCTCGTCACCTGCGACGTGTGGGAGGAGGCGAACGAGGTGGCGCGCCGCTACGCGGCGGATTCGCCCCACGGGCACAAGATCGACTTCCGGCTCGGGCCCGCACTCGAGACGATCGCGACGCTCGACGGCCCGTTCGACCTGGTCTTCATCGACGCCGACAAGACGAACTACGCGAACTACTTCCACGCCGTCCTGCCGCTGCTGGCCGAGCGCGGCCTGATCGTGATCGACAACACGCTGTGGAGCGGCCGCGTCCTGCCCGGGCACGACGACGGAAGCGCCGAGACGAAGGCGCTGCGGGAGCTGAACGACGACCTGGCGGCCGACCCCCGCGGGGTGGTCGTGATGCTGTCGATTCGCGACGGCGTGACGATCTGGCGGCGGCGGTGAAGAGTGCCCCGTCTAGGACTCGAACCTAGAACCTTGGGATTAAGAGTCCCCTGCTCTACCAATTGAGCTAACGGGGCGGGCGACCGGCGATTCTAGAAGCTCGGCTAGTCCCCGCCATCGGACGAGAGCGACGCGAGCGCCTCGTCCCGGGTCGCGTGGATCGCGAATACGCGGTCCAGGCCGGTGATCTCGAAGATCTTGCAGATGTTCGGGTCGCTGCAGACGAGCGCGAGCGACCCGCCGGTGGGCCGCAGTCGCTTGACGCCGCCGACGAGGACGCCGAGCGTCGTCGAGTCGATGAACGTGGCCTTCGACAGGTCCACGACCACGTTCTTCTTCCCGTCTTCGATGATCTGCACCATCCGCTCCTTGAACTCGGGGGCGGTGTAGAGGTCCACCTCACCGCCGAGCTCGATGACGTGGGTGTCGTCGCCGATGGCCGAGTCTGAGATCTGGAAGTTCAAGGGATTTCTCTCCGTCGAGTGAGTGCTACTGGCTCGGTTGGGTGGTGGTGGAGGCCGGCGGCGGGGGTTGCTTGAACTGCTTTACGAGAGCGCGCAACCTACTACGTTGGCCCTTCGGAGCGAGCTCTATCGCCTCCTTCCCCGCCAGGTCGGCCTTGCGGTCCTGCCCGGCGAGCGCCGCGAACTGCACGAGCTGCAGGTAGGCCTGCGCGCTCGGGTCCGCGGTGGCCACGATCTCGGCCGCCTCGGCGCCCTCGGCCGGCTTGTTGAGGGCGGCGGGTGAGTACACCTGGACCATCAGCGAGGCGAGCGAGGGCTCGGGCTTCGCGGCCGCCACGACGTACCGCTGCCATGCCCCGTGGGCCTCTGTGAGGCGCTCGAGGCCCTCCTCGGTGTACTGGCCCGTGTTGGGATCGGCCTCCTCGCGGGCGAGCTGGTACCAGTCGCGCGCCAGGTCCTGGAGCGCCTCCTTGTTCTCCGGGTTGCTCTCGAGGCGTTCCTCGGCCTCCTCGATGCGGTCCTCGATCACCTGGTTGCCGGAGGTCGAGCGGTCGCTGAACGCGTCGAACAGGCCGCCCGAGACGTCTCCGCCGATACCGAAGAAGACGAGGCCGCCGCCCATGAGGATCGCGAGCATCAGGTAGGTCGCCTGGACGACCCGCCGACGCCTGCCCTTGAGGTCGAAGAGCACGCGCGGAGCCTAGCTATTCGATCTCGGCCTGGACCTCAGGCGGCGGGCGCCCCACGACGCTCGCGAGCACGATGCTGAGCTCGTACAGGATCAGCAGCGGGATCATCTCGAGGATCATCGTGACCGGGTCGATCGTCGGGAGCATCGCCGCCAGGACGGCGCAGCCGAGGATCGCGAAGCGCCGGTTCGCGCGCAGCTTCTCCGGAGTCGTGATGCCGAGTCGCGTGAGCGCCAGCACCACGACCGGCACCTGGAACAGGAGCCCCATCGCGATCGTCGTGAGCGCCACGAAGCTGTAGTAGTCGCGCGCCCTCACCGCGGTGGTGTAGTCCTCCTCGTTGAAGCCGAGCAGGAACTCCGTCGCGGGCTCGAGGACGACGTAGTAACAGAAGAGGACCCCGCAGATGAAGAGCACGGGGACCATCAGGAGCAGCGGGAACGCCACCCGGCGCTCGGTCGGGCTGAACGCCGGCAGGACGAACGCGTACAGCTGGTACAGGATCACGGGCAGCGAGAGCAGGAGCCCGGCGTACGCCGAGACCATCAACGTGGTCGTGAACTGCTCCGTCACGCCGAAGCTGATCGGCTTCGCGCCCGCGCCGAGCAGCTCCTGGTCGAGGTCCTCGAGCGGCGCGTTGACGACCTCGAGGACGAAGTCGTTCTGCCAGCCCGCGAGCGCCGAGGCGAACACGAGCGCCGCAATCGCGATCATCAGCCGGCCGCGCAGCTCGGCCAGGTGGTCGACCACGGTCAGCCTGTCCTCGTAGCCGACCGGCCGAACGCGCGCCATTGACGCCCCCGGGGGCTCTTACTCGGTGGTCCGGCGCTCGGCCGGGGTCGGCTCGGTGGCGGCGGGCTCGTTCTGGGGGAGGCGCGCCGGCTCGTCGTCCGAGTCCTTCCCCGTGACGGAGTCCTTGAACTCGCGCATCCCGCGGCCCAGCGACCGGCCCAGGTCGGGCAGCCGCTTCGGGCCGAAGATCAGCAGCACGATCACGAGCAGGATGATGATCTCGAGCGGCCCTGGAGTTGGCATGCAGCGAAGGTTACGACTTCCGGGTCAGCGCTTGTTGAAATTGAGATAGAACCGGCTCGGAGTCGGCTCCGCCTGGCCCTGGTACTTCGAACCCGCCTCGCCGCTGCCGTACGGGCGCTCCACGGGCCCGTCCATCCGCATGAACGAGATCTGGCCGATCGGCATGCCGTGGTAGATCGTGATCGGCAGGTTGGCGACGTTGGAGAGCTCCAGCGTCAGGTTGCCGGAGAACCCGCTGTCGACGAAGCCTGCCGTCGAGTGGATCAGAAGGCCGAGTCGCCCAAGCGAGCTCTTGCCCTCCAGCCGGGCCACCAGGTCGTCCGGCAGGGTGACCCGCTCGAGCGTCTGCCCGAGGACGAATTCCCCCGGGTGCAGGATGAACGGCTCCTCATCCGAGATCTCCACGAGCTCCGTCAGGTCGTCCATCGGCTGGCGGACGTCGATGTAGGGGTAGCGCGCGTTGTGGAACACGCGGAACTGCCTGTCGACGCGCACGTCGACGCTCGACGGCTGCACGTTCGAGGGCTCGAAGGGGTCGATGACGATCCGCCCCGACTCGATCTCCTCGCGGATCGTCCGGTCGCTGAGAACCACGGGCGGCGCAGCGTAGCTGAGAGATTGGCCGAATAACCGGCCGAAATGGCCCTTGAAACCTCAAGTTCCCGCTGCCCATGCCGAAAGACGCCTCGGAGACTGCACATGGCAGCAGGGACCCCCACACCTGAAGGTCACTACGTCAAGCGTGTGACACTGCCGAGTGGCAAGACGATCGACGTCGTCTACTTCGAGTCGGCACGCGTCGAGGCCGAGCAGCGCGGTGCCGGCGCCCCGGCGCAGGAGCTCCACGTCTGCCCCGAGTGCGTGTTCGACCTCGTCTACCCGATCGAGTGGGAAGAGGCCGGTCCCGAGAATTGGCGCGTCTCGCTCCGCTGCCCGAACTGCGAGTGGACCGTCACGGGCGTGTTCTCGCAGGATCTCGTCGACGAGTTCGACGAGGTGCTCGACGAGGGCACCGAGCAGCTCCTCTCCGATCTCAAGCAGCTCATGCACGCCAACATGAGCGAGGAGATCGACCGCTTCGTCACGGCGCTGGACGCGGAAGCTCTGCTTCCCGAGGATTTCTAAGCCGGCTTAGGCGTAGCGCTCGACCACGCCGTCCGCGACGAGGTCGAGCGCTCGCTGCTGCCGTTCCGACAGCGGCAGGTCGTGCAGTGACGCCTTCGCCTCCGCGACGAAGTGGAGTGCCTGCTCGCGCGCGTCGTTCAGGGCGCCGGTCAGCGCGATGCGGTCGCAGAACGCGTCGGCCTGCTCCGCGCTCGTCACGACCTCGCGGAGATCGAGGCGCCGCAGGTCGTCGTCGCGCTCGCGGGCGATGATCAGCGGGAGCGTGACCGTGCCGTCGAGCAGGTCCGTCCCACGTGGCTTGCCGGTGCGCTCGGTCGGGCCCGATACGTCGAGGACGTCGTCGAAGATCTGGAACGCCAGGCCGATCCGGGTGCCGAACCGGCCGAGCGCGTCCGCACAGCCGGGGCCCGGTGCGCCGAGCAGGGAGCCGAGCCGGCACGCGGCCTCGAACAGCCGGGCGGTCTTCAGCTCGCAACGCTCCAAATAGCGGTCTCGAGGCACGTCCTCGGACCACGCGTCGGCGCGCTGCATCAGCTCGCCGCGGGCCAGCGCCGAGGACGCGCGCGAAAGCGCCGCGACCGCATCGGAGCCGCCCTCGACGACGAGCTCGGCGAACGCGCGCGAGAACAGCAGGTCGCCGGTCGCGGTCGCCGCATCCCGGCCGCCGTCCGCGAAGACCGTCGGGCGCCCGCGCCGGAGCGAGGCCCGGTCGAGGACGTCGTCGTGGACGAGGGTCGCCATGTGAAGCAGCTCGACCGCCGCGGCTGCACTGACCAGCACGTCGCCGCCGTGATCGCCCGCGCATAGGAACACGAGCATGGGGCGGAGCCGCTTCCCGCCGGCCAGCAGCGTTCCCGCCGCGTGGCGCGACAGCTCGTCGCCGTGACTCTCCGCCACCTCCTGTAACCGCGCCTCTGTGCGCATGAGGTTGCGCGACAGCTCGGGGCCGCCCGCCTCGAGCACGTTGGTCAGGACCGCCGAGGTGTTGCCCGTGGTCACCGAGCGACCGTACCGGCGTGGATGGCGATGATGCCACCCGCAGTCAGGACCCAGCGAATGTCGTCAAGCCCCGCGGCAGCGAACTCGCCCGCGAGTGCGTGGGGACCGGGAAAGCGCTTCACCGAGCTCGGCAGGTACGAGTACGCGGCCTCGTCGCCCGCCAACCGCCCGAGCGCGGGCACGAGCCGGTCGAACCAGAGCGAGAAGAAGGTCGAGAGCGGGGGCTTCTGCGGCTCAGTGATCTCGAGCACCACGACGCGGCCTCCGGGGCGCACGACCCGCGCCATCTCGGCGAGCCCGCGCGCCAGGTCCGAGAAGTTGCGCGCTCCGAACCCGACCGTCGCGGCGTCGAACGAGTCGTCCTCGTACGGCAGGTTCAGGGCATCCGCCCACTCGAACCGCGCGGACGGCTCCTTGCGCCGGGCCCGCTCGAGCATCTCCTCGGAGAAGTCGCAACCGACCACCTCGGCGCCAGCAGCCCGCAGCGCGACCGCAAGATCGCCGGTGCCGGTCGCCACGTCGAGCGCGCGCGAGCCCGGCTCGACGCGCGCCAGCTCGACGGCCCGCTCGCGCCAGCGCTGGTGCATGCCGACCGTCATGACGGTGTTCATGACGTCGTACACACCGGCGATGCGGTCGAACATCGCCCGAACCTGCGTATCTGGGAGCGTGCCGCTTACTTCAGCGATGCGAGGAAGTTGACCAGCTCCTGGAACTTCTGCGGCTCGTTCTCGCGCAGCGACTCGTAGGACGGCATCGGTGAGGTGGGGTTGACGAGCGTGCGCTCGATCGCCGGCGCGGGCAGCCGCGCGCCGATCTCGGTGAGGTCGGGCCCGGGCCCGTGGTTGCCGTTCTCGCCGAATACGTGGCACGCCGTGCAGCCCGAGGACGCGGCCACGTCACGGCCCTTCTCGTACTGAGGCTCCACGTGCAGCTCGATCTCCGTCGGCGTGCCGGCGGTCGCGCCGAGGATCGAGAGGTAGGCCATCGCGCCGATCGTGGTGATGCCGGCGAGCGTCGCGATCGGCCGCTTTGCCGGGTTGCGCTCCGGGCCGCGGTCGAAGAACGGCAGCGCGAGCAGCAGGACCAGGCAGATCGTCGGGATGCCGATCGTCGCCAGGAACACGAGCTCCGGCGGCTTCACCACGCGCAGGAGCTCGAATAGGAAGAAGAAGTACCACTCGGGGCGCGGCACGTAGGTGGTGCTCGTCGGGTCCGCCTTCGGCCCGAGCTCCGCGCCGAGGATGAGCGCCATCGCGATGATCACGCCGAGCGTGATGCAGGCCATCGCCGAGTCCTTGAAGACCGCGTACGGGAAGAACGGCTTTCCCTGCTTCTTCAGCAGCTCGTACTCGCGGAGGTATTGCTCCTTCTCGCGCGCGTTCACCGCTTAGACCTCTTCCTTGGCGAGCGCCTTCGCCTTCTCCGCCTTCAGCCACGGCGGCGCCGTCGTGCCGAGCTTGGCGACCAGGTAGAGATGTACGCCGATCAGGGCCGCGATCAGGCCCGGGATCAGCAGCATGTGCATCGCGTAGAAGCGGCTGAGCGTGTAGGCGCCGAACTCCGGCCCGCCGCGCAGGAAGTCCGCCAGGTAGGGGCCGACGATCGGCCCGGACGAGTTCAGGTTCACGCCGACGACCGTCGCCCAGAACGACCGCTGGTCGAACGGGAGCAGGTAGCCCGTGAAGCCCATGAGCAGGGTGAGCACGAGCAGGATCACGCCGATGATCCAGTTGAGCTCGCGCGGGTACTTGTACGCGCCGAAGAAGAACGTCCTGCCGAGGTGCAGGAAGATGAGCACGATCATCACCGTCGAGCCCCAGCGGTGCATGCCGCGGACCAGCTCGCCGAGGAAGATCTCGTTCGTGATCCGCTGCGCGGACTCGTACGCGCGCGACGCGTCGGGCTCGTAGTACATCGCGAGGAACACGCCCGTCACCGCCTGGGAGAGGAAGGCGAACATCGTGGCCGAGCCGAGCGTGTAGAACCAGTTCGTGCCCTTGGGGACCTTCCGGTAGAGGAAGCCGCGCAGGAACGGGCTCGCGCCGGTCCGCTCGTCGAGCCAGCCGACCGTCGAGATCCCGCCCTCGGCAATTCGCTCCGGCCCGGTCGGCGGCGCGTCCGCGCCGTTGCCGTTCGGGCCGGCGCCGTCGCCGGGGCGCGCGGGGCGGCGTCTGAGCGAGCGGGGAAGCGGTGGCTTGGGAGGCGTCATGTGCTCGGCCGTGACGGATAGAGGTACTGCCAGAGGCCGTCGAGGTGGTTAGACGGGTCGCGCGGGGAAAACCGCTCGAGGTCGGAGTTGAGCGAAAAGCGCGGCCCGACCAGCACGCGGCCGGCCTCGACCTTCGTGTAGAAGCGGTCGAGCGGGCGCACCGGCGGGCCTCCCGTGACCTCGCCCTGGAAGCCGTAGACGCCACCGTGGCACGGGCAGATGAAGCGCTGTGACGCGGTCACGTAGCGGACAGGGCAGCCGAGGTGGGCGCAGCGGGTCGAGATCGCCACATACGGCTGGTCCGCGTTCTTCACGTCCCGGGCCGGGTCGGTCCTGCGCACGTAGATCGAGGTCTTGCCGACCTCGCCCACCTCGGGAACGATCGTGATCACCTTCGGGACGTAGGTTTCGAGGTTGAAGTCCTCCTCCGGGCCCACGTCCTGGAAGTTGTCGGGGAGCTGATCCTCGAACATCGGCCCGAGCGCGAAGCCGAGCGTCGGCAGCGCGAAGGCCGCCACCGCGATGCCGCCGACCCCCTGGGCGCCGATCTCGAACGCACGCCGCCGCGTGACGGTCTCGCCCTCGTGCGCGCCCGCGGTGCCGCGGTCGACTGTGTAGCGGGACTTCCGCTCTCTGGGGTTCTTCCGGGGTTCGGGCATGGGTGCTTGCGGCGGGAATCTACCGTTCCTAGGGCGGATACGGGCGCCGCGGAACCCGGTGTCCAATCCGGCTAATGGCGGTCTGGCGCCAAGTCACTTGCCACCTCGGCCCGAGCGCCGGCCCCGGTCCCTTCGAGCAGCCGCCGCGCGCTCGCGTCCCAGAGCGCGTCGGCCAGCTCGGGCCGCCCGGCCGCCGCCGCCCAGGCGCAGAGCGAGATCAGGTCGGCCAGCTCGGAGACGGCCTCCAGATCGCCCAGCTCGGCCAGCCGCTCGAGCCCGCGGGCGTAGAGGGCGTCGCCCGCCAGGAGGCGCAGGTCGGCGTCCATCCCGACGAAGGCGCGCGACTCGCCGTAGTGCAGGAGGTATGCCTCGTAGATCGCCTCGAGGACGTATGCCCGCGGGCCGCCCTCGAACCGGTCCGGCCCGGGCCGCGGGCTCGCGTGCCCCGCTAGGTCGGGTCCGACATCCGCGATCAGCTGCTCGAGGTTGCTCATAGCGCGGCCATCGCCTCTCGCGCGGCGCCGAGCGTCCGCTCGACGTGCTCGTCCGTGTGGGCGAGCGACGGGAACCACGCCTCGTACTGCGACGGGGGCAGATAGACGCCGCGCTCGAGCATCCCGCGGCAGAACGCGCCGTAGCGGTCGAAATCGCATTCCCTCACCTCGTCGAGGTTCCGCGGGATCCCGTCGCGGAAGAAGACCGTGAGGAGCCCGGTCACCCAGGCGACAGTCAAGCCGAGGTCGATCAGCCCCTCGGCCAGCGCCGCCGTGGTCCGCTCGAGCCGGTCGTAGGCGGCCCCGTCCAACAGGCGCAGGGTGGCCAAGCCGGCGGCCGTGGCGAGTGGATTTCCGGACAGCGTGCCCGCCTGGTAGACGTCGCCCGCCGGCGCCACGCGCTCCATCAGCTCGCGAGATCCGGCGTATGCCGCCGCGGGCAGCCCGCCTCCGATCACCTTGCCGAGGATCGTCAGGTCCGGCGCGACCGCCTCGCGCTCCTGCGCTCCGCCGGTGGCCACCCGGAAGCCGGAGATCACCTCGTCGAAGACGAGCAGGGCGCCGGCGTCGCTCGCACGATCGCGGAGGAACTCGAGGAACCCGGGCTCAGGCGGGACCAGTCCCATGTTCGCCGGAAACGGCTCGCACACGACCGCGGCGACGCCATCGACTGCGGCTTCCACGGCATCACGGTCGCTCCAGGGAACGATGATCGTGTCCTGCGCCTGGGCAGCGGTCACGCCGGGACTCGACGGGATCCCCTGCGTCGCGAGCCCTGACCCCGCCTCGGCGAGCAGGCCGTCCACGTGTCCGTGGTACGCGCCGGCGAACTTGAGGATCTTCTCCCGGCCGGTCGCCGCACGCGCCAGCCTCAGCGCGCTCATCGTGGCCTCGGTCCCGGATGAGGTCATACGCACCATCTCGGCGGACGGGACGCGTTCGACGACCTCCGCGGCGAGGTCCACCTCCGCCTGAGTGGGCGCGCCGAAGCTGGTGCCGCGCGCGGCTGCCGCCTCGACCGCTGCGATGACCTCGGGGTGTGCATGCCCGGCGATCAGCGGTCCCCACGACATCATCCAG
>DASPHG010000005.1:0-41393 GCA_035629775.1 Thermoleophilaceae bacterium | reverse complement strand
GAGTCGGAACCGGCTCATGCCCCAGATCTTCGAGGGTGTCCGGATCGGGTCCGGGATGGGGAGCTTTTTTCTCCCTGCCGCCGGCTTTCGGCTTCGGCTTGGGCTCTTCGACTTCTTCCGGCTCGGACGCTTTGTCGGATTCCGCTGCCTCGACCTGAAGGGTATCGATTTCAACAGGCTCGGGCTCCGGCTCCGGCGCTTTGGCTTTTGGCCTGGCCGGCGGAGGAGCTTCGGCGGGGGGCTCGATTTCACTGCGGCCGATCTTACTCGTGAGTCCGGCCAGCGGATTGTCATCGTACCACACCTGGTCTTCGAGCACCGAGAGACCCGCGAGCGGGTTGCTGGCGTCGAACGGCGTTTCCATGCTGCGTGAATCCAGTCCGACGAGCGGATCGGGAACCACATCGTCACTCATCGTTCCCATCAAGCCTTCGACCCGAGGCTCGGGCTCCGGCTCCGGTTCGGGCTCCGGCTCCGGTTCCGGCTCGGGTTCTGGCTCGGGCTCGGGCTCGGGCTCCGGCACCGGGTCCGCGTCGACCGTCCACGTGCGAGAGGCCGGGGTCAGGTCCAGATTGCCGGCGGCGTCGCGGGCGCGGACGGAGAACGTGTGCGCGCCGTCCGCGAGGTCCGTGTAGGTCATCGGGGTGGTGCACCCGACCCACGCGCCGGCGTCGAGCTGGCACGTGAATGAGGCGCCGGCCTCCCCGCCGGCGGAGAAGCTGAACGTCGCCGAGTCCGCCGTCGTGGTGCCGGCCGGGCCGCCCGTGATCGAGGTGCTGGGCGGCCACAGGTCGATCGTCCAGGTGCGCGTCGCCGGGCTGGCGTCGGCGTTCCCGGCGGCATCTCTCGCCCGCACGCTCAGCGTGTGGGCGCCTTCCACCAGCGAACCGAAGGCCGCGGGGCTCGCGCACGGCGTCCACGCGCCCGCGTCGAGGCTGCACTCGAAGGCCGCTCCCGCCTCCGAGGTGAACTTGAACGATGCCGAGATCGAGTTGACGCGTCCGCTGGGGCCGCTCGTGAGCGCCGTGGCGGGCGCGGCCGTATCGACGGTCCACGACCGCACCGCCGGGTCACCGTGGTCGTTGCCGACGGCGTCCCGCGCGCGTACGCGGAAAGTGTGCGGGCCGTCGGCGAGTCCGGTCAACTCATGCGGGCTGTCGCACGGCGCCCATGCCGTCTCGGAGTCGAGGGCGCAGTCGAACGTCGCGGCCCCGTCAGCGGAGACGAACTCGAACGTAGCGGCGTCGCTGGCAACGGCGCCGGTCGGGCCGCTCGTGATCGCGGCCGCGGGAGCCGTCATGTCGACCGTCCAGGACTGGGAGGCGGGTGAGGCGTCCGCGTTCCCGACCGCGTCGAGGGCCCTCACCTCGAAGGAGTGTTGCCCGTCGGCCAGATCGTCCTCGCTGTGCGGGCTCGCGCAGCCACCCCATGCCCCGCCGTCGAGGCGGCACTGGAACGTTGCGTTCGGGTCGTTCGCGGAGAACTCGAACGAGGCTGCCCTCGAGGCGACCGTCCCGCTCGGGGCGTCGGAGATCGACGTGGTCGGAGCAACCGTGTCGACTGTCCATGCGCGGGATGCGGGCGTGGCGTCCTGGTTGCCGACGCCGTCCTTCGCACGGACGTAGAAGACGTGACCGCCTTCAGCCAGGTTCGAGTATTCATGCGGGCTGGTGCACGCTCCCCATGCCTCCGCGTCGCGCCGACATTCGAATGACGCCGCCCAGTCGTCCGACGAGAAGCCGAAGGACGCCGACTTCGATCGCACCGTGCCGGTCGGGCCGGGCCCGATCGACGTCTCGGGGACCGTCGTGTCGACCGTCCAGGTGCGCGAGGCAGGGCTCGCGTCCGTGTTGCCGGCCGCGTCCGTGGCCCTCACCTGGAACGTGTGCGGACCGTCGGCGAGCCCGTCGTATGCGGCGGAGCCGGCACAGGCGAGCCAAGCATTCGTGTCGAGCTTGCACTCGAACGAGGAGCCGGCCTCGGTGGAGGAGAACGCGAACACCGCGGAGTCCGAGGCCACCGTGCCGCTCGTGCCGGAGGTGATCGACGTGTTCGGGGCGACCGTGTCAACCGTCCAGGTGCGCGACGCCGGGGTCAGGTCGGTGTTGCCCAGGGCGTCCTCCGCGCGGACGGAGAACGTGTGCGAGCCGTTCGTGAGCGCGCTGTAGGCCTTGGGGCTCGTGCAAGCTCCCCACGCACCCGTGTCGAGCTTGCACTCGAACGAGACGCCCGCTTCCGACGAGGTGAAGGTGAACGAGGCCGCCGTCGATTGAACGGCACCGGTCGGCCCGCCGCTGATCGACGTGTTCGGACCGGTCGTGTCGACGGTCCAGGCCCGCGAGGACGGGGTCGGGTCCGTGTTCCCCGCGGCATCACTGGCGCGGACCGAGAACGTGTGCGTGCCCTCCGCCAGCGCGCTGTAGCTCTTGGGCGTCGTGCAACCGGTCCATGCGCCCGAGTCGAGCTTGCACTCGAAAGAGCCCGCCTCGGTCGAGTTGAATGAGAAGGTGGCTGCGTCGGAAGCGACGGTGCCGGTAGGCGCGCTCGTGATCGAGGTATTCGGTGGGGTCGTGTCCGTCCCGGCGCCCGGCGGCAGAGCCGCCACCTCGGGCGCCCCGCTGTCGAGCCGCACCCACTTCGCCACCGACGGCACGCCGTTGTTCAAGAGGAAGAGCATGTACCAGCCCGGGGGAGCGACGTTGGCCGACGGGGGGCTCTGCACGGTGACCCCAAAGCCGGAGTAGGTGTCGACGATGTCGAGCGGGACGAGCCGCTGGTTCATGTCGTTCGCATGCGTGACGGCCGCCGGCGCGATCAGCACCGCGTCGTCGATATCGCCGGGCGCCCCGACGCCGACGGGCACGTCCCAGCGCACGCGCGTGGGGGCGGACGAGATCGTCGGCCGCGCTCCCTGGAAGAGGTACGGGGGCGAGTAGATCTCGCCGGTGTCGTCGGGCGAGGAGTCGGCCCGGTTCCCCGTCTGAGTCGGGTTGAGGTCATCGCCGGTCGAGAGGACGCGGCCGTCCGGCAGGAGCAGCGCGGTCGAGTGATAGCTGCGCGTCTCGACCTGGGCCGGCCCGGTCCGCCAGCTACCCGTGACCGGGTCGAAGAGCTCCACCTTCCGCTCGGCCGGCGGCCAGGTCCCGACGCGGTCCTCGCCGCCCACAGTCACGAGCGAGCGGTCGGGCAGGATCACCGTGTTCGGGTACGTCCGCTGCGCGGAGAGGGCAGGGAAGCTCGTCCAGCTCGGCGTCGCATTGTCGAGGTCGATCAGCTCGTTCAGCGGCGCCGGCGACTGGCCATAGGGCTCACCGCCGATCAGCGCCACCTGACTGGAGCCATCGGGGCCTTCCGGCATGAGCACGGCCGTACCGCCGATCCGCTGCTTCGACAGAGGCGGCAGGTCGGTCCACGGGTCGGCGAGGTTGCCCGGATCGAAACGGGCCGAATCGTCCGCATCGGGCCCCGCGAGGAGCAGCTTGCCGTCCGGCATCGTGAAGAGGTGGGGGTAGAGCTCGGTGTTTCGACGCTGGGCGGCCGAGTCGAGCTGGATTGCGGACTGGCCGTCGGCCGAGTAGATCTCGTGCGTGTTGTTCAGCACGCCGCCCGGCGCCACATCGCTCAGCCCGCTGATCACCAAGGTCCGGCCGTCCGGGAGCAGGGTCTGCGTCGGGTACCAGCGGCCGTGCGAGCCGGACGGACGCGGTAGCTCGGTCCACGTCTCCGTCGCGGGGTCGAACAGAAGCGCTCGGTCCAGCCCGGCGAAATCCTCGAACTCGTCGTCCGGGTCGTCGCTGCCCCAGGAGAGGTTGCCGCCGACGACGAGCACGCGGCCGTCAGGAAGGAAGGACATGCCGGAGCAGTAGATCGACACGTTCTCGCCGTCGATCACCGGCGTCACGCTCTCGACGGCGCCGGCGCCGTACCCCTGGGAGGGGTCCCACAGCCACGCGTAGCTCTCGTTCCCGCGGAACGCCGCCTGCTTGACGTGGATCGGGTAGCCCCACATGAGGACCTTCCCCGTGTGCAGCATCGCCGCGTGGATGGCGTAGCCCTTGTAGTTCGAGGTCATCACGAACGGCGCCGCCCAGCTGCCGACGTCGGCGGGGGCGTCCGTAGAAGCACTCGCGCGGAGGTAGGAGCGCCGCGCGGCCCGGCGCTGCTTCCGCTGCATTGCTCGACGCTCCGCGCGCGACATCTTCGACCAGCGAGCGCGCGCCCGGGCCTGGGCCTTCCAGATCTTGGCGTGCTGCTCCATGTGGGCCTGTCCAATCACGGCAGCCTCACGGTCGCCGGGGTGGTCGGCGCGGGCCGTCGCGGGCAGCAGGAGCAACAGGACAGCCACGATCCATGCGGCTCGGCGAGTCACCCCATGAGTATCGGCAGAAAAGGCCTGTTTCTCTAGCGCGTGGCGCGCTGATCGGTGAGCGCGTTCACGAAGCCCTCGAGCTGCTTCGTGGTCCAGCACTCGAATACGCCGTCGCAGTACGGCTCGTAAGCCGCCATGACCGAGTCGCCGTAGTTCCAATACAGCTTCGGCTCGGGGTTCATCCAGAACATCCGGTTGGACCTCTCGGCGATGGCCCCGAAGGCCTTCGCATGCGGCTCGCGCCCGTTGGTGCGCGCATCGCCGAGCACGATCACGGTCGAGCGCGGGTCGAGGTCGTCGATCACCTGCTCGTAGAACTCGAGCCATACGCGGCCGTAGTCCGTGTAGCCCGAGACGTCGGCCACCCCCGAGTCGGTGGCGATGGCGCGCGAGACCGCCTTGAAGGAGCGCTCGCGCTCGAAGACCTCGGACACCTCCGAGATGCGCTCGACGAAGACGAACGACCGCAGCTTCCGGAAGGAGTCATGGAGGGCATGGAGCACCGATAGGAAGAAGACGCTCGCGCTCGTGACGCTGGTCGAGACATCGCACAGAACGAAGAGCTCGGGCCGGCGCGGGCGCCGCGGGCGGTAGCGAAGGTGAAGCGGCACCCCGCCCGTCTCGAGTGATGCCCGCATCGTCCGGCGGACGTCCACGACCCGACCGCGGCGGCGGCCGCGCATCTCGTGCCCCTGCGTGGCGAGGCGCCGCTTCAGCTGCATCACGACGCGATGGACCTGCGCGAGGTCCTGGGTGGGGTTGGTGGGCAGGGCGCGGTCGAACTCGCGCAGCGGCCGCGCCGGCGGGAGCGCCTGCGTCCGCTCGATCATGTCGCGCTCGAGCTCGCGCCGGAGGTGGCGCTCGAACTGGCGCAGCCGCTCGCGCGGCACCGCGTCAGGGTCCGGACGGGCGGCCATGTCCTGCTCGCTCTGACCCTTCAGCCCGAGTGTCCGCCGGATGCGCTGCACATCCACGCCAATCACGCCGCTCCCGGCGCCCTCGCGTCCGAAGGCCGCGATCGCCAGCCGCGCCAGGTCGCGCATCTCGCCATCCGAGCCCGCCCGCACGGCGTTGCGGATCTGGTTGCGGAGGCTGTCCAGGTCGAGCATGTTCTGGTCGCCCTGGTAGCCGTCCTCGATCGCGCCGTGCTCGGCAAGGCCGCGCTCGACGGCCTCGCGCTCGACCGCGCGGAAGAAGTAGCGCTCGAAGAGGATGTCGAAGACACGCCGGTCCTCCTGCGACTTGGCGAGCGTGGCCGCCAGCGCGGAGCGAAAGTCCTCCTCGCTTGTCCATGGCACGTGCTCGAGCGCCGCGAAGGCGTCGAGCAGCTCCGAGGTCCCGACGTGCATGCCCTCGTGACGCAGCTCGTCGGCGAACTCGAGCAGCCGCGGCGCGAAGCCGCTACGCCGACTGGCGTCCGATGAGTCCATCGGTTAGCTTCACGCCGACGCGCTCCGCGACCATGTCCAGGTCGGTGCGGTGCTTGATGATGATCGACATCGTGTGCTCGAGGACGGACTGGTCGATGTCCTCGGCGCCGAGCAGCAGCAGGGCGCGCGCCCAGTCGATCGACTCGGCGATCGAGGGCGGCTTCTTGAGGTCGAGGTTGCGGACCATGTGGACGACCTCCACCAGCCGTCGAGCCACCGAATCGGGCAGGTCGGGTGCGTGCAGTCGCACGATCTCGAGCTCCCGCTCCGCGTCCGGGTAGTCGAGCCAGAGGTAGAGACAGCGGCGCTTCAGCGCCTCGGTGAGCTCACGCGAGTTGTTCGAGGTGAGCACCACGATCGGGTGGCTCTTCGCCTCGATCACGCCGAGCTCGGGGATCGAGATCTGGAAGTCGGAGAGGAGCTCGAGCAGCATCGCCTCGAATTCCTGATCCGTCTTGTCGATCTCGTCGATCAGCAGAACCACAGGCTCCTCCGTGGCGATCGCGGTCAAGAGCGGCCGCTCGAGCAGGAACTCCTCGCCGAAGATGTCCTCCTTGACGGTCTCCCAGCCGGTGTCGCGCGCCTCGCTCTGGATGCGCAGGAGCTGCTTGCGGTAGTTCCACTCGTACAGGGCCTTGGCCTCGTCGAGGCCCTCGTAGCACTGGAGCCGGATCAGGCGCCGCTCGGTCGCGCGCGAGAGCGCCTTCGCGAGCTCGGTCTTCCCGACCCCCGCCGGCCCCTCCACGAGCACCGGCTTTCCGAGCTGGGCGGCCAGGTAGGAGACGAGCGCGGCCGGCTCGTCCGCGAGGTAACCGACCTCGGCAAGGCGAGCCTTGACCTGATCGACGCTCTGAAGCTCCGCCGCCACCCGCTCAAGGATACTTCCGGGGTGCTCCTGGCCCTGATCGCGCAGTTCCTCGACCCCGAGCAGGGCCCCGAGCCCACGGGCGACTGGCGCACCGAGCCCGAGGCCTACATCGCGCTCCTCCTGCTCGGCTTCGCCGTCGGCATCCTCGGCCACATCTTCAAGGTGAAGACGATGGTCGCCACGGGGATCCTGATGATCTTCCTGGCGACCGTGGGCCTGCCGCTCTGGCTGCAGCTCACCCGCTAGCGGAACGAGGAGAGGTGCCAGCCGCGGCACCAGACGCACTCGTAGACGTTCAGCTCGCGTCCGGTCGCGCGCGCCTGATGATCGGCGGTCGCGCGGGCGTCGCCCTCCGTCTCGTAGCGCTGCTTGCGCGTGCACTCGCGCTCGCGCCGCTCCCGCATCCGCCGCTCGATGTCGCTCACGGCCGCGCAGGGTAGGCCGATCGATGCATTTCAGGGGCTATAGCCCCACAAATGCGTCAATCGCTGGGTGCGAGGGTCGCGAGCGCCTGCGCCGCCGCCTCGTTTGGGGGGAAGACCGGGTAGAGCGCGTGCTCCACGACGCCGTCGCGGACGATCAGAGTGAGCCGCCGATAGAGCTTCAGGCCCTCGACCTCGAAGGTCGGCAGGCCGAGTTGGGCATCGGGGTCTGACAGGAGCGGGTAGGGAAGGTGAAGCCGCTCAGCAGCCTCGCGCTGATCCTCCGGACTCTGCGTCGAGAGACCGAACACGCGCACGCCTCGTGCAGTGAACTCCGCGTGCGCGTCGCGGATCGCACAGGCCTGAGGCGTGCATCCGCGGGCGCCCGGAATGGCGTTCCACGCGGCGTCGCCACCCAGCGAGGGCTCGCCGGGGCGCCCCGTGCGCGGGTAGGCGAATATCACCGAGAGGCCTCTGAGAGCCGCGAGCTCGACCTCCTCGCCAGACGTGGCGGGGAGCGTGACCGCCGCCAGCGGGGAGCCGACCAGGTGATCGGCCGCCCCGTCATCAACCGGGACGGGCAGATCGTCCGGCAGTGTGTGGAGATCCTCGGCCCTCAGAGTGCCCGCCCGATGAAGAGGCTCTGGCCCGGGCCCTTGTGGTCCGTGAACCCGCAGGCCGCGTAGAGCGCCCGCGCGGGCGCGTTGCTCTCGTTCACGTCCAGCTCGATCCGGCGGCAGCCGCGCTCGCGCGCGCGGGCCATCGCGGCCTCGACCAGCGCCCGGCCCAGCCCGGCCCCGCGCGCCTCTTCGCGCACGAACAGGTCCTCGAGCCAGCAGTCCTCGGCGGACTTCCAGACGCTCAGGCGGAAGCGGATCTGGCACACGCCGGCCGGATCCTCGCCGTCCCCCGACGAGCCCACCAGGAACTCCCCGTCGTCCCCGGCCATGATCCGCCTGACGCTCGCCTCGACCTCCGCGAGCGGCGGCGGCGAGCTCCCGAGGCCCTCGCCGAACTCGACCAGGAGGCGCGCGACGGCCGTCGCTTCGCGCGCCTCGGCGACCCAGACCCTCACCGGCCGGCGAGTGCCTCGACCGCGGCGACCACGGAGTCCCAGCCGGCACGCAGGCGCTCGACCGGCATCTCGCGCTCGCGGCGGAGGTGACGGTGCTGGTCGGCAGCGAGCACGGCGAGCAGGGAGTCCGCGTGGTACTCCGCGTCGAGGCGGGGGTCCAGCTCGCGGAGCAGGCTCGTGACGTGTGCACGGTGGGCCCGGAACGCCGGAGCGCGGAAGCGCGCGCACGCGGAGCCGGACTCCGCGGCGAGGATGATGTCGCCGTGCGACTCGAGCAGGTCGATCATCGCGTGACCGAAGGCGCGCAGCCGGTCGACGGGGGGCGCGCCGGGCCCGAGCGGCGGCTCGCCGCGGATGAACGCCTCCTGAAAGGCGCTCTCATGCTCGTCGAGCAGCGCGTGCGCAAGCCCGGCGCGGTCGCCGAAGCGGCGGAAGATCGTTCCCTTCCCGACGCCGGCCTCCGCCGCGAGCGCGTCCATCGAAAGCTGGTCGATCCCCTGTCGGTCGATCAGCCGGCGCGCCGCATCCAGGATCCGCTCGCGGTTGCGCGCGGCGTCCGCGCGCTCATGCGCCTGTGAGCCGATGACTGGAAGCGATTGCGAGCCCATTCCGACCCTCCCGATTATGCAGCCCGCGCAAGCACGGGATGCGAAGTGAGCTGTGCGAGCAGGCCCTCGAGCCGCCCCAGGACCTCGGGATCATCGAGGCCCTCCGGCGCTCGCGCGACCGGCAGCTCTTCGTCGATCACGCGTGCGCCCAGGGCGCCCAGCACCTTGCGCGTCTCCGCCTGCGACCACACCGCTCCGAACATGCCGGTGCTCGCGCCGATCACGAGCGCGGGCTTGCCGCGCATCGGGCTCGCGGCGATCGGCCGCGACACCCAGTCGAGCGCGTTCTTCAGCACGCCCGGGATCGAGTGGTTGTACTCGGGGGTGGCGATCAGGACCGCGTCCGCATCGGCAATCGCGTTCTTCAGCGCCACGACGGCGGGGGGAGGGGCATCCTCGGCGTCCTCGTCGAACGGCGGGACGTCGCGCAGCCCGTCGAAGATGCGCAGCTCGGCGCCGGGCGGCAGCCTGTCGGCCGCCGCCCGGAGGAGCCGGGTGTTGTGGGAGTCCGCGCGGAGGCTCCCGCTGATGCCGAGGACGGTCACGGTTACTCCGCCGCCCGCACCAGCTCGAGCGCCACGACGAGCGTGACGTCGTTGCCGAGGACGAACCCGCCCTTCGGAAGCGGCGCGTTCCAGTTCAGGGCGAACTCGCGCCGGTCCACGGTCGCCTCGAGGGCGAGGCCGATGCGCTCGCCGCCGCCCATGTCGGCCTCGACGTGGACGTAGCGGCCACGGCCGGTGACGGGCTTGGTAACGCCCTTGATCGTCAGGTCGCCCTCCAGCGTCACGCCGCCCTCGTCGTCGATCGTCAGGTCGCGCGACTCGAAGCGCAGCTCGGGGTGGAGCTCCGCGTCGAAGAAGTCGGGCGACTGCAGGTGCGCCTCGAGGTTTTCGTCGTACACCCTCACGCTCGCGACGCGGACGGCCCCCTCGAGCCTGCCGTCGGCGATTCGCACGTCGTAGTCCTCGAAGCGGCCCCGGAACGTCGAGACCATGTGCTCGACCTCGAAGCCGATAGAGGAGTGGACCTTGTCGGCGGTCCACGTGCCGGTCGGTACTGCGGTTGCTACTGACATCTCCCGCTCCTTCGGAGGAGGTTTCGGACCGTGGTCCGCTTACGGAAGATAAGTTAGCAGCCAACCGGACTACGGTCAACTTACGGTGGAGGGCGCTCCTCAGCCAGCCACCGGAGCACGCCCGGGAGGTCCTCCTTGTCGAACCGGGCGGTGGCGCCGGCGGCCATGAAGGCCTCCCCGGCGGCGCCGTCACCGGCGGCGGTCAGAGCCACCACATCCACGTGTGGGAACAGGACCTTGATCTGCCGTGTCGCCCAGACGCCGTCGTGGTCGGGGAGCGAGCGCGCCATCAGCACCACGTCGGGCCGGTGCTCGGCGACCGCCGAGGTCGCCTCCTCGGCGCGTGCGACGTGGCCCACGATCTCGCCGTGGCCGCTCTCGGTCACCGCCCGCCGCACGAGGTCCCGGAAGCCGGAGCTCCTGTCGACGACCAGGACCCGCATGTCGCCTAGGGCTGCTCGACCGCGTCGGGGCCGATCATCGTGCTGACCACCAGGATGCGGACCGGCCCGTCGGTGCGGTTCTCGAGCCGGTGCGAACCCCGCCGGCCGGTGGGGAAGGAGACCACCTCGCCCTCGGCGAGCTCCCGCTCGCCGTCGGTCGTGCGCAGCGTCGGTCGCCCCACCAGCACGACGACCATCTCCTCGTTGGCGCGGTGCGGGCGGAGCGGCAACGTCGCCGCGCCGGAGGGAACTTCGAAAAGCGAGGCGCCGCGCTCCTTGCTTTCGGCCTGGCGGCCCAGCCGAGCGGGGCGCCAACGAAACGGCGCCCTGTCCTGCTCCGCGTCCCACAGCGGATCGCTGACGCTAGGCCTCGTGTTCATCCCCTCCCCAAGAGCGCACCATACCTTGACTATTCTCCGGGCCTCCCACGAAAGGAGCCAGGTGAGCGAGGTCAAGTCCGGCCTCGAAGGCGTAGTGGCCTTCGAAACTCAGATCGCCGAGCCGGACCGCGAGGGCGGCGCCCTCCGCTATCGCGGCGTCGACATCGAGGACCTCGTCGGCAGCGTTCCGTTCGAGAAGGTGTGGGGCCTCCTCGTGGACGGGCAGTACGAGCCCGGCCTCCCGCCCGCGCAGCCGCACCCGCTCTCCGTCCGGTCCGGCGACTCGCGCGTTGACCTCCAGTCCGCGCTCGCGATGCTGGCCCCGGAGTGGGGCATGGGTCAGCTGCTCGACATCGCCGACGACCAGGCCCGCGACGACCTGGCCCAAGCGTCGGTCATGGCGCTCTCCTTCGTCGCCCAGTCAGCGCGCGGCGCCGGCGTGCCGCCGGTCCCGCAGCCCGAGATCGACCGGGCGCGCTCCATCCCCGAGCGCTTCCTGATCCGCTGGCGCGGCGAGGCCGATCCAAAGCACGTGCAGGCGATCGACGCCTATTGGATCTCGGCGGCGGAGCACGGGATGAACGCCTCCACCTTCACCGCCCGCGTCGTCGCCTCGACCGGCGCCGACGCGGCCGCATGCCTGTCTGCCGCCGTCGGGGCGCTGTCCGGGCCGCTGCACGGCGGGGCTCCCTCGCGAGTCCTCGACATGCTCGACGACGTCGCGCGCGAAGGCGATGCCGAGGCCTACGTGAAGAAGCTGCTCGACCGCGGCGACCGCCTGATGGGCTTCGGCCACCGCGTCTACCGCGCCGAGGACCCGCGCGCCCGTGTTCTGCGCCGGACCGCACGCGAGATCGGCGCGCCGCGCCTCGACGTAGCCGAGGCGCTCGAGAAGGCCGCGCTCGCGGAGCTCAAGGCGCGCAAGCCCGACCGTGTTCTGGCCACGAACGTGGAGTTCTGGTCGGCCGTGGTGCTCGACTACGCGGGCGTCCCGCCGGAGCTGTTCACGCCGATGTTCTCGTGCGCGCGCGTGGCCGGATGGTCGGCGCACATCCTCGAGCAGAAGCGCGAGGGCCGCCTGATCCGGCCCACCGCGAACTACGCCGGGCCGGGCCCGCGCAAGCCCGACGCCGTGGCCGACGGGGTCGCCGCGGGCAGCGCAGGCTGACATGGCGCAGCCAGAAACCGGCACGACCAGCGACCAGCGACCAGCGACCGGCGACGGCGTCTCCAGCTTCGCCAAGTCGCTCTTCCTCGGCGAGATCCACGAGGACCTCGTCTTCCCGTACCCGAAGCCGGACGACGAGGAGCAGGACCGGATCCGCGAGCTGATCCGCAGGCTGCGCGCGATCGCCGACGAGCTGATGGACCCGCGCCGCGCCGAGGAGGAGCGCTGGATCGGCGACGACGTCATCGCAGCGCTGGGCGAGGCGGGGCTGTGCGGCCTCTACGTGGACGAGGAGTACGGCGGCCAGGGCCTCTCGCAGACGGGCTACTGCCGCGTATCCGAGGTGTTCGCGCAGGTCGATCCGACGCTCTCGGTGATCATGGGCGTCCACCAGTCGATCGGAATGAAGCCGATCGCCCTGTACGGCACCGACGAGCAGAAGGCGCGCTTCCTGCCCGACCTCGCGGCCGGGCGCCGGCTCGCGGCATTCGCGCTGACCGAGCCGACCGCGGGCTCGGACGTGAACGGGATCCAGACGACGGCCACCCGCCAGTCGGACGGCTCCTGGGTCCTGAACGGCGAGAAGCGCTATATCGGCAACGGCTCGAAGGCGGGCGTGCTGTCCACGTTCGCCCGCATCGAGGACACCGACGAGTTCATCGCCGTCCTCGTCGAGAGCGACATGGAGGGCTTCGAGGTCGGCCACCGCTACGACACGATGGGCCTGCGCGCGAACGACCTGCGCCACCTGCACTTCAACGGCGTGCGGGTTCCGCCCGACAACGTGCTCGGCGAGCCCGGCGACGGCTTCAAGATCGCGATGCACACGCTGAACAACGGCCGCATGTCGCTCGGCACCGGCTCCGTCGGCGGCACGAAGATCCTGCTGGACAAGGTCATCGACCACGTCAAGGAGCGGCGCCAGTTCGGGATGCCGCTGGCGGAGTTCGAGCTCGTCCAGGACAAAATCGGCTGGATGGTCTCGTACCTGTTCGGGCTAGAGGCCATGGCCTACATGACGACCGGGCTCGTGGACGCCGGCGTGCCCGACTATTCGCTCGAGTCGGCGATCGTGAAGGTGTCCGCGACCGAGTTCCTCTGGTACGGCACGAATCGCGCCCTCCAGCTGAAGGGCGGGGCGGGCTACATGCGCGACGAGCCCTACGAGAAGGTGCTGCGCGACACGCGGATCTTCCCGATCTTCGAGGGGGCGAACGACGTGATGCGCGCCTTCATCGCGCTGTCGGGGATGAAGCCGGTGGGCGAGAAGCTGAGCGAGCTGGCCGACCTCGACTGGTCCTCGCCGATCGGCTCCCTCGGCGTGCTGGCCGAGTACGTGGGCGACCGGATCCAGCGCGAGGTCCGTCCCGACCGGATCACCAAGGCGCACGAGGAGCTGAAGCCGCTGGCGGATGACCTCTCCGAGCAGGTGAAGGAGCTCCGCAGCCAGACCGAGGGCCTCTTGCGCGAGCACAGGAAGAAGGTCATCGAGCGGCAGTTCCAGCAGAAGCGCCTCGCGGATGCCGTGTCCGACATCTACGCCCAGGTGGCGGTGCTCTCGCGGGTGTCCGCGATCCTCGAGGAGCACGGCGTCGAGCCGTCGGGCCAGGAGCGCTACATCGCCGAGACCTTCTGCACCCGCGCGGCACGCCGCGTCCGCCAGAACTTCGGGCAGATCGAGAAGAACGACGACGACCGAATGATCGCGATCGCCAAACTTGCCCTCAAGCGTGGCGAATACGGATACGCGTTCTTCGAAGATTGAGTACGGGCGGCTCCGCCGCACGCGCGGCTACGTCAACTTCTTCGCGGCCGCGACCTCGGCCCGCGTCGCGGACGAGATGTTCTCGGTGGCGGTCGTGCTGCACGTGCTGGACCGCACCGGCAGCGCGGTCATCGCCGGCGCGACGGTCGCCTGCGTCACCTTCCCCAGCCTGATCACAGCCCCGCTCCTCGGCGGCTGGCTCGACCTGACCGGCCGGCGCCGGTTCGCGATGGTCTGCGACCAACTGCTGGCCGCCTCCGGGCTGACGCTGCTTTTGGTCCTGCCGGGGTCCATGCCCGACGCCGCGATTCCGGCGCTCGGACTCGTGGTCGGGCTGACCTACCCGTTGTCCTTCGGCGGCTTCACCAGCCTGATCCCCCAGGTCGTCCCGGAGGACCTGCTCGCGCCGGCCAACGCTCTCGAGGCCACGAGCTTCAACACCGCCCTGATCGCGGGCCCGGCGATTGCCGGCACGGTGGTGGCGGTGTTCGGGCCGGCCGAGGCGGTGGTGCTCGAGATCGCGCTCACGCTGGCCGCGCTCGTGCTGATCCTGCGCATCCCCGGACTCGACCGCGCGCCGCGGAGTGACTTCGACTCGCTCCGCCAGATCGTGCGGGCCGGCCTGAGCCACCTCGCGCACACGCCGCCGCTCCTGGGGGCGACGCTGATCGGGGCCATCGGCCTCGGCGGCATCGGGCTGCTCACGATCGCGTTCCCGTTCTTCGCCGTCGAGCACCTCGACTCCGGGCGCGGCGCGGCCGGTTATCTGTGGGCGGCCTTCGCCGGCGGGTCGGCGGTGGGCGCGGTCGCGTTCACGGGACTCCAGCGCAGGTATGCGCCCGAGCGGATCATGGTGGTGGCGATCGGCGTCTTGGGCCTCGTGATGCTCACGTGGCCGTTGGCGGGCACGCTCCCGGCCGCGGTGGCGCTGATCGCGCTGGGCGGCCTGGCCGACGGGCCGGCGCTCGCCGCCACCTTCGCGGTCCGCCAGCAGCACACGCCGCGCCATCTCCACGGGCAGGTGATGACGACCGCGGTCGGATTCAAGATCGGCGCCGTGGCCCTCGGGGCGGGCACGGCGGGCATCCTCGTCGAGTCGCTGGACTCCGGCTCGGTGGTCCTGATCGCCGCCCTGATGCAGTTCGTCGCGGTCGCGGCGGGGTGGCTGGCGATGCGTTCCCGCTCCCCCGTTGCGGTGCTACGGTAGGAGCCGATAGGGATTCTTCGGACGGCGTCTCTCGTTCAACGGGCGCCACCGGACGCAGAGCCCAGCCAAGCGTTCGACGGAAGGACCCCTTCGATGTCTGACTTCTCCGCACACCTTGCCAACGGGCCGGATGGCGCATGCAGCCTGAAGCTCAGGGGCGAGTTCGACCTGGCCGGCCGCCCGCTCGCCGACGAGGCGCTCGCCGGCATGAACGGCACCAAGAAGATCGTGCTCGATCTCTCAGAGCTCGTGTTCATCGACTCCATGGGCATCCAGTTCGTGGTCACCGCGTACGAGAGTGCCAAGCGCGAGGGCCGCGAGTTGACGATCATCCGCGGGGGGACGCAGGTCGACCGCGTGTTCGAGCTGGTCGGGCTGGGCGACGTCCTCCCGTTCGAGGACGCCGCCCGACCTTGAGCTAGGCCGCCGCGGTCGCCGGGTCCTCGCGGACCACGACCGTGTCGGCGACCTCGACGATCTCGTCGACCGGCAGGTCGGCGCGCGACGCGTGGTCGCGGATCGCCTCGGGGCTGCTCGCCTGGTAGATGCAGACCGTCCCCAGGCCGCCGGCCTCCTCGGCCATCACGTAGCTGCGGATCCAGCGGATGTCGTCGGACATCTGGTTCTCGCCGACGTCCTTCGAGCGGGCCGCCGCCTGCTCGAGCTCCTCGCCCGATTGCCACCCGCCGCGGCGGAGGATCACATAAGTCTTCATTGCCTCTCCTTCGATTGGTTGCCTCCCTGCGTGTGCTGTCGCACCACCCAGAGTCGACGTTACAGCTACCCGCGCCCCGCGGGCAAGTCGTCCGGGGCGGGCGGGTCCTTCGGGCGCGGCACCTCGTACGGGTTCGGGTCGTCCATGCCCGGCAGCTCCTTCTGCGCCGGCAGCCGCATGGTCGCCTCCTCGTCGGCCGGGAGCGCGCGCGTGGGGTCGTCCGGCGAGGGCGAGAGCGGTGGCTCGCGAGGCGGGCGGCGGCGGCGCGCAGGGCGCTCCTCCCAGAGGGTGTCCTGCTCGCGCGGAAGGTCGTCCATCGGACGGCGGGCGCGCTCGCGGATCCCCGCCGCGAGCAAGAGTGCCGCACAGGCGAGCGCCAGCATGCCCTGTCCGAGCGGCCGGTCGAACAGGCGGATCAGGATGAGCAGAGCCGCCCACGCCCCCGCGGCGGCGATCACGATGCCGTCGCCGAACGGCAGATGGAACGGGCGGCCCTGTGCGCGCCGCCGGAGTAGGAGCAATACCGAGACCCCGACCAGCACCATCGCCACCTCGACCCACGAGAACGGGCCGATCGCGCTGACGATCAGGAGCGTCGCGCCGACCGCCGCCACGCGCTGCTCGGCGTTCCACGCCCGCCACATGCCGCCGATGTCGCTAGAGGGGCTCGCGGCCGGCAAAGCCCGCCTCCAGGTCGTGCCAGTAGCCGATCTCCGGCTCACCCTCGAGCCAGCAGAGATAGACCTCGCGTCCGTGGCGGATCGCGGGGAAGTCGATCAGGCCGCGGTCGAGGTCGCGGAGGACCACCTCCGCCTCCTGGAGCCTGGTGAGCGCGGCACGAAGCTCGAGGAAGGCGCCCGAGACCACCCTGCCCGGCTGGCCGCCCCCGTTCGTGGGCCCCGCTTCGGCGAGCGCGTCCCGGGCCTCGTCGTCGGAGAGCCCCTGCCGCGCCCTTCGAAGGGCTGCCAGCGTCTCCTCGACCCAGCCGAGCGCCCCGTTCGCCTCGGCAAGCGTGTAATGGCGGGCGTGCTTCACGCGCCCTCACCCGCCTGCAGCGCGTGGAGCGTGGCGATCCGCCGCTCCACGAGTGCAGCCACCTCCGGCGCGACGTCGTCGTCGGCCGCGGCCGCGCGAGCCTCCTCGAAGGCCGCCAGAGCTCGATCGAACCGCTCCGGCCGCCCGCTCTTCAGCAGGTTGTCCCCGCGCAGGAGAAGCGTGCGCACGCGCTCGGCGGTCACCGCGACGGCTGCGGCACCCGCTCGCGGAGGCGGCCCAGAGATCCGGCATCGCCGCGCATTCGCGCGACGATCAGGTCCCGGTCGGCGTCCGACACCGCCCGGAGCTGGCCCTGGAAGGCGAGCGTCCAGTGCTCGGCGGGCCACTTGCGGGCGTGCTCGAGCTCCGGCGCGAGGTCCTCGGCCCCGACCCAGTCGCCCTCGTCCAGCACGACGACGGGCTCGGTTTCGAACCGCCACGGATAGGGGTCCGCCTTGCCCGGCTTGCCGGGCCAGATCTTCGTGCGGTCCTCGTACATCTCCCCGGTGATCCGGACGGCGCCGCCGAACGCCTTGACGCGGGTCAGGTAGAAGACGATCAGGTCGCCGGGCTCCATCTGCTCGGCGAAGTTCCGTCTCCCCTCCTTCAGCCCGATCACGCGGAACCCGTGCTCGCGGGTGGCGGCGAAGTTCTCGGGCGAGCCGGTGAGGATCCAAGTCTTCGATCCCATGCCGCGCAGGTTACGCTGGACGCATGAGCGAAGACGAGATGCCGCTGATCGGCCCCGACGAGACCGCGTACCGGCTCGACCTGACCGCGGCCCAGCTGAAGATCACCTACACCGCGCTGAAGTCCCTTCTCGACGACTTCGGCCACGACGAGCCGGACGTCCACCGCGTCATCCGAGAGGTGCTCGAGAAGCTGCCCGACGAGCACAGCCTGCGCGACATCAAGATCGGCCCGGTGTAGCAAGGCTGAACAAGGGGCCTGGCCCCTTGTTCAGTCGATTCGGATCTCCTCGACGTCCGGCTGGCGGTCGGCGCGGTCGAGCCGCTCCAGGTACCAGTCGATCAGGGCGCGCAGGGTCAGGAGGACCTCGCGCAGAAGCGAGTTGAACTGGCCCTGGAGCTCGCGCGGGACGCCGCGGCGGAGCGCCTCGGCGATCGCGAATAGCGGGGCGAGGTCAGGGCCGGCACCGCGGGGCGGCGGCGGAGGAGCGTCGCGCCACTCGCGCTCCCACTCCTTTGCCCAGTCATCGTGCAGCCGCTGGTCCCGTTCCTGCTCCACCCTCGCTCCTCTCGAAATCCACGTGCAGCGCGCCGTCCTCGAACCGCGCGCCCGCGGGACGGTACCCGGCCATCGCGTTCGGCAGGATGATCGTGCGCTTCTGGCCGCCCACGCGGACGATCACCTCGAGCCCGACCTTCTTCAGCTCGATGTCCCCCTTCTCCACGAACGGGAGGGGCAGCCGGAGTGTCGCGCTCCCGTTCTCGGACTGGAGCTCCTGCGTCAGCTCCTCGTGGAGCACGGCCGCCGCGTCCTCGGACGCGAAGACCTCGTCGCCGAGCCGGTCGAGCATCTCGGCGCCGATCACCTCGCGCTCGAAGAACGGCGCGGTGAGGATGGGCACCGGCGAGAAGGCCGACCGCACCAGCTCCATCTGCTCGGCCTGGTGGACGCGCCAGGCCTCGAAGAACCCGTTCATCTCCGGCGGGAAGACCCGGTTCACGACGACCGCGTCGGTCAGATAGCCGTACAGGTTCAGGTAGGTGAAGGTGCGCATCGCCTCCTTGACCACCATCCGGTCGGGGTTCATCACCAGCCGGATCGAGGTTTGGGCGCGGTCGCGAAGGATCCCGTTCATCGCCACGAGGTTGCGCACGAGCCGCTCCACGTCGTCGTAGACCGCCTCGCCCGGCAGCGAAACGTCGAGGAACGTCTTCGCGAGCGGCCGTGCCGCGGACATCACGCGCCGCTCCCACGGGAAGACCTTCTCGAGCCACCAGCTCGCAACGTCCGGGAACGACAGGAGTCGCAGCGTCTCGCCGGTGGGCGCGCAGTCGACCACGATCACGTCGTAGGCGTCCGATTCGTGGTGCGCCTTGATCTGGAGCAGCGAGAAGAGCTCGTCCATCCCGGGCGGGACGGTCAGCTCCTCGGCGGAGATCGGGTCAACGCCCCGGTCGGCCAAGAGCTCGCCGAGCCAGTCCGACACCGCCTCCCAGTTGCGCTCCATCTCTTCCTGCGCCTGGACCTCCTGTCCCCACAGAAGCGGGGCGCACAGCGTGGGCGCCCCGCCCAGCTCGGCCTCGAGCGAGTCCGACAGGCTGTGGGCCGGGTCGGTCGAGACCACGATCGTGCGCAGGCCGGCCGCGGCGCAGCGGCGCGCGGTGGCGGCGGCGACGCTGGTCTTGCCGACACCACCCTTGCCGGTGTAGAGGATCGTTCGGGGCGCCATCGGCGCCATCGTACGGGCCTAGGGTCGCTCGCGGACGATGATCGTCCCGCTGGTCGAGCCCCTGGTGCCGTCGAAGGACTCCGCGGCGAGCGTGACCACGTACTCGCCGGGCCGGGGCGGAACCCACGCGAACGAGCGAATGCCGTACGGGACGTAGGCGGAGGCGGAGTGGACGACGCTGCCCCGGCGGCTGATCGTGATCCGCACGGTCGACCCCTTGGAAAGGCGGAAGCGCACGCGCCGGGGCCCGTCCTCGACCAGCCGGTGCGTGCGCAGCCGCAGGCGGGGCGACTCACGCGTGTAGCGCTCGAACCGTGCGGCCGCATCGCAGTGCGCCACGTCGGCCAGCCGGTCGCAGAGGTTCGACATGAAGCCGGTGGCGAGCTCGTGGTACTCGAGCGTCGCCTCGGCGCCGCCGAGCGAGTACAGGGTCCAGGCGCCCGTGTCGTAGCGCGGCAGCTCCGCGCGCAGCGACCGGTCGCCGGCCTCGAACAGCTCGAGCGCGCGATCCTCGCCGGTGGCGGCCGCGTAGTCGTAGAGCCCCGTGAGCGACTGCGCGAACGCGTTCAGCACCCGCAGCCCCTTCGAGAACGAGTAGATCAGGTAGTGGTTGCCGCCGTCCATCCCGCGCACCCGCACGCCGCGCGGCGCCCGCTTGCGGAAGGCGCCGACCGCGCGTCGCGCGACCCGTCCGTAGCTCGGGTCGGCCAACAGGTCGGACGCGCGCGTCAGCGCCTGGATCGCCGTGCCCTGGGCCATCGCGCTCGTCCAGGGTGGCGACCCGCCGCCGAATTCGAACCAGTACTCCCAGGTCGTGAAGCCCGCGCGGCGCGATGCGATCGCGACGAGCTCGTCGACCAATCCCCGGAGCCGGTTCACGTGCCCGTCGCGCCACAGGGCGTTCGCCTTGCCGAAGTTGGCGAGCGGCTGGATCTGGAGCCCCTGGCCGGCGTAGTGCTGGAAGACGATCCGGCTACCGGCGAAGACCACGCGCTGGCCGCTCGCGGGGTAGGGCTCGTCGGGCCAGTACTCCGTGTTGCGCGCGAGCTGGAGGAAGAGCGCGGGCATCCGGCTGGCCTTGAGCCCGCCCGCCACGGTGATGTCCTCGAGCGTCTCGATGACCGCACTCAGCTGGTCCTGGCGCGCGCCCGCCAGGCGCTGGCGCATGTCGAGCGCCTCCCGGTAGACGGCTCTCCACTCGTCGTGTTCCGCCGGCGTGATCTGGCCGCGGTCGAGCGCCCGGGCGAGGGCGCGACGGACCTTGCGGCGGCCACCCCGCAGGGTCGCCGCCGGGCGGCCACGCTGGGCCGATGCGCCGTCGGGGGGCGGCGGCAGGTCGCTCGTGGCGCGCGGGGGCAGATGGGGGTCGTCGCGCAGGACGGTCCGATCCGGCCCGACCGCGAGGACCGGCGCGGCGGCTGCCGGCGCGGCGCCCGCCGCCAGGATGACCAGCGCGGCTAGAGGTACCCGCATCGCCTGCCGCGCGCCGGCGGGCCGGGCGGCGGCGGGCCGCCCCGGCGCTCCGAGTACCGGTTGAACCGGCGCGCCGTCTTGCAGTACACGCGCGCGCCGAGCCGCTCGCAGAGGTTCTGGAGGAACTCGGTCACGAGCACGTGGTAGCTCCACGTCGAGAGGTTCTTGTTCGGGAGCGCGTAGTACGACCAGTTGCCGGTGTCGTAGCGCGGCACCTCCCTGCGTGCGCGCCGGTCGCCCGCGCGCCAGAGCCTCCGGGCGCGGCGGTCGTCGCTCGCGCGGGCGTAGTCGTGCAGCCCGGTGACCGCCTGGAGGAACCCGTTCAGGATGCGCAGGCGCGGATCGAACGAGTAGAGGAGGTAGTGGTTGCCGCGCTTCGAGCGCACGCGCACGCCGGTCGGCGGCGGCTCTAGGAACAGCGGCAGCGCCTTTCCGGCCGCCTTCAGGTAGCGCGGCTCGTCGAAGAAGGCGGCACCGCGCGCGAGCGCCTGCATTCCGGTGGCCTGCGCCATGCCGCTCGCCCACGGCGGGTAGCCGCCGCCGAACGGGAACCAGTACTCCCAGGCCTTGCCGCCCGCCCGCCGCGACGCCACGCGGAGCATCGATTCGAGCAGCAGGCGCAGGCGCTTCGGCCGACAGTCGTCCGGGCGCTCCTTGCATTCCCGCCAGAGCCCGTTCGCCTTGCCGAAGTTGCCGAGCGGCTGGATCTGGAGGCCGTAGCCCGCGTAGTGCTGGAGGAGGAGCGGGTCGCGGCCGAACATGACCCGCTCCCCGAGCCCGACGTCGGGCTCCTGCTGCCAGAACTCGGTGTTCCGCTCGAGCTGCAGGAAGAGCGCGGGCATCCGGCTGGGCTTCAGGCTCCCGCGCTGCGCGATCGAGTTCAGGATCCCCAGGACGCGGCCGAGCTGGGTGCGGCAGCGGCGACCGATGTCGCGGTCCGAGTACACCGCGCGCGCCTCGTCGTAGATGCGCGTGAAGCGCTCGTGCTGGCGCTCGGAGATCTTGCCCTTGCGCCGTGCGCGTGCGAGCAGCTTCTTGACGCCACCGCTGGCGGCGGGCGTGGCACCGGGAGGGGGCGGGTCCGGCGTGACGAGATCGTGGTCCGGCTCGAGGTAGGGGTCCCACTGCTCGACGATCTGGTCCCCCCGCACGACCAGCACCGAATCGCCCGCCAGGGCGGGCGGGGCGGTGAGGAGCAGGACGAGCGCTACGGCTCCCGCTAGCAGCATCAGGTTCCTAACGATTGAGTCGAGGTGTAGTTGCGGATCGATTCATGCCTCCTAGTAGCCTGCCCGCCGTGCCAGGATCGCTTCGACGTGCCGTTGCGATGCTCCTCCCTGCCGTGCTCGCCGGCGCACTCGTCGTGGGGTGCGGGGGGGACGACGACGCTGCGACGGAGTCGGCCACCGAGCTCCTCGACATCGCCTTCGCGAACTCGATCGACTCGGCGGACATCACGCTGGACATCGAGCTCGAGCTCGAGGGCGCGGCCGAGCTCGAGGAACCGGTCCAGATCACGCTCACCGGGCCCTACCACTCGGACCCCGACGGCGCCCTCCCGGCGGTCGATTGGAACGTGACGATCCAGGCGCAGGGGCAGAGCTTCGAAGCGGGGCTGACCTCGACGGGCGATCGAGCGTTCATCGGCCTGCAGGGCACCGACTACGAGGTCAGCCGCGAGACCGTCGAGAACCTGAATCGCCAGCTGCTGGCGAGCCGCGAGACAGAGGGCGATCGAGACCTCGAGGACTTTGGCGTGACCCCGCGCGACTGGGTCGTGGACGCGGAGGTGGAGGGCGACGAGGAGGTCGCGGACGTGCTGACGACCCACGTGTCCGGGAACCTGGACGTCGCGCGAATCCTCGACGACCTGAACACGGTCGTCGCGGAGGCATCGCAGCTCGGCGGCGCGATCGCCGAGCAGGCTCCGCCGACCCTCAGCGACGAGCAGCAGGAGCAGATCGAGGACGTCGTCTCCGATCCGCGCTTCGACGCCTATGTCGGGAAGGACGACGAGCGTCTGCACCGCCTGTCGGCGGATCTCGGCTTCGAGGTGCCGGAGGACGCGCGCGAACGGGTGGGCGGACTCGAGAGCGGCGTGATCTCGTTCTCGATCGAGTTCGCGAACATCGGCGCCGCCCAGGAGGTCTCGGCCCCGGAGAACGCGCGGCCGGTCAGCGAACTGACGACGCAGCTCGAGGGGCTGTTCGGCGGCGGCGCCGTCGCCCCGCCGGCCCCACCCGAGGCGGCGCCGGAGACCGAATCCGAGCAGCAGGAGCTCTACGAGGACTGCGTCCGGGCGCTGCCCGACGACCAGACCAGCGAGGCCTTCTGCGAACCGCTTCTCGAGTAGCGCGGTGGACTTGAGCAGCGTCGCCCCGTACGCGGCGCTCGGCGTCGCGCTTGTCGTCTTCCTGCTGGTCGACCTCCGGTTCTTCGCGCGCGGCCGCGAGCCGAGCTTCCGCGAGGGCGTCTGGTGGTCAATCGGCTGGCTGGCCGTCAGCCTCGCCGCCGCGCTGGTCGTCTGGGCGGTGGACGGCGGCGACGCGGCGGTGCTCTACACGACGGTCTACCTGATCGAGCGCTCGCTGTCGCTCGACAACCTGTTCGTCTTCATCCTGCTGTTCGCCTACTTCGCCGTGCCGTTCGAGCTGCGCGCCCGGCTGCTCTTCTGGGGGATCGTCTTCGCGCTGGTCCTGCGCGGCCTCGCGATCGCCGGCGGGATCGCCCTGATCGAGCAGTTCGAGTTCGTGCTCTACGTGCTGGGGGTGCTGCTGCTGGTGCTCGCGGTGCGGATCTGGAAAGGCGTCGCGGAGAACGTGGATCCCGACCGCAACCTGATGGTGCGGATCGTGCGGCGCTTCTTCCCGGTCACGGGGACCTATCACGGCCATCACTGGTTCATGCACGTCGACGGTGCGAGGCACGCGACGCCCCTGTTCCTGTGCCTCGCGGCGATCGTGTTCGCCGACATCGCCTTCGCGATCGACTCGATCCCGGCCGCGTTCGCCATCACCCAGGACCCGATCCTCATCTGGATGGGGAACATCTTCGCCCTGCTCGGCCTGCGGGCGCTGTTCGTGCTCGTGGAGGGCCTGATGCGCCGGTTCCGCTACCTCGACGAGACGATCGCGTTCGTGCTCGGCCTCGTGGCGGTCAAGCTGCTGACCGAGGATCTCTTCCATGTCAGCCCGCAGGCCAGCCTCGCGATGGTGGCGGCGTCGTTCGCCGTCGGGATCGGGCTCAGCGTGTGGAAGGACTCAAGCGAAGTAGAAGACGAGGCCGAGGACGGCGTACAGGCTGAGTAGCTGCACGCCCTCGAACCAGTTCGACTCGCCCTCCTGGGTCAGGAAGTTCGCGATCAGGACGGCGAACAGCATCGCGCCCAGCTCGTAGCCGTTGAAGACGAGTGGCATCGGCTCCGGGCCGATCACGTAGGACAGGAGCACGAGCAGGGGGGCAACGAACAGCGCGATCTGCGCGCTCGAGCCGATCGCGATGTTCACGGCCAGGTCCATCTTGTCCTTCGCGGCGACGAGCACGGCGACCCAGTGCTCGGCGGCGTTCCCGACGATCGCGACCACGAAGACGCCGACGAAGAACTCGGAGAGGCCGATTTCGTGCGACGCCTCGGAGATCGAGCCAACGAGGATCTCGGACATCAAGCCGACGAGCACCGCGGCGATCGCCAGCAGGCCCATCGACCTGCGGATCGACCAGCCGGCGGAGCTGTGGCCCTCGCCGTGCTCGTCGTACGGGTTGAAGACCGCCCGATGGGTCTTCATGGAGAACAGGAGGCCGAACCCGTAGCTCACCATCAGGATGATTGCCACGCCGAGCGAGAGGTCCTCCACCTCGTCGGAGAACGGGTGGCGCTCCTCGCCGACGCCGGGCAGGCTGCCGCCGTGGATGAGCTGGAACGCGGCCGGCAGGAGCAGCGCCGCGAGGGCCAGGAGCAGCATCGCCGACTGGGCGTTCGCCGCCGTGCGGTTGAACGTCTGCTTGTCGCGGTTCCAGCCGCCCACGAGCATCGCCGCTCCGAGCACGAGCAGGATGTTCCCGATGATCGAGCCGACGATCGACGCCTTGACGACCTCGTGCAGCCCTGCCTCGAGCGCGAATAGGGCGATGATCAGCTCGGGCGCGTTGCCGAACGTGACGTTCAGGAAGCCGCCAATGCCGGGCCCCGTCCGCTCGGCGAGCTCCTCGGTCGCAGTGCCCATCAGCGCGGCCGTCGGGATTACGCCGAGCGCAGCCGCCGTGAAGATCAGGACCGGTGAGGCGTGCGCCAGCTCGAGCGCGACCGCCGCGGGGATGAAGATCGCCAGGTAGTAGACGGGCCGCATGCGCGCGGCAGGTTATGCCCTCGCGGGCGGGCGGCTATTCCTGGTCGAAGTCTTCGTCCGGCTTGAGCTCTTCCTCTTCTTCGTCGTCGAAGTCGAGGTCTTCGTCGTCGTCGCCGACCGGCTGGCGGCCGTCGCCACCGTGGTGGGTCGCCTGGAAGCCCTCGAGCAGCTCGTCGCGCTGGGCCTCGTCGAGGGGGAGCTCGTCGGACACGAGCACCCAGTCGGCGCCCTCGAACTCCTCCATGTTGAAGATCTCGGCATCCATCGACGGCGAGTCGTCCACGACCACCATCACCTCGGTCTGAGGATTGAAATAGGTGCCCGGCCGGATGAGCAACTCGTCGAGCTCGAACCGTCTCTGGTCTGCCATCGTCGCTATCTATACCCGATATGACGGGACCCGACCACGTCGCGATTGGGACTTGGAGCGGCGGGCGTTTCATGCATTTCGGGGAGCCGATCGACGAGGACCGGTTGGTTGCCCTGCTCCGGCCGGGCCACGGGATCAACACGCTTCTGACCGCCGACGTCTACGGCCAGGGCGAGGCGGACCGGCTCGTGGCGCGCGCCGTGGACGGAATCGACCGCGAGTCGTACTTCGTGGTGGGCGCCGTCGGGCACGACTTCTACGCCGGGGAGCGCATGGGCGCGAAGGGCTTCCCCCGCTTCACCCAGACCCAGGACGACCACGCCGGCTACCTCCGTATGGCCACGGAGCGCTCGCTCGAGCGCTGCGACCTCGAGTCCTTCGACCTGCTCCTGCTGCACAACCCCGACCGGGAGGGCTACACGTCGGAGGCCGTCTGGGACGGGATGCGCGCGCTCCGCGACGAGGGCCTGGCGCGCCGGATCGGCGTCGCCCCGGGGCCGGCCAACGGCTTCACGCTCGACCTCATCGCCTGCTTCGAGCGGTTCGGCGAGGCGATCGACTGGGCGATGATCATCCTCAACCCACTGGAGCCGTGGCCGGGGGAGCTGTGCCTTCCCGCCGCGCTCGAGGCGGACGTGCGACTGATCACGCGCGTGGTGGACTACGGGGGGCTCTTCCACGACGACGTCCTGCCGGGACACCCGTTCCCGAAGCACGACCATCGGAGCTTCCGCCCGGCCGGCTGGGTCGAAGAGGGACGCGCGAAGCTCGACCGCATGCGCCACGTCGGCGGCGCGCACGGTCTCACGCCGCTGCAGATGGCGTGCCAGTGGAACCTGGCGCACGAGCCGGTCGAATGCACGGTGCCGACGCTCATCCAGGAGCCGGGCGAGGACGCCAAGCCGATCGAGGAGAAGCGAGCCGAGCTCGCGGCCGTGCCGCGCGACATCCGCCTTAGCCCCGACGAGGTGGCGACGATCGCGCAGATCGGCGACAACAAGGGCTGCATGAAGCTGAAGGGCGGCGTTCCGGACCACGAGGGCGCGGAGCAGCCGGACCGCTGGGAGCTGACGCCGGAGCTGGCCGAGCTGGCGGCGCGGTGGGGGATCGAGCCCGAGGCGGACCTGGTCCCGACGCACTAGGCGCCGAGGTCGCGCAGCTGGCGGTCCACCTCCGTCTCGACGTCGAGCGGCGGCTCGCCGCGGCGCGCGCGGCGCTCGTTGCTGGCGATTACGAGTTGCCGGACCTCGTCGCGAAGGCCCGCGTCGGCTGTGACGGGCTGTGACGCGGTGAGCTCCGCATACTCGGCGTCGATGTCGAGCGGCGCCTCGCCGCGCGCGACCCGGCGCGCCGACTTCGCCTCGAGCATCTGCCGCGTCTCCTCCTCCGCCTCGGCCGCGTAGGCGGCGCTCCCGGGCTGCGGGCCCTTCGGGCGGTCCGGCTGGTCGAGCGAGAAGGCGCCCTTGCCGATCCCGTCGTAGAGCCGGCCCGAGCCGACATATGCCGCCGCCGCGACGATCGCGCCGACGACCGCCAGGACGATCACGACAGTGCCGAAGGTCTCCTCCATGCCCGCTTACAGTGTGGCCTCATGTGGCGGAGGTTGCGACGCAGGACGATGGCGCCCAGTCGCCCGGCGATCTTCCCGGAGCAGCTCGGCCTCGTGCTGCTGACCGTTGGGGCGATTGGGTTCGGCGTCTGGCTCGTCATCCGACTGCTGACCGGGTAGCGAGCCTGCTTCGGTACCCTTCCGGGACAAGTTTTGACTGACGAATCAATCAGGAGCGCTTAAGTGGTCGATTTTTCGCTTACCGATGAGCAGAAGGACATGCGCGAGATGGCGCACAACTTCGCGGAGAAGGAGATGCGCCCCGTCGCCTGGGACTACGACCGGGACGGAACGTGGCCGCAGGAGATCATCGAGAAGGCCTGGGAGGTGGGGCTCATGAACACCCACATCCCGGAGGAGTACGGCGGGCCGGGCCTCGACTACGTGACCGGCTGCATCATCGAGGAGGAGATGGGCTGGGGCTGCTCAGGCATCGGCACCTCGCTGATGTGCAACGGGCTCGCCACGGCGCCGATCGCGATCGGCGGCTCCGATGAGGTCAAGAAGAAGTACCTCGGCGCCCTCACCGAGGAGCCGAAGCTCGCCTCGTTCTGCCTGACTGAGCCGGATGCCGGCTCGGACGTCTCGGGTATGAAGACGACCGCCGTCCGCCAGGGCAACAAGTACGTCCTGAACGGCTCGAAGTGCTTCATCACGAACGGCGGCTACGCGGACTACTTCACCGTCTACGCGAAGACCGACAAGGACGCCGGCCACAAGGGCATCTCCGCCTTCGTCGTCGAGAAGGAGTGGGGAGTCCAGGTGGACAAGAAGGAGGACAAGCTCGGGCAGCGCGCCTCCAACACCGCGACCGTCAGCTTCAACGACGTCGAGGTCCCGGCCGAGAACCTGCTCGGCGAGGAGAACAAGGGGTTCAAGCTCGCGATGATGACCCTCGACCGCACGCGGCCCGGCGTCGCGGCCATGGCCGTCGGCATCGCGCGTGCGGCCTTCGAGTTCGCCCGCGACTACTCGCTCGAGCGAGTGCAGTTCGGCGTGCCGATCGCGATGCACCAGGCGATCCAGTTCATGATCGCCGACATGGCGACGAAGATCGAGGCGTCGCGCCTCCTCGTCTGGAAGTCGGGCCAGCTGCTCGACATCGGCGAGCGCAACACGCTCGTCTCGTCGCACGCGAAGCGGTTCTCCGCCGACACCGCGATGGAGGTCACCACCGACGCCGTGCAGGTCTACGGCGGGTACGGCTTCATCAAGGAGTACCCGGTCGAGAAGCTGATGCGCGACGCGAAGATCATGCAGCTGTATGAGGGCACGTCGCAGATCCAGCGCCTCGTCATCGCACGCGAGGTGCTGATGCCGCGCAACATCTTGGCGCCGCAGCCGGAGGCCGTCGGCGCCGGGGCGTAGCCGGCTCGACTAGAACCCAAGTAGCGAAGCGCCACTCGCGGGCGGGTCTTTTGGACATCGGGGGTCCTTCCCGATGAAACAGCCCGTGATGTGGCGGAGTCCGTTCTGGTTCGAGCCGTCCACTTCGCCCATGCCCGCGATCCGGCTCGACCAGGTGAGGCTGGCCCCCCAGTAGTCCTCTCCGTCGGGGAGCCCGGGCACGACGCGGATCGCGAACTTCTTGGACTCGCCCCGTTCGATGTCGGGCACGCGGCAGGTGAAGGACTCGCCGAACCTGGGCGGCTGGATGACCTCGCGCTTGAGGTCGCAGTCGCCCGCGCCCATGTGCGAGAGGACGGCCTTGCCCCCCTCGGTGTGGATCGTGAAGGAGAACGCGAACCTGGCCTCGGGGATGTCGGACGGGCCCTTGTTCACGACCGTGAACGGAATGTCGATTCCGAATGCGTTGCTGCGCGCATGCTCCGGGACGACCACCTTGAGGTCGGACCCGTAGGTCGCATACAGCGAGAACTCCACGCCCACGAGCGTGGGGGCGTTGCGACTGTTGCACTTGCCGGTCCGGCGTTTCTCCGCCCGGATCTCGACCCGGTTGGCGCCGGACTTGAACAGCTTCGCGGGGATGTCGTCGAAGTCGAACGGGTCCCCGTTCTTCTTCACCCTGAGGATCGTCTGCCCGTTCAGCAGCACCTTGACCGTCGTGATCGGGCGCGCATCCGGGCCGAGGATCGAGCCGAGTGTGTTGAGCGAGCCGCGTATCGGGGCACCGCCGAACGGTCTGCCGGGCAGATGGACGGTTCGCTCCAGCCTGACTGAGTCCTTGCCGGGGTCGCATTCTTCGCTCCAGATGTAGCCGCCGACCTCGCCCCAATCCTGGGATCCCGTCTCGCCCGGCAGGTGCTTCGTGACCTGGTCGGCGCGGCCCCAGCGCTTGCTCGTGATCAGGTACAGGTAAGCCTGGTCGTATCCGCCGAAGTAGGGGAGACTGCGCCAGTCGAACGGTGAGTCCGGCTTGCCCGGGTCGTCGCCGCAGCGGCGGTTGATCTCGCCCGCCATCGGGTCGAGCGGCCTGAGCTTGCCGTCGTCGACCTCCCAGCGAGCGCCGGCAACCGCCCCGGACGTGCCGACCGGCGGCTTGCGAACCACCGTCGCGCTTACCTCCTTGACGCCGCCGAAGCCGGAGTCGGACACGGAGACGCCGGTGCTCGTGGGCGGCTCGAGCTTGCACGGCTTGCGCGCCGCGTCGATCAGATCGCGGGCCTTGTTCTCCGCCGGCGAGGCGGCCGAGGCAGGGAGGGGGGCTGCGAGCGAGGTCGCCAAGACGACCGCGAAGCCGACCGTGGCGTACCTCTTGCGTGGTATCAGGCGTCCGAGCATGATCCGAAGGGCCTACTCCAAGGTAGGCCCGGTGGCGCGAATGCGCAAGCAGACGGGCCTAGGCGTGCCGGCGGCGCCGCCGCACCCAGGCGGGCAGTAGCAGCGCCGCACCCAACACGATCGCGGCCACCGGGATGGCGGCGCTCATGCCGGAGCCGCCGTCGTCCTCCTCGGTCGCCACGCTGTATGTCCTGGGTGGCAGCTGGCCCTGCGGGGAGTCGAGGGCGGCGGGAGCGGCAATTTCTTCCACCTCTCCGGAGATCGGCAGCGGCGGCTCGTCGAGCTCGGCCTCGTTCGGGCCGATCCTGACTGGCGGGAACCCGTGCAGCCGTCCGGCGCCGCGCTCGAATCGGTCGAGCCCGTCGACGACGCCGTAGCGCCACATCCCGCGCGACGGGAAGACGACGCCCGCCCGGTAGACGCCGGGCTTGCCGGTCGGCTCGGCCGTGAAGGCGGTGATGGTGTCTCCCCTGCGGATAACGACCCTGGGGCGCAGGCCTTCGAGCGGGCCGGCGCCGGGCATCGTGATCCTCACCAGCGTCGTCCAGCGCTCGCCGGCGTCGGTCCCGTGAGGCGCCGACGAGGTCCGTACGTTGGTGCCCTTCGCGTGCGCGCCGGCTGGCAGCAGCAAGAGCGTCAGCCCGATCGCAAATGAGATTCGCTTCATAATGCCCTTACAACCGTGAGCGCTGGCCGGTTCCCTCAGCCCAGCGATGCCGCGGCCATGACCGCCTCTTCGAGCGCGTCCGCGCCCTCCACGCGCACCAGCACGCCCTCGTGCTCGACGATCAGAACATTGCCGGCCCGCTGGAGCGTCTCCTCGATCACCTGCCCGTTCGCGTCGCGCAGGTAGACGACATGCGGACGGCCGACCAGCCAGAGCGCCGGATCGTCGGTCACACGGAGCCGCTCGACCGTCGTGCCCTCCGCCACGAGCTTGCGGAGGAACTTGCGCTCAACGCCGGCGCGGAGCTGCGTGACGGTAAAGCCGGCGACCCTGAACGTGACGACGCCGCCCGGCACCCGGTCCGAGTAGCGCACCCGATCAGGTCGCCCGAGGCGCGAGGATCGAACCTCGAAGCCGGCTCGGCGGCGGGCTTCGGCCAGCGTGACGCGCTCGCCCGCGGGCCCGACGGTGCGAGGCACGGTCGGCAGCCGCGACACCCGCTCGACGGATGCGCCGCGGATGCCGACGAACTCGAGGACCGCGTCGCGCACGCCCGGCGATGCCGCGAACACACCCGCGGCTGCGAGCAGCAGCCCGATCCCGGCCAGAGCGAGCGGGCGACGGAGCGGGAGGCCGGCCCGCCGGGGGGCGGGCCGGGCGGCCGGCTCAACCAGGCGGCCCGCGACGGCCGCCGCGAGGTCCGGGGTCGGCGGGAAGTCCACCTGGCCGGCCAGGTCCCGGAGCGAATGGTCGAGCCGCTCAGGCATCGGGCATCTCCTCCCTGAGCCGGGCGAGCGCACGCGACAGGCGCGACTTCACGGTTCCCGCCCGTACGCCCAGAGCCGCCGCCGTCTCCTCCTCGGACAGATCGAGCAGATAACGACAGGCGACGACGAGCCGGTGCTTTTCCGGGAGCGCCGCCACCCGGTCGAGCAGCTCGCTGCGGCGCTCGGAGTCGAGGAGCGCCGCCTCGGGGGACGGGACCGCGCCTCCCGGACGGCGCTCCTCCACCGCGCTCTCCTCCTCGCGCGCGCGCAGCACCAGGCGATCGCGCCGGGTTTGCGCCACCCGCCGGTTGCGCGCCTCGTTCGCCACGATCGCGAGCAGCCATGGGCGAAACGGCGCGTCCGGCCTGAAGCGTCCGAGCGCGCGGTACGCCTTGACGAAGCCGTCCTGGGCGGCCTCCTCGGCGTCGGCCGCGCTGCCGGTGATCAGCCACGCGGTCCGGAACGCGATCGTCTCGTGCTGTCTCACAAGCTCCGCGTACGCATCCGCGTCTCCCTTCTTCGCGCGCGCGACGAGGTCTGTCTCGAAAGGTGGCCGGTCCTCCACCGTGTCCGTTGTACAGCGGATACGCCCGCCGGGTTCCGTTCCCTCGCCGAGTGTCGCCTCGTCGCCCGTTTAGGGCGCTCAGGCGACGCTCGACGGACGGCGAGCCGGTTAGGGTCGGGCCGATGGAGGCGAACGCGCCGATGGAGGAGAACGAGGCGAGCGTCGGCCTGACGGGCGCGACGGCGACCGTCGTGAGCGGCGGCGTCGTCGGCTCCGCCGCCACCGTTGCCAGCGCGGGCGTCGTGGGCTCGGCGGGCACGGTGGCCAGCGCCGCCGTCGTCGGGTCCGCCGGCACCGTCGCGAGCGCCGCGGTGATCGGATCGGCGGCGACGGTGGCGAGCGCCGGTGTCGTCCTCGGCGCCGGCAACGTCGGATGCGCCGCCTGCGTCCTCTGCGTCGGATGTGTCGACTGCGTGGGGTGCGTCGCCTGTGTCGGTTGCGTCGGCCTACGCGGCGCGGTTGGGAGGATCGGCGAGAGCGCGTGAGTACGCTGCGCGCATGAACTCGCTCCGCACGCTCCTCGCGCTTGTCGTGTTCCTCGCCGTCGGCGCGGCCATCGCCCCAGCCGCCGGGCCGAAGAAGATCACCCCGAAGGGGGTGGACGGGGTCAAGCTCGGCATGACGCACGCGGAGCTTCGCGAGCAGGGCCTCGTCAAGCGGATGAGGCGCGGCTGCCCGCTGGGTGGCGACGACACGCGAGCGGCGAAGCTGAAGAAGCCGCTCGAGGGGATCGTCGGCTACACCAAGAACCGGCCGCGCAAGGCACGCGACATCACGATCACCGGCGGCGCGAAGGCGCGCGGCGTCGGCATCGGCGACCGCATCCCGGACATCAAGGCCGCCTATCCAAAGGCGAAGGTGAACCGCGACACCGAGGACACCTTCGGGATCACGCTCGTACGCGTGCCGAAGAAGGGCGGCGGGCCGCTGCGCTTCGGGGTCAGCACCGAGACCGAGCGGATCACGATCATCGGCGTGCCCTACATCGCTTTCTGCGAGTAGCCGCCCTCCTCGGCGGCCTCGGTGGCGAAGCGGGCGAGCGTGCGGTTGAGGGCCTGGTTGAGGGCGCGACGGATGAAGAGGACGTCGGCGACCGCCTGCAGCGGTCCGCTCTTCGCAAGCTCGTAGTCCAGCCGTAGCTCGACGCGCGTGCGGCCGTCGTCGGTGCCGCCAAAGGTCAGGCTCTGGGTGCCGACGAGCGCCTCCTCGAACACCTGAGTCGCGAACACGACGCCGGGCTCCGAGGCCGTCACGCGCTCGGTGACGCGCCCGCGGCCGTCGGGCGTCGAGCCCCAGACCAGCTTCGCCCCCTCGCCCGGCCAATCGTTCGCACGCTCGAGCACGTGTGCGAAACCCTCGACGAAAGTCGGCCAGCGCTTGACGTCGGTCCACAGCGCCCACGCCTCCCCGGGATCGAGGTCAACCGTCCGGATCGCGCTAGTCGCTGCCATATACCTCGCGCACGATCTCGTCGATCGAGCGCCCGACCGACTCGAGGAACGGCCGCACGTCCTTGCGCAGCGTGCGGTACTCGCGCTTCCCTTCGGCCGTGAGCGAGTAGTAGCGGCGGCTCCGCCGCTCGGGGTGCTCCCACCGGCCCTCGATCAGGCCGCGCGCCTCGAGTTGGCGGAGCAGCGGGTACATGGTGTTCGGGTTCACCGACAGGACGCCCTCGGTGAGCTCTGAGATGCGGTCCATGAGCTGGTTTCCGTAGGACGGGCCGGATGCCATCAGATGAAGGACGAGGAGCGGCAGCACGTCGCGCCGCCGCAGCTCGCCGCTGAAGGGGTCGCCTGGGCGTTGGCGCCGCCCGGTCGGCGGCCGGACCGCGGCCTGGGCGTCCGCGAGCTTCGTCGTCTCGGCTACGGCGCGCCTTGTGGCGCCGCGGGGCTTGCGCTGAGCGGGCACGGGTGGATCGTAGGGCTGGCCCCGGCTCGCCGAGTTCGATCGCGCCAATTTTTGGCGAGCGCTACCCGTTCGGGTGGCCGGCGTTTTACGGTGGAGTACGGACGCGCAGACCTTAGGAGACTCGCATGAACCGTCGACTCGTGATCCTGCTGACCGCCGTCGTGGTGGTCCTCATGCTTGCCATCGGTGGCCCGGCTGCGGCCCAGACCGGCGGCTCCAGCGCCAAGAAACCGCTTGGCCAGAAGTACGCGCAGCACCTGCTCGCAAAGAAGAAGTTCCCGCGCGCGGTGAAGGCGACCCGGAAGGTGCTCGCGCTCAGCGGCGTGGCGACGGTGCGGGAGGCCGAGCAGATCGTCGCGCCGGTAGCCCCCGTGTCGAAGTGGAAGATGACCGCGCTGGAGACGGTTCTGCTGACGCGCGGCTTCCGGAACCGCCAGGTGCAGCTGGGCACGCTCGCGAAGACGCTCGGCGACGCCGGCGTCAAGATCGGTGGTCGCTCCGCGACCCAGGTTCTTCCGGAACTCGTCGGCAGTTGGATGATGAATTCGGAGTGGCAGACGGGGAATCCGCTGAACCAGCCCGCGATCTTCCTCATGCATGCGCAGACCGGCAAGGCGGGCGGTTTCTGGACTCCGTTCGCGGACCAGTCGACGATGTGGCTCTCGTCGCTCGAGGCGATCGTCGTGCTTGCGAACTTCGAGCGGCTGCTGCGGCCCGGTACCGCTTCGAGCGAGCGCTCGTCGACCTCGGCCACCGCTGCTGCCGAGGGCGGCCCGTGCGCATCCGTGAGCGAGGGCCTCAAGTCCCTCGGCCCGGTCGGTGAGGGCGTCGCCCAGGCCGTTATCGGCGACGCGACCGGAAGCGCACTCCAGGGCTACGCGGATTCGATCAAGGAGGGGAGCGGCGAAGCCATCGGCAAGCTGATGACGAGCCTCGACCTGTCCGATCGGATCCTGCGGACGGCGGCGTTCTCCGAGCATGTGGTCGTGGACGTCGTGGCCGACGGGAAGGGTTTGAAGGACGGCCGCATGCACAAGTCTCACAACGACCGCGAGCCCGTGTGGTTCGAGGGCACGGTCGGTCTCAGCAAGAAGGCGCGTAAGGAGCTCGACGAGCAGCTCAAATGGGCGAAGGACCATGCCTTCCAGGAGTCGATCCGCAACTGCGCGTCGCTTCACGGGATCACGATCCCGCGGCCGTACGGCGACCTCGCCGAGGAGATGGCCGGCGAGAAGTCGAAGTGGTCCGCCTACTGGACGCTCGAGCGTCCGTCGCCCGACGGTGTGCGCTGGTACGGCCCGCGGCGGACCAAGCTGAAGAAGGTCGACATCGCGTCGGCGAAGAGCCGCTTCAAGATCTCCATTCCGCAGGAGAACCCAAAGGCCCGCAAGCCCAAGTTCGGCTGGGACCCGGTCATTGCCACCCAAGACGCCCGCGTCACCATGGAGGTCGCCGCGCAGAAGCCGCCGAGCCCGATCTCGATCGGCAAGTTCATCGTGGCCGTCGGTACGGGCGGCGCGAAGTTCGACGACTTCGTCGGGCCGATCGCCGAGCTCGCCGAGGGGCTGATCCGCACCAGCTTCAAGCCGACCGGCCACGGCACGCTGACGATCGAGGAGCATGCTCCGCATCCGTGCGCGGGCCGCGCGAGCGCGGCGGGTCCGAGGGCGCAGCCGAGCTGCTGAGTCGCTTCGCGGGCACGCGGCGGGGGGCTGCTCTGTAGCCTCCCGCCCGCCGCTACCCGGAGGATTCACCGAATGTACGTGTTCAAAGCCGCCGTCGTGGGCGCGGGCACCATGGGCGGGGAGATCGCCCAGGTCATCGCGTCCTCGGGCGTGGACGTCGTCCTGAAGGACGTCGAGCAGAAGTTCGTCGACCAGGGGCTCGAGAAGGCCCAGCAGGTCACCCAGGGCCAGCTCGGCTCGCTGGTCAAGAAGGAGAAGATCACCCAGGAGGACGCCGACTCCCAGGCCGCGGAGATCGTCGGTCGCATCACAGGGACGACCGAGTACGACGGCTTCGGCGACGTCGACTTCGTGGTCGAGGCCGTGCCCGAGCGGATGCAGATCAAGCAGGCCGTCTTCGGCGAACTCGACGCGGTCACCCCCGGCCACGCGATCCTCGCCTCGAACACCTCGGCGCTGTCGATCAGCGAGATGGGCGAAGCCACGAGCCGACCCGACAAGGTCGTCGGCTTCCACTTCTTCTACCCCGCCTCGATGATGCGCCTGATCGAGGTGATCGAGGGCGACGAGACCTCGCCCGAGACCGTTCAGGCCGCCGCGAACTTCGCGCAGCAGATCAAGAAGACCCCGATCAAGTGTGGCGAGGCGCCCGGCTTTGTCGTGAACCGCATCCTCAACTCCTCGGTCTCCGAGGTCTGGCGAGTGCAGGAGGAGGAGGGGATCGACGTCAAGGAGCTCGACAAGGTCATTCAGGAGTCGAAGACGGTGCCGATGGGCCCCTTCTTCCTGACCGACCTCCTCGGGCTCGACACTGTCCTCCACGTGGCCGAGCACCTGAAGGAGAGCTATGGCGACCGGTTCTACGTCCACTCAGGCATGAAGGAGCTGGTCGAGGCGGGGAACCTCGGCCAGAAGACCGGAAAGGGCTTCTATGAGCACGGTTGATCAGACGTCCGCCGCCGACACGCTCGTCGAGCGGTTCGGCCTGAAGGCGCTCGTCGAGTCCTGCCTCGTCCTCGAGGAGGGCGTCGCGTCGGCGAAGGACATCGAGATCGGGATGATGATGGGCGCGGGCATCCTGCCCGGCCCGTTCGCGCGCGCTGACGCGCAGGGTCTCGACGACGTGCTGGAGGCCCTCGAGCGCGCGCACACGGACTGGGGCGACGGGTTCGAGCCGCCGCTCATCCTCCGCCGTCTGGTCGCACAGGGCCGCCTCGGCCAGAAGACCGGGCAGGGGTTCTTCCCCTATTCGCAGGTCGAGGGCGACGACATCGTGAAGCTCGAGGACCGCGGCGACGTCGGCATCGTGTGGCTGAATCGCCCGCCGGCCAACCCGCTCTCGCCCGAGCTCGTCCAGAAGCTGATCGAGACCTGGGAGCGGGTGGACGGCAAGTTCAGGGCCGTCGTCTTCGCCTCGTCGAACATCTTCACTTTCTGCGCCGGGGCGGACATCAAGGCGTTCACGAAGATGGATCCCGGCAAGGAGGGGCGCGAGCTCGTCGAGTCGGCGCACCGGTTCATGCGCGGGATGGAGGAGTCGAGGACCGTGACGATCGCGGCGGTCAACTCGATCGCGTTCGGCGGCGGCTGCGAGCTGGCGATGGCCTGCGACTTCCGTATCGCCGCCGAGTCGGCGACCTTCGGCCAGCCCGAGATCAACCTCGGGATCATCCCTGGCTTCGGCGGCACGCAGCGGCTGCCGCGCCTCGTCGGAGAGGCGAAGGCGCTCGAGATGAACCTGGTCGGCGACCCGGTCGACGCCTACGACGCCTACCGCTACGGCCTCGTCAACCAGGTCGTACCGGACCACGAGCTGTTCGACACCGCGCTCTCGTGGGCGCGGAAGATGTCGCAGCAGGCCCCGCTCGCCATCGAGCAGATCAAGAAGGTCTCGGCGCAGCCCGAGCTCGACAAGGGTCTTGAAGTCGAAGGTGAGGGGTTCGCCACGGTCTTCGGGTCGGAGGACGCCAAGGCGGGAATCGGCGCGTTCCTCGGGAAGCGGCAGGCAAAGTTCCAGGGGAAATGAACTCGTTGCTCGGTGCTCGTCGCCCGTTGCTCGCATGAGCTTTGCCACCGGCACATCTGCCGCGGTTCTCGCCGAGCTCCTTGCGTCGGCGGAGCGGGCGGTGGTGCTGACCGGCGCGGGCATATCGGTGCCATCTGGCATCCCCGACTTCCGGACGCCCGGTAAGGGGCTGTGGGAGAAGGTCGATCCGATGAAGGTGGCCCACATCGACGCGTTCCGGCGCTCCCCGGACGAGTTCTGGACGTTCTACGGCCAGCGCTTCGCGATGCTCTCCGAGATCGGCCCGAACCCGGCCCACGACGCCGTCGCCGAGCTGGAGCGGCGGGGGCTCGTACGGGGCGTCATCACCCAGAACATCGACCGGCTGCACCGCGCCGCGGGGTCGCAGACCGTGATCGAGGTGCACGGCTCGATCGAGTGGTGCGTGTGCGAGATGTGCGGCGGGAAGGTCGGCTTCGACGACGTCCGCGCCATCCTCACGAGCGGCACCCCGACGCCCGAGTGCGCCACGTGCATCTCGCCGCTCAAGCCGAACGTCGTGCTGTTCGGTGAGATGCTCCCCGAGGACGCGATGGCCGACGCGACCGCGCTCGCGGCGGAGGCCGACCTGATGCTGTGCATCGGCTCGTCGCTCGAGGTGTATCCGGTCGCGGGCCTGCCGGGGTTGACGCTCGACAAGGGCGGCCGCATCGCGCTGATCACGCAGGGGCCGACGCCGTACGACCGCGAGTGCGAGGTGAAGCTCGCGGGCGACGTGGTCGAGGAGCTCGACGCAGTGCTGGCCGCGCTTCCCTGAAGCCCGAGACGCTCATCATCCTGATGATCGCCGCCCTGTTCGGGGTGGGCGTGCTGACCGGCGGCGGCGAGGACGAGCCCGAGCGCGAAGCCGAGGCGGCGGTGCCGGTCGAGGTGGTGGCGAAGCGGGTCGAGCGGATTCGCGGGCTGGAGTTCGAGCGGCTGCCCCCGGTGCGAAACCTCAGCGGAGAGGAGGCGCGCGAGGAGGCCCTCGCGGTGCTCGACGAGGAGTACCCGCCGGCTCAGCGGGCCGCCGACGAGCGCGTGCTCAAGCTGCTCGGCCTGCTGCCCGACGACGCGGATCTGCGCGAGCTGGCCGGGTCGATCTTCAGCGAGGAGATCGCCGGCTATTACGACGAGCGAACGGGCGAGATGACAGTCGTGGAGGGGTCGTTGAGCGGCGACGAGGCCGAGCTGACGCTGGCGCACGAGCTGACGCACGCGCTCGAGGACCAGCACTTCGGCCTCGACAGCGACGAGAGCACGCTCGACGACGAACTCAGCGCGCAGGTCGCTCTGTTCGAGGGCACGGCCACGGTCGCGATGCTCGACTACCTGCTGCCGGAGGGCGTTCGCCGGCGTGACGCGCTGGCCCAGTTCGACCTGATCGACCTGCTGGGCGCGGACACCGACCTGCCGCCATACCTCGAGCGCTCGCTCGTCTTCCCGTACTCGGCCGGGGCGCGCTTCGTGGATGCGATCGGCACCTGGGGGCCGGCGAACCGCGCGCTCCGATCACGCCCGCCGCTCTCCACCGAGCAGGTGATCCACCCGGAGAAGTACCGCGCCGGCGAGGAGCCGGAGCCGGTTCGCGTCGAGTCGCCGGGGCCGGGCTGGGAGGAGGTCTCCGCCGGAACGATCGGCGAGTTCGACACCGTCGAGATCCTGCGCGCCTCGGCCGGGCCGCTCGGCGCCGAGCGTGCGGCCGCCGGGTGGGGCGGCGGCGCGTATGCGCTGTGGGCCCGCGACGACCGCCGGCGCCTCGTGGTCGCCTGGCGCTGGGACACGCCGCGCGACGCGGCCGAGTTCGTGGCAGCGTTGCCGCGGTACGTCGACGAGACGCTCGATGGGGAGCGCGTCGAGGTCGACGTCGGCCCGACCGTCCGGCTGACGATCGATGCGGACGAGTAGGGTCGCCGGCTTGCCGCGCAGCCACGTTCACACGGAGCGCGTCCGCTTCGGCGACCTCGACGCCATGCGGCACCTCAACAACGTCGTCTTCCTCCGGTATTTCGAGACGGCCCGCATCGCGTTCATGCGCGACCTGTTCCCCACCCACGACCCCGCGCACCCCGAGGCGACGCGCAGCGGCCTGATCTTCGCCGAGTGCCACATCAACTACCGCTCGCCGGTGCACTTCGACGAGGAGGTGGCGATCGAATGCTCGGTCGGCGAGATCCGCCGCTCGGCCTTCCAGGTGCGCTTCACCATGGCGGTCGAGGGCCGCCTGGCGGCCGACGGGTACGGGTGGCTGGTCGGCTTCGACTACGAAGCGCAGCGCTCCTCGCCGTTGCCCGAGCCGCTGCGTGACGCGCTAGTCGCCGCCGCTGCCTAGGTGCTCGTAGCGCGGGTCGGTGCCGCCGACCTCGCGCCCGTTCAGCCAGACGCGCCCTGTCGGACGTGTCAGCCGGCGGCGCGCTTCGATCGTGCGGTGGATGCGCGGCCTCGCTCGCGCAACCGACAGTGGAACGACCGTGGGGGCTCTCATCGCCACAGCTTCGCCTCCCTTCTTCGTATTTACCTCCGCCCGGATGGCCGAAATTCAAGCGCGAGTTTTCGACACACGGGTGAAAAGGCGGTGAACGGGGCCGGGTCAGCCGGCGCTAGCCGCGGTGCCGCTCCGGCGCGCGGCCGCGGTCATCTGCTCCACCGCGTGCTCGACGGCGGCCACGTCCTCCGGGGACAGGTCCCCGTCAAGCGCCGCGTTCGCGGCGCGCGCGACCGGTTCGCGAAGCGTGCGCAGCGGTGCGCCGAAGCGATCCTCGAGCTCGCCCAGGAGCGCCTCGAGCGCCACGCGGGCTTGCAGGGCGGCTTCACGCGGCCGCCCCACGTCGAGGTCCAGGCGCGCTCTCAGGAGGAGCTCCTCGCCCACGAGCAGCGACTCGCGGCCGCCCAGAAGCGCCGCGAGGCGCTCCTGCGGCGCGAGCGCCTCGCCGCGCTTGCGCTTCGGCGGCTCGCGCGGCAACTCGACCGCGCGCGTGTACCGGCCCTCGGCGACCTGGTCGCCGTCGCCGTGGCCCAGCCTGACGACGAGCGCGTGCTCGGGGCGGACGTCGCGCGCGTAGGGGTCGTCGGCGGCAGCACGGTGACTGCGCAGGACGTAGTTGAGCTCGCGGGTCGCGTCGCCGAGTGCCTCCGCGTGGGCGTCCTCCGCCGTGTCGAGCCACTGCTCGGCGTCGGCGGCCGACTCGAACGGGTCCGCCCGCACGATCGTGGCGCGCGAGGTCGGAACCGGCTCCGGCTCGGCCGCGCTCACCTCACGCGTGCGGCGGCGGCCCAGCAGCCGGCGCTGCGGCGCGCCGAGCGTCCTCAGCACTACGACGTGCTCGGGCTCGGCGTCAGGTGCCGCGCGGCGAAGGTAGCGTCCGTCCGCGGGCCCCAGTAGGAAGCCGAACTCGAACTGGACGAACCGGAAGTGAGCTATTCGCCCTGGTGCGCGTCGCTTCCGCGGTGCTTCTCGACCGGGATGGCGAACTTCGACGTCTCCGTCGGCACCGTGGGGTTGTCGATCTCACGCAGGCGCGCGAGCAGGTCGTCCCACTGCCCGGGCTTCAGGACTGCGATCGACTGCAGCCCCTGCTTCGTGTTCTCGCCGAACAGCGGCTGGAAGCCCACGTGGATGTGGTCCGCGTGGTCGGCCATGGCGTAGGTCGCGCCGCCCTTCTCGATCAGCGAGATGATCTGGTCCGGCTGGAGCGTGCCCTGGAGTTGGAGCAGGATGTTGATCGTCTGGTCGGTGATCCCGCCGGGCTCCTGGTGGCCGAGGATCGGGATGCCGTTGATCATCGCGATGTCGACCGCGTTGCCCGAGGAGTGGTGCGAGACGTTCCCCGATGACGTGTAGAACCCATGGCCGCACTTGAGCGAGGTGACGGTGGACCGGAAACCGCGCTCGGCGAGCACTGCCAGCGTGGCCAGGACGCGTCGGTCGACCTGGCCGGACTGGATGTCCTGGCGGCCACACGGGTAGATCTCGATCCGCTCGTCGCCGAGCACCCGCTTCTCGAGCAGCGGCTTCGGCATCAGCAGAACCTGGCCGATTGAAGTGCCGTCGTCGCCGTAGAGGGCGTTCTTGCCGGCCGCGCGGTAGATCGCGGTCGCCTCGAGCAGCTTCCAGCCGTCGAGGATCGGCTTCGGGTCGATCCGCGGCGCGCCGCGTCCGACCGGCTGGATCTCGAAGTAGGTGTGCGCCGCCTTGCCCTCGACGGTGCTGCCGATGCGGCCGAGGATCGTGCCGC
>DASPHG010000004.1:0-27603 GCA_035629775.1 Thermoleophilaceae bacterium | reverse complement strand
GCCACAGCGCATCGGGCGCCGGTGCGCCGTCGTAGAGAACGATCGCCGAGCCTGCGAGCAGGCCGCCGACCAAGAAGTTCCACATCATCCAGCCCGTCGTGGTGAACCAGAAGAAGCGATCGTCGGCCGTCAGGTTCGAGTGCAGGTTCGCCTTCTTGAGGTGCTCGAGCAAAATCCCGCCCTGCCCCTGCACGATCGCCTTCGGCAGCCCGGTCGTCCCCGACGAATAGAGCACCCACAAGGGGTGATCGAAAGGCACCTGCTCGAACGAGAGCTCGTCGGGCTCCGGGAGCTCCCAGCGCCCGCCCGACAGATACGGCACCGTCACCGTGTGCTCAAGCGTGGGGATCGCGTCGCGCAACTGGGCGACCTGATCGGAGCGGTCGAAGTCCTTGCCGTTGTAGCGATAGCCGTCGACCGCGAGGAGCACCTTCGGCTCGATCTGCTTGAAGCGGTCGATCACCGTCGGCGCGCCGAACTCGGGTGCCGCGCTCGACCAGATCGCGCCGATGCTCGCGGTCGCCAGGAAGGCGGCGACCGTCTCCGGGATGTTCGGCAGGTAGGCGACGACACGGTCGCCCTTCCCGACGCCCAGCCGGCGCAGCTCGGTCGCGACCCGCGCCGTCATGTCGCGCAGCTCCTCCCAGCTCATCTCGGCGAGCGGGCGCAGCTCGGACGCGTGCACGATCGCCGTCTCTCCGAGGCGTGTCTCGCGGAAGAGCCGCTCCGCGTAGTTCACCCGCGCGCCCGGGAACCACTCGGCGCCCGGCATCTCCCGGCTCGCGAGGACGCGCTCGTACCCGCCCGGCAGCTCGAAGTACTCCCACACCGACGCCCAGAAGGCGTCGATGTCCTCGACGGACCACCGCCAGAGCTCGTCGTAGGTCTCAAAGCCGCGGTCGAGCCACCGCATGTAGTGCGTGAGCCGCGCGTCCTCGATCCACTCCGGGGACGGCTGCCAGAGGAGATCGCCTTCGGCCACGGCGTCCTTTCTATCCGAGACGCTCGCGCGCCGCCGCGAGGTGGCGTCGCCCGGCGGCGATCGCAGCCTGCGCCTGCTGGACTCGGTAGGGCGTCGGCTCGCCCTCGAGCAGCTCGTTCGCCTGGTCGTAGCGGGCAATCGCCTGCTCGTACTCGGCGAGGGCGCTGCGACTCGCGTTCGGCATCGAGGTGTCCAGGTCGAGCTCGCGGATCTCGTCGCCGAGGACCACGAGCTCGTCGTCCGCGGTCCGCTCCCCCACCTCGCGCACCTCCGCCGCGTCGACGCTCCGCCGCCGCGCGCGGATGACGAGGAAGATCGCGAACAGGACGAAGGGAAGCGCGATCGCGGCCGCGACGATCAGCACGCCCAGCCTGAACGCGTCGCCCAGGTCGTCGACGAAGTCGTCGGCGCTCTCGACCGGGTCCGGCCCACCTGGCGAGCCCGGCCCCGCCCCCGGCTGCGGGCCGCCCAGGTCACCGGAGGGGCCGGGGTCGACGCGGCGGCCGATCCGCTCGACGGCGGGAACGAGCTCGTCCACCAGCCGGTCGCCATCGCGCTCGTTGACCGCCGTCCGGAGCGCATTGGCCGCGCCGTCCGAGTTTGGGTACGACGTGAGCGCCCAGTAGGCCGGGCCGGCGACGACGATGAGCGTGCCGCGGAGGCCCAGTGCGCGATCGATCCCGTGCGCGAGCTCGCCAACCCCGCCGGCCCTCTCGGCGAAAGCCTCGGGCACCACAGCCACCTTCACCCGCCCGATCGCCTCGCGCACGATCGCGAGCCGGACCTGGCCCTGCTCGCCGAAGTTGAGCCGGTCGGCCGCGCCCGGGTGCACGTAGACCGGGTCGCGCTCGAGCGCACGCGCGACCTGCTCGGCGGGCGACTGGGCGTGCGCGGGCGAGACTAGGGCGAGGCAGGCGAGGAACGCGCTCGCACCGGCGCGGCGCATTCGGCTAGACCGGCGTGACCGGGTTGTGCTTGCGCGGCCACTCGCGCGCGCGACCCTCGTAGAGCGTGAAGCGGCGCGCGACCTCGGCGCGCAGGTCCTCCGGCTGGATCACGGCGTCCACGACCAGCTCGGACGCCAGATGCAGGATGTCGATCTCCTCCGCGTACTCGCGCCGCAGCTCCTCGGTGCGCTTCGCGCGCTCCTCGTCGTCCTCGATGGCGTTGAGCTGGTTGAAGAAGACGGCGTTGATCGCGGCCTGAGGGCCCATCACGGCGATCTTCGCGCTCGGCAGCGCGATGCACGCGTCGGGGTCGAACGCCGGGCCCGCCATCGCGTACAAACCCGCCCCGTATGCCTTGCGGATCACGACCGACAGCTTCGGCACCGTCGCCTCGGAGACGGCCGAGATCATCTTCGCGCCCGCGCGGATGATCCCCTGGCGCTCGACCTGCGTGCCGATCATGAAGCCGGGCACGTCGGCGAGGAACAGCAGCGGGATGTTGAAGGCGTTGCACGTCCAGATGAAGCGCGCCGCCTTGTCCGAGGAGTCCACGAAGAGCACGCCGCCGCGCTGCTTCGGCTGGTTGGCGACGATGCCCACGGCGCGCCCTTCGATGCGCGCGTAGCCCACCACGAGCTCCTTCGCCCAGCGCTTGTGAACCTCGAGGAACGAGTCCGCGTCCACGAGGGAGTCGAGCAGGTCGTGGATGTCGAACGGCTTGTTCTCGTCCGCGGGAATGATCTCGCGGATCGGCGTGTCGGAGGCGGGCGCCGCGGGCGGCGCCGTCGGCGGCTGCTCCTCCCAGTTCTCGGGGAAGTAGGAGAGGTAGCGCTTCGCCAGGTCGATCCCGTCCTCGTCGGACTTCACCAGGAAGTGGCCGCAGCCCGAGACGCCGGTGTGCATCTTCGCCCCGCCCATCTCCTCCAGCGTGACCTTCTCGCCGATCACCATTTCGGCCATCCGCGGCGAGCCAAGGTACATCGACGCGTTGCCCTCGCGCATGATCACGATGTCGCAGAAGGCGGGGATGTAGGCGCCGCCGGCCGCGCTCGGGCCGAACAGGACGCACACCTGCGGCACGACGCCGGACATCTTCACCTCGGTGTGGAAGATCCGCCCCGCGCCGCGGCGGCCGGGGAACATCTGCACCTGCTCGGTGATCCGCGCGCCCGCGGAATCGACCAGGTAGATCATCGGCACGCGGTGCAGGAGCGCCTGCTCCTGGATCCGGATGATCTTCTCGACGGTCTTCGGGCCCCAGGAGCCGGCCTTCACGGTCGGGTCGTTCGCCATCACGGCGACCTGGCGGCCGGCGACCGTGCCCATCCCGGTCACGACGCCGTCGGCGCCGAACCCGTCCTGCTCCCAATTGGCGAGCAGCGCCTCCTCGGCGAACGAGTCCGCGTCGAGCAGCCGCGCGATCCGCTCGCGCACGGGCAGCTTGCCCTGCTGAGCGGACTTCTCGCGATGGCGCTCGGGCCCGCCCGCGCGGGCGCGGTCGAGCGCTTGCTGGAGGTCGGACATGGGGCGCGGAAGTCTACGTTCCGCGGCGCCGCACCCTGAACCGCACGCGCTTCGAGTCCGTCCGCTTGCCCGCGGCATCGAAGACGACCAGCGTCGCGCGGTAACGCCCCGGCCGAAGCTTCTTCCCGGCGAGCTTGCGGAAGCGGATCCGGTTGGCTCCGGCCTTCGCATCCCGCTCGAGGGTGGCGACGCGGCGCCGCTTCCCCTTGCGCTTGATGCGGATCTCGACAGGTGCGGGCGCGCTGAGCGCAAACCGGAACCGGGCGCGCTTGCCGGCACGGAAGCGGCGTGGCTTGACCGTGAAGCGCTCGATCGCCGGCTCCACGACTGGCGGCTCGGGGACATCCACGGTGAAGGATCGTGTTGCGGGCGTGTCATCCGTGTTCCCGGTCGCGTCCCGCGCGCGAACGCGGAACACATGTGCGCCTTCGGACAGCGGTCCGATCGTCATCGGCGATGCGCAATCGAAGACCGGCTCGTCGTCCACCTGGCACAGGAAGCTCGAGCCGGGCTCGGACGAGGAGAACTGGAACGCCGGCTGGGTGTCCGGCGTCACACCGGCTGGGCCGGCGTCGATCGTCGTCTCCGGCGGGTTGATGTCCGCGACCAGTTCGGTCGTCTCGCAGGCAGTCAGCGAGTCGATCGAGTCGCCGTCGACCGAGTCGGCCGAGGCCCCGCAGTCGACCGTGTCGGCGAGCCCGTCGCGGACGTCGATCACGTCCTCTCCCGCAAGGGTGGTCACGTTGTCCACGCCGCCGAGAGCGTCGACCCGGTCCGGCCCGTCGGTGCCGCGTAGCGTGTCACCGAAGGGGCTTCCGGTGAGGTTCGCGAACCTCGTGATCGTGTCGTTCCCCGCGCCGCCGGTGTCCTGGGGAACGCCCACGGCAAGATCGACGACCACGCCTGCGGGCGCCGAGGCGTAGGAGACGGTGTCCACATCGCCGGGCATCGGCCCGTTGTTCTCCCTCCCCCCGTCGAGTGCGTCGTCGCCAGTACCGCCGTCGACCACGTCGCTGCCCCACCCGCCGAAGACCGTGTCGGCTCCTCCACCGCCGAGCACGGTGTCGTCCCCCGGTCCGCCGTGCAGACGATTGGCTCCGCTGTCGCCCTTCAGCGTGTCCGGTTCCGGGCTGCCCTCCAGGTTCTCGATGGCGGTGAACGTCACGATTCCCGCTCCCGTGTCCTGGGGTCCGGAGTCCGTCAGGTCGAGCGTCATCGCGCTTTGCGCGAAGAACGTGTCCGAGCCGGCCCCGCCTTCGACGATTGCCGGGTAGCGGAAGAAGTTGTCGTCTCCGCCTCGGCCCCGCAGGGTGTCGCTACCGCCCACCACGCCCCCACTCAGAGAGTCGCTTCCGGCGCCGCCCTCCAGCAGGTCCGTACCGTCGTCGCCCGCCGCGCTGAACCCGGACGCGGCCTCCGAGCCGGTGCCGAGACCTCCGATGCCGGAGACGGTGTCGTCCCCGGTGTTGCCTTCGATCCTCAATGTCCCCGCCGGCGAGAGAAGGACGTCCGGGTCGTAGGGGCCCTGCTTGCCCCCCTCGCCCGAGGGATTCAGGTTCACCCCGCCCGTGCCTATCCGGATCAGGTCTGGGCCCTCCTTCCCTTCGATCTTCACGGTGCCCACATCCAGATCGAACTCAACTTCGTCGCTGAAGCCGGCCTCGTTCACAGCGCCCGGCGCGAAGGGTCCGCCGCGCAGGTCGATCGTCGCCTCGATCGAGCCATCACCTCCCACGACCCGCGTAGTGTTGTGGACGGTCGCCTGGGAACCGGAGCACGCCTGATCCGTGCCCGAGACCCGCACCTCGATGTTCTGGCCGTCCACGACCACCGTGAACGGGAACGGCGTCGACTCGATCGTCAGCTCGTCGACGACGTTCTCATGCGAGCAGGTGACGCTCTGCGCCACTGCCGCCGGAACCGTCGCGCCAAGCGCGACCGCCACACCCACCACGATCCCGATGACGGTTGATCTCATGTCCAAACCCCCCTGTCCAGGAGGGAATCTACATCGGGCTCGCCTCCCAGTAGCCGCCGACACGCTCGAAACCCATCCGCTCGTACCACGGAGCGTTCGCTTCGCCGGCCACGAGGAAGATCAAGTCGTGGCCGGTCGCCATGGCGACCGCATGCAGGACGACCTCGCGGCCGTGCCCACGGCGCCGGTGGTCGGGCAGCGTCGCGACGTCCTCGACCTGGGACACCGTGCCATCCGAGTAGAGATCGGCCAGCGCCACCGCACGACCGCTCACCATGCGCCCGAACGAGCGCTTGCCCGTCCGCTGCTCGCGCCGGCGGTTCGCGTCGTCGAGCTGCGTCACCAGTTCCTCGTCGAACCCGACCTCGCGGTTGATCGCGGCCTGAACCGGTGCCTGGGTATCCAGATCGACCTGTTCGACTGCATCGGAGCGCGGCGGTGGGTCGCGCCGCCACGCGAGCACCTCGATCCGCCGCGAATTCCAGCCGGGCAGCGCGGGCGCGACGGCCTCGTCCGTGTAGAGCACCTTCGGCACGCGCGGCGGCTCGGCCGGTGGCCGGTCCAGCCATGCGCAGTTCAGGTCGTGTACCTGGGGCAGCTCCGTGGTCAGGAACGCGACGCCCGCGTCGAGCGTCTCCGTGCTCGAAGCCGCCTGGCCCGTCTGCTCCCGCATGAACGCGAGCGCGCGGGCAAGATCCTCAGACGGCGCTGACGAGGCCCTGGTTCTCCTTGGGCTCGTCGCCCGAGTAGTCGTAGAAGCCCATGCCGGTCTTGCGCCCGTACCAGCCCGCCATGAGCATCTTCCTAAGGGTCGGCGGCTTTGCAAAGCGCCGCTCGCGGAACTCGTCGAACAGCACGTCGCAGATCGCGCCCATCGTGTCCAGACCGACGAAGTCGGCGAGCGTCAGCGGGCCCATGGGGTGCCCCGCACCGGCCTTCATCGCCTCGTCGATCTCGGTGATCGAGCCGACGCCCTCCTCGTACGCGCGGATCGCGTCGAGCATGTACGGCACGAGCAGGCGGTTGACGATGAAGCCCGCCTTGTCCTTCGTCTCGACGGTCAGCTTGTTCAGGCTCTTCCCCCACTCGAGGCCGGCCTGGAAGGCCTCGTCGGACGACGCGACCGAGCGGATCACCTCGAGCAGCTTCATCACCTGGACGGGGTTGAAGAAGTGGAGGCCGATGAAGCTCTCGGGCCGCTTCGTGGCAGCGGCCTGCGCGATGACCGGGAGCGACGAGGTGTTCGTGGCGAGCACGGCGCCGTCCTTGACGATGCCGTCGACCTCGCGCCACATCTCGAGCTTCAGATCGAGGTCCTCGGTGATCGCCTCGACCACGAGATCGCAGTCGGCCAGGTCGGCGTATTCGAGCGTGCCCTGGATGCGCCCGCGCACCTCGTCCGCTGCGGACTGCTCCAGCTTCCCCTTCTCGACCGCGCGGCCGAGCTGCTTCTCGACCTTCCCGAGACCCTTGTCGAGCGCGCCCTGGTCGATCTCGCGCACCACGACGTCGTAGCCCGACTGGGCCGACACCTGCGCGATTCCATGGCCCATGAGCCCACAGCCGACGACTCCGACCTTCTTGATCTCCATTAGCCTCCGATCCGTTCTCTAAGCGACGGAGGAGCCTATATGGCACTGGTCCTGACGGAGGATCGCGGAGCGGTCCGGCACATCGTCCTCAACCGCCCCGAGAAGCGGAACGCGCTCGGCGGCGACCTGCTCCGCGAGTTCGGCGAGGCGGTCCAGGAGGCGGCCTACGACGACGCGGTGCGCGTGGTCGTGCTGCGCGGCGAGGGGCCGATGTTCTCGTCGGGCATGGACGTCGGCGACCTGAAGGACCTTTCCGACGACCCCAGCGACCTCCGACGCTTCCGCACGCCGATCCTCCAGATCTGGAACCTGCTCGAGGAGATGCTGAAGCCGACGATCTGCCAGATCCACGGCGCGGCGCTCGGCGGCGCCTTCGAGCTGGCGACTGCGTGCGACATGCGCACGATGGCGGAGGACGCGGTCGCCGGGATCATGGAGGTCCGCATCGGCCTGCTCCCCGATGTCGGCGGCTGCTCGCGTCTGCCCGCGATCGTCGGGCTGGGGAACGCGAAGGAGCTGATCATGACCGGCAAGGTGATCGACGGGCGCGAGGCGCATCGGATCGGCTTCGCGAACCGCATCGCACCGGCCGACCAGCTCGACGAGGTGACCGAGGCGTTCGCGAACGAATTCCTCGCCTGCGCCCCGAAGGCGGTCGGGCTCGCCAAGCGCGTGCTCGACGCCGCCGCGAAGCCGGCGTTGGCGGCGACGCTCGAGCAGGAGGTCCAGGCGCAGCAGCACCTCGCGGCCACCGACGACTTCAAGGAGGGCGCAAAGGCGTTCTTCGAGAAGCGCCAGCCGGAGTTCGCCGGGCAGTGAACCTCAAAATCGAGTTACCGCCGCCCCCGCCGGCTGCGGGCAGCTACCAGCTCGCCAAGCGCCACAAGGACCTCGTCTTCCTGTCGGGCCACGGGCCGATCGAGAACGGCCAGCTGATCACGGGGAAAGTCGGGGCCGACCTGACGCTGGAGGAGGGCGTCCACGCCGCCCGCGTCACCGGCCTCAACCTTCTCGCGACGCTGAAGGCCGAGTTCGACGAGCTCGAGAACGTGGTCTCCGTGCTGAAGCTGCTCGGGATGATCAACGTCGCCCCCGGCTTCGACCAGCTCCCGGCAGTGATGAACGGCGCCTCCGACCTGATGATCGAGGTGTTCGGCGAGAAGGTCGGCCGGCACGCCCGCTCGGCCGTCGGGATGGCGGAGCTGCCGTTCGGGATGGCCGTCGAGATCGAGGCCGTCGTCGCGGTTCGCTGACGCGTCAGGCCTCGTGGCCGGACTCGATCTCGCGCGCGTCCTGGAATCCAAGCCCCGGGTCGTCGCCCGCTCCCGCGCCGTCGATCGGCTCGAGCACGAAGCCGACATGGTCGCCGAGCGGAACGCGATCGACTATCTGCCCGACGAACCAGCTCGGGCACCCGGCGAGCACCGGCGCGTCACCAGGACCGGGCTCCCACTCACACCGGCTCAGCTTGTCGACCTCGTCACCGGTCTCGCCCCCGAACAGCTCGGCCAGGTCCGGGCGGTCCTCCGGGACGACGTGCAGCGCCATGTGCGTCGCGTCCCGGGCGAGCCGGTAGGTCCGATTCTTGTCCGAGAGGCACGCGAGGAAGCGCTGCGGATCGATCGAGCACTGCGTCGCAAAGCCGACGAGGCAACCGTCCCCCGGCACGGTGGCGATGAACATGGGGTAGTCGAGCCGACTGACGAATTGGTCGAACGACACGCGACCGATCAGCGCTTCCAGTCGACCGGGCCGGCCGTCAGCACGTGGCTGCCCAGTGAGCGGCCCAGCACCTGTTGCGCGAGGCGCGCGGCGCCCACCAGCTTCTCGAGGTCGATCCCCGTCTCGTAACCCATCTCGTGGAGCATCGAGACGAGGTCCTCGGTCGCGATGTTGCCGGTCGCGCCGCGCGGGACGGGGCATCCGCCCAGCTCGCCGAACGAGGACTCGAAAGAGCGCACGCCCGCCTCGAGCGCCGCCAGGACGTTCGCAAGGCCCTGCCCGCGCGTGTTGTGGAAGTGCGCGGTCAGCTGCGTGCCGGCCAGCCGCTCCCGCGCGGCCTGGAAGAACTCGCCGACCTGGCGCGGGTTGGCCATCCCGGTCGTATCGCCGAACGCGATCTCGGCGCATCCCGCCGCCACAAGCCGGTCGGCGATCTCGAAGACGCGCTCCGGCGGCACCTCGCCCTCGTACGGGCAGCCGAAGCTGACCGAGATCACCCCTTCGCAGCGCAGCCCCTCCGTCTGGGCGCGCTCGATCACGCGCTCGAGACCCGCGAGCGAGTCCTCCACGCTGCGGTTCACGTTCTTCAGGTTGTGCGTCTCGCTCGCGGAGAGGAAGAGGTTGACCTCGTCGAACTTCTCCCGGTGCGCGAGCGCGTTGTCCAGCCCGCGCTCGTTCGGGATGAGGACCGTGACCGACACCTCGTCGGGGATGTCCGCCTTCGCCAGCACCTCGGCGCCGTCGGCGAGCTGCGGGATCACCTCGGCCTTGACGAAGCTCGTGACCTCGAGCCGGCGCACACCCGTGCGCGCCAGCCGCTCGATCAGCCGGACCTTCTCGGCCGTCGGGATGACCTCGGGCTCGTTCTGGAAGCCGTCACGCGGGCCGACCTCGCGGATGTCGACGTGATCGATCACGCCTACATCATGCCGAGGCCGCCGCTCACTCCGATCGTCTCGCCGGTCACGTATGCCGCCTCCTCGGAGGCCAGGTAGGCGACCGCCGCGGCGACCTCCTCCGGCTGCCCGATCCGTCCGAGCGCCGTCCGCGACACCATGCCGCGCACCAGCCGTTCCCCCAGCTCCCCGAGATACTCGGGCGCGGCCATCAGGAGGGGTGTCTCGATCGGCCCGGGGGCGATCGCGTTGCAGCGCACCCGGTAGCGCGCGCTCTCGCGCGCGATCGCTTTCGTGAACCCGATCACGCCCGCCTTCGCGGCGGAATAGGTCGCCGATCCCGGCGAGCCGACGCGGCCTGCTTCGGAGGCGATGTTCACGATCGATCCGCCGGCCTGCTCCTGCATGCCGGGCAACACGGCGTGCGTGACCGCGAGGACGCCGACGAGGTTCACGCCGATGACGAGGTCCCACATCTCGGGCGTCGAGTTGATGAAGAAGCCGAACGCGTCCGTCCCGGCGTTGTTCACGAGCACGTCGATCTGGCCGATCGCGTCGACGGCAGTCTTGATCGAGTCGGCCGCGCGGACGTCGAGCTCGTAGGCGTCTCCCGATACCTCAGCCGCCACCGCGCGCGCGGATTCCAGGTTCATGTCCGTCACCGCGACGTGCGCGCCCTCGGCCGCGAGGCGCCGGCAGGTGGCTGCCCCGATCCCGCTGCCGCCTCCCGTCACCAGCGCGGTCTTGCCTTCGAACCTCATCCTGAGCTGACCCTATAGCGTGGCCGCCGTGACCGAACCGGTACCGATCGTCGGCGCCACGGGCGCCCTGGGCTTCGGACTGGCGCTCCGCCTGGCGACGGCCGGCGTGCCCGTGGTGATCGGGTCGCGGCGACCCGACGCCGCGGCTGAGACCGCCGACAAGCTGCGCGACCGGGTGCCCGAGGCACAGGTCGAGGGTCTCGAGAACACCGAGGCGGTCGCGCGCGGATCGATCGTCGTCCTATCCGTGCCGTTCCGCGCTCAGTCGGAGAACCTGACGAACCTGAAGACCGCGCTCGAGCCGGGGCAGATCCTGGTGGACGCCACCGTGCCACTGGCGGCCGCCGTGTCCGGCAAGGCGACCCGCCTGCTCGGCGTCCCGCAGGGCTCCGCCGCCCAGCAGGCCCAGGAGATGGTCCCCGAGGGCGTCGAGGTGGTGAGCGCCCTCCACACGGTCAGCGCCGCCGTGCTGGCCGACCTCGACCACGAGCTCGACGAGGACGTGCTCGTCGCGGGCGACCGCAAGGAGCCGAAGAAGCGCGTGGCCGAGCTGATCGCCCGCATCCCGGGACTGCGCCCCGTGAACGCCGGCCGGCTTGAGACCGCGCGCCTGGTCGAGAGCCTCACCCCGCTCCTGATCTCCGTGAACGCCCGCTACAAGACGCACGCCGGCGTCAAGCTCACGAACCTCCCCGACGAGCTGTGGTAACCGTCCTCGCCGGCGGCACCGGCGGGGCGAAGCTGGCGGCAGGACTGGCCGACGCGGCCGGCGACGTGACGGTGATCGCGAACACCGGCGACGACGTCGAGATCTACGGCGTACACGTCTCCCCCGACCCCGACCTCGTGACGTGGTGGCTGGCCGGGATCATCGACGAGCGCGGCTGGGGCATCGCGGACGACACGTTCGAGGCGATGAAGCGTGAAGCCGATCCATGGTTTCAGCTCGGCGACCGGGATCTCGAGCTGTGCCGGCTGCGGACCGAGCGGCTCGCGGCGGGCGCGCGCCTGACCGACGCGCACGCGGCGGTCGTCGCGGCGGTCGGCGTGGATCAGCGGGTGTTCCCGATGTGCGACGAGCCGGTCCGCACTCACGTGCGCACGCCGCGCGGGCTGCGGCCGTTCCAGGAGTTCATGATCGTGGACGGGTGGGCAGGGCCCATCGAGGAGGTGGTGCTCGAGGGGATCGACGCGGCGCGAGTGACCCCGGAGGTCACCGCCGCGCTGTCGACCGCCGAGGCGATCGTTATCGGCCCCTCGAACCCGGTCATCTCGATCGGGCCGATCCTGGCCGTGCCGGGGATGCGCGACGCGCTGCGCGCGGCGCGAGCGCCGGTGGTCGCGGTCAGCCCGTTCGTGGGCGGCCGAGCGGTCAAGGGCCCGACCGACGACTTCTGCCACAGCGCGGGGATCGAGCTCTCCGCGCAGGGCATCGCCGATGCCTACGCGGAGCTGATCGACGGCGTGGTGGCCGACGAGCCCGTCGCGGGCATGCCGGGCCTCGTGACCGACACGCTCATGGACGACGCCGCCGCACGGGGTTCGCTGGCGCGAAAGATCCTGGATTTTGCGGCTTCGCTGCCCTCGCGCCGGGGCGCGTGAGGGACTAAGGTCGCGCAGGGGTATGCGCACTCTCGCGATCCTGCCAATCAAGAGCTTCGGCTCCGCGAAGCAACGCCTCTCGGCGCTGCTCGGACAGGGATCGCGCGAGGCGCTGGCGCAGGCGATGTTCTCGGATGTCCTCGGCTCGCTGCGGCGCGTGAAGGGGCTCGACGCGATCGCCGTCGTGACCGACGACGCGCGCGCCGAGTCAGCCGCGCGCGGCGGGCGCGTGCAGGTGCTGCGTGATCGCGCGGAGACCGGCCAGTCGGACGCGACGCTGATCGGGATCCGCCACGCGCTGTCGTGCGGGTTCGAGCGCGCGCTGCTCGTGCCCGGTGACACCCCGCTGGTCGACCCCCTCGAGGTGGACGGCATGCTCACGCGCGCGGCGGCGGAGAGACTGGCCGCCGTGATCGTGCCCGACCGCGACGGCGCCGGCACCAACGCGCTCCTCCTGCGCCCGGCGGACCTGTTCGAGCCGAGCTTCGGGCCGGGCAGCCTCGAGCGCCACGTGGAGGCAGCCGCGGCGAGCGGCGAGCGCTTCCAGATCCAGCGTGTTCGCTCGCTGATGCACGACGTGGACACGCCCGACGATCTGGCCGACCTGGGCGCCGTGCTCGACGAGCGGCGCGGCGTCGCGCCTCGCACGCGCGGCGCGCTCAACCAGCTCGACCGGTCCAAGGTATGCGGGCCGACCGCGCGCCGCCGGCCCGTCCTCCCCACCGCCGCGACCATCTGACCTCGCTCCGGGCAGTCCCGGGGCTGCCGGAGGTGCGGCCGGGCGACGACCTCGCCGCCATGCTGCCCGAGGTGGGGTCCGACGAGATCGTCGTCGTCTCGCACAAGGTGGTCTCGAAGGCGGAGGGGCGGATCGTGGACCTGACGACGGTCGAGCCTTCCGATCTGGCGCGCGCGCTGGGGAAGGACGACGTGCGGCTCGCCGAGGTCATCCTCACGGAGTCCGCGGCGATCGTGGCGCGCCGCGAGGGCGGGGTCGTGATCTCGGAGACGCGACACGGTTTCGTATGCGCGAACGCCGGCGTGGACCGCTCGAACGTGCCTGGCGATGACACCGCCGTGCTGCTGCCGCTCGATCCGGACCGCTCGGCGCGCGAGCTGCGCGCGCGGCTCCCGAATCGGCCTGGCGTGATCATCTCGGACACTTTCGGGCGCGCCTGGCGCGTGGGCCAGGTCGAGGTGGCGATCGGGATCGCGGGCGTGCAGCCCGTGGACGACTGGCGCGGACGCAGCGACGCCGAGGGCCGCTCGCTCGCGGCCACCCAGCTCGCGGTGGCCGATGCGATCGCGGCGGCGTCGGAACTGGTGCGCGCCAAGGACTCGCGCGAGCCCGTCGTGGTCGTCGGCGGGCTCGGGCGCTACGTGACCGACGACGACGGCCCGGGCGCCGCCGCGCTGATTCGCGCCCGCGAGGCTGATCTGTTCAGGTAGGGCGAACGCGCCAAATGGGTGGCGCGTATCGGGACGCCCGCCCTACGGTGGGCGGGGATGGGCTCGCGCTTCGTCCTTGCCGTCCTCGCAGCGATCGCTGCGCTGACGGCCGTTCACGTGACCGCGTCCGCCGACGGCGTCAGCTCCCAGGTTCGGATCTCGCACTCGGGCGCCGACGGCAACCCGTTCTTCCACGCCGAACACCCGGCCATCGCGCACAACCCGGTACGTGACCAGCACCTGGTCGTCTGGGCCGCCGACGACGTCGGCACGGACGGCGAAGCGGAGATCATGGGACGTCTGGTCGGGAGCGACGGACAGGCCGTGGGAGACGAGATCCGGATCTCGGACATGGGGACTGACGGCAACGCGAACTTCGACGCGTTCTCTCCGGCGGCGGCCTACTCGCGTGAGGCGAACGAGTGGCTGGTCGTCTGGATCGGAGATGACAACTCCGGAGCACTGGTCGACAACGAGCTCGAGGTGTACGGGCAGCGCCTCGCCGCGTCGGGCGTCGAAGTCGGCACCAATGACTTTCGGATCTCCTCCTTGGGCGGCGACGGGGACGCGAATTTCGACGCCGGCACCACGGCGGTCACCTATGCCCCCGATCAGCAGGAGTGGCTCGTCGTCTGGAACGGCGACGACAACACAGGCACCCTCGTCGACAGTGAGCAGGAGATCTTCGCCCAGCGGCTGAGCCTGACCGGCAGCGCGGTCGGCACGGACGACCTACGCGTGTCAGACCTGGGCACGGACGGAGACACGAATAGCGCGGCAGTCGGGCCTGCGGTCGCCTTTTCCGCGGGCGCCGACGAGTACCTCGTGACGTGGTACGGCGACGACGTTGTGAATGGCGAGCTGGAGATCCACGGGCAGCGGCTGACGGCCGCCGGCGCGGAGACGGGAGCAAACGACTTCCGCATCTCGAACATGGGGCCGGACGGAGACCCTGCCTTCCAGGCCTTCCATCCATCGGTGACCTACGCGGCGACCTCCGACGAGTGGCTCGTCGTGTGGCAGAGCGACGACGACGCGGATGGCCTCGTCGACGACGATGTGCAGGTGTTCGCGCAGAGGCTGTCCGCGAGCGGCGCAGAGGTCGGAACGGACGACTTCCGCATCTCGTACGCGGGCGCCAGTCCGCCGCTCGCGTTCCAGCCGAAGGTCGCGTACGCGCCGGTCGATGAGGAGTTCCTGGTGGTCTGGTTCGGCGAGGGCAGCGACCCGCGGTTCGTGCCGGACGAGTACGAGGTCTGGGGGCAGCGGCTGACCCTTGACGGAGTACGAAAGGGGACCGAGCCGTTTCAGATCTCGGACATGGGTCCGAGCGGGGACGACCTGTATCGCGGCACCACCCCCGACGTCGCGTTCTCGCCCGACGCGAACGAGTGGTTCGTCGTGTGGGACGGCAATGACAACACCGCTCCGCTCGTCGCCGGCGAGAAGGAGATCTTCGGCCGACGGGTCCGCGGCGATCTCCCGACCGGGCCGACCGGAGCCACCGGAGCGACGGGCGCCACCGGCGCGACAGGAGCCACCGGCGCGACAGGAGCCACCGGCGCGACCGGGGCGACGGGAGCGACCGGCGCTACCGGGCCGAGCGGACCGTCCGGCCCGACAGGGGCGACAGGGCCGGCCGGCCCCCGCGGGGAGACCGGCTTCGCGACCGTCCTCGGCCAGGCGCGCTACGTCGGCCGGGCGAAGCGGAAGCTGCGGGTGCGCTACGGCGTAAGCCGCGAGGCCGGCGTGATGGTCGAGCTGCTGAGGAAGGGCAAGGCCGTCATCACCGCCCGCAAGCAGGCGACGGCCGGCGTGAACAAGCTCTCGATCAAGCCGAAGAAGGCCGGCCGGTACAGGCTTCGCCTGACCGCGACCGCGGGCGGACTGACGGCCACCGACTCGGCGACGGTCCGCGTCCGCAAGCGCCTGAAGCGCGGCTAGGCCGCCGCGGCCGGCACCTCGAAGCGGCGCCGGATGCCGTAAAGCGTCGTCCGCTCGGCCGCGGGACGACCCGCTGCGTGCGCCGCCGAGATCAGGTCGTCGGGCTCGAGCTTCACCCCGTGGTAGGAACCGGCGAGGCGCGAGATGTTCTCCTCCATCAGCGTCCCACCCAGGTCGTTCACGCCCCAGTCGAGCGCCTCGGTCGCGGCGTCAAGGCCCATCTTCACCCAGCTGGCCTGCACCGAGCGCACTGTGCGGCCGAGCGCCAGGCGGAAGACGGCGGTGTGCTTCAGGTTCTCCTCCCGCGAGATCTCCTCGATCCCGTGCGTGCGCCCCAGCATCGTGTGGAACGGGATGAACGACAGCGGCACAAACTCGTTGAACGCCTCCGTGCGCTCCTGGAGCGCACGGATCACGCGCATGTGCTCGGCGAGCTCCCACGGCTCCTCGATGTGGCCGAACATCACGGTGGCGCTGGTCGAGCACCCCGCGCGTGCCGACGCCTCGATCACCTCGACCCAGCGCTTGACGGGCAGCTTGTTCGGGGAGATCCGCTCGCGCATGCCGTCGTCGAGCACCTCGGCGGCCGTGCCGGGCGTCGAGCCCAGGCCCGCGTCCTTGAGCCGCGCGAAGACCTCGTCTAGCGGCAGCTCGCCAGCCAGGTGGTCCACCTCCATCGGCGAGTACGCGTGCAGGTGGACCTCGGGCGCGACCTTCTTGGCCAGCCGCAGCCACTTCTCGTAGTCCGCGATCGTCCAGTCCGGATGGATCCCCGACTGCATGCAGATCTCGGTGGCGCCGAAGCCGACCGCCTCCTCGACGCGGCGGACGAACTCCTCCTCCCCGTGCTCGTAGGCGTCCGGCGACCGCCTGCCCTGACCGAACCCGCAGAACGCGCAGCCGACGACGCAGATGTTCGACACGTTGATGTTGCGGTTGACGACGAAGGTCACCTCGTCGCCCGCCAGCTCGCGGCGCAGCTCGTCGGCCGCCTGGCGCATGTCCTCGATCGCCTCGGGTCGCGTCTCCGCGAACAGCGCGGTCAGCTCCTCCGGGGCGAGGCGCGCGCCGTCGCGGGCACGCTCGATCGCCCCGGGCACCAGGTCCCGCCGGATCGGGCGGTCCTCGCGCCGCCCGGACCCGTGCCGCGGGATGAAGCTCCAGTACTTCAGCTTGATCACGTCGAGAACTCCCTGCTCGAGCCACCCCGCGTCCATGTACTGCGGGTACACGCACAGCCGTTCGGTGAGCGCGTAGCCCTTCGGCTGGAGCTGCTTGCGCATCCGGTGCGGCGACGGGAACGGATGCTCCGGCGAGATGTGGTCGCCGTTTGCCGACAGGCCGCCCAGGTCGGTGGCGCCCTCCTCCACCAGCGGCAGCCACCAGTCGGAGAGGTTGGGTGGGATTTGGATGCCGACGTCTGGCATGAGGCGTTTCGCGGCACGGACGAGCGCGCGCATCTCTCCGAGCGTCACCTCATTGCCCCAAGCCGGCATTGGTTGCTCGTTGCTCGTTGCTCGTTGCTCGCGTTGGGCTTCGTCCGCGATCTCGGCCGGCTCTGCACCGTAGTACCGCGGGTGGGGCACGAAGTTCTGGAGAATCACCTCCTGCAGGTGGCCGTAGTCGGCCTGCACCTCGGCCAGCGCCTCCAGGGCCGCGATCCGCTCGTCGGGCGACTCGCCGATCCCCACGAGGATCCCGCTGGTGAACGGGATTCGGAGCTCGCCGGCGGCCCGGATCGTGTCGAGCCTGACCGCCGGGTGCTTCGTCGGCGACCCCTGATGGACGACCAGATCGGGGTTGATCGACTCGAGCATCAGCCCCTGTGAGGCGGTCACCTCGCGCAGGCGGGCGAGGTCGTCGTTCCCGACGGCGCCGATGTTCGTGTGCGGCAGCATGCCGCGCTCGAGTGCGCGCTCGCACGCCCACGCCACGTAGCCCGTGAAGTCGTCGTGGCCGTACTCCCGCAGCCGGGCGGCGACATCGGCGTTCACCTCGGGCCGCTCGCCGGTCAGGACGAGCAGCTCCTTCGCTCCCCGCCGCCCGGCGTCGTCGAGCAGCCGCTCGACCTCGTCAGGTGCGTACAGGTGCGCCTGATGCGTCGCGAACGCGCAGTACTTGCAGAAGCACTGGCACGTCCGCGACAGCGACAGCGTGAAGTTGCGCGAGAAGGTGACCCGCCGGCGGCTCAAGGCCGCCCGAGACTACCCGACGGGTTCCATCCCCTCGGGGCCCTTCTTGCCTGGCACGATCACCATTCGGAAGTACACGAGCGCCGCCAGAACCGCACCGATCACGGGTGCCAGCACGTAGGTGATCGTGAAGTCGTCGAAGCCGCCCCACTCGCCCGAGACGAGGGCCGGGCCGAACGCGCGCGCCGGGTTGAGGCCAGCGCCCGTGAGCGGGCCGAAGACGAAGACGGCGAGACCGAGCGTCGCGCCGATGACGAGCGCGGCCCAGCCGCGGTCGGAGCGCGGGTTGACCGCCACGCCGACGATTGCCCACATCAGGAAGAACGTGCCGATCAGCTCGACGGAGAGGCCCTGGAAGAAGATCTGTCCGCCCAGGCCGTCCCCGATCGCGACCGCGCCGTAGTTCACCGCGTCCGCGTTCGCGAAGTTGTTGAGGATCTGCTTCGTCACGAACGCTCCCAGCGTGGCGCCCGCGAGCTGCACGACGATGTAGATCGCCGCGTCCACGATCTTGATCTCGCGGATCGCGGCAAGCGCCACCGTCACGGCCGGGTTGAAGTGCGCGCCCGAGACGATCGCGAGCGTCTGGATCAGCATGAACAGCACGAAGACGTGCACGAGGCCGATCACCGACCAGTCGATGAACTCCTGCGGGAGGCCGGCCGGCGGGGTCGGACGGGCGAAGAGCGAAACCGCAAGGGTCACGAAGAGCACGAGTCCGAACGTGCCGATGAACTCCGCGATGTAGGCGGATGGCCCGCGATCGGGGGGCGCTGGCACTGTGGTTCGGTCGACGGTTCCGTCAGCCACTTTGATCCTCCTGCTGGTCGTTGGGGCGCGCGGCAGCTTAGCCACCGCAGCGTGCGGGTTACGGTTCGGCGCCGATGCGCCGATCCCTTGTGCTCTTGGCCCTGCTCGTGGCGGGTTGCGGCGGTGGCGACGACGGGAACGGCGCTTCGGCCCCGCCCGCGACCGTCGCGCTCGACTTCACGCCCAACGCCGCGCACGCGGGCCTCTACGCGGCCGACCCGGAGCGGATCGTCATCCGGCCCCCGGGTGGCGGCGGCGCGGACTCGCTGAAGGTGCTCGAGTCCGGCCGAGCGGACATGGCGGTCGCGGACATCCACGACCTCGGGCTCGCGCGCGAGCGCGGTGCCGATCTGGTCGGCGTCGGCGCGCTCGTGCAGCGGCCGCTGGCGGCGGTGATCGCCCGGCGCGAGAGCGGGGTCCGGCAGCCACGCGACCTCGAGGGAAGGCGCGTGGGCGTGGCGGGCCTGCCCTCAGACGACGCGGTCCTGCGCGCCGTGGTCGAGAGCGATGGCGGCGACTTCGATCGCGTGGAGCGGGTGACGATCGGCTTCGGCGCGGTCGCGAACCTGCTCGCCGGGAAGGTCGACGCCGCCACTGCGTTCTGGAACGCCGAGGGCGTTGTCCTTCGCGAGCGCGGCCTTGCGACGCGCGAGTTCCGGCTCGACGACTACGGGGCGCCGCGCTACCCGGAGCTCGTCCTGGTGGTGACGCGCGCGGCGCTCTCCGACCGACGTGAAGCGGTCGCCGCGGCGCTCGAGGCGATCGCGGCAGGGACGGAACGCGCGCTCGCGCAGCAGGACGAGTCAGTTAGGGAGATCGCTTCGGTGTCGGAAGCCGACCCGGCACTCGTGCGCGCGCAGCTCGAGGCGATCGCTCCCGCGCTATCGCCCCCGGTCGCGCTGGACCGCGACGCGCTCGAGGCGTGGGCGGATTTCGCGGCCGACTTCGAGATCCTCGACCGGCGCCCCGACGTCGACGCCGCCTTCGACCTTCCTGACTAGCGCACCAGCTTCTCCACAAGGGCCGGCCCCTCGCGGTTCATCCGTGACCGCGGGACCACCAGGTCGAACCCGGCTTCCTCGGCGCGCTTGCGGGTGTCCTGGTCCACGTGTGAGTAGAAGCCCAGTCGCGGCACTCCTGTGGCGTCGGGCCACGGAAGATCCGGATCCGTCAGGTCCACGACCACCACGTCAGCGCTCTCGCCCGCCCGCATCACCTCGTGGCCGGCCACGCGCAGCGCGCCCTCGACCTTCGACCCGAAGAGGAGATCGCGGCAGTGGAGCGCGACCCGCGCCACTACTGCACGCGGCGCCGGCGGAACTCCTCGCGAACCGACTCGGGGCGCCCCCACATCTGGGTCACTTCCACCCTGCCCGAGCGCACCTCACGGACCGCGATCTCGCCGCCGATGCCGAGGTCGTCGAGCAGCCTGAGCGTGCCTCGGACCGTCTCGGCCGCGGCCGCATGCCCGAATTCGCGCGCGACCAGGATCCGCCAGTGCCAGTCGTGCTTGCCGTAGCCCTGCGCGTTCACCTGGACCACCATCGTGGCGGCCTCGATGTAGCGATCCTCGTCCTCGATCCGCAGGTCGAACTCGAGGTGGCTCCAGTCGGGCGGAAGCGAATCGACGATCTGCTGGAAGTCGTCCGCGAGCACGCGCCCAGGGTACTCGCACAAGCGTCCAGTCAGGGGCCCACGGCTCCAGCCGGCGCAGTGCCGGCCCGATCAGAGGAACATGCAGATGCTCGTCATGAACCGCCGCACCCGCCTTCTCCTCGACGCGACCGGCCTCGGCTTCGCCTTCGCCTTGATCGCGATCGTCGCGCAGAGCGCCTAGCCCGCTACCGAACCCGCATCGCGCGCGCCAGCCCGATCCCGAGCGGGAGCTCGCGCTTCCCGACCCGAACGTTGATCGGGCCGCCGAAGGGCTCGCGCCCGACCACCTCGAGTGGCGTCCCCGGCTCGATCCCGCGATCGCCCAGGTACCGCAGCATCTCCGGGTCCGAATCCGACACGCGCGTCAGCACGACCAGCTCACCGGGAACCCCCTCGGCGAGCGAGCGCGTGGCCGTCTCCTCGATCCGTCCGTCCCGCGTGGGGATCGGATCACCATGCGGGTCATGGGTGGGATCGCCGAGCTTGGCGGCGATCAACTCCGAGAGCTCGTCCGAGATCGCGTGCTCGAGCACCTCGGCCTCGTCGTGGACGCGGTCCCAGGGCATCCCGAGCGCCTCCGCCAGGTAGAGCTCGATCAGCCGGTGGTGGCGGATCACCTCGAGCGCGAGCTTCTCGCCGGACTCGGTCAGCCGGACGCCGCGGTAGGGCTCGTGGCTCACGAGTCCAAGATCGGCGAGGCGCTTCCCCATCGCCGACGCGGACGCCGGCGACACGCGCAGGCGTTCGGCAAGCGCCGAGGTGGTCACGGCCTCCTCACCGCGGCGCGACAGCGAGTAGATCGCCTTCGCGTAGTCCTGGACCGCGTGTGAGATCTCGCTGTCCACGTTCACACCGAGATCAGTAGGCCGGTCACGTACATGAGGAGCAGCCCGGCCGCCAGGCCGGCGGCGGCCAGCGGATGCAGAAGGCGCCCGGACCGGTCGCGGATCTGCGGCGCGATCTGCACCACCACACGGGCGATCGCGCCGACGCCGAGGCCGAACATGAACGCCGCCAGGCTGGGATCGAACGCGGAGGCGCCGATCCACGCGCCCAGGATCGCGGGCGCGCCGGCGATCAGGCCGAGCAGCACGAGCCGGCCGACGCGCGGCTTCCGCTGCGCGACCGGTGCGACGATCGCGAGACCCTCGGTCGTGTTGTGGATCGCGAAGCCGACCACGAGCGAGGCGCCGAGCGCGAGCGAGCCAACCGCGTAGGCGGAGCCGATCGCAAGCCCCTCGCCGAGGTTGTGAAGGCCGATGCCGACGGCCACGAGCAGCGCGACGTGCTCGCCCGATTGGCCGCGGCGCCCGAGCCAGCCGTCCACGCCGGCGAGCACCAGGTAGGCGAGCGCCGCCCCGAGCCACATCAGCACCTCGCCGCCGAGCGACTCGGCCCCGGCCGCGCCCAGCTCGAGGCCCTCGAGCGCGGCGTCGATGCCGAGGAAGACGAGCAGCCCGACCGTGAGCGCGAGCAGAAACGCGAGCCAGCGGCGGTCGAGCGTGCGCATCCACGGCAGCCAGAGCATCCCGATCGCCACCGGGATGATCCCGACGTACAGGCCGATCAGGCCCATCAGGCCGTAGAAGCCCGAGTCCGCCTCGGGGGTCTCCGCCGCCACCTCGACGGACGCGCCGACGGTCCCGCCGGTCGAGGTGAGGAGCGCGATCTCGTACGCCTCGCCCTCGATCCACGGATAGGTGACGGTCACGCGACCGGTGTCGAGGCGGCCGAGCTCCGCGTCGTCCTGCTCAAAGGCGGCGAACCCGTCATTCACGATCGCCTGGACGATCCGAACCGAGTCCGGGCCGTCGTTGCGCACGTGGAGCTCGATCTCACCCGGCCGCAGCTCGGTCCGCTCGACCGCGACCTCCTCGACCGGCACGCCGTTGCGCTCGAGACCGGGGGCGTCCAGGGCGACGAACGCGGCGATCGCCGCCCCGAGCAGCGCGAGCGGCAGGAGGGCCGCGAGCCAGCCGGGGATGGGCGACGCGGTCGCCGTGCGCGCCTCCATTACGAAAGACCTCGATTTCGAGGTCGTCTGAACGCGAAAACCAAGCGACCCAAGGACGCAGGTCCGAAGGCTTGGTGGGCCAAGCCGAGGGCCGAGGACGCAGGAGCGCGCAGGTTTGCAGCCATCAGACGACCTCGAAGAAGCCCATCCAGCCGAGCTCCGCAAATTCGGACACGTGGGCGTGGAACATGTACTTCCCCTCGTACGGAAAGCGCAGCTCCAGGATCCCGCGCTGGCCCTGGCCCTGGATCACGGTGTCGGTCAGCTCGGTCGGCTCGAGCGACGTTCCGGTCGGGTAGTAGTCGAAGAAGTTCGCATGGACGTGAAACGAGTTCATGAGATCGAACTCGAGCGCGTTCACGAGATAGATCCGCACCAGCTCGCCGCGCCGGACCCGAACCGGCTCGTTCTGGTACGCGAAGGCGACCGTGTTGACCGCGTAGACCTCGTTCGCGCGGTCGAAGTTCGTGTCGAACCCGTTCATGACCATCACGAGCTCGTCCGCGTTCGGGCGACCCTGCTTCGGGTCGATGATGAACGCCCCGTACAGCCCCTTTGCGATGTGGTCGGCGAGCGGAGTGGTGTGGCAGTGGTAGAGGTGGAGGCCGAACGGCTCGGCGTGGAACTCGTAGACGGCCTCGCCGCCCGGCTCGACGTTGCCGGCCCCGATCCCCGGGACCCCGTCCATGCGAGCCGTGTGGATACCGTGGAAGTGGATCGTGTGTGCGTGGCTCGAGGCGTTCGCGAACCGGATCCGCAGGCGCTCGCCCTCGCGTGCCCTCAGAGTCGGGCCAGGCACGCGCCCGTTGTAGGCCCAGGCCGCGTACTTGACGCCGGGCGCGACCTCGATCTCCTTCTCGTCGGCCACCAGCTCCCACTCGCGCACGCCCCCGCGCACGCGGCCCTCGTCGAAGTCGCGCAGGATCGCCTGCGGGTCGAAGCCGTTGACGGCCGGGTCCACCGTGCCGACCGCGCCAAGGTGGGCGTGGCCGGCACCGCTAACCACGGGGCCAGGCCCCGTGGTTAGGTGGCCTGCGTGCTCCGACTCGGCGGCCAGGGCCTGCGCGGCGGGGAACGCACCTGCCACCAGCGGGAGCCTGCAGAGAAATTTTCGCCGGGACAACATCAGGTTTAGCCTGGCCTAAATCTACACTAGGGACATGATCGTCGATCGCAGCGCGCGCGGAAGGCTCCGGCTCGGGGGCGCGGAGGCCGCCGAGTTCCTCCAGGGCCAGGTGACGAACGACGTCGAATCGCTCGCGCCCGGGCAGGGCTGCTACGCGGCGCTCCTCAACCACAAGGGGAAGATGCGCCTCGACATGCGGGTCCTGCGCGGCCCGGACTGGATCTGGATCGACACGGAGCCGGGCGCCGACGAAGCGCTCCTGCGGACGGTCGAGACGTACAGCCTGGGGCGCGCCGTGACCTGGGAGCGGGCGGACGAGCGGATCGTGTCCGTGATCGGAGACGACCACGCGCTCGAGGCGCTCCCTCCGGCCGAGGAGCACGCCTGGGTCGAAGGGCCGCGCGGAATCTACGTGCGCACGTACGCCGGCGTGGACATCATCGGCCACGACCTGCCGGACGCGACCGCGGGCGAGGAGGACGCCGAGCGCGTCCGGATCGAGCGCGGGATACCGCGCTTCGGCTACGAGATGGACGGCGACACGATCCCCCAGGAGGCCGGCCTGAACGAGCGCGCGGTCTCGTTCACGAAGGGCTGCTACGTCGGGCAGGAGACGGTCGCGCGGCTCTACTACAAGGGCAAGCCGAATCGCCACCTGCGCGGCCTGCGCTTGGCCGAGCCAGTGGATCGGGGCGAGCCGATCCGGCTCGGCGAGCGCGAGGTCGGCCGCGTCGGCTCCACCACCGTCTCCCCCACCCTCGGCCCGATCGCGCTCGCGATCGTACGCCGCGAGGCCGCCCCGGGCGACACGGTCCAGGTGAACGGCACGACGGCCGAGCTGGTCGAGCTCCCGTTCGAACGCTGAGTGTCGCCTGAACGCCCGTAGCGGGCGCTGAGACGACACTCGACGAAATTCGGCTCAAGGCGCGGGCCCCCGCGGCCGACGAGTACCTCGTATGGGCTACGTGCTTCGATTCGTCCTGCCTGCCGCGCTCGTGCTCGCGTCGCTCGCGGGCCCGGTCCACGCCGAATCGCCGCGTGCCCAGGCGGCCGCACAGGTCCGCGCCGAGGCCGCCCTCGAGGAGGTGCTCGACCTGCGCCGCGGTGAGGGCGTGCGCACCGGCCGGGAGCTGACCGAGGCGCTCCGCGACCTGACCCTCGGCTTCCGCCACCTGCGCGGCGAGGAGCGCGCGCGGGCGGCGCAACAGCTCGACCGGCCCGAGGTCGGTGGCACGCGAATCTGCGCGGACGACTTCTGCGTGCACGGGACGGCGGGCGGTGTTCTGACGACCGCGCTCGTGCTCGCCGAGGCACAGGCTGTCCATGACTTCCACACCGGCACGCTCGGCTGGCGCGAACCGCCCGCCGACGACGCAGGCGGCGACGACCGAGTCGACATCTACCTCGACGACGTCGGCAAGGACCTGCTCTTCGGCTACGCCCAGTCCGACGGCGGCGGCGGCCAGTCGCAGTCGTCCTTCCTCGTGATCGACGACGACTACAGCGCCGACGACTTCGGGACCGCGATCTCGGCGATGGATGCGCTGCGCGTCACGCTCGCGCACGAGTACGCGCACGTCCTCCAGTACGGCTACGACGTGACTGCCGACGGCTGGCACTACGAGTCGAGCGCCACGTGGATCGAGGAGCTGATGTACCCGACGCTCGAGGACTGGCTCCGCTACGTCCGCGACGGATCGCGCGGGCCCGGCTGGGCGAACCTGACCGAGGTACCGCTCACCGCGTCCGACGACCAGCGCGACCAACCGCGGAACGCCAAGCCCTACGGCACCGCGATCTGGAACCACTTCCTCGGCACGCGGTACGGCGACGAGCTGCTGCGGACCACCTGGGAGCTCTCGGATGGCCTCAGCCGGCCGAGCACGCACGCCTACAACTCGGCGATCCAGGACGCCGGCGGCAGGGGGATCTCCTCCGAGTTCGCCCAGTTCGCGGCTGCGGTCACCGAATGGCAGCTGCCGAACGCGGGCTTCCCCGACGCCGACGAGCTGCCTGACGTCGAGCGGCGCGCCCAGATCGCGGTGGATGGCGCCGGCGTCACGCCCAAGCTCGACCACATGACCTTCGCGCTCTACGACGTGCCCGCGACGGATGCCCCCCAGATCCGGTTCGCGGCGTCGTTCCCACTCAATACGCGCGGGGCGATCGCGCTCGTCGCCCGCGAAGGCCCCGCGGACGCGGGCCAGGTGACCACCGAGCTGGTCGAGCTCCCCGCCGGCGGCACCGCGGGCGTGACGCTCGACTCGCCGCAGGACTACTTCGCGTCCGGTGGCCGGGTGACCGCCGTGCTCGTGAACGCCGACATTCGCCACAACGGCTTCGTCGGCGACGACTGGAGCTGGGGGCGCGACCGCATCCGGGTGCCCGCTTCGCTCACGACCGACCTCACCGGACCCGCCGTCGCCAAGCGCTCCCCCGCTCCCGACGCGACGCGCGTGGGCAACCGCCGCGCGGTCAAGGTCACCTTCGACGGCCCGGTGGTGGACGTGAGCGACCGCACGTTCACGCTCCAGGCTCCGAACGGGCGGATCCTGCCTTCGATCGTCAGCCACAGCCGCGGCTCGCGGACGGCTCGACTCGAGCCGAACGTTCCGCTCGCAGACGCCACCCGGTACACCGTTCGCCTGAGCGACGCGATCGTCGACAGCTCCGCCAACCCGCTGGCGGCAGAGGCATGGTCCTTCACCACCGTGGAGCGGCCGCCGCGAGCGAAGCTGCGCGTGCTGTCGGCCGCGAACGGCGCGGTCCGGTTCGCGCTGGACTCACGCGACGGCGAGCGCCTGCGCTGGACGACCCGGCTCCTCGCACGCGGGGAGCCCATTGCGAGCCGGCGCGGGATTCTCGAGGCCGGTGACACGCGCGTCCTACGGATGCCGATGGGCAACAGGCGCCGGGCGCGTCTCGCGCTCGTGCTCGAGGATCCCCAAGGGAACCGCGAGCGCCGGTCCCGCCGCGTCGGTCCGGGGGCCTAGCCGCATACGATTGCGGCGTGGCCGACCCGGCGCAGGAGCCCGAACGCGCCGGACGTAGCCCGTTCGGCCGCCGCCCGCGGCTCGGCGCGGGCAGCCCGCTCGTGGGCGGCGTGGCCGACGAAGGCTTCGACCCGCGTGCCGACGCGCTCGGCCTGCCCGACACGTCTGCGGACGCGAACGGAGCGGACGAGCCGGACCCGCGCACGCTGAGCCGCCTCCTGCCGGCGCCCGAGCCGGGGCGCCAAATCGACGACTGGGGCCGGGACGAGGCGACGTTCCAGCTGGCCGACCCGATCCTCAACTTCTACTACCGCTACTGGTTCCGGGTCGAGCTGCAGAACGTCGAGAACGTGCCCGACACCGGGGGCGCGCTGCTCGTGGCGAACCACTCTGGCGCGCTCCCTCCCGACGCGCCGATGATCATGCAGGGCATCCGTACCGAGCACCCGCACCCGCGGCCCGTGTACATGCTCGGCGAACACTGGTTCAAGGGCTACCCCGGGGTGGGAATGCTCGCGAACAAGATCGGCCTGGTTGCCGCCCACCCCGCGAACGCGCAGCGGCTGCTGCGCGACGAGGGCCGCCTGGCGCTCGTTTTCCCCGAAGGTCAGAAGGGGTCGCGCAAGCTCTACTGGCAGCGATACAGGCTGCGCCGTTTCGGCCGCGGCGGATTCGTGCGGACGGCGATGCGCGCGCGGGTCCCGATCGTCCCGATCGCCGTCGTCGGGGCCGAGGAGGCGATGCCCATCTTCGCCCACGTCCCGCTGCTCCAACGGCTCACCGGGCTCATCTACTTCCCGATAAACCATGCGTTCCCGCATTTCGGACTCGCCGCGGGAGCGATGTACCTGCCGGCCAAGTTCAAGATTCGCTTTCTCGAGCCGGTCGACATGAGCGGATACGAGCCCGACGACGCCGACGACGTCGCACTCGTCCAATCGATCTCCGAACGGATCCGCGGCGCGATCCAACGGGAGGTCGACGGCCTCGTAGCCTCGCGTGAATCGGTCTGGTTCGGTTAGGGTTCGCGCCCGAGGGATGGAGCGCACCAGGATGACGCGACGGATACGCGCTGGGGCATTGGGGGCGATGTGCGCCGCCATGCTGCTGTTTGCCGGTTGCGGGGAGGACGATTTCGAGAACGAACCGCGTCCGCCCACGCCGGTGCAGCTGACCGGCGTGATCACAGACGAGAAGGTCACGATCTCGCCCGACAAGCTCGGTGCGGGTCCCGTCGTGATCACGGTGTCCAACCAGACCGAGCAGCCTCACTCGATCACTCTGGAGAGCGCCGGCGGAGGCACGATTCGCGAGCAGAGCAGTCCGATCAACCCGCTTGACACCGCCACGATCCAACGCACGCTCGAGCCCGGCGAGTACACGGTCAAGGCCGGCTCCGAACAGGCGGTGGAGCG
>DASPHG010000003.1:0-2938 GCA_035629775.1 Thermoleophilaceae bacterium | reverse complement strand
CGCGCGATCATCGCGGGGCGCCCGGCGCTGCTGAAGAGCGCCGACCCCGCGCTCGCGCTGCCGCCGGAGCTCGAGCGTGCGCGCATCGCGGCCGAGGCCGAGGGCCGCACGGCGATCGCCGCCAGCTGGGACGGCGCGGCGCGGGCGCTGTTCGTCGTCGCCGACAGCGTCCGGCCCACCTCGCGCGAAGCCGTGCGACGGCTGCGCGAGCTGGGGCTGCGCACGATCCTGCTGACCGGCGACACCGCCGCGACGGCCGCGTCCGTGGCGCAGCGCATCGGGGCCGACGACGTCATCGCGGAGGTGCTCCCCGCCGAGAAGGCCGACGTCGTCAAGCGCCTGCAGGACGAAGGCCGCGTCGTCGCGATGGTCGGCGACGGCGTCAACGACGCCCCCGCGCTCGCCCAGGCGGACCTCGGGATGGCGATCGGGACCGGCACGGACGTCGCGATCGAGGCCTCTGACATCACGCTCGTCGCCGGCGATCTGCGGCTCGCCGCCGACGCCCTGCGGCTCTCGCGGCGCACCCTGCGCACCATCAAGTCCAACCTCTTCTGGGCCTTCGCCTACAACGTCGCCGCGCTGCCGCTCGCCGCGGCCGGACTGCTCAACCCGATGATCGCCGGGGTGGCGATGGCCGCGTCGAGCGTCTTCGTCGTCGCCAACTCGCTGCGTCTGCGCGGCTTTCGCGCCCAGCGCGACGAGCGCGGGAGCGGGGCCGGGAGCGGCGAGCCGGCGCTCAGCCCTGCGGGCGGCCCTGCTGCTCGGCCCGGCTGACGGCGATCTCCGTCACCGCCGCGCCGACCCAGGCCGCCTCGTACGTCGCGAGCTGATGCTTCAGATCGGCCATGTAGGCGGGGTCGCTGTCGAGCCCGATCGCGACCGCGAGATCGTGCTCGATGCGCAGCAGGTCGAGATGCTGGCGGACAGCGGCGGGATCCTGCGGCGTCATCGAGACCTGTTTGCCCGCCCTCCGTTCGGCCAAACATGGATCACCTCCGCGCGCCGATCGGCATACTGGGAGACGTGCCTTGCCGTCGTACGTTGTCCTCTGGGCTGGTCCTGGCCGTCCTCGTCGGATCTCCGATCGCGCTGTCCTCGTGCGGCGGGACCGACGGAGCGACCAGCGCCAGCGCGTCGGAGGTCGCGATCGAGCCGCTGCCGACGCGCAATCCGCGCGCCAAGGCCGTCGAGCCCGTCGCCGGCGAGAGCGCCGAGGCCGCGAGCCTCGCGAGCTCGGACGCGGCCGAGCCGGCGCCCGCCGCGGGCGGATCGGCGCCACTGCCCAAGCTCAGCAAGCAGGGCAACGGCCCGACGAGCGACGCCGCGATCTCCAACGCCGACGTGCTCAAGAACGGCATCGCGCTGCCGCCGATCGAGGCCCCCGAGGAGGTCCGCCTCATCATCGAGGCCGGTAACCAGATCGCCCGCACGCCCTACAAGTGGGGCGGCGGCCATGGCAAGTGGCTCGACCATGGCTATGACTGCTCGGGCTCGGTGTCCTTCGCGCTGGCCAACGCCGGGCTCCTCGCCGGCCCGCAGGCGTCCGGCGCGCTGATGGGCTGGGGCAAGCCCGGCAAGGGGAAGTGGATCACGATCTACTCAAACCCGGGGCACGTGTTCATGGTCGTCGCCGGGGTGCGCTTCGACACGAGCGGCAACCGCAAGACCGGCTCGCGCTGGCAGAGCGACATGCGCGGCACCGGCGGGTTCGTCGCCCGGCACCCGCCAGGTCTGTGATCGGTGCCGACGGCGCGCGCGTGAGATGACGGTCCCCTCCTTCGATCTGCGCGTCGTCCGCGACAAGGGCCGGATGCAGATCGTGCCGTGCGGCGAACTGGACATCGTCACGTCGCCGCAGCTCGAGGAGGCGATCTCCGAGGCGACCTCCCAGGCCGTCCCCGAGCTCGTCCTCGATCTGCGCGAGCTGACGTTCATGGATTCCACCGGCCTGCGGACGCTCGCACAGGCCAGCCAGCGGACCCAGCAGGCCGGCACGACGCTGTCGATCTGGCGCGGTCCGCACCAGATCGAGCGCGTGCTGGAGATCTCGGGACTCGGCCCGCTGCTGCCGCTGGCCGATCCGCCGGCGGACTGACGCCCGCGCGGCCGCTCAGCGCGAGTAGGACCTGAGCTTCTGCTTGAAGACGGTGAAGACCGGCCGCGGCGTGCCGTCGGCGTTGACGAGACCCGCGTCGAACCCGCAGGTGCTGCCGCACTGCGACCCGGTCTCGATGCCGAAGAAGTTGTAGGAGTACACGCGATCCACGCCGCGGGCCTTGTAGCGGCTGGCGTACGTGAACATGTTCTTCATCCGCGACGCCTGGCGTGACTCGGAATACCGAAACGACTTGCCGAAGCTCGCGAGCGCGCCGGTCTCCGTGAACCAGAACTTCGCGCGCTTGTTGTACTTGCGGACCGTGTTGATGACCTTCGCGGTGCCGGTCGAGCGGCTGCGGTTGACGTCGGAGTAGTTGTGGATGCCGACGATCGTCAGGCGCTTGCGCCACGTCGGGCTCAGCCGCGCGTAGAACGAGCGGATGTAACGGTCCGAGCCGACCTGGTCGAGCATGTCGAGGCCCACGACGGCGCACGACCTGCAGCGCGCGCGCACCGCGCTGTACATGCTCTTGAAGTACGAGACGGCGTTGCCGACGCGGTTCCAGGTCTCCTGCGTCTTGTGGTTGACCTCGTTCCAGGCGCCGAAGTCGCGCACGCCGAGCGCGCGGAAGTGCTTGACGAGCTTGGCGACGTCGGTGCGGTAGCGCGAGGCCGAGACGATCGCGCCGCGCTTGCTGCGCAGGTCCGCGGTCGAGACGTGGATCAGGGTCGAGACGCCCGCGTTGCGCGCGGCGGTCACGAACGCGGTCGCCTTCTCGAGCTCGACCGCGTCGCGCATGACGTCGGCCGGCACGAAGTAGCGCGTGCGCTTGATCTT
>DASPHG010000002.1:0-3575 GCA_035629775.1 Thermoleophilaceae bacterium | reverse complement strand
AACCTCGTGCACTTCGTGCTGCCGCGCACCGACCATCGCCGCTGGGTGCGCCCGCTGAACAAGGCGCTCTTCCTCGTCGCGCGGATGGGCTATCCGCTCGACGAGCGCTTCGGCAAGCTCAAGCTCAAGTCGCTCTACACGGGCGCCGAGATCGAGGCCCGCAAGCCGGCGGCCTAGCCGAGCAGGCCGCTCACGCCGCGGTTGACGAACGGCCCGAGCGTCGTCGAGAAGAGGTTGGTGATGTGCGTGTTGTCCTTGTGCACGAGCACGCCGCCGACGACCGGGAAGCAGAGCCTCGGGCTGCACATGAACCGCGTCAGGTCGACGACGTGCACGCGCCCCGTGCCGCGTCGTCGCGCGGCGATCGCGGCGGGGTCGCGACGCAGCGCGCGACCGCGCGAGATCGCGCACGCCGTCCCCGCCGGACGCGACCGCCTCATCGCGGCCTCCACGCACGACGAGCTGTTCTCGGAGGTGACCGGCGTGTCGCGCAGGACGAATATCTGGCGCACCGTGCTCGGCAGCCGGCGCCACGCGCTGATGAAGCCCTGGATCTCGTACTCGCGGCGGTTGCGGCCGGCCGGGGCGCGGACGTCCAGCCCCGCGAGCTGCGAGACGAACACGGTGCGCACCTCCGGATGGCGGCGAAACCAGGCGAAGACGGCGCGTCGCCAGTCCGCGCAGCTGGCGCGGCTGGCGCGGTTGGTGTCAGGCGGAGCGGTGGAGAGCGGGCAGCCCGCGCGCGTGAGCGAGTAGCCGCGCCACCCGCGGGTCCGCGCGACGACCTCCAGGCCGCCGCGCCAGTGCGTCGCATGGCTGTCGCCGACGAGCGCGACCGAGCGATGGGCGAGCCCCGGCCGGACCCCGAACTCGCAGGTTGACGGCACCTGGAACGAGACCCGCTGGCAGCGCGCATTGGGCGACAGCTCCGCCTGCGCCGGAGTCGGCACGACCGCGAGCCGCAGGCCCGGGTTGCTGCAGCGGTAGCGGGGATTGCGGGCCGCCGCGCCGAAGCAGGCGGGCTCGGCGAGCGGCTTGATCTGGGCGATGACGTTCCCGTTGTCCGGTGAGAGGTCGCTGCACGCGGCCGGCTCGGCGCACGCCCAGTCCGACTGGGCCTGCCAGGAATACCGCCCCTGACCGAGCTTGACCATCGGCGGATCGAAGATCGCCTGGATCGAGCGTCCGTCGGTCCTGCGGACGTTGGCGTCGACGCCCGCGTGCTCGACGACGTTGTTGAAGGGGTCAAGCCGGGAGAACGCGAGCCCCGGGCCCTCCTCGCCGCCGCGGTCGAAGAAGCACAGGCGCGAGCGCGGCGTGGGCAGCTTGCCGTAGAAGAGCTTGACGCACAGCGAACCGCCCTCGGGCGAGCCCAACTGCGACGTCGCCCAGTCGGCTGCCGTCGTGATGCGCAGGATGAGGTCGGTCCCGCGCTGGCCGAACGCCACCGAGACCATGTCCAGCGGACTTTCGGCCGCGTCGACGGCGTCGACGTGCGGCCGGGGGTCGCGGTCAGGTGTCGCGGCAACGCTCGTGGCCGGGGCAACGAGCGCGATCAGCACCAATGAGAAGAGTCTGAGGAAGCGTCCGGCGGCGTTCACGATCCGACATCATGGCCGTTCGGCCCGACGCGTGGGCCCACCACCTCTCGATAGCTTTTCACCAGACCCCCCGCGAAGGAGAAGCAATGACGCTGGTCCGCAATCCCCGTTTTCTCATGACCCTCGCCCTGACCGCCTGCCTGCTGGTCGCGGGTCTCGCCAGCGCCCAATCGAGCCTCGCCGCCAGCAAGTCCTGCGCCTCTCCCGCGCGCAAATCCGGGCTGAGCGGCGGCTACTTCAGCAAGCTGCGGGTGACGAACCGCAGCTGCTCCGAAGGCAAGAAGGTCGTCTACGCCTACTACGAGTGCCGGATGAGGAAGAGCAGCAAGAAGGCCAGCTGCAACGGCAGGACGATTCGCGGCCTGCGCTGCACCGAGTACCGCGACCCGGACCTCTCGATCCCCACGGAGTTCAACGCGCGGGTCACCTGCAAGAGCGGTTCCAAGAAGGTCGTCCACGTCTACCAGCAGAACACCTGAGCCGGTCAGCCGGCGGCGGCGAAGCGCACCACGCCGCCGTCGCGCTGCTCGACCACCTGCCCGTCCGTGACGAGCAGGTCGACGTGCCCGAGCACCTCTGACAGCGTCAGGTAGGCCTGCGTGACCGCGACGTTGCCCCACAGCGACTGCGCGATCTCGTAGGCCGTCAGCGGGCCGTCCGCGGCGATCAGGCCCCGGATCTTCTCCGCCCGCCGGGCGTACAGCCGGAAGCGCTCGTCGATGAGCGCGACGTGGTCGGTCACCGGCTCGCCGTGGCCGGCGAGGACGAGGTCGACCCGCTCCATCGCCCGCGTCGCGCGCAGCGACCGCATGTAGATCTCCAGGGCGTGCGGGCGCTCGGCCGTCTCGCCGCCGCCGCCGCCACCGTCGGCGTCCTGCACGCTGGCGGCCGTGAGCGGGCGCGAGATGAGCGGGTTGGACGAGATGTGCGCGATGAGGTGGTCGGCGCCGAGCACGATGCCCCGCGCCTCGTCGTGGAAGATCGTGTCCGACGGCGAGTGGCCGGGACGGTGGTGGACCCGCAGCGTGCGGTCGCGCAGGCGCAGCTGCGCTCCCGCGGCGAGCGGCCGTGTGACGGTCGCCGCCGCGCCCCAGCCGCGGTAGCTCTGCGAGACCCCGATCAGCGCATGGCGCACGTCCTCCGGGATGCCGTGCTCGGCCATGATGCGCTCGGCGAACGCGTCGTCGGCGTCCATCGCCTCGCTCCAGTGCTCGACCCACGGCGCGAGCAGGTCCAGCGCGGCGACGTCCGCGCCCGAGCGCCGGGCGAGGATCGCGACGAGCCCGAGGTGGTCGATGTGCTGATGGGAGATGACGATCAGCCCGAGGTCCTCGACGCGGCGCCCGTGCGCGGCGAGCGCGCGCTCCAGCGCGTCCAGCGCGGTCCCGGAGTTCGGGCCGCTGTCGACGAGCGTCAGCGGGTCGTCGTCGATGAGGTAGGTGTTGACCCGGCCGATGCGAAACGGCGTCGGGACCGGCAGGCAGTGGATGCCCGCGTCGGCGGCCCGGGCGAGCGCGGCGTCCGCGGCCCCGGCGACCTTCACGAGCGGATGATGTCGAGCACCTCGTCGCGCCGGCGCTCCATGTCCTCCACGGAGACCAGCGACTCCAGGCAGAGGCGCATGAGCGGCTCGGTGTTCGAGGTGCGCACGTTGAAGTGCCAGTCGGCGTAGTCGACCGAGACGCCGTCGAGATGGCCGATCTCCGCGTCCGCGTAGCGCTCTTCGATCGCGGCGAGCTTGGCCGGCCCGTCCTCGACGGTCGAGTTGATCTCGCCCGAGATGAAGTACGTCGAGCGGTAGCGGTCCAGCAGCGTCGACAGCTTGACGTCCTCGGCGCTGAGCAGCTCGAGGATCAGCAGCGCCGGGATCGTGCCGCTGTCGGCGCAGTAGAAGTCGCGGAAGTAGTAGTGGCCGGAGACCTCGCCGCCGAACATCGCGCCCTCGTCGCGCATGCGGGTCTTGAAGAACGCGTG
>DASPHG010000001.1:0-8798 GCA_035629775.1 Thermoleophilaceae bacterium | reverse complement strand
CATGTCCTCGGGCACGGGCGCGGTCGGCGCGGCCGTGGCGGCCATCCTGCGAGGCCTCGACAGCCCGGCCACCGTGCGTCTGGACGGGGGCGATTTGGAGGTCGAGGTGGGAGAGGACCTGCACGTGAACCTGAGCGGATGGGCGCGCCACGTCTACACGGCCGAGCTGTCCGAAGAACTGACCGAGGAGCTGAAGAACGCCTGATGAAGCAAAGCGAGCGGCTCGACCGCATCCCCCCGTACCTCTTCGCCGAGCTCGAGCGCAAGATCGCCGAGAAGAAGGCGGCCGGAGTCGATGTGATCAGCCTGGGAATCGGCGACCCGGATACGCCGACGCCGCAGGTGGTGGTCGATGCGCTGATCGAGGCCGTGAAGGACCCCGGCACGCACCAGTACCCGTCGAACCGCGGCCGAGCCGAGTTCCGGGACGCGCTCGCCGCGTTCTACGAGCGCCGCTTCGGCGTCACGCTCGACCCGGCCACCGAGATCGTGCCCGCGCTCGGGGCGAAGGAGTGCGTGTTCAACCTGAACCTGGCCTTCCTCGACGCGGGCGACGTCGCGCTCGCGGCCGACCCGGGCTACCCGGTCTACACCGGCGGCCCGCTGTTGGTGGGCGGCGAGCCGGTGCTGATGCCGCTGTTGCCCGAGCGCGGTTTCGCGCCGGACCTCGACGCGATCGACGCAGGCGCGCGCGAGCGGGCGCGCCTCATGTTCCTGAACTACCCGAACAACCCCACCGGTGCGATTGCGCCGGACGGGCTGTTCGAGCAGGCCGTCGAGTTCGGACGCGCGAACGACGTCTTGATCGTCCACGACGCCTCCTACACGGAGACGACCTTCGACGGGTACGTCGCGCCGAGCTTCCTCGCCACGCCGGGTGCGAAGGATGTGGGCGTCGAGGTCTTCTCGCTGTCGAAGGGCTACAACATGACCGGTTGGCGGACCGCGGCGATCGTTGGCAACGCCGATGCCGTCGAGGCCTACTGGAAGCTCAAGACGAACATCGACTCCGGCATGTTCGAAGCGGTCCAGTTGGCCGCCGCCGCGACCCTCGAGCGGGGCGACGAGGTCGCGCGCGAGATGTCGGCGATCTACCAGCGCCGGCGCGACCTGGTTTGCGACGCCCTCCGCGAGATCGGGGTGGACGTGGCCCCCCCGAAGGGAACGATCTACATCTGGGCGCCCGTCCCGGAGGGCTACGACTCGGCGTCATATGCGGAGCACGTCCTGGACGAGTCGGGCGTCGTCGTCTCGCCCGGCGGTGCGTACGGCCCGAACGGGGAGGGCTTCTTCCGGATCTCGCTGACCGTGGCCGACGAGCGGCTCACGGAGGCCGTCGAGCGGCTCCGGTCGAGCCTGTCCAGCTAGGAGACCATGGACTACTGCGGCATCGAGGTGGGGCCGGGCGCGCACCACCTGTGCGTCCTGCGCGAGGTGCGGACCGACGAGCCGCCCGTCCGCCTCGAGGCGCGCTTCTACGAGCCCGGCGACGTGGCCGCCGTGACCACCGCGGTCCGCTCGTTCGGCGAGGACGTGGTGGTGGCGATCGCCGCCCCGAGCGGCCGCGCCCGCCGCTCCGGCGCGCCACGGGTGTGCGACGAGAACCTCGCCCGGATCGGGATGGCCCCGTTGCCGTTCAACCCGGAGGGCGGCGCGATGTTCGACGCGCTGGAGGGGCTCGGGATCTTCGAGCCCGACTCCGATGCCAGCGAGGGAAACGTGCCCGACGGCGCATTCCAGGTCGCGCGTGTCTTCGAGACGAACGCCGAGGCGGTGTTCAGCGCCCTCCAGGGCCGGCGCGTACCGGCCCGCCGCCACCCGCTCGGGGTCCAGCGGCGCATACAGGAGCTGCTCGACAACCGCGTGCTCGACGAGGGGGGCGACCTGTGGCACCGGCGCATCGACGAGATCGAGGCCGCGGGGGCGGCCGTCTGCGCGCACCGGTTCGCCGTCGGACATGCCCGGTGGATGGGGGATCCCGAGGAGGGCGTGGTCGTGCTCCCCGGCTCGGGCCCTGTGCGCCCCTTCACGACGGAGGGCGTGCTTCCCCCGGTTGCCCGCGTGCCGCTCTAGGCGGCGGCGTCGAGCGTCTGCCTGAGGCCGGTCTCCAGGTCGCGCGGGCTGTAGCCCAACTCTCGCGTCGCCTTGTCGTGTCGGGCCCAGAACGTCACGCCGTCCGAGGTCCTGATCGCCTCGGTGAAGTTCGGCGGGAAGCCCATGATCGGCCCGAGAACCGGGCCGAGCGGCGCTGACAGCTTCATCAGCGGCACCGGGAGCGTCGCGCGCGGCGGCTTTCTCCCCGACAGCTCCGCCGTCTTCGTGATGACGTCGTCCATGCGCGCGATCTCGCCGCCGAGGACATACGACTCGCCGGTCTTTCCCTTCTCGAGCGCGAGCAGGATGCCGTCCGCCACGTCGTCCACGTAGACGAGGCTGAGGCCGAGCTCGGGGAACGCCTTGGCACGCAGCTTCCCGGTGCGCGTCTGCTCGATGAAGTTGCCCACCTCCGAGTGGTCGCCCGGGCCGTACACACCGCCGGGCTGGACGATCACGATGGGGGCGCCCCCCTCGATCCGGTCCTTCGCGATCTGGTGCGAGCGGTACTTCGTCTCGTCGTAGCAGGAGAGGAAGCCCTCGCTCTCGTTGCGCTTGTAGCGCTCGTCGACGATCTCCTCCTTCGTGTTCCCGAAGACCGCGACCGTCGAGACGTAGAGGATGCGGCTCGCGCCGGCCTCGATGGCGGCGTCCAGGACGTTCTCCGTGCCGGTCACGTTCGACTCGTGCATCGCGGCGCGCTCCTTCTTGGGGATGCCCACCTTGTAGACGGCGGCGGCGTGGATGCACGCGTCGGCGCCCTCGAGGCCGCGTCGGATCGCGGCGAGGTCGGTGAGATCGCCCTCGACGAGCTCGCAGCCCGCGTCGCGCAGGGTGGCCGCCTTGTTGGGCGAGCGGACGAGTGCGACCACCTCGTCGCCGCGCTCGCGCAGCTTCGCGGCCACGCGACCGCCGATGAAACCGGTGCCCCCGGTGAGGAAAACTCGCATGCCCGGACCCTATCCTGGACGTGTGGGCGAATACGGCGAGGGCATACGCAACCGGCGCGCCCGCCAGCGCGCCTTCTGCATCGGGGCCGCTCCCGACGAGGTCGACTTCGCGGAGCTCCGCGAGCTGCTGCGCACGGCCGGCGTCGCCGTGTCGGGCGAGATGAGCCAGCGCCGGGCGCAGCCCGACCCGGACCGCTACTTCGGCAAGGGCAAGCTGGCGGAGCTGAAGCGCGCCGCCAAGGAGGCCGGCGCCAACCTCATCGCCTGCGACGACGAGCTGCTGCCGCGCCAGGAGCGCAATCTCGAGGAGGCGATCGGCGTGCCGGTGATCGACCGCACCGCCATCATCCTCGACATCTTCGCCGACCACGCGCACACGGCGGAGGGAAAGCTCCAGGTGGAGCTCGCGCAGCTCGAGTACAACCTCGCGCGGATGCGCGGGCTGTGGACGCACCTCGAGCGTCTCGGCGCGGGCCGCATGGACGGCGGCATCGGCACGAGGGGCCCGGGCGAGACCCAGATCGAGACCGACCGCCGGCTGGCGCGCGACCGGATCTCGGCGCTCAGGCGCAAGCTCGAGCACACGAAGGCGACGCGCGGCGTCATGCGGCGCGAGCGCGAGCGTGCGGCGCTGCCGACGGTCGCGCTCGCCGGGTACACGAACGCGGGCAAGTCCACGCTGCTGAATGCTCTGACCGGCGCGGACGTGTCGGTCGCGGAACGGCTCTTCCACACGCTCGACCCGACCACGCGCTCGTTCGAGATCAGCGGCCGCACCTACCTGGTGACCGACACCGTCGGGTTCATCCGCAAGCTTCCGCACCAGCTTGTCGACGCGTTCGCGGCGACCCTCGACGAGGCGCTGAGCGCCGACCTGATCCTGCACGTCGTGGATGCCTCGGTGCCCGAGGAGGAGCTGCTCGCGATGCTGGCAGCGGTGGACGACGTCCTCGTCGAGGTGGGAGCGGCCGAGAAGCCGCGCCTGCTCGTGCTGAACAAGGTCGACCGGCTCGACGCCGATCGCCGCCGCGAGCTCGAGTACCGCCACCACGGCGCCGCCCAGGTGTCAGCGGCGACGGGTGAGGGCCTCGAGCCGCTCGCCGAGGCGATCGAGGCCAAGTTCCTGTCGGGCCTGCAGCGGATGGAGCTGCTCGTCCCGTACGAGGAGGGGAGCCGCCTGTCCGAACTGCACGAGGTGGCCGGGGACATGGAGCGCGAGGACACGCCCGCGGGCGTCCGCGTGCGCGCACGCGTTCCGGCCGGTGCCGTGGCCCGCTTCGAGCGCTTCTCCGTGAACGGGCACGGCGAGTGAGGCTCGAGTACCGGCGCCTCTCCAATACGGCGCGCGTGCCCGAACGCGCCCACGCGGGCGACGCGGGAATGGACCTCTACGCGGACGAGGCGGCCCATCTCGACCCCGGGGCGCGCGCGAGCGTCGGCACGGGGATCGCGGTCGCCATCCCGGACGGGCACGCCGGGCTCGTGCTGCCGCGCTCCGGGCTAGCGGCCGAGCACGGCATAACGCTGGTGAACACCCCCGGCCTGATCGACTCCGGCTATCGCGGCGAGCTCCGGGTCCTGCTGCTGAACACGGACCGTGACCGCGCGTTCAGGGTGACGCCCGGCGAGCGAATCGCGCAGCTCGTGATCGTGCGGGTCGAGACGCCCGAGCCGGCCGAGGTGGGGGAGCTGTCCGAGACCGCCCGCGGCGCGGGCGGCTTCGGCTCGACCGGGATGTGACGAAACCGCCTGACGTGTCCATCGTGGTCCCGGCGCGCAACGCCGCGGCCGTGATCCCGCGCCTGTTCGCGGCACTCGACCGGACGACCTTCGAGGGCGAGTGGGAGGCGATTGTCGCCGACAACGCCTCGACCGACGGCACACCGGAGCTGGCCGAGGCATGGGGAGCGCGGGTCATTCGGCTGGACAACACGGGCGGCCCCGGCGCGGGGCGAAACGCCGGCGCGGCCGCCGCGCGGGCGCCGCTCGTCGCCTTCACTGACGCCGACTGCGAGCCGTGCCCCGAGTGGTTGACGCGGATGACGGCCGCGCTCGCGGAGGCCGACATCGCCACAGGCGCGGTCCTCCCGGCGCGCCGGCCCAGCCACGCGTTTGAACGCAGCGTGTGGGTGAGGCGCGAATCGCCGCTGTTCGAAAGCGCGAACCTGGCGGTCCGGCGAGAACTGCTGGAGAAGGTGGGCGGGTTCGAGCCCTTCCTTCACCGATCCGGCGCCGCCGGAGGGCTGCGGCCGACGATCGACGAGGCGCCGTTCGGCGAGGACGCCGTTTTTGGCTGGCGCGCCATCCGGGCGGGCGCCCGGCGGCGATTCGTGGACGACGCGGTGGTCCGGCATGCCGTGTTCCCGCGTGGCCCGCGCGGATACGTAGCGGAGTGCTGGCGCCTCCGCTTCTTTCCAGCGCTCGTGCGGGAGATCCCCGAGCTGCGCGACCACCTTCCGCTGCGGTTCTTCCTGACCAAGGAAAGCGCGCTGTTCGACCTCGCCGTCGCCTCGACCGTCGCCGCCGTGTCGACCCGTCAGCCGCTGGCCGCCGTGGGGGCGCTGCCGTATCTCCGGCGGCGGATGAGGCTGCGCGGCGGATGGCGATCGGTGTCGCGACACAACGCCGGTCTCGCCGCGGGCGATCTCGTCGCCCTGGTGGCGCTGGTCCGCGGCAGCATCGCCGCGCGCCGGCTGCTGGTCTGACGTCAGGCGGCGAAGCTCACGCCGCGCGCAGCTCGGCCATGCCCTCGGCGATCGTCTTCACCGGCTCGTAGGCGAGCTCGCGACGCGCCTTCGAGATGTCGATCGTGCACTCGAGCGCCGACAGCCAGACGGCGAGCCGGGTGAGCGGGGGAGGGGACTTCCGGCGCAGGGCGCCCCAGACCCCCTCGCAGACGGCCGCGGCGGGCCGCGCGACCCCGAGCGGGACGTTGCGCGTGGGCGGGTCGACGCCTGCGGTCCGAAGGAGGTCGTTGACGAACGACCGGAAGACGACGGGATCGCCGTCGGTGACGAAATAGGCCTGGCCCGGCCTGCCCCGTGTCGCGGCCAGGCCGAGACCCTCGACCACGTTCGCGACGTGGGTCGTGGACGTCAGGTGGTTGCCGCGGCCGATCCAGGCGAACCGGCCGGATCGCACAGCGTCGACGAGCGCGGGCAGGATCGTCGTGTCACCGGGTCCCCACACGAGGCGGGGCCGCACGACGACGGTCTCGAAGCCCACGCCGTTGGCGTCGAGCACGGTTCGTTCCGCGATCGCCTTCGTGGCGCTGTAGTGCGCGCGCGAGTCGGGGCGCAGCGGCACGGTCTCGTCGGCGTTCACGAGCGGCTGGCCGTCCAGCAGCGCGGCCTCCGTGCCCACGTGCACGAAGCGCCGCACGCGGGCGTCGCGGCACGCTTTCAGCGCGTTCTCGGTACCGGTCACGTTCCCGCGGACGTAGTCGTCACGCCGGCCCCACTCGCCCAGGGTCGCCGCGGCGTGGAAGGCGTACTTGCAGCCCTGGGCGCCCCCTCGCATCGAGTCGACGTCGTCCAGGTCGCCCATCACGGGCTCGGCGCCGCGCTCGCGCACCTTCGCCGCGGAGGACTCGGAGCGCGCGAGCGCCCTGACGCTCCAGCCCTCGGCGACGAGGCGCTTGATCAGGTGGCCGCCGATGAAACCCGAGCCACCGGTGAGGAATGCCCTCGCCATGGACCTACGCTACCCCCGCGGCTCTCTTGGCGCTCATGTGCGCCGCATCCTCGAGCGCATCGCCCGGCAGCGGCTCGAGCCCGATCCCGAGCGCGAGCTCGACAAGGCGGTCGGCCAGCCACACGTTCTTCGGGAGGAGGGGCCCGTGCAGGTAGGTGCCGATCACGTTGCCGCGGTGGACGCCCTCGAACCCGTCCTTCCCGTTGTTCCCGTGGCCCTTGATGACCCGCCCGAGCGGCCGCTCCCCGGCGCCCAGGTGGGTGCGCCCGCCGTGGTTCTCGAAGCCCGCGATGACGCGCGGTCCAGCGCCGAGGTCAGCCTCGATCGCGCAGTTCCCGATCAGCCGCGGCCCCGGCTCGCGGACCGTGCGCAGGTCCACCAGGCCGACCCCCGGCAGCTCCTCGTCGCCCATGGCATAGCTATGGCCCAGGAGCTGGTAGCCCCCGCAGACGGCCAGCACGACCGCGCCGCGGCCGGCCGCTGCGTGGAGCGCGTCGCGCTTCGTCTCGACCATGTCCACCGCGACCGCGGCCTGGTCGCGGTCCTGCCCGCCGCCCATGTAGAAGAGGTCCCACGCATCGGGATCGACGCGCTCGCCCATCGAGGCCGCGCCCAGCTCGAACCCGATCGCGCGCCACTCGCAGCGCGCCCGGAGGACGGCGATGTTCCCCCGGTCGGCGTAGATGTTCATCAGGTCGGGATAGAGCGAACAGACCCGCAGCGTGCTCATACGGCCTCCAGCATCACGATGCTGCTGCCCACGTACTCGGGCGTCCCGGCCACCGTGCGGCGCTCCCCGGGCCTGTAGCCCGCGTCGGACGCCTCTTGCTCGAGCTCCTCCGCGCGGACCGAGTCCAGCTCGATCGCCGCCCGCTCCTCCGTGATCTCGCCGGTCGGCGAGACCGCCTGGCGGTGACGCTCGATGACGAACGACCCGCCCGCGCGCCGAACCCCGACCGGGGTGGAGGAATAGACCCAGCCCTCGGCCTCGAGGACGTCGGGGAGCGGGGGGAGCGACTCGGTCTCGGACCAGCCGTCGAAGGGGTCGGCGAGGGCCGCCGCGAACACGGCACCGGGTTCCAGGTGGCGGCGGACGGCGGTGAGCGTACGCAGGCGTCCCGCTCGACCTCCGAGGAGCTGCACCACCTGCATCGGGGAGATGGCGAGCGCGAACCGACGGTCGAGCTCGAACGACCTCACGTCGCCGGCCACCGCCTCGATCCGAAGCGCCTCCTCGCGCGCACGCGTCCGGAGCGCCGCCACGAGCGCGGGGTCGCTGTCGATGCCGGTCACCTCGACGCCGGCCCGGGCCAGGTGGAGCGCCACCCGGCCGGTGCCGCAGCCGAGGTCGAGCACGGGTCCGCCGGCGTCCTGGGCGAGCTCGCGCCACAGGTCGAGGTCGGCCGTGTAGCCCGAGCACTCGACGTCGTGCCAGACGGCGTTCAGCCGGCCCATGGCTTTGCCAGCCCCCGGTCGGCGAGCAGGTCGCGCAGCTCGAGCAGCGCCGTGTAGGTGGGGAGCGCGTACAGCCGGCCCCCGCCGTCGACGGCCGCGACCGCTGCGTCGAGCGAGCGGCCGAGGTCGCGCTCCACATGGAGGTCCGCGTCGATCCCGGCGTACTTGAGTCGCAGCGCCATCTCCTCCGCGCGTGTCCCCGCGCACGTAGCGCGGCGAATCCGTCCCGCGAGCAGCTCGAAGTCCGCGTCCCAGATCCAGGAGACGTCGCGGCCGTCGGCGATCCGGTCGTTCAGCGCGAGCCAGAGGTCGATCGGGCCGGCTTGGTCGGCCTCGAGGCGGAGTGTGCGCAGGACCTCGTTGGCGCCGGCCGGGTTCTTGACCAGCAGGATCGACAGCGGCAGGCCATCGACGTCGATCGTCTCGACCCGCCCGAAGACGGCGGTGACGGCGCCGAGGCCGGCCTTGATCTGATCGTCGGCGACGCCGAGGCGCTGCGCGGCGGCGATCGCCGCGAGGGCGTTGTAGACGTTGTAGAGCCCGGGCAGCGGCAGCTCGACGTCCATCTCGCCGCTGGGCGTTCGGACGCGGAACGCCGAGCCCTCG